>NZ_JAVIWI010000001.1:1345439-2018158 GCF_034314085.1 Undibacterium sp. 5I1
GACGTAACTCCAACCTAATTCCGCCATTGGCCGTGCGGCTTCACCAGATTTTTTGGCTTGCGCGCTGGATGCTGTGCCATCGACATAGCGCTTCATAATGCCTTGCAAAATACCTGCCATGCGGAACATGTTATAGGCGAGATAGAAGCTGAAATCTTCCTGACGTATTGTTTTGCCAGTTCGTTCACAATATTTCGCGATATATTCTTGTTCGCTCGGAATACCTAGCGCTTGATGATCCAGACCTTTGGTACCCCGGAACTGTCCGGCGGTAACATGCCAACTCATGCAGTGATAAGAGAAGTCTGCCAGCGGATGGCCGAGGGTAGATAATTCCCAATCCAATACCGCCAAAATACGGGGTTCAGTTTTGTGGAACATCATATTATCCAGACGATAATCGCCGTGAACGATGCTGGTGTCGTCGCCAGGCGGAATGTTATTTGGCAACCAAGCAATCAGGTTGTCCATTGCCTCAATTTTTTCGGTTTCTGACGCTTTGTATTGCTTGGTCCAGCGATCAATCTGGCGCGCAAAATAATTGCCTGGGCGGCCATAGTCTGACAAACCAATGGCGGCATAATCAATCGTATGCAATTGCGAGATAACGCGGTTCATCTCATCATAAATCTCGGCTCGTTGGGATGGCGTCATACCCGGCAAGGATTGATCCCATAGGACGCGGCCATCGACAAATTCCATGATATAAAAAGCGCGACCGATGACGTCTTCATCAGTACACAGTGCATATTGTTTAGCCGCGGGGAAACCCGCCTTATTCAAGGCATTCATTACCTTGAACTCGCGTTCAATTGCGTGTGCGGAGGGAAGTAATTTAGCGACCGGACCAGGTTTGGCGCGCATCACGTAGCGTTGATTTCCGGCGGTGATTTTGAAAGTAGGGTTCGACTGACCGCCTTTGAATTGCTCTACGGTCATTCCGTCTGCAGCTTTTGCATCAAAGCCTTCAACATGCTGGCGCATGTAATCAGCCAATGTAGCCACATCAAATTTTTGACGATCGGCGACGGGCATTGTGCCCATAAATTCTTCAAACATCTTGTCTCCTATTTCACTGCAGTTGAGTGTTTTTATTTTATGCGGACTGACGCCTGTCACTTTAGCTAAGGTAGTGCTCCTATCCTTGGGACGGCACAGTCGTCTTGACTGCGCTTTGCTGTAATGATTTTAAGTCAGTTCTATTTATAAAACTATTTTAGCTTAAAAAATCGTACGTCCGTACTATTTTTATTTTCTGGTCGACGAGAGCGAAAAAAATCCAAAAAAAACCCGGCTGAAAGACGGGCTGATCGAGATCACTGGCCTACTAGATTCTGGTTCTAATGAAAAGTATGCAGTACATTGAGCATGCCATCGAGTCCTACGAAGTTAAGCGCTACATCAGCTTGCGCTCTGACAACGGGTTTTGCCCGAAAGGCAACTGACATGCCTGAGATACTCATCATTTTCAAATCATTGGCACCATCACCCATGACGATGACTTGATCGGTGGTGATACCCATTTCGGCGGCGACACGTTCTACTGTATTTTGTTTTTCTATTGCGTCGACGATGCCACCTATGACCTTACCGGTCAGTTTGCCTTGATCAATTTCCAGCACGTTGGCATGGGTATAGTCCAGGTTCAAACGAGTCTTCATGCGGTCGGTAAAGAAGGTAAATCCACCAGAGACCAGCAAGGTTTTTAAACCTGCTTGCTGTACCGTCTTCAGCATCTTTTCTGCGCCTGACGACAACTGTAAGCGCTCCTCATAGACTTTTTGCAACGCGCCTGCATCCAGACCTTTTAATAGAGCAACCCGACGCGTCAGGCTTTCTTGAAATTCAATTTCACCACGCATGGCAGCTTCGGTTATTTCTGAGACTTGTGGTTTTAGCCCTTGCATATCAGCGATTTCGTCGATGCATTCAATCGTAATCAGGGTGGAATCCATATCCATCGCGACCAGCTTAAAGTCGGCTAAGGTGCGAGATACATCGCTAAAAGTCACATCAAGATGCGCTGCCAGACAATCTGCTTCAATTTGCGCTTTCAGCACGTTAAGCTCTTTATCGCAGCGCAGATTGTCGAGGCGGACGGCATGCGTTCCAATCGCAAGAATGCGTTCTGCATGCGTGACGCTAGCGATATGCTTGATCAGCGCAAGATCACTTTTTAAAATTTGCCTTAAGCCTTGTATCGTTAAATGCATTTTTATTCTGAATTGATATGGATGGATTTTGGTTTATATTTTTAGCTTAATGCAATGCGCGTAAGGTTGCTTTGATTTGTGCAACCCGTGCTGCCAAGTCTGGCATATTGGCAGTAATGCGCAATTTGTCCTGACCATTAATTTTAATATGCTTATTTTTTTGTACTAACTCGATAATCTTCATCGCATCAATCGGCGGTTTGGGTTCGAATTGCAAAGTGGCTGCTTCGGTATGTGCATCAATTTTGATGATACCTAAAGGTTTGGCCGCGACACGCAGTCGGTGCGTTTCTAGCAAAGATTTGACCGGTTCTGGTAATTTACCAAAACGATCGATCATCTCTTCTTGCAAATTGTCGATGGCATCTTGTTTGGTGCAATTAGCAAGGCGCTTATAGATGGAGAGACGCTCATTCACATCACCACAGAAGTCGTTTGGCAATAGGGCAGGGATGTGCAGATTGATTTCTGTCGTGCTAGATAGTGGCGCTGCCAGATCTGGCTCTTTACCATTTTTGAGCGAGCGTACGGCCTCATTGAGCATGTCTGAGTAAAGCTGAAAGCCGATCTCATGCATTTCGCCAGACTGGTTATCGCCTAAGACTTCACCCGCACCGCGGATTTCTAAATCGTGCATTGCCAGATAAAATCCGCTACCCAGTTCTTCCATCTGCTGAATCGCTTCCAGCCGGCGATCTGCTTGTTTGGTCAGGGTTTGTACGTCGTTCACCAGCAGGTAAGCATAAGCTTGATGATGTGAACGGCCCACACGTCCGCGCAGTTGATGCAGCTGTGCCAGACCAAATTTATCCGCTCTGTGCATGATGATGGTGTTCGCTGTTGGAACGTCGATACCAGTCTCAATAATCGTGGTGCAGAGCAAAATGTTATGGCGCTGGGCGACAAAATCACGCATGACTTTTTCTAGATCGCGCTCATGCATTTGACCGTGAGCGACAACGACGCGTGCTTCTGGAATTAGCGTTTCCAGCATGGATTTTCGGTTTTGTATGGTATCGACTTCATTGTGCAGGAAATACACTTGTCCGCCGCGTTTTAGCTCGCGCAGGCAGGCCTCGCGTATGACAGAATCGTTCTCGCTACGCACAAAGGTTTTGATCGCTAGTCGTTTTTGCGGTGCCGTCGCGATGATGGAGAAATCACGCAAGCCTTCCAGTGCCATGCCTAAAGTACGTGGAATTGGCGTAGCAGTCAGTGTCAATACATCGACTTCTGCGCGTAACGATTTAAGTGCTTCTTTCTGACGCACACCAAAGCGGTGTTCTTCGTCAATAATCACTAATCCCAGACGTGAAAACTTGACATCATTAGACAGTAATTTATGAGTGCCAATCACGATATCCAAAGTGCCGTCGCCCATGCCTTTAATTGCAAGAGCGATCTCTTTACCGGAGCGGAAACGCGACAATTCGGCGATTTTTACAGGCCAGTTAGCAAAACGATCGGCAAATGTCTGTGCATGCTGTTCCGCTAATAGCGTGGTCGGCGCAAGGATGGCGACTTGTTTGCCGCCCATGACCGCGACAAAGGCGGCACGTAAAGCGACTTCTGTTTTACCAAAACCAACGTCGCCGCAAATCAGTCTGTCCATTGGTTTGCCGGACGTCATATCGCCGATGACGGCGGTGATGGCAGCGGCCTGATCAACGGTTTCTTCAAAGCCAAAGCTGTCGGCAAAGGCTTCGTAATCTTTGTGTGAATACTCGAACGCATGGCCTTGGCGCAAAGCGCGGCGTGCGTAGAGGTTTAATAACTCTGCGGCAGTATCGCGAATTTGTTGCGCCGCTTTACGCTTGGCTTTTTCCCATTGACCAGAACCCAGACTATGCAAAGGTGCATCATCGGGCGAAGCGCCGGAGTAGCGGGAGATGACATGCAACTGAGATACAGGTACATAAAGCTTAGTATCTTTGGCGTATTCCAGATGCAAAAACTCGGTTTCGCCTTCGCCCAGATCCATACTGATCAAGCCCATGTAGCGACCGATACCGTGATTGCTGTGTACCACCGGATCACCGATTTTGAGTTCGGACAAATCACGCACCATGTGCTCGACCTGAGTGACGGCTTCTTGCTTTTTGCGACCAATGCGCTTGCCTGATCCGGCGTATAACTCGGCTTCAGTGATGAAGGCAACGCCATCGGCTAATATAAAGCCCGAATGCAAGGGCGCAACGCCCAGCATGAGTTTGTCGCTGCCTGTGATGAAGTCATCATAGCCTTCACACAGCGTCAGGCGGATATCGTATTCATTGAAATATTGTTGCAGCGTCTCGCGTCGGCCCAAGGTTTCCGCGCAGATCATCACGCGTTTGTCTGTTTGTAGCAAAAAAGAGCGCAAATTGGTGAGCGGATCATCGGCGCGACGATTAACGGCAATATCGGGCAACAGACCAGAAATTTCTGAATTGGCCTTGGACGCAGCGTCACCAGTCGTTATCACCCAGCGCGACAATGACTTCAGCTCAGTAAAAAAATTCTCGTCACTTAAGAAAATCGATTCTGGCGGCAAGACTGGACGTTCTCGGTCGGATTTGAGAAATTGATAACGTGAGCGGGTATCTACCCAAAACCGCTGGATCGCTTCATCAATCTCACCAATCAGTGTGAAGTGCGTATGTTTTGGCAGATAGTCGAATAAGGTCGCACTTTCTTCAAAAAACAGCGGCAGATAATATTCAATCCCAGCAGACGCAATACCGTTGCCGATATCTTTGTACACCATGGAGCGCGAAGGGTCGCCTTCAAAGGTCTCACGCCAGCGACCACGGAACGCCGTGCGAGCCGCTTCGTCCATCGGAAATTCACGCCCTGGCAATAAACGCACTTCACGCACCGGATACAAAGACCGCTGCGTGTCTGCATCAAAGGTACGGATGGTTTCGATGCTGTCACCGAATAAATCGAGTCGATACGGCAGGACCGAGCCCATAGGGAACAAATCGATCAAACCGCCGCGCACTGAGTATTCACCCGGCGACATCACTTGCGATACGTGGGTATAACCTGCCAGCGTTAACTGCGTTTTAAGCTTGGCTTCATTCAGGGTTTCGCCCTGTTTGAAGAAGAACGTATAAGCAGCTAAAAACGAGGGAGGCGCCATCCGCACCAGCGCTGTGGTAGCAGGTACCAGCAAGACATCACAATTACCAATTTGGATTTCATGCAGGGTCGATAATCGTTCCGACACCAGATCCTGGTGCGGCGAAAACGCATCGTAAGGCAAGGTCTCCCAATCAGGCAGCAAATGGCAGCGTAGCGTCGGCACAAACCAGGGGATTTCATCCAGAAGACGTTGCGCATCTGCCGGATTGGCGACCACCACGCTCAGCATGCGCTGCTGCGCTTTGAGTGCAATTGTCGCTTGCGCTAATGCATAAGCGTCGGCGGAACCATGTAATGTGGGAAGTACAAAGCGATTGCCCGCTTTCGGAAGCGACTTAACGAGATCAAATGACATTGCGGAGTTGGTTGGCTATTCTGTGTGGCTGGGGGTATCGCACTATAAAATAGGAGCATGGTAACAATTGATTAATATTGAAACTATTACTGTTCATGCCCGCAAATGCGTTTTGCCACCAAGATGTTGGAGGTTAAAATGTGTCTCAATTATAAACGAAGCTGAACCAGCTTTTTTGGAGCATCCTGCTTTGATGACATCTGTCCCGAAAATTACAACACCAACGGCTCCAGTGACTTACTTTGCGCTAATCCCCGCCGCAGGTATTGGCGTCCGCATGGGTGGCGCTGTGCCTAAACAGTACCTGACCGTCGCCGGTCAAACCATTTTGCGTCACACGGTGCAGGCATTTTTGGCTTCACCGCCGATCAGCCACACCTATGTAGTGGTCAGCGCGGAAGATGTTTATGTGGAAGAGGCGCTGGCCGGACTGGATAAGGTCAGCATCCTGCGCTGTGGCGGTGCGACACGGCGTGAAACCGTGCGGAATGGACTCGATGCTATAGAGTCACATAACAAGCTCAATGGCAAAATCGGCGGACAAGATTGGGTACTGGTCCATGACGCGGCACGTCCGGGGTTGACGCCGGCTCTGATCAGCAAGTTGATTGAGCAAGTCGGCAACCATACAACCGGCGGTTTACTGGCGCTACCGGTGGTCGATACCGTCAAACGTGTGGCCAATGGCAAAGTCACGACGATTAGCCGAGACGGTTTGTGGCTGGCACAAACGCCGCAAATGTTTCGGCATGCTGCGCTGAGTGCTGCGTTAGATGCAAGCTTCCACGCCGCAGTCGAAATAACCGACGAATCCAGCGCGATGGAAGCTACCGGACAGGTTCCTATACTGGTAGAAGGACATGCCTGTAATCTGAAGGTGACCTTGCCGAGTGATCTGACTTTGCTTGAATCCTATCTGATTTCTTCTTAAAGCGTATATTTATACTGGGATGTAGTATTATTTATTGTCCATGTAATATATGGACATCAATGCCATTTTCTGCCTATACTCCCCATAATTTGACATATTTTGTATTTTGAGAATGCTATGACTGAACCATCGAACAGAATTGAAGCTTCCGCTGAAACACCTGCCTTTCCGCCATTCAGAATCGGCCAGGGATACGATTGCCATGCCTTAGTAACAGGGCGTAAATTGATTATTGGCGGTGTCGATATTCCACATACAACCGGTTTACTTGGGCATTCGGACGCGGATGTGTTGCTGCATGCAATTACGGATGCATTGTTTGGGTCAGCTGCTTTGGGAGATATTGGCCGCCATTTTCCAGATACCGACAAACAATTTGCCGGTGCGGATTCGCGCGTGCTCTTGCGTGAAGCGGTTGCACGTTTGCGCAAGGCCGGCTATCAGGTGGGCAATCTCGATGCGACCATCATCGCTCAAGCACCTAAAATGGCCCCTCACATACCCAGTATGGTTGCCAATATTGCCGCAGACTTACAAATCAGCATTGCCCAAGTCAATATCAAAGCAAAAACCAACGAGCGTCTTGGCTACCTTGGCAGGGAAGAGGGCATCGCCGCAGAGGCAGTGGTGCTGGTGTTTCGTAACTGACGGGACTACACTGAATAAAGAATCATTGACTGGAGAACAAAAAATGGACAAACAAAACCTGAAAGATTTGCTGAAGCAATTACACGAAGGTTTGCAAGAAGGTGCAGGAACGGCCGGGCAAGAGGGCACACAAGTAGTGGATACGGCAGATGTCGAACTGAGATCGTTGTTAAAAGAACTCAGTAATGATATTCATCATGTTTTAGATAAAGATGACAGCCCGGACGATCCGGTCTTTGCCGCCTTAAGCGAAAGATCGCAAGAACTATCAGCAAAATTTGCAGCGCAACATCCTAAGCTGGAACCAGTCTTACGTGAGCTTGGTGGTATGTTAGAGAAAATTGGGATTTGATTTTTAACATCTGATTTTTGAAGTGAGTAAAAATAAAAAGCCCGAAGTCAATTCGGGCTTTTTATTTGGGTATCGACATAAAGCGATGCTGATATCCGTAATCTGTCGCTGCCATTTTCTATCACTGGCATCGCTCATTTTTTACAGAGTTAAGTGACAGATCCGTTGTTTTTAATGAACTTCCATAATCCGCCAATCACCAGCGAACCAACTCCTGCACCAACGCCCAGTAAAACAATCGCGTTAAGATGATTGTGAATCAATGGGATATTGCCAAAAAAGTACCCACCCAGCACCAACGAAATGACCCAGATCGCAGCACCTGCAATATTAAATAGTTGAAATTTAGAAAAAGTCATATTTGAAACGCCGGCAATGAACGGTGCAAAGGTACGAACCACAGCAATGAACGGCGACATGATGAAGGTAACTCCGCCATGATTCTCATAAAACGTATGAGTTTTTTGCAGCGCGGAACGATTGAGCCATTTATAATTTTTGGCAAATACTTTCTGTCCGATCGCATGACCGATCCAGTAGTTGATTGTGCTGCCAGTAACAGCGGCGATAAATAATAGTGGTATCAGTACGCCAGCATGCAATGTGCCGGTAGCGCAAAACGTGCCGCTGATGAAGAGTAAAGGGTCTCCCGGAAGAAAAAATAACGGTAGTACCGCCATTTCTAAAAATACGATGGCAAATATGACGCCATATACCAGTGCGCCATATTGATCGCTAATGGCTCCGAGGTAATGATCAAAGTGCAAGACGAGGTCGCTCAATTGCGTGAAGTTCATTTTTTCCTCAAATTTAATTATTCTGAATCAAGCTAAGTCACTCAGATCACTCAGACTTAATGTTATTTCATCTTACTCACAATATTTTATGTAATCCCTTTTGTCCATATCCAATTGATCATGACCATCAATACAAGGGATATTAAGTAACTGAATAAGTGACTGAATTAAGTTATCCTGAGTGCATAACGATCATTTAATTTATTACAATTTCTGAGGGGAATTTGAATGGCTTCTTTATCTCTGCGTAACAAGCTCATTGCTATTTGCGTTTCTATCGTGATGCTGGGGATGTTTTCTATCGTTCTGGCTAATTTCTTCACTACCAAGTCGCGCATGTTGGAGTCGTTGAATAGTCAGATGGCTCAGCTCTCGCAGAATAATGCGACAACGATTGCAGAGTGGGTCAGGTCACAAAAAACAGTCGTCTCCTCGATCAAGCTCGCAGTCGATGCTCCCGATCCTATTCCTGCCTTGAAAGCCGCACAACAGGCTGGTGGTTTTGATCTTTCCTATATCGGCTATGCCGATAAACATCATGCTTTTTCGGAGCAACGGACTCGCGCTGCAGACTACGATCCGACTGCCCGTCCGTGGTACATCAAGGCCGCTCAGATCAACGGTCCTGTTGTGACATCTCCTTATACCAGCGCTAGCACCGCTAAATTATTGGTGACTTTTGCCGAGGCAATCGGATCGCCAGGTCAAGTATCCGCCGTCGTGGCATCGGACGTATTGCTAGATTCGGTTGTCAGCAATGTGAAGGCAATTAAGCCGACGCCAAATAGTTTTGCGTTCTTGGTTGATAAGACTAAAGGCAATATCATCGCCCATCCTAACCAGGACTTGATGCTAAAACCCTTGGCAGACATGGATCCTTCACTATCGGTCAAACGTCTGGATGAAATCAATACATCAAAAGGAAGTAGTGAAGTCAGTTTTGGCGGTCGTCAGGATCTATTATATGTAACGCAGATCGCGGGCACCGATTGGTTGCTGGCGATTGCGCTGGATAAGTCCGAGGCGACACAGGTACTGAGCGCATTGCTGGTTTCTTCTGCAGTAACAGCGATTGTATTGACCGTATTAGCGGTGTTGCTGTTGACCGTCTTGGTGTCCCAATCACTCAAACGAATGGCGTTGGTGCGCGACGCAATGACTGAGATAGCCTCGGGTGATGGCGATTTGACTCGCCGTCTTGATACCGAAGGAGGGGATGAACTGGCGCAAATTTCAAATGCGTTCAACCGTTTTGTTGATAAGATCGAATCGGTCTTAATCGAGATACGGACGGCCAGTGAATCAGTCAAAGGCGCATCAGGCGAGATTGCTGCTGGCAATGCCGATTTGTCTTCGCGTACCGAAGCGCAGGCCGGCTCATTGGAAGAAACCGCCAGCACGATGGAAGAGTTGACCTCAACAGTCAAAATCAATGCCGAGAATGCCCATCAAGCAAATAAACTTGCCGTATCTGCCTCAGATGTTGCTGCCTCTGGTGGTAAGGTCGTGGCGCGCGTCGTGGAGACCATGGGTTCTATTAAAGATAGCTCACGTAAGGTTGTCGATATTATTGGCGTCATTGATGGCATTGCGTTTCAAACCAATATTCTGGCGCTGAATGCTGCGGTTGAAGCGGCTCGTGCCGGTGAACAGGGGCGTGGCTTTGCGGTAGTCGCGTCCGAGGTGCGCAATCTGGCACAACGATCTGCCGGTGCAGCAAAAGAAATCAAAGCGTTGATTGGCGATTCGGTGGATAAGGTGGATGTCGGAAGTGCGCTGGTGGATGAAGCTGGCAAAACGATGCAAGAGATTGTGTCGTCTATTCAACGCGTGGCTGACATCATGAACGAGATTACCGCAGCTAGCCAAGAGCAAAGCACCGGCATTGAAGAGGTTAACGGTGCGATCACCCATATGGACGATATGACGCAGCAAAATGCCGCCTTGGTAGAGCAAGCGGCGGCGGCGGCACAGAGTCTGCAAGAGCAGGCGGTCAATTTATCGAAAACAGTTGCCGTTTTTAAGCTGGGTAGCAATGAGGTTGTAAAACGTGTGGAAACACAGAGTAAATTAAATAGTAATAAAAGCAAGCAACAGCTGCTGATCAAGTAGGTTTGATTACGTTCTCAACAATGAGAACGTAATCAACGCAGTAAAATTTGATAGTCAAGTTGACAGGCAATATAACCTGCAAATAAATTAAAAAATAAACCTAAAAAAAATCTAATTGGAGTGAGACATGAACATGAAATTGCGACCTGATCGAAAGGTATTACTTGTTTCGCTAATGTTGCTTAGTGCTGGCATCGCCGGTTGTGGAGAAATGCAACCGCGTGCATCAGATTCTGGTGCTCCGGTTGTTATCGCCAAGCCGATCAGCTGCGCAGAATTGGGCGCGATGACAGTTTTACCCAAATCGATCTCGTTGCCAACAACGGGGGCCGTGATCACCAGTGTGATGACGATTGCGGCAGCCGGTTCCGGTGCAACGGCAGTTGGCGAATATTGTAAAGTCATCGGCGCGATTAATCCGGTGGATTCCACTGCACCACAGATTAAATTTCAGTTAAATCTGCCGACGGCCTGGAACAACAAGGCCATGATGTTTGGTGGTGGGGGCTATAACGGCACTATTGCTACAGGTCTCGGTAATGTGCCAGCGGGACCAGTAGATAAATTGTTGCCCTTAGGACGTGGCTATGCAACATATGGCAGTGACTCTGGTCATCAAGCGTATGCGAATGGAAGTCGTGATGGCACGTTTGGAGCCAATGACGAGGCGTTAAAGAATTTCTCCAGCGATGCACTGAAAAAAACGCACGATGTTGCAACCTACTTAATTCAACAACGATACGGGGTGGCACCAGCAAAAACGTATTTTGCTGGTGGATCTACCGGTGGTCGAGAAGCACTCATCGCCGTAACCAATTGGCCTAAAGACTTTGATGGTGCGATTGTTCTGTATCCCGCCTGGAATGCTGCGAGTCTAGATTTGCAGTTTGGGCGTATCACCCGAGAGCTCGCCAAGCCTGGCGCCTATTCCAATCGAGTCAAACGGAAAGTGCTGTATGACGCTGCGATGGCAGCTTGCGATAATCTGGACGGGGTTGCTGACGGCTTGATTAGCAATATCGCCGCTTGTAACGTGACGTTTAATCCTGCGGTCGTGCGTTGCGTCGGAGGCGCTGATACGGGCGACACTTGCTTATCGGATGCGCAGATCGCCGCATTTAATGTTGTCAATACTCCGCTGACACTGAATTACAGATTGGCAACAGGCGAAACACAGTACCCTGGCTTTAATACTTGGGGCACAGACTTCGGCATACCTAACAAAAGTCCGCTACAACCGACCGTCCTGACCTTAGCCTATGGTACCGAGCAACCTGCCAACCCTATGCCGCTAGTGACCGCCAGCACAAGCCCACCTTACGGAAGTACCTTCTGGGATCAATGGGTGAAGTATTTCGTCACTCGTGACGCTAGTTTTAACAGCTTGCTATTCGATCCGCAAAATCCGGGCGCTTACCAGTCACGCGTGATCGCACTAACTACAATTCAAGATGTGACTCAATTTGATCTCTCGGCATTTAGAGCTAGGGGCGGAAAAATATTGATGGCACATGGGATGGCAGACGCATTAGTTAGCACCAGAGCCACCGAGCAATACTATGAGCATGTGAAACAAGTCATGGGTACAACAAAGGTCGATAGCTTCATGCGTTATTACGAAATTCCAGGTTATGGTCATGCTGTCAGTAGTGTCTTCAATGCCTCATGGGATTCATTAACCACACTGGAGAACTGGGTTGAACACAACACACCACCATCACCGCAAATAGTCGCTGACAGTGCCGGCGTACCGGGCCGTACCCGGCCCTTGTGCGAGTATCCCAGCTGGCCAAAATATGCAGGGCAGGGTGATATGAATTTGGCGACAAACTATGTTTGTTCGGTCAAGTAGGGCAGGAATCGAACACCAAATCATGTTGAACATATTTTAATGTCGAATCTGGAGAAAGATAATGAAAACTACAGCACGAGTAAATAGGTTAATTTCCTCTGGCTTGTTAGTCGCCTTATTTTGTTATGTGGGACTCGCTGTACCTGCTGTCGCAGCAGAAGCTACGGTGAAAGTGACGCCCTTAGGTAGCCACGACGGTGAGTTTTGTGCAGCTGACCGTGCCTTGATTTTTGAAGATCCCGACGGCACTCGCATTCTTTATGACGCCGGTCGGACCGTACGAGGTGGAACCGATGTGCGACTTGGCAAAATTGATGGTGTTCTTCTGAGTCATGTACATGGCGATCATCTCGGCGACATCCATCAGGCGACTGCGAATGCTGGATCATGCTCTGCGCCTGATTTTTCTGTGAAAAGTATTCCTTCGTCGGTGATGGAAGAGGTAGTCTTGAACAAAAAGGCCAAACTATTCGTCGGCGGTGAGATGGCCAGTTTTTTCTCACGCAGAATTAAAGAAGCAGGAGGGACTACCGATCTTGTCCAGCTGGTCCGGTTTGGTGGACAGAGCAAAATCGGTGGTATTAAGATTGCCAGTGTGACTGCGGCGCATTCCAACGGACTGGATTCTAAATTTCTGGCAGCGCCACTTTCAGAAACGCTGTCGACTAACGGTCTGACCGCATATGTCGGCCCGGCTGGCGGCTATGTGCTGACATTTTCGAACGGTTTAGTTGTCTACCTCTCTGGCGATACCGGCATCATTGCAGATCAGGAGGCCGTTGTGCGACGCTTTTATAAAGCCAAGCTGGCAGTGTTGAATATTGGCGGTACGTTTTCAACCGGGCCACAAGAGGCAGCCTACGTAATTAATGATCTGGTGAAACCGAATGCGGTGATCGCATCACACGCAAATGAGGCAGCGACTAAGGACGGAAAATTAATCGAGGGTAGCAAAACCATGGAATTTAGAACTGCGGTAAAAGTGCCAACCTACATTCCTTTAAGTGGCAAAACTATGGAGTTTGATAAAGACGCTAAATGTGTTGCAGGTTGCTAAGCTTCCATTTTTCTTCTAATTATTCAGCTGGTAAAGAATAAAAAAATGGAGTGCTTAATGGCACTCCATTTTTAATTTCAACAATAAAAAAGAATTACAGACGTCCGCTGATCGTCACAAACAATTGACGTGGAGCACCAGTCAGCAAGGTCTGGAAAGTACCGGTTGGATCAGAGGTAGTAAATCCATTCGAGCCAATCGTACTGAAATATTGCTTGTCCAATAAATTCTCCACATTCACTTGGATAGAGAAATCTTTCAGACCCATAAAGTTCTTTTGTTTGTAACCCGCAGACAAATTCATGATCACGTAAGAAGGAACCTGTGCATCATTGGTGTAGGTATAGAAGCGCTTGTCTGTAAATTTACCTCCCAGTCGCGTGAACCAAACTGGATTTTCATATGAGACTTCTGTCTTAAACATCACTTTTGGTGAGTCAACGACTTGCTTACCTTCGATATTGACGACTTTTCCGTTGTCCAGATAGTTAGATTTATATTGCGAATTGTTGTACGTCAGAGAGTTAAACCATGACCAATCTTTCATCAAAGTCCACATCGCCGCAGCTTCTACACCGCTAGTCTGAACTTTACCGACGTTGACGAAGGTGCTAGGGCAACCGACAATTCCTGCACAAGTTGCCACCTGCAACAGACGGTCATCAAAGTTAGCGTAATAAGCAGCGACAGAGCCGACCAGATTGTCGCGTTTAAAGCGATAACCCAGATCAAGCGTAGTTGAAGTCTCTGGTTTAATCGTTGCAGAGCTTAAATTAAACGCAGTTTGAGTTTGTGAGAAAGGACCGTTAACGCCCGGTTGGTAAGCGCGCATATTTTGAGACAAGCTAGTGAACAGCTCGTCATTTTTATTCAGCGAGTAGCTCAAGCCCAATTGCGGTAAAAACGTCTTTTTCGCTACAATTTGACCTGCCGCACGTGTACCGATTAGACTAGTCGAATCAATCGTGACTTTCGGTGTTTTAAAACCAAAGTTCAGCTTTAATTGATCGGCCATTAAAGAGACCGTGTCTTGCGCATAGAACTGGGTCGTGGTCGTCGTAAAGTCTTGTTTGAATCCAGTGCTGGTCGGATTACTTAAGAAATAATTCGTATCTTGCGGTCCGCTGACGTTATAAAAATTTCTGGTCAAAGTATGCAGACTACGCTCGCCCCAAAAACCAGCATTCACTGAATGTTGGCCGACGTCCCAAGTGATATCAGAGATCAATCCATCGCGACTAATCGAGTATTCGGTCGTGCGAATCGAAATAGGGATACCGTTAGTAGAAGGCGTGTAGGGTGTGTACCAATGGCCTTGTCCCTCGTTACTATGATGGTAAACCGTCGTTTTTAAATAAGTCGAATCACCTAACTTATTGTCCATCGTAGCACCAAATAAATAATCTTTACGCAGACCGCTACCCAGATAATACGCATCGTCCAGACTATTTACACCGCCGGTAAAGATCCCTTTTGCCGCGTTGACGGCTCGTTGCCAATCAGGTTGATAGTTGTCCCAATTATAGCCAAGACGCTTAACCATTTCTATGGACATATCTTGATAGTCAGTCTCGCGACGATCAGAATAATTAAAAAAAGCCGTTAGTTTATTCTCGCCAAAAACATGAACCAGTTTTGAATTGAATTGATCCTGATCTTGCGGACCCGCGCCTTTCCATTTGTCTGCACGTTGACGTGTAACGCTAAAATACGCTTTGGTACCAGTAGATAACAGACCGGTATCAACACGTGCAAAGGTGCGGTAGGTGCTGTCACTGCCAACTGTTTGCGCTGCAGTAAAACCCATATCGTTCGTCGGGTCAGACGAGAAGAATTGAACCGTGCCGCCTAAGTTACTAGTTGATGCTGTGCCTACGGCACCAGCACCTTGAGACAACGTCACTCTACCGATATTTTCAGAAGAAATCGCACGGCTAATATGAAGGCCGTTGTTATTGCCGTAGCTCATGTCACCCAATGGCACATTGTCTAAGGTAAATCCCATTTGATTCTGATTGAATCCACGTACGCTGAAACGGGTCGACCATTCATACGCGCCAAACGGATCGGCAGACTGGAATGAGACGCCCGGCAATTTGTCCAACGTCTTTAACGGGCTCGTTCCCGGCAAGACCTTCATCAAATCATCTTTGGTGATGTCTTGTACTTGACGTGTTTTACCCTGACCAAAAATCGTCACATTGATGGGCTCATTTTGCGTTTCTTGGGCAAATGCGTTGCTCGCAAACGCTTGCAATAAAATCAGATAAAGAGGGGTATATCGAAAATTACGAAAATTCCGAGAATGGTGTGACACAGTTCTATCCTTTCAGTGGATAACTAGTTGATCTCAATTGGTGTAATGGTGTTCGTGAAGTAGTGGACTAAATTGACCTCAACGCAGCGCACTGTAGCGCGGTGATATGACGAAAAAATGACACTGGCTACAATTCAAAACGGATGAACTTTTTCACCACAGTTTGATGTTGGTTTGTGATCTCGTCATTTCAGTGACATAAACATCGGGTAAAAAAGGAAGTAAAAATTAACGCCGGATGTAATACTGTCGCCGCTAAAATTTACTTGGTAATGTGCGGTAATGATGTGGCTTTTTGACGTAAAGCAGTAACGAAAGTAGTCTCTAAAATTGAGCCGTCAGATATAAACAAGTTCCAGATGCGATCATAGAGCAAATAGGGAGTATTATTTATACGTCCATATAATAATTGGACAATAATCCATATTTATTAAAATAATGGGGGAGTATACTAAAATATCTGCTTCTTCAATCCTTACAAACAAACTTGTACTGCTTTGCTCTGACGCCCGTCAGGCAGATATCGGAACTTCATTTCAAAAGGTCTAAAAGGTATATATGCTGAAATATGGCTTAGTTGGATTTATGTTGTTGTCGTGCCTGGCATTGGATGTCAGTGCTGAAGATAATCATATCGATACGATCCGTTCTGATGCGCCAGAGCTTGCTCGGTACGGCAAGTTTTCTATCGGGGTGAAGACGTTGAATCTCACCAATCCACACCAATTGGATATCGTCCGTGCCAAGCCAGGATTGCCGACACCGTATTACGATCGGCCAGTGACAGTAGAAGTCTGGTATCCCGCCAAACTTGAAAAAGACCAACCCAGCTCAGGTGACTTACGTGTCATCACTCGTGATGGCAAAACGGAAGTGAGCTTGCATGGCAAAGCCGTGCGCAATGCGGCACCAGATCAGGCTGGCGGTCCTTATCCTCTCTTGATTGTGTCGCATGGCTATCCGGGCAATCGTTTCCTACTCAGTCACTTAGCAGAAAATTTATCAAGTAAAGGTTATGTCGTTGCATCGATTGATCATGCTGATAGTACCTACGGTGACCAGGGCGCATTTGGCAGCACGCTCTTGAACCGGTCACTGGATCAGTTGTTCGTACTCAATGCGATGGCAAAACTCAATCGTGACTCAACCGATTCGCTTAAAGGCATGATCAATGCGGATATGACCGGATTGATCGGTTATTCCATGGGAGGATATGGCGCGTTGAACACGATTGGCGCTGGCGTTACGGCTGCGAGCGTCGGTTTTTCTTGGGGAACACCGAACGGTGCTTTAGCGGTGCGTCAATCAGGTAACGCCGACTATATCGCTTCAATCGATCCCCGCATTAAAGTAGCGATCGTGTTTGCACCTTGGGGTTGGAATGCTGGTTTTTGGGATGCATCAGGATTGGCAGGGATCAAAATTCCGGTATTTTTTGTTGCTGGTAGCGCGGATGACGTGTCTGGCTATTCACCAGGAGTGAGAAATCTTTTTGAGGGAAGCGTCAATGCGCCTCGCTATTTACTTACCTATGAAAACGCCAATCATAACGCTGGTGCGCCCATACCTGCACCCAAAGAAACCTGGTCGCCAGTACCCAATCTTAAATTTATTCCAGCAGAACATTACATTGATGCCGTTTGGGATAACGCCCGGATGAATAATATTGCGCAGCATTTCAGCACCGCATTTTTGGGAAAATATTTAAAAAAAGAATCCGGCATGGACTCTTACCTGAATCTAGTGGAGAACGCCAAAGATGGTAAATGGTCAGTTGAGCCGAATGGCACGTTCAAAACTGATCACACGTATTGGAAGGGTTTTCCGGCGCGTAGCGCGGTTGGTCTGCGTCTTGAACAACGCGCGCCTGACGGAACCAAATAGGGTTTAGATTAATCTCTTACTGCAATGGGGCCAAAGCCCCTTGCTTGTTGTCATCTGCATTGAACGAATTTGTACTGTATTGGAAAAATATTGAATCCCTGGCTCTTACTCATGTTGACCATTTTGAGCGAAGTCATCGCGACAATTAATTTACGTTTGTCCGATGGTTTTACTAAAATCATTCCGTCCTCGATTGTCGTCGTTGGCTATGGACTCGCGTTTTGGGGATTGTCGGTTGTGATGCGTCGATTGGAAATTGGCATCGCTTATGCCGTCTGGTCTGGAGTAGGGACGGTAGCGACATCTATTTTAGGTGTGTTCTTATTTAATGAAGGTGTCAGTATTCCAAAGATCATTGGCATACTCCTTATCATCTCTGGCGTCGTATTACTCCACTCTGGCACGAGTAATTAAGCATCTCTGGATGTGCGGGTTTGACTAGCTATCCATCTGATCAGCTTGAAATTCATTGATGGCGCAAGAAGACAAAATGTCACTCCAAAATGAATAAAAGTCTTTTGGTCATCAAAAGGTCATATCTGTGTGAAAAAATATTTGGTTATTTGCCGCTATCAAGGGAAACATCCATGTATTTTGCCAATGTACTGTCCGCCCGAAAAATATCGTTTGTCCTCGCTGCGACCGCGATCAGTATTTCTCAGACTGGTGTCGCTGCAGAAAAGCTGCGCTTACTGACTTGGGCTGATTACGCACCAAAAGAAATTATTCAGCAATTTACAAAAGAAACTGGCATCGTCGTCGAAGTCACCATCTCTAATAACGAGGAAATGATTTCGAAGTTACGCGCCACGGGCGGCGCCGGATTTGATCTTGCGCAACCGAGTCAAGACCGGATCATCGGACCACTCGCTGAATTCGGCATGTATAAGCCGCTCGACCTCACCAAGATAAAAACAGACCGCTTCTTACCTGAGATGTTTGAAGCATCAAAAAAAGTTACGACCTACCAGGGCAAATCGTATGGCGTCCCGTTCTTCTGGGGAACAGATGGATTGGTCGTTGCAACTGACAAAGCAAAAATTGTCGACTATCTTGATTTGTGTCGTCCAGAATATAGCGGGAAAGTCGCAGTGCGACTGAAACGCCCAAGCCTGATTGCGGTTGCCTTCTCGATGGGACAAGATCCATTTAAGGCATACGGAAATCCTAAACAATATGAGCAAATCATGCAGGCCGCAGGCGAAAAAATGATGGCGTGCAAGAAGAACTATAAATATTTTTGGGAAAGCAAAGATCAACTACTAAACGATCTGCGTAGCGGTGAATTGGTCGCAGCGCAAATGTGGGACAGCGGTGGATGGAAATTGAATCGCGAATTACCTGCGCTCAAATTCATTGCGCCAAAGTCGGGGGCATTGGGCTGGATTGATGCCTATGCGATACCGGCAAAAGGCAAAAATGATGAGGCTGCCTATGCGTGGATTAATTTTGTAACTCGTCCAGAAATTGCCGCACGCATGGCGCAAATTTCAGGCAGTTTTACGGCGGTAAAAGGGGCTGATAGTTTGATGGATGCCAAGATGAAATCGCAATTGAATGATTCGTTTTCTCCGGAAGCATTTAAAAATATCAAATGGTATCCAGCTATTCCTGCAGGCCTAGAAGAAATCGACGGAAAAATCCTTGATCGTGTTAAAGCGAGTTTGTAGAAGATTATTTTAAGCATTCCTAATCGGTACTTCTCCTAACCTGGCAGTTCACTTTTGCAAGAGTAAATGAGTCATATTTCTAATAAAAAAATCGATTTAGCGATCTCTAACGTCACTAAACAATATACCTATCAAAATCAGTTATTTACCGCAGTTGATAAGGTCTCTCTTGAAGTTCCTAAAGGGAGTTTCTGTTCCATCTTAGGACCCTCAGGATGTGGAAAAACCACCTTGCTCCGCATGATTGCTGGATTTATTCAGCCAGATCAGGGTGATATTCTGATTGATGGAAAAAGTATGCTGCAGGTCGCACCGAATGTTCGTCCGGTGAATATGATTTTTCAGCACTTGGCCTTATTCCCGATGATGACGGTGGGGGAAAACGTCGCCTATGGATTGGAACGGCGCTCGGTCAAACGCGCAGAGATCAAACAAAAAGTCGCCGATATGTTGCGTCGAGTTGGCTTGCCTGATGCATCGGACAAGCGCATCGATCAACTCTCGGGTGGCCAAAAACAACGAGTTGCCATCGCGCGCTCTTTGATCCTCGATCCGACCTTGCTATTACTCGATGAGCCATTAGGCGCGCTTGACTTAAAGCTCAGAGAACACATGAAGCTGGAGCTAAAGCAATTACAAGCTGAAATAGGTACCACATTTATCTACATCACTCATGACCAGTCCGAGGCGCTAGTCATGTCCGATTTCATCGGCGTGATGAATAAAGGGAAGTTTGAGCAGCTGGGATCTCCACAAGATTTGTATTATCGACCGCAAACCGCGTTCGTTGCCAGCTTCGTGGGGAATAGTAACCAACTGTCTGGTCAGGTCGCCAATGCGAACGACAAATTTCTGGAAATAAAGGTGGGGGAGAATACCTTTATTCGCTCTGCGAACGTGCAAAAAATGAACACGGGCGCCTCTGCGGCATTATTTATTCGTCCTGAAAACATCGCTATGTCAATGAGACCGCCAACCGATATTGTGAGCGACAATCAGTTGGAAGGAAGCATCGGTACTATATTGTTTGACGGTGCTAACTCGTCGGTTGAGGTCAAGATCATCAACACGAAATTGTCAGTCAAAGTGGCGATGCCCCACACAGGTTTGAGCAATGTGTTTCAACCCGGTGCGCAAGTTTATTTGAGCTTTAATGCAGAGCATGTACATACATTTTCTGTCGATCTGAGCACGCACGGAAAACACTGAAACAGTTCATGATGAAAACCAACAATTCATCCATATTGTTATGGATACTATTGGCGCCAGCAGTGATCTGGTTGTCGATGTTGATTATATTTCCCCACCTTGAAATGCTGTTTCTGTCTTTGCAGACACGCGCCGGCCCTCAGGAATATCATTTCAGCTTAAAACAATACCAGACGTTTATCGATGAGCCTTTGTACTGGCATACCTTTCTGCGAACTGCGCTGATGTCATTATCTGCAACCGTCATTACATTGATACTGACATTTCCTGTTGCTTGGTATATCGCAAAAATAGCTGCGGGACGATCAAAACTGTTTTTGATGACCGTCGTCGTGTTGCCATTTTGGGTCAGCGAAATGGTGAGAACGCTTGGATGGATGATTCTTCTGCGCAGCAACGGCGTTATTCCCCAATTGCTGTATTGGCTAGGTCTGACCGATCATCCTGTTGATCTTTTGTATAGCGATGGAACTGTGATGCTTGGCCTAGTTTACTCGTCCTTACTCTTTATGTTGATTCCATTGGTGAATGCACTAGAAACATTAGACAGCAGTCTGGTGGAGGCCGCCTACGATCTGGGCGGAAGCCGTCTTAATATTTTGCGGCAAATACTCATACCGCACGCCGCCCCTGGTATTGCTGCCGGATGCATCATGGTATTTATGCTGACCTTGGGTAATTATTTAACACCCGTACTGTTGGGCGGCAAAAACTCCATGTGGTTCACTGAGCAGATTTATACGCAGTTCATTACCCGTTTTAATTGGGAGCAGGGTGCTGCACTGGCATTTATTCTATTGGGGTTATCTAGCTGTTTTGTCTGGTTGGGGCTGAAATTGAGCGGACAATCATTTGATGAAGTAATGAGGCGTTCATGATCCCCAGTATTCGACAATCGCGTTTCACGCAATTCATCAGAAGCGGTTACCTGGTTTATTTTTTCATTTTTCTGTTCCTGCCTTTATCCATTGTTGCGGTCTTTTCGTTTAATGACGCTCCTTACCCTTTTCCCCCTTGGAAAGGTTTTACCTGGGACTGGTTTTTCGCCAACGGAGCCGGTGAGCGAACGGGTCTCTTTTTTGACCAAGAGATTCTAGATAGTTTGATTAATAGCGGTAAGGTCGCTTTGGGCGTGACATTTTTTAGCGTTCTTGTGGGCACCGGAAATGCGTTTCTATTGGAGCGATTTCGATTCCGTGGACAGCAATTGTTATCGCAGATGATGTTGATCCCGCTGGTTATTCCCGGCGTCATTTTAGGAATTTCCATCTTGTCGCTAATGAGCAAACTCGCTCAGTTTGCTGATGATGTATTTGGATGGGAGCTCGATTTTTTAAGGCCCGGTTTGTTTCTGGTCGCTTTAGGGCAATTCTCTTATATCGTCGCGATCGCAACACTGACGATCAGCGCCCGCCTAAAGCGTCTTGATATGAGTCTGGAAGAAGCCGCGATGAACTTAGGCGCCAACAAACGCGCCATCTTTTTAACCATTACGCTGCCCTATTTAAAACCAGCGATTTGGGGCGCTGTACTGATGTCGTTCTTACTGTCTTTTGAAAACTTCAATACGACTTACATGCTCGCTGGCAGCGACGCACCGCTCACTGTCTTAATGTACGGACGAATGAAGGAGGGCGCAACTCCGGTAGTTAATGCCATTAGTTTAATGATGATGTTGGTTTCTGGCGTCATTGCAATGGCGTTGTATTTTGGCGGGAAGAAAAAAACCTCAATGTCTTAAATTCGGATGAATAGCCGGTGAATAGCCAGTCAAATGGCGGAGCAAAGACAATAAACGCCTCAACTCGTAGTGATCAGGATGTTAAATAATAGAATTGACTAAGTAATGATCGAAAAAATACTCCTCACTAGTATTTGTAAACGTCATTGTAATGATTGGTCATTATGGGAGATTATTTAAATTAGTAGGGGAGTATATTAATTTCCTTCTCAAACTATCAATCAATTGGGCAATGCCTGATTTTATTCTTGATGCAGAATAGGCGATTCTAATCAAGCGCCATTACGTTTACCTTGAACTGCAGTACTTGCGATCCAATTTGATCCGTCCGCTTAGGTCGAGGCTCATATCCGGCTTATCCGGTCTCCGCTTATATCCGGTCGTTTTCCTCATGCTGCACCCGACGATTTAATGTTGAGGCACTGTTGACGCTGCATGCTGATTTTACTGAAATCGCGTAACTGACTTTCTTTCGTATATTTTTTCCTAAGCGCGCTATCGAACTGAGACCAATCTCATCAAGGCGCATTATTAAAAAATAGATTGGCCTTGTAAATGACCGTCCATCGCAATTCTGCGAGCAATGCAACGTTTACAAATTCCATTGAAAGAGGTTTCCATCATGTCCTATCAAAGTATCAATCCGAATGACGGCAAGACACTCAAAACATTTGAGCATTTAAGTAAAACCCAACTTGAGAGTTCATTGGATAGTGCTGAATCCTGTTTCCAGACATGGAAGCAGACCAGTTATCAAGAGCGCGCTGCGATCGTAAAAAAAGCGGCCAAATTACTTCACGCGCGTGTAGACGATTTCGCAAAACTGGCGACGCTGGAGATGGGCAAACGCATCGATGAAGCGCGTGGTGAAGTGAAATTCAGCGCAGACATCCTGTCGTATTACGCGGATCATGCAGAAGACTTTTTGAAGCCAGTGAAGCTCAATCCCAAAGTCGGTGAGGCACATATGGAGAGCAGTCCATTTGGCGTACTGTTTTGCGTTGAACCGTGGAATTTCCCTTATTACCAACTTGCACGTGTCGCTGGTCCGCAACTGATGGCTGGTAATGTCTTAGTGGTAAAACATGCGGGCTGCGTACCGCAATGCGCTATCGCGTTTGAACAGCTTTGGATTGACGCTGGTGCGCCAACAGGTGCCTATACGAACCTGCTGATTACGCATAAACAGTCTGACATTGTGATTGACGATCCTCGTATCAAAGGCGTGGCATTAACAGGTAGCGTCGCGGCAGGGCGGATGGTTGCTGCTCGTGCCGGACAAAACCTGAAGAAGACGTCTATGGAGCTCGGTGGCAGCGATGCGTTTATCGTGCTGGATGATGCGGATCTGGAAAAAACGATTCCATGGGCGGTCTGGGGGCGAATGTATAACGGGGGACAAACCTGTTGCGCAGCTAAACGTTTCATTGTGATGGATTCTATTGCGGATGAATTTCTGGAGAAATTTTCGTCGGCATTGTCTGGATTAAAACCCGGTGATCCGATGGATGAAACAACGACGCACGGGCCTTTGTCGACCGAGGCGGCATTAGTTCAATTACTACAGCAGGTCGATAGCGCAGTGAAACATGGCGCCAAGCTTGTGATGGGTGGCAAGCGTCTTGACCGTCCAGGCTCCTTTATGGAAGTCACGATCCTGACGGACATCAAACCAGATAATCCAGCGTTCCGTGATGAATTTTTTGGTCCGGTGGTTTCCTTTTATCGCGTCAAGGACGAAGCTGCTGCTATTGCACTGGCTAATGATTCTGACTTTGGTCTGGGCGGGTCTGTATTCACCAAAGACATAGCTCGCGGTAAGCGTGTGGCAAGCCAAGTCGATACGGGCATGATGTTTATCAATAACCTCGATTGGTCAGATGCAGAACTGCCGTTCGGCGGGGTCAAATATTCTGGTTACGGACGCGAATTAGGCAACATGGGAATTCAAGAGTTCGTCAATAAGAAACTTGTTCGTATTGCGGATCACGCTGCACCTGTTTGATCGATCGCAGAATCCAGTTGCAAGTATGAAGGTCTAGGTTTTGACATTAATACTTGCGCGCGGACGTATTGCAAAATCCCTCAAATCTTCTATCACTTACAAACGACACATTCGCGCAACAGCTTCTACACATTGGAAAAAATTCTAACGAGTTGTCCCGCTAGATAAAGCGTTTTCTAGTAAAAATTTCCTCTGAAGAAAAGTAAGTGACGATAGCCCGACCCATGTTTGACCCAAGGAATTGGATAATCTGATGTATGTCAACGTTGCCGTATTAAAAGAAACCCAAGTACATGAACGGCGTGTCGCGCTGATTCCCTCGGTGGCCGCCAAATTGATCAAACTCGGCGCGAAACTGCACATGGAATCTGGTGCTGGTGCTTCCATTAATATCGAAGATAGCTTGTTCGAGAATGTGGTTTGTATCCCCGATCGTATCGCATTGGTCAAAGATGCCGACGTTGTGCTTTCTGTGCAGCCACCAGGTATTGAAATCGTAAAGGCGATGAAGGAAGGTGCGATTCTTGTTTCGTTTATTTATGCGAATAACGAACCCGCATTACTGACGTGTTTACTCGAACAAAAAATCACCTGTTTTGCGATGGAGCGGGTGCCGCGTATTTCGCGGGCACAAGCGATGGATGCCTTGTCGAGCCAGTCTGCGCTTGCTGGTTATTACGCGGTAGAACTTGGCGCAACTCATCTTGGTCGTGTAATACCCAAAATTACCACTGCTGCTGGATCGATTGGGCCAGCTCATGTATTGGTAATGGGGCTGGGCGTCGCCGGGCTTGAAGCGATTGCTACCGCACATCGACTCGGTGCGGTAGTCGAAGGCTACGATGTACGTCCTGAAACACAGGAACAAGCATTGTCGCTTGGCGCCACATTTGTTGATACCGGTATCGATGCACGCGGCGAAGGCGGTTATGCGCGTGAGTTGAGCGCTGAAGAAAAAACCAAGGTGGCAGAAGTTCTTACCAAACATATTCAGAGTGCCGATTTGATCATCACGACTGCGGCGATTCCCGGAAAAGCGTCGCCCAAGCTAATTAATCATGCCCAAGTTGTGGGTATGAAACGTGGCTCGGTCATCATCGATCTATCCGCCGAGGGCGGCGGAAATTGCGAAGACACACGGCCGGGTGAAACCACAAAGATAGGACAAGTGACCATTGTGGCGCCTCTAAATGTACCGTCGTTACTCGCCGAAGATGCGAGCGAACTGTATGCAAAAAATCAGTACAACCTGCTTGCCTTATTCATGAAAGATAACATCGTTGAGATCAACTGGGACGATGAGATTCTCGCCAAGACGGTGCTCACCCATGCTGGGCAGAATAAGGCGGAGGAAAACGACCACAATCAGAAACTAGCGATTTCTGCCACGCAGCCAGCAAAAGCCAGACATTCCAAGCACGCATCAACTCAAACATAAAGTACACCCACCGAGGGCACCAATATGGACTTTCAAATCAGTATTACAGGCTTCGTCGCTATCTATGTGTTCATGCTCGCGGCTTTTGCCGGATGGGTCATCATCGGCAATGTTCCTGCGATCTTGCACACGCCCTTGATGTCAGGATCAAATTTTGTACATGGCATCGTAGTCGTTGGCGGCATCTACGCGCTCCTGAACGCAAGTACCGTGCAGGAGCAAGTGATCGGATTCTTCGCGGTTTTGCTTGGCGCTGGTAATGCGGCGGGCGGCTATGCCGTAACTGACCGTATGCTCGCCATGTTTAAAACTAGCGAACACCGACCTGCGCAGGCTAAGTCGGGTCGCGTTAAATCTAACCACGCTAAGAAAACATGAGTCCATCATGATGACGACCATTATCCCCATGATTCCTCAATTACTTATTGGTGCTGCTGATCTGACCGCTGCGTTTCTTTTTTTATATGGACTGCATCGCATGTCATCGCCAGTGACAGCGCCTTCTGGTATTTTTGTTGCCGGTATTGGCATGGCAGTAGCGATCTTGGCGAGTTTTTTTTACGCATTTAGTGTTACTCAGGCAGCGCAGTCTCATCTGATGACCAACATCGGACTGGTTATTCTAGCCTTGGTGATTGGCGGAGGAATCGCTTGGTGGAGCGGGCGCTCTGTGGCGATGACTGCCATGCCGCAGATGGTTGCGATATACAACGGTATGGGCGGCGGCGCGGCAGGCGCTATTGCTGGAGTTGAATTGTTCGGTGGTAAGGCAGTGGGCGTTACCGCGCTTGTTGTTACTCTGGGCGGAGCACTGATTGGCGCGGTTTCGCTATCCGGTTCGTTGATTGCCTGGGCTAAGTTGGATGGCGTAATTCATAAACCACTTCGGTTTAAAGGACAGCAAATATTCAACGGCTTGCTTCTGTTAGCGACTCTGGCAGTTGGCGTGTATCTGGTCGCGGCGACGCAAGATCAGTCCTTACTTGTGTTGAGTTTGCCGGCATCTATTTATCTATTCTTCGTCTGCTCATTGGCGCTTGGTATTTTCATGACTCTGCCCATTGGCGGCGCTGATATGCCAGTGGTCATTTCGATTTTTAATGCTTTTACTGGCTTGGCGGTCGGACTGGAAGGATTCGTATTGCAAAATCCAGCCCTGATGATTGCCGGTATGGTTGTTGGTGCCGCAGGCATGTTGTTGACCTTACTCATGGCCAAAGCGATGAATCGTTCTGTCGCCAATATTGTCTTTAGCAATTTTGGCGAAGTGACCAAACATAAGCAGGGAAACATTGCGGGAAGCCTCAAGCCAATACAAGCTGGCGATGCGGGAATCGCTATGCGCTACGCCAGTTCGGTGATCATCGTTCCCGGTTATGGTTTGGCTGTTGCCCAAGGACAAGGAAAGCTCTACGAATTTGTCAAATTATTGCAGGCAGGTGGTGTCAGCGTGAAGTTTGCGGTACACCCGGTTGCGGGTCGTATGCCCGGTCAGATGGATGTATTGTTGGCCGAAGCGGGTGTGCCATATGACATGATTTTCCAGCTCGAAGATATCAACGAGCAGTTTGCCACTACCGATATTGCACTCGTTATCGGTGCCAATGACGTGGTCAATCCCGCCGCGCGTACTGATAAATCCTCGCCGATATTTGGCATGCCCATCCTCAACGCCGACAAGGCAAAAAAAGTCTTCGTCGTCAAACGTGGAAAGGGAAAAGGCTATGCCGGTATCGTCAATGCCCTGTTTTATGGGGAGAACTGCGACATGGTCTATGGCGATGCGCAAGAAGTCCTGATAAAGATGATTGAAGCTGTGCGGGGTCTTGGCCTGCCAGCAGTTAAATGATGCGTGAACCCACGCTACCCCGCGTGACCTAATAAGGAACTAGTCATGACACAAAAAATGCAAGCCGCTGTTGTCGAACATTTTGGTCAACCATTGGTGATCAAGGAATTGGATATTCCTCAACCTGGCCCCGGTCAGATTCTAGTCAAAACCGAGGCTTGTGGCGTTTGTCATACCGATCTGCATGCCGCCAACGGCGACTGGCCGCTCAAGCCGACACTGCCGTTTACTCCTGGGCACGAAGGTATCGGCATTGTTACTGCGCTTGGCGCCGGAGTAACTGCGGTGAAGGAGGGGGATCGCGTTGGCGTACCCTGGCTTTACTCCGCTTGCGGACATTGCGAATATTGCCTTGCGGCCCGCGAACCGGTATGTCCCGATGCCCAATTTGGCGGTTATACGAAGAATGGTGGATTTGCTGAATTCATTGTTGCAGACCCAAATTATGTTGCACATATACCGGCAGGTCTGGCATCACGTGATGCCGCTCCGCTTATTTGCGCAGGCATCACCTCTTATAAGGGGATCAAGGAGACGCAAGCCAAACCAGGTGATTGGATCGTCATATCCGGTGTGGGCGGATTAGGACATCTGGGTGTTCAGTATGCAAAGGCAATGGGCTTACATGTCTGTGCGGTTGACATTGACGATGGCAAACTGGCACATGCCAAACGTCTTGGGGCGGATGCGGTCGTCAACGCTAGGTCTGAGGATGCGATCGAGGCCGTAAAGAAAGCGACAAACGGCGGCGCACACAGCGTATTAATTACGGCACCATCGCTGGCAGCCTTCAAGCAAGGCGTCGGCATGACGCGAAAGTTTGGTACCTGCGTATTAGTAGGCTTGCCGCCGGGAGAGTTTCCAACACCATTATTTGATGTGGTCGCCAATTGCATCACTATCCGCGGATCCTTCGTGGGCAACCGCCTCGACATGGCAGAGGCACTGGCATTCGCAGTCGACGCCAAGGTCAAGGCAGATATCGAATTGCAGCCTTTAACGGCCATCAATAAAGTGTTTGAACGCTTAGCACATGGCGACGTACCGTCTCGCGTTGTGCTGGAGTTCTCAAACCACTAAGGTCATGTGATGATAATTCATTAGGACTTACGCAAAATCGTCCCAGCAAGGCGTACTGACGACCTCTGTAGTTTAGTACGACTAGTCGCTGCAACTCAGTTGGGGCGGTTTTTCGTAAGTCGTATTCATGATACTTCTCAATATCCTGACGGCTGCTTTAGCCTAATGATCAGCATAGTGAAAGTAGCGGTATAGTCCAAAGGAATACCTGATGCAAGCAATGGTCTTGAAAAAAATTGGCGCTCCTCTTGAATGGACGACGTTACCTGATCTTGAGCCTCGCTCAGGTGAAATTCGTATAAAAATTGGTGCCTGTGGTGTCTGCCGGACTGACCTGCACGTAGTCGATGGTGAGTTGCCGAACCCAAAAATACCGATCATTCCCGGGCATGAAATTGTCGGAAGAATCGATAAAATAGGTGCCGGTGTGAAGGGATTTACGTTGGGTGAGCGTATTGGCATTCCGTGGCTTGGCCATACCTGTGGCGTTTGTCCATATTGTGTTGCCGATCATGAGAACCTCTGCGATCTTCCTGTCTTTACTGGATACACACGCGACGGTGGATTTGCAACACACACCACTGTCGATGCACGATTCGCGATTCGACTTGGCGATACCGGTAGTGATGCAGAAATTGCGCCATTACTTTGTGCGGGCTTGATAGGTTGGCGTTCTTTAGCTATCGCAGGGTCTGGTAAAAAACTAGGGCTGTACGGATTTGGCGCTTCCGCACATATCGTTGCACAGATTGCAAAATGGCAGGGACGTTCAGTCTATGCATTCACCCGCCCTGGTGATATGGCAACCCAAGTTTTTGCTCGTAGTCTTGGCTCGGCGTGGGCTGGTGATTCCGGTCAATTGCCGCCGGAGCTTCTTGATGCAGCGATCATCTTTGCACCCGATGGTGATCTTGTACCGCTCGCCTTAAAGGCTGTCAGGAAGGGTGGGAGAGTCGTATGTGCAGGGATTCATATGAGCGAAATCCCCGGTTTTCCTTACAGTCTGCTGTGGGAAGAACGGCAGCTTGTATCGGTCGCCAACCTGACCCGGCAAGATGGCATCGATTTTTTTCGACTAGTACCTCAAATTGGCATCATCACCAAGACGACAAGTTATTCCCTTCAAGATGCAAATCAAGCGCTAGCGGATCTCCGCGCTGGTCGATTTGAGGGAGCTGCTGTTCTTATTCCGTGAGCTATGCCACAGTACAGTTGAATAGTCTTCAGTTCATATAATTTCTCGACCAACGGAGTTTCCCTGGATTTCCTCCTGCCTTGACGCAGACGACTTGATATAAGGAGATCCAGTCTTGATTAAATGCATAGGCACAACCAGCCAGATACACTCGCCAGATACGATAGCGTCTGTCACCAGCGATTCTCTTTACTTCGTCCGCGTTTTCTTCGAATTTATCACTCCACAGCTCACATGTTCTGGCGTAATGCCGGCGTAAATTTTCGACATCGATAACCTCTAGTCCGCCTTCTTGCATTGCTTTGATCGCCAGGCCGATGTGAGGTAACGCTCCTTGAGGGAAAACATATTTTTCAATGAACTCGCCATTACCATAGGGGGTTTCTCCGCTATCTGCATCGGTTGATGTAATTCCGTGGTTCATAGCGATTCCATCTTCTGCCAGCAGCTTCTCGATGACAGAGAAATATCCGGTAAGATTTCTAAGACCGACATGTTCAAACATCCCGACGCTGGTGATACGATCAAAACTACCTCGGACGTCACGGTAATCCTGTAAGCGTATTTCCACCCGGTCACTTAATCCCGCTTGTTCCACCAGGACTCTTGCGTGAAATGCCTGATTTTCCGACAGCGTGATACCAACACATTTTGCGCCATATTCTCTTGCTGCATGCATGACCAATGCGCCCCAGCCACAGCCAATATCGAGTAATGTGTCGCCGGGACGGAGTTGAATTTTTCTGAGTATATGATCTATTTTTTTAATCTGCGCGCTGTACAAATCCTCATCCCCGTTCTCAAAATAAGCGCATGAATACACCAGATTTTCATCAAGCCAAAGTTGATAAAAATCGTTGGAGACATCATAGTGATACTGAACGGCTTTTCGATCTTGCTCCTTACTTCGCTGCATGTTGCGTACGATGCGAGAAAATTTCCCCTCTAATTTTAATGTGCCAGAGGCCAGAGAATTTCCGATCGCGATGATTGCCGATGGTTTTCCATCGATCTCTATTTTTCCATCAACATAGGCGGTACCCAGATTAGATAGCGATGGTGTGAACAGACATGCGAGTGCAGAGACATGGGGTACCCGAATGATGACCTGAGGTTGCTCATTGCTGAGTGCAAGCTGTTGTCCGTTCCACAGATCTATTCTGAGCGGCAATGCCAGACGATCACGAACGCCACTGACCCACTTCTCTAATCTTTTTTCCCAAAACATGGCGTACTTCCTCATTAATAAATCGATGATCAGATTGAATTGTTTGAACATCAGGCGATCAAAATAGACATCGTAGAGGTCGCCAATTAGACTTACCGTCGGACATAATCAGCCCAAGCTTAGTAGATCACTTCCAGGTTATCTATGACATTCTTTACGCCGGGTGCAGCCCAAGCGGAGTTTCTGGCGAGTTCGCGCTCAGCCCAGCTATTTACTTTGCCGGACAGTGTTACCGTAGTACCTTGAATAGCAATCGAGATATTGTCAGCGTCGGCTTTCGAACCACGTTTTAATGCAGCCTCTATTTGAGATTTGACGTCGGCTAAAGATACTAAAGGCTTAACGGTGATGTCATCACTGACGCCGGTAACACCCATTAAATATCGAACTGAAGCGGCTGCACTATCTCGTTGATAGTCCCACTCAACTTCACCAGTCAATATCACCCAGCCATCTTCAACCATCGCCTTAACACTATTGGCTAGTAGATAGATAGCCCACTCTAAGAGATTTTCTATTATGCGGGCGATGTCAGCGTCATTGCGCTTGCTTGTGCCTGGAAGCTTTACATCCATCTCAACAACTAAGGCTTTTACGCCAGTTACTCGTTGGACGGCACGCTCTGCATCCCATTTTTCTCCATAACTACTGACATGACCGGCCAAGGTAACGATCCCATCTTTTACTTCCACGCCAATCTGTGCGGAGTTAACGGAAGGCTGCCAGTCTAGTTCAGCGATTACATCTTGTTGAATCTGTTTGTCGGTTTTCATGTTCATCTTTCAGTCTGTTTTCAGTAGCTTAGAATGAACCGCAAACACGCTTATCTTTGTACGTTGTAACTCATATAGAAAAATAAAAGTGAGCTGTTGATTTTAGAAGCGAAAATCCATAAATTAAAAATGAGGAGTGTTTTGTTGAGGACTTACGCAACATTGTCCCGGCAGGCGTAGGGACGAAGATACTACTTAAGTACATCCAGGAGATGCGATATTGGCTCGCAAACAGGAGTAAATGTTCATTCTCCGGTTATCTGTTTGAACCGAGATTTTCCATTAGGATTTGAGCTGATGACGGATGCACTTTCCGAGGCAGTTTTGACGTGAATGAGGCGTTCATGGCTAGCCATGAACAACGAAGAACGTTAAACCCAGATTTTCCATTAGACCGCTACTACTTCGCAAAAAACGCAGACGGTGTGCGGTCTTCAGAAGGATAACACCACCGCGATTTGAGTGGGAGCGCTACAGCGACAATTGCACCTTTGGCGAACTGCCTGGCGTTGTTGCTCCTCCTAACAAGATGCAGCTTGCGTCGTCGTCGCGTCTAGCCAGTCAGTCCGCCAAAGGCACACTTGTCGCTGTTCTAATGGAAAATCTGGGTTAAAAATGACCGGAAATGCGCCGTCAGCACTCAAATAGCACCTCCAGTGCGCCTAATGGAAAGTCTCGGTTGAAGCAATGATAACGCTCTGTTTGCGACCACATTGAGTTTTAGTACTTCGCTAAAATATGTGGCGCGTGTCGAGCACTTTGCGTAATCGCTCCGCGCGGGAATCCTAGTATGATTGGTGCGACGGCGATCGAGCCTGCCGGAATTCCAAGCTCTTTTTTGACGACCGGCAAATTCATTGTGGCGATCGCCGAGCCGATTACACAGGAGCCAAGACCTAACGAGTGGGCATACAACATTAAATTTTCAGCTGCAAGCCAACAATCGCCGTCTGCAAATTGTCCGACTGTTTTCTTACAAATAACAATGAGTGTTCCAGCGTCGTAAAAAATATTAAACCCAGGCTCTGAAAACCCCATCAGTCCGCCGTGATGGGGAGGTAAAAATTCTGCCTCTGCCCCTAATACCGCTTTCGCCTGGTCTGACACCTTTTTCAGCAGAGATTTTTGTTGGACTATCACAAATTGCCAGGGTTGTTCATTCATCGCTGACGGTGCCCGCACCGCGGCATTTAGCAACAAATGAATTGTCGCTTCCGGAATACGCTCTTCCGTATATGTTCTCACCGAACATCGACCATTGATCGTATCAATTACTGAGGGTAATGTAGTCATCTTATTCTCTTCGAGTTACATAGGGTCGGTTATCACTGATCTCCCGATTTGAGTGATAACAGACCCTGACAATCAGATTTTTTTTGATCAAATCCAGTAGCCTGGGCGACTGTACGATGCGTGAAGCCGGCTCTCGTAGTCGCGATCCATAGTGAGTTGATCATCAAAATCGGGACTATTTTTTACCTGCTCTTTAGTCAATTTCACATACACGTTACGAGTGCTCCAATCAATATTCTCAATCCAGTGAGTCGCTATTAAGACTTTTCTACCCCCCGGCAACCAGTTTCTGGTGTCGATAATTAAATAGCGAATCGCCCAAGATGCCTCGTCGAAAATAAAATCTTTGATGTGACCGATGCTATCGTCACTTGTTTGCAGGTCATAACCAATAATTTCTGCACAACTGCGTAGATGAATATCCTCTGATTCAAATTTCTCACGTTCCTCCATTTTGTCTTCCGCTATTTCATCTAATGGTTGTCGTTCAAGTGACATCAATGGATAGCTTCCTCCACCCCAACGATCGCCTCCGCCCCAATAAGTCGGGAACGAATAGTAGGTCAGGAATTGTCGCTCATGCTGCCTTGACACCGGTTGATGACTATCAATGTCGGGGCTATTCTTCAGCTGCAAGCAGGTGAGGTTGATCTCGATATTTTTGTCGTTTATCAAGGGATGCTTAATCGCATAGGGCGAGACTAATACTTCATGCTTGGACAACCAGTTTCCGGTATCCACAACGATATATCGTATCGTCCAGGATTCATCATCAAAGAACGCAGTCTTGATATGCCCTATCTGACCATCGATTGCTGATACAGCAGCCCCATCGAAGTTACTCAGCATAATTAAATGAGCGTGTGTCTCCGGATTTGGATCCGTATCAGAATTTAAAGCAGTGCTTTTGATTTGCCGATCTAGTTGTAGTTCTAGCGCTTCCGTTCTGTCATAGGCGTCAAGATATTTTTCCTCGTCCTCTGCCACTTGCCACGTATGGCTATCAGACTCAGCTTTGACGATTTGCGCTTTGATTGCATCGACGGTTTCCTGATTACTCATCTGTGATCCTGTTCAAGTTAAATTACTTCCAATGACTTCCAATGACTTCCAATGACTTCCAATGACTTCCAATGACTTCCAATGACTTCCAATGACTTCCAATGACTTCCAATGACTTCCAATGACTTCCAATGACTTCCAATGACTTCTGTTAACCAATACGAACACCCGACCACATATTGGTATTCAAAATCACCAAACTATTCTCAATTCATCTCTAGACGACGTTAGTCAAATCAAAGTGCTGGATGGCTTCCGGATATTTTTGATGCTATGTTGGCGAACCTATGGGACACACTTACCGTGATGGATGACCTCCGTTTCGATGAGCACCGCGCGACCGGATTGAGCTCGTCGAATTATCCATAAGTCTCATTACAGCATGAGTCTTCAATTATCTTTGGTACTAAGAGCTGGGTGTTCAATCAGCATAATCGCGATTCACACCTACAACCAACATGCTGTTAAAGCGATATATTGCGTCGCTATCATCAACGAGATCAGGTCTGTCTCACTCTTCAATATTGGGATAGTCGTTATCAAAGAGAAAATTCTCCTCAATAAATTCGATGTAGGTATGATGTGCCTTGCCAGACGAGGCTAAAGTTTGTCGGGTTATTTCATTGACAGTGACGTTCTTTTTGTCTTTGTCTTTGAATCCTCTTGTACAGAGCATATGTACGGTCACCGCATTTTTTGAGTGACTGAGAATGCAGAGACTTTGAACGCCTCCGTAGTCATTAGTTTTTGCGTTCAATTCGCTTAAGTTCTGAAGCCAGTTCGAGTAATTGGCGTTACGCTTACCAGCATCTAGTTTGACCTCGTACAAATAATTTTGGCTCATATCGATCCTTTTAATCCATCGCTACAACGGTTGGCTGTCGTATTGCTTCGTCCTGAACCGCGGTCTCTTGGGACTAGGTATCAAACCTTGAATAATCCGTATAACCCTTAGCGCCGGGGGTGTAAAAAGTCGACATATCCGGCGGATTTAATAAAAAATTCTTCTCCATACGTCTCACTAAATCAGGATTCGCCAAAAATGATCGGCCAAAAGCGATCAAATCAGCCTGATTATTCTCCAAAGCCTTTTCTGCGCTGGCAGCGTCAAATCCACCTGCCAGGATAAAAGGGCCGTCGAAAGCCGCTCGCAGACTTTGTTTGAGTGCAGCAGGTACTGAGGGGGCACCCATAGATGAATGGTCAAGAACATGAACATACAGTAAGCCTATTCTTGACAGTTCTTTTACCAACCTAAGATATTGATCATCAACCCCGGTGTATGATCCCGTGCCGTTGAATATACCGTACGGTGATAATCTAATGCCAACGCGATCAGCGCCAATTGCCGTTGTCACAGCGCGGGTCACCGCCAGCGCAAAACGATTTCTTCCCTCAGCGTTAGAACCGTAGTCATCAGTTCTGAGGTTAATATGGGGATTCAGAAATTGCTCAATCAAATAGCCATTGGCAGCATGCAGCTCAATGCCATCAAAGCCTGCCTCAATAGCGAGTTCGGCTGAAGTCGCATATTCTTTGATGGTCATTACTATTTCTTGCTCGTTCATCGGAGATGGCACGCTGTACGGCTGTAGCCCCATCGAATCGGTAAACATTTCGCCTGGACATACCGAAGCACTTGAACCAACAACCCTTGCACCTTGCGGTAGGTTCGCAATATGCGTCACACGACCGGTATGCATCAACTGGACAACAATTTTCCCGCCTTTGGCATGTACTGCATCAGTGACCAATTTCCAGCCGCGCACTTGGTCATCGTTAAACAGGCCCGGGATACGCGCATAACCCAGACCATTTGGCGAGGGTGAAGTACCCTCAGTCACAATCAATCCTGCACTGGCACGTTGCCCATAATATTCAGCCATCAATATGTTAGGGATATTCCCCACATTGGCACGATTGCGCGTCATCGGCGCCATTACGATCCGGTTACTCAATGTCATTTTGCGAGCGACGAAAGATTCGAATAGCATCACATCTCCTTTGTTGTCGGGGATTAATTTAAGTTAGACCGCAGTTGCTAAAGACCATTTCTATATGGGTAAATCAGATTTCGCTTGGTTTGAGTCGATGCAGGAGAGTGGCTCTGAGACGGATTTATTTAAGCAGATGACTTCTCTGAGTTTGTCATCGCTGGTCAGAGGAGGGGACGAGGGCGGCGATTGAAATACTTGCTTCATCTGACGCTCTAACTCCGGATAAGTAAATAGGAATTTCTGATTGGATAGTGTCATTACAGTGTCCTCCTAAGGTTCATTTCAAGAATATATATTGAGATATCAGCCTGATCGGTGCGTTACCGCGCTTAATCTGAGTGTTTTGTTGCAGCAGATCGATGAGCATCGTTTTCAATAAAATTTGTGAATCAGGCGTACGGTAAAGCTGCGTACAATTTCATCGCCACACAGCAATTTAGTTGCGATGAGAAATTGTATTTTTTGAGGTGACCTTCATTAGGTTGTCAACTTGTATGTCATCAAGGGCGCATGTCATCAAGTGAAGCACCACAAACAACCCATCGCTCAAAAAATTTATTAGCGTCTGTGTGTGCTGTTGCACAGACTGTGCCGGATAAAAGTTCATGATGCCGACAGAGTATTTAAATCCAATATTTGTTTTTCGCATTTTGTAAAAATTCTCTGAGTCATGCTGTCTATTGATGAACAAAATAAGCAGCCCATGAAGCGTCATTGGGGGAATATCAATCCGGGAAGGGTGTACAAGTAATGAATGAAAATGCACTGCACGACATAGCAATCCAATTAGTAGCGCAACAAAAAGGAATGCTTGCGATGGATGAGAGCATCCCCACTTGCAATGCTAGGTTTAAGGCGCTGGGTATGGCTGAAACAGTGAAAATGCGGCGAAGATACCGTGAATTGCTACTATGTACCCCAGACATAAATCATTCAATCAGCGGAGTAATTTTATGCGATGAAACATTTAGCCAATCTCGTGACGATGGAAAAAAGTTTATAGACCTGCTGTCTGATTTAAATATTATTTGTGGAATTAAAGTCGACACTGGCGCGAAGGATCTGGCTGGTTTTCCGGGAGAAAAATTGACTCAGGGTCTGGATGGATTGAGGGAGCGTTTGCAAATTTATTGGCATGAAGGAGCAAGGTTTGCCAAATGGCGGGCGGTGTTCAAAATTGGTGTCGGTACACCAAGTGATACCTGCATCGCCAGCAACGCCCAACAATTGGCGATATACGCCGCACTGTGCCAGGAATGTGGTTTGGTGCCGGTGATCGAGCCTGAAATAGTGGTGGATGGGGCGCACACTTTGCAGCAATGTGCGGACGTATCTGAGCGGGTCTGGGAGTCGGTATTTCACCAGATGCACTTGCACCGGGTGTTTCTTGAGGGACTGATTCTAAAGACAAATATGCTGCTTCCCGGCTCAGACGCCGCTGTTTCAGCGGGCGTGAATGAGATCGCTGCATCAACCGTCGAAAGTTTATTACGTCACGTGCCGGCATGTGTTCCAGGGATCGCATTCCTGTCCGGCGGGCAAACACCGGAACAAGCGTCCCAACGTCTGAATGCGATCAATGCTGGATACAAAGCATTGACGCCTTGGCCAATGACATTTTCTTTTTCACGTGCGATACAACAACCGGTGCTGGCTACCTGGCTAGGCTTAGAAAATAACAGCGTTGCTGCGCAACAGGTTCTGTCGTTGCGCATCAGTTGTAACAAGGCTGCTCTCAAGGGCAACTATCATAGCGCAATGGAATCTGCCGGATTATTTAATTAACCTTATCTGGTGAGAAGAACTAGCGAGCTAGTCGATATGAATTTATACACTCAGGTGTGAACTCAAACGTCATCTCAACGTTTGGTTGCAATAACTTTTTATTCTTGCCCGTATATTGCAGTCTAGATAGTATGTCTCGTATCAAATTCAATCGGGCAGATTGTTTATCATTCGCCCGTACGATATGCCAAGGAGCTAAAATGGTATGGGTTCTCAGCAGCATTGCGTCCCGCATCTCAGAATAAGCATTCCAATGTTTGACGGCAACGGCGTCGACCGGACTAGTCTTCCACTGCTTGAGCGGATTAGTTTCGCGATCGGCCAGTCGCTTGATTTGCTCATCCTTGCCAATGTCAAGGTAGTACTTTAGTAGCTTGATTCCCGAATTCACCAACATCTCTTCGAATTTCGGTACTGATTGCATGAATTCTTCGTATTCATCCTTTGAGCAGAAACCCAACACATGTTCTACACCCGCACGGTTGTACCAACTACGATTAAACAAGACAAGCTCCTGGGCTACTGGTAGGTAAGTGACATAACGCTGGAAATACCATCCACTACAATCTCGATCTGATGGTTTACTCAGCGCTACAACACGGGTCTCCCGCGGGCTTAGATGTTCAGCGATACGCTTGATACTGCCGTCTTTACCTGCTCCGTCACGACCTTCGAGCAGTATCAGCACTTTTTCATTATGACGAATGACATGTCGTTGCAGCTTCACCAGCTCTACTTGCAGCTCACGCAAGCTAGCTTTATAGTCCTCTTTCGACATTGGGGTTACATCGTCATCCGCTTCTTTTTGCTTTTTCTTTTTGCTCATTTTATTGCCCCATCATCTGTAGTTAAAAGACCCAACCCAAAAAATCATTTACCAAAGTGCAATCTGTAAATTGCATAAATCTTCGCTTATGTGGGCAGCAAAACGCAGTCGATTAAGTTATAAAATCAACGGCCTATCCGGCAAATGGTTTTTTACATCATCTTCTGCTGGAAAGTGCTCTGCTAAAGATAAAGTCACCGCATGAATTCCACTAATTGCTCCGTTTTCATAGTTTCCATTTTTAAAAGCCGTTTCCATCTGTCGGCAAATCAGAGACCACTGACCCGCTTGGACTTTCGAGTGGATTCCGCGATCGGCGATAATTTCTACATCCCGGTCTGCGTATAACAAATAAATCAGCACTCCATTGTTATTTTCGGTATCCCACATTCTTAGGTGAGAAAATACGTCTAGTGCGCGCTCTCTCGCAGTTTGTCCTTGAAACAGTAGCATGCCATCTAAGGCACCTTCGACGACGAAGCGAATTTCCCCTACATGTGCCATCTCGCTCTGTTTAATCGCCTTTTCAATCCTGCTTAGTAATACTTGATTGAAATGACTGTTGACTTGCCAATGGGTCATCATGAGATGTTTGGCTATCCGCTTGAAATCCATCATTACCATCGCCCTGATGCACCGCCGCCGCCAAATCCACCGCCGCCACCACTAAAGCCGCCAGAACCACCTCCGCGACCATACACTGCGGCAAGTCCAATCATGTTGCGACCGACCGTACCACCAGTGATTAAGGTGAATAAGAGAGCGATAGTCCCGGCAATTAAAGCGATAGATAAAACACCTACAAACAGCCAGGCAATTCCGCCTATCGCCGCACCGGTTATGATCGCGCCTGGAAATCGGCCAAATAAAGTTCGCAATAAACCACCTAAGATGAGAGCGACGATAAAGATGACCGGAGCATATGGCTGGATGTCTCCAATTGTAATACTTGATTTTTCGGTGGCTGGCAGTGGTAGAGGCTCTCCGTTGATGACTTTCATCATTTGATTTAAACCAGCGGTGACACCACCATAGAAGTCGCCTTGCGTCAATCTGGGAGAAATGATTTCACTGATGATGCGTTTACTTGTGGCATCGTTTAGCGCGCCCTCTAAGCCATATCCCACCTCAATCCGGAGCGTCCGGTCATTCTTTGCTATCACTAAAATTGCGCCATCATCTACCTTTTTTCTTCCCAATTTCCATTTTTCAGCGACACGTAACGTATATTGTTCAATTGTTTCAGGGCTGACACTGGGGATAATCAAGACTGCAATTTGACTCCCTTTTTTTGCCTCAAATCCTTGTAACGTTTGCTCTAAAGTAGATATTTGTTCTACGTTTAACGTTGCCGTCTGATCTATCACATGTCCGGACAACATTGGCACTGCTGTCTGTCCAAAAGCAATCAAGGACAACCCAAGCATAGCGGTAATAAAATATCCTTTCACAGATTTTGCATTGATCACTTCGGCACTCCTTGCGTATTTGGAGTAGCGTTTTCTGGTGATGTGCCAAAGTCTACTTTGGGAGGTGTTGAGATCTCTTTTTCGTTGCCTACCGTAAAATTAGGTTTTTCTTTAAATCCAAACACCATTGCAGTTAAGTTCGACGGAAAAGAGCGCACTGTGACGTTGAATTGTTGCACAGCAGCGATGTAGCGATTTCGCGCAACCGTAATGCGGTTTTCTGTACCTTCTAACTGTGCCTGTAAGTCACGAAAATTCGCGTCTGATTTAAGCTGTGGATAGTTTTCGGTTACAACTAATAACCTTGAGAGTGCGCTAGACATCTCTCCTTGGGCGGCTTGAAATTTTGCGAAAGCGTTAGGGTCGTTGAGCACTTCGGGCGTTACTTGGACGCTGCCGATTTTTGCTCTTGCATTAGTAACACCTAACAAAACATCTTTTTCCTGGGCGGCATATCCCTTTACTGTATTAACCAGATTAGGAATGAGATCTGCCCGGCGCTGATATTGATTCACCACTTCGGACCAACTTGCTTTGATTTGTTCGTCGTTACTTTGTAGCGTGTTGTAACCGCAACCGGACAGATTGAATGAGAGGATTATGAGCAGGCATATCGAATATTTACGCATAGTTATTGTCCCAAGAGATAACCGAGTAGTGTGTTTATTTCATTAGGTTAAAATGAACGATATTCTTTAGTTTATTAATTCAATGAATCGAATTGCCGTTCTAATTAAAGCTTGTTATCGCGCGCTGTTTCCTAAATTTCCGCCCTTTATGCCATGCTGTCTGTACGCCAACGCGCTTAGTTCGGATTCCGGAAAACTTCTGAATCTGATTGGCGGGCAAGAAGCGACGACTTTGTAATCATTTCAGAGCGATAGCGCTCCGAACTAAATATTCAATTGATGTCACAAATCTCACTCCATTAACATCATAGGCTTAGTGTAGAAATTTAATCAGATTTCTACAAGAATTGGAATTTTTAGTACCTTTTTTAGGAAGTAAAAATTCAAATAGAATGCTAAGCAAACAAAAATTTCCAATGAAATGCAACGCAGATTTGACATTGGAGAATTGCCGTCTATTATCAATTTGATGTGATCTCATAATTCGTGTGAATCTAAGACGGGAGACTTCATGGCGACAGGTCAAAGTCAAACTTTGCGCTCAAAGCAGCGCACAAACATAATGCACGCCTACAGAGGAAGAGGACGAGGAAATTCGAATCTATGGCTTGTATATAGTATCAAAACAAATAAGGACTACATCCTGCCTAGCGACCGACAGCTCATCCATTGGCTGCACTATCTCGAAACAAATCCTGAAGTGAAGTCATTTGACTTGGAGCCGACAGCACTTATATCAGTCGATTCCTATGAAGCTCGCGCTACAGAGCTCGATGCGAGAGTGCTATTAGCCAATGGGCGAGTCGAATGGCATGAAGTTAAAAGTGATGACAATGACGTTGCCCCAGGAAAATCAAAGCTGGAAGCTCAAGCGTCTGCGGCAAGTGCAGAAGGAATCTCATATCGTACTTTTTCAGATAAAGATCTTTCACCACATGTTCGAGTTTCTTTGCGATGGCTAAAAGCGATTGGCTTTGCAAGCGTTTTACGCGATCGACCTTTTGTCCAAGAATCAGTTGCACTAGATAGTGTTTTTTTGCGAAGGGAGACAGGGACGATAGCTGAATTGCTAAATGATTTACCCGATGTTGATCCTGCGATATTGAAAGGTTTACTGGTCCGATTAGCGATTTCAGGACATATACATCTTGATCTCAATAGGGGAGGTTTCCGATCCGCTTCAATATGGCGCTTTTCAAATCATGTGGTCTCGTGATCAAGCGTTTGCACAGGCGCCGTATATTGAGACATGGCCAGATTTCAATCGATTGCTATTGTGTGATTCTGAACGAGATGAATTTGAGCGTCGGGTCAAAGCTATTAAGCTCTACGCACACGGAGAAAATTTACGGGAAATTCAACTAAAAACAGGAGTCGACCCCACAGATTTACCTCGCTTGGCCGCCCGATGTCTAATGCTCGCATCAGATGGAAAAATTTTTGGATTTAGAGGATTACGTAAATTCAGTCGCTTGGTACCGTACGAAAAAAGATCTTTAGCTGGGCCCAAAAGAAGGGAACAACGTGGTGGCCAATCAGGATCTCTTGGGTACCTTAAAAAATTATTTCCCGACATAGAGTTTGAACTGATAGCGCAAATACGACAGGAGGCAAAATACATAGGTGTCCCTGAGTATCGTATTCGAGCCAATGCGCTTCATAGGATTTTTATTCGGCTGGTAAGGGCAAAGATAGCGAATAATGAATATCCGCCTAGTGGCTGGCCGTTTAACACAAAGTTACTCGGTCTTCGCTCAATTCAGAAGTATATGACTGAGATCGTCCTCAATAATTTTTCCCGTTCTGTACAAAAGAGCGGAGAGCGGGAAGCTAGAGCACATTTAAGTGTTGGTAACGGGAAAAGTCCGCTTCTTTGTATAGACGAACCATTCGACGCGGTCGAAATCGACGCTTACAACATAGACGCACATTGTGTACTTAAGTTTGCAACGCCCGAGGGAACTGAAACTGATTTATTGGTGGAGCGGCTATGGTTGATAGCGGCGATAGACCGAGCGTCGACGGCTGTTTTAGCTTGGCGTATTGTCTATCGAAGTGAAGTTGCTTCCGATGATGTTCTGCATGTGATACGTGACGCAGTAGGTCGACGCTGGGAGCCACGAAGACTATCAATACCAGGACTAAATTATCCGGAGGGAGGCGGTCTTCCTAGCGGAATTCTTGATGAGGCTTATCAAGCTGTTTGGACAACTACATTGTTGGATGGTGCATTAGCTCATCTAGCAATTAAAGTAAGAGAGCGAGCAAGAAGAGTTTTGGGATTCGTAGTAAATTGGGGACCGGTGGGACATTTTGAGCGACGCCCTAATGTAGAACGGACATTTAAGGAAATCGCACAAGGTCTTATGCAAAGATTGCCATCGACCACAGGAAGTAACCCTCAAAACGGGCGAGCCCGTGATGCTGTCGGCGCTGCCTTGAAGCTTGGAATCTATGCAGAGCATATCGAGGATTTGGTCGAAGTGTTTTTTTCGCAGCACAATATTAAACCCAGTGAGGGAATATCCTATCTATCCCCGATTGGATTTCTTCGCCACTATTTGTGCGGGGACAGCCCTATCTGTGAAGCAAGGAGATTGCCAGTGCAAGATCAAAAGTTAGCGAATGCCTTTGCAACAATTATAGGTAAGACCGTTCGAGGTGACCTTATTAACGGTAGACGTCCATACATACAAATCGACCGCGTCCACTACACGAGCCCTGTCCTCGCAGACAATGGCCTACTTATAGGAATGCGTTTGCTGGTGCATATTGATGAAGACGATATGCGGCAAGTTCATGTTTTTTTAGAGGATGGATCGGATCTTGGTATTTTGACGGCACTGGGAAGATGGGGGCTGACCAAGCATTCGCGAAAAACTCGGCTTGCAATTAATTCACTGATATCAGAAAGACTACTGATCATCAGCAAGCTTGACGACCCTGTTCAAGTTTATTTGAAGTATTTGGGTACGCCGAAAAAAACAAATAGAAAAAATCAACCTCAGTTAACACCACGGCAGGCAACAGACGCTTCTCGTATTGCGACTGAGGCCGGTATTTCACCTCAAATTTACAACAAGCCGGCAGAACTATCTCCTACAACGACACTCTCCCAGGTCTCGGCAAGAACTTTGCTTCTAAAAGATACCCAAAATCAGCGCCCTCGAATGGCTAAAAATAGAAGGTGAATCTATGTCTGCTAAATCTAAGTCCAACCAATCCATAGAAACACGTAACACTCAAGAGTTAGCTTCTGCGGGTGTATTTTTTGGAAAATCAAGTTTTGAAGAGATAAATCTTACGTTTCCGTTCGAGAGTGGATATACGCTGGCACAAAGAGATGAGTTATTAATGAGCCACCCGATTCGACAGCGTACATATACTATTCCTACAATTGCCTTGGAACGAACATACGACTTGATACGTGACCGAGTTTGGTCTCGACGCACTGGAGTTTGCTTTTATGGTACGTCGCGCGTTGGTAAAACGGTAGCGGCAGAATATGTAGAAGATCGGCTAAAAGAAGAGTTTGAAACAACCTTTGTCAGTCGATTGAGTGCCCGAGAGGCGCCGAGGCCAAAGTCAAATGGTCATATGCCTAGACTACTATTGGATGCCCGTAAACACATACTTGCGGGAAGACAAAAAGACGAAGATCTTTATCGTAATGCCGTCACTGACACAATCATGGAGGTGCGGAGGCTGAAAGGCGCATTGTTTGTATTAATTGTGGACGAGATGCAATTACTTTCATCGCATGATTTGCAGCAATTATTGGTAATTCAAAATGCACTAGCGATGGAAAAAATTCGCTCAGTGACTGTGTCTTTCGCTCAACCAGAGATCATGGAGAGGCGTACTGCAATGAAAGCCACACATCAAATGCAATTGATTGCGCGTTTTTTGAGTGAGCCGATTGCATACGAGGCTTGTACAACAGTCGAGGAACTTAAGGTGATCTTAGAGGTTTATGATGTAAGCAGTGAATACCCTATAAATTCAGGATGGAGTTATACGTGTTTTTTTCTACCTCAAGCATTTAGTCGTGGATTTAGACTAGCTTCTTATGCTCCTCCAATTTGGCAAGCCGTATGTGATGCAGCAATTCATATGGGAGGGGATCGAGTACCAATGGAACATCTTTCCATGACAATAGAACATATTCTTTTAGCTGGGTATTCAAACGATTCACCTAACTATATTCTCTCGAAAATCGACATTGAGCTAGCAGTCCAAGCGTCTAATCTAGAAATGTTTGGGGCTTGAAGGTGTTTGGTCGACTTACTTGGAATAATTCTGACCCAGCTCCTTTTGAATCTGGAGCATCGATATTGCGAAAGGTAATGGAGATAAATTATTTAAGTAAGTCCGAACTGATCAATTTGATAAAAATTGGAGGTGACGTCGAAATCGATCCAACGTACGAAACGGCATGGATAGATTTTGATCGTTTTGGGGCAATGCTTCGAGTTACTCCTGAGCGCCTCAGACAGGGATTTCTAGACCAATTGGGGTTCAGTAATCGAGGACTAAAAGTATCGGCATGCTTTGATCTGCCAGGCCGGTATTGCCCGGAGTGTCGACAATATGGATACGAATGCGTTTTTTTTCAGTTGCTATTGATCGCGGAATGTCCATGGCATGGAAGAAAATTATTGTCAAATTCTGAACCGTGCAGCTATTGTATTAATTACCGATTCTCGAACGAACCAAACCTTGTTATTTGTCCAAAATGTGGCGATGCAAGTCTTCCATATGCTCTCAGACAATTCACTCATCGATTCAGCCAGGAACAGCGTTACACAATTCTTGGATATTGTTTAGCGCTAACTAAATGGAGAATGAATTTTAAAGAACAAACTGGAGAATATGAGAGATTGATCTGGCAGCTAGATGATCGTTATGGATGTGTCGATCCAGAAAGGCGTAAACGTCAAAGGGGTATAACTCATCATTTTTATAACCAAACTTCGTGGATTTTGGGATACGCTCAAACCGTACAAAAAGAGCCGTTACTATGGAAGTTTTCCGTTCAAAGTAATCCGACATCCTTTGTTCAGGTCGTAGACCGCGAGAGGATACCATGGTCTAAATTTACAGGGGATCCAGCGCCTCTGATTCATAGTTCAGATGGGGCGATTTATCGCAGCATTAAGCATCAGCTTTACAAGAGATTTGTACGAGCACATAAAGCCTGTCTTGCCCGTCTCTTAAAACTGAAATACGACGAATCAAGATGTATCGACGGGAATTCCGTGTGCCCAATCGCACTAGCTTATCTAACATGGAGGATGTCTATTGAGCGTTTAGGTAACTTAGAAGGGTTGACTGTGCGGCGCAAAAATACCTATTCCATTAAATTCATGAGTCCAAGCCAAAATGCTAGCCTGCGTTTTCGTCAAATTTGGAGTCACCTTAGTTTTAATGCGTTAGTTTCGTTTTATCAACACTCATGCGGAATTAGAAAAATCGCTGTAGATTTTGACGCGGAGAGACCTTGCAACGGATACGTCATCAGTCACCCGAGCAAAGGTAAGAATCAAACAGAGGAAAAATTTTTTATACTGCATCCACAGGTGCTGCCGAATATGTCGCTAGTGGAGTGCAAATTGGTTCGTGCAAAACGAGATTTGCTTGTTAGTCAGACCATGAACAGATTTTCATATTGGGCATGGGGTCTAAACAGCGAACCATCTAACACCGTAATCCAAGTTCAATTGCCAAGTGATTCTTCAAGTTCGACTAATCAACACTATAGTTACATTCAAATTTAAAGTGGATGACCTACAACGAAAACGATCAAAGGAAATCCTGGCTCAAAAATAGATAAAAACTGAGATCATTTGAGCCTGTACGAAGTTCTATATAAATAAATCGAAATTCGAACTTGCCCGCGTATCTGCGCTGGCTAGCTTTTTTATTCCCACTACTTTCTTAGGCTTTGGGTAACCGTCCAACGCCTCCATCTATGAATACCCCTTAATTTCATGCACTCTTCAAACCCGATCACTTTGGAGAGCAAGCATGTCAAGAATCAAATCCACCCTCAGTCGTGCGCAATGGTTGCAACATGTCACCGCCTGGCGAGGCTCAGGGCTATCGCAAGCGGCGTATTGCCGTGAGCATCAATTAAATCACTCCACATTCCATGGTTGGATTTCACGTGGCCAGGTACCCGCTTCGGCGTGCGCACCGCTGACGACTTTACCGATTGTTGTTCAACCTAGCCCACCAGCCGCTTCAAATTTGCCGCCCATCGTGTTACGCCATGACTCTGGGTGGCAACTCTCGCTACCTGCTAATATGCAGACCACCTGGCTTGGTCAATTACTCAATCAATTAGTATGATGGCACCCGGTCAGATTTTTTGCGTCATAGAATCTGTAGACATGCGTCGTGGCATGGAGAGCTTGTCGCAATGGATACAAACCAGTTTGGGTACGACGCCTTGCGATGGCACCGCCTATGCGTTTAGCAATCGTTCTAAAACACGCTTGAAGTTGCTCATCTGGGATGGTACTGGCGTATGGTGTTGTCAGCGCCGCTTACACCGTGGTGCGTTTGTCTGGCCTCGTGCAGATGATCGCTGCTGGGTGATGACACAAGACCAATGGGATTGGCTCATCAAAGGCGTTGACTGGCAAAGATTATCTGCACCGGCACCTGCACACTGGCACGTCTGATCGGCACGGATAGCATCAAAAAATGACGACACATCACTTTTTTGATTGTAAACATCACCCCGTCTATGTAAACTTACTACATGGACCTCGCCAAAGCCCTCACTCAATTTAATCCCCACACGGCCACGCCCGAAGCACTGGCCGCACAGGTAGTAGTCTGGGCACAAGAAGCACAGCGTCTTCAAGAACAAGCTGATCTCGTTGCCCGGCAACGCCAGGAAATCCATCTCAAAGACACCAAGATCAAGGCACTTACTTTAGAACTGGCGTACCACAAACGGATTAAATTCTGCAGCACATCAGAAGCCTTCACGGCGCAACAACGTGACCTCTTTAATGAGACGCAAGAAACCGATCTCAATGCCATGCAGGCGGAACTGGAATAACTCTCTTCCACACCGCGCGTCAAAGCAAAGCCAACCGGACGTAAGCCACTCCCTGCCGAATTGCCACGTGTAGAACAGCGTCACGAACCTGATTCTTGCGCATGTGGTGCTTGTGGTCAAACCTTAGTGAAGATCGGCGAGGATATCACCGAGCAGCTTGATGTTGAACCAGCACGGTTCCTTGTGCAACGGCATATCCGGCCACAATATGCCTGCCGTCATTGCGAAACCATCACCGCTGCAGCAATACCGGCGGCGATCATTGACGGTGGTTTAGCGACACCCAGCTTACATGCGTGGGTAGTGATTCAAAAATATCTGGATCATCTGCCACTCTATCGGATAGAACAGATCAGCACCCGTCATGGCGTCACGATCTCCAGATCAACGCTCGCAGAATGGATAGGCCGCATCGGCGTCGCACTGCAACCATTAGCTGATCGACTCATAGAATTACTGAAACAACGCACCGTCTTACATGCCGATGAAACACCGGTACCACAACTTGATCCGGGTAAAGGCAAAACGAAGCGTGCTTATCTGTGGGCGTACCGTAGCAACAACTTAGAACCCGATGCACCCATCGTGGTATTTGAGTTTCAGCCAAATCGTAGCGGAGCGCATGCACAAAACTTCCTTACCGATTGGCAGGGACATTTAATGGTTGACGATTACGCAGGCTATAAAAAGCTACTCAAAACAGGGGTCACAGAACTGGCATGCCTGGCCCATGCCCGACGTAAATTCTTCGATTTACATGCCGCCAATCAACACCCAGTCACCGAAGAAGCATTGCAACGGATTGCCGAGTTGTACCGGATAGAAAGTGAAGCACAAGATTATTCGATCGAAGAACGACAGCGATGGCGAGCAGAGCATGCCAAGCCTCGCCTCGATGCCATGCATCTGTGGCTAATTCAACTACGCAAAAGCAGTGCGCAAGGAAGTGCGCTATCGAAGGCGATCGATTACAGTTTAAAACGCTGGCCAGCATTCACACGTTATGCCGACAGTGGGCACCTGCCCATCGATAACAATCCGATTGAGAATGCGATCAGGCCGATTGCTCTGGGCAAAAAGAACTGGCTGTTCGCTGGTTCTGAACGTGCTGGCAAAAGAGCTGCTGCCATTCAAACGTTATTAGCCACAGCGAAAGCCAACGAGATTGAGCCGTACGCCTGGTTAAAAGAAACTTTAGAAAAACTCCCTACCTGCCCAAACAGCCGCATTGATGAACTGCTGCCGCTCCGCACTTAACACCGTACCTGCCTTCTGAAAAGATGGTGGGGTTAGACGCTTACGGCTTTGGAGCCGGCGCCGCAGTCATCAACTCAGCATTAAAACCTTGCAAGTAAGTTCTTGCAAATTCAGGATCAGTACACCCAAGCCAATCGTCGTATTCACTTCTCTGAATAATTACAAGCTGGCGTTTCTCTTCCCCGTTTTTATGGAATCGCTTCATCAAAGAATGCCCATCTGCATTGATCGTCAGTTGAGTAAATGCATAAGCTGTAGTGCCGTCTGCTTCTTCCCATTCTCGGTAGATACCGGCGACTGCAAACGCTGACTCATCTATCATTCCTATAGACCAGCGTATATGTTCGCCAGCCTCATAATTAGGCTCGAAGAATCGCTTCATTGGTACCAAACAAAATTGGCAGGTTTTCCAATATTGCTTATAGGTCCTCAGAGATCCAACCGTGTCCGATCGTGCATTCATTGTAGAAAGTTGAAGTCCTGGCGGCATAAATCGTTTGGGAATCATCCCGTAGTTTGCAACGAGACCTTGACGTGTTGTGTCAGTTCCTTTGATGATGATCGGTCCCAAATAATCACGGTAGAGTTCTTCGTTCCATTCTGCATATTGATCAAAGACGGTATCGAATTCATTTGCTAAGGTTTGCTTTGAAACAGTGACATAGTTGACGCACATGATAGTCCTTTCATTTCCAATGCGAAGTGAGATGGCATTCGTCGTATTAGTTGCAGAGATGCTGCAATGTTGATTTACATACAGTCTAAATTGTATTGAAATAGTGAGGCCGTCCGGTCGTCAACACTATTCATCAATGGAAATCTCGACTAGCTACCGCCAATGAGGCAATCATCGGCGACAAATCGACTAAATACATGGCAACCAAATGACGCACGTTATTTTGATTTTGCCACTTGCCATAAACTCCCAGCATGGTTGCACCAAGCAGTACCGTGCGCTGTTTCTCCACCAGATCAGGCCAGCAAATGACGTTGACAGTACCAGCCTCGTCTTCTAAGGTCACGAACACGACGCCTTTAGCCGTTTGCGGCCGTTGCCTTACAGTGACAATGCCACAGCCCCGCGCCAGTCTGCCATCTTCATAGCCATTCAAGACGGCGCTCGACATCAGTCGCATTGACGTCAACTGATCGCGCAATAGCGACAGGGGATGTCTACCCAGGGTTAATCCCGTATGCCGATAATCAGCAACAATACTTTGGGCTTCAGACGGTTCTGTCAATTGCAATACGTCTTCCACAATCGGCGCACTCCGTAATAGCCCTTTGCCGGGGACGCTAGCCACCGCATGCCATAAAGCTTGTCGCCGATTGCCCACCAAACTGACCAAGGCATTCGCACCTGCCAGCGCCTGAAGATGTCCGGCATTTAAATTTGCTCGACCCGCCAGATCATTGGTATCGCTGAAAGGGCGAATGGCACGTGCTTCCACAATTCTAAATCCAGCATCTTGCTCTAATCCTCGAATATGATTGAGCCCTAGGCGTACTGCCATCGACTGTCCGGTAGTAGGCTCTAATGATGCCTCCCAGGTGCTGATACACACATCTAACGGCCTTACCTCTACTTGATGACGTTTCGCATCTTGTACCAAGGCGGATGGTGTATAAAATCCCATAGGCTGAGAATTTAATAATGCGGCTAGAAAGGCTGCAGGCTCATGACACTTCAACCAACTACTGGCATAGGCTAACAAAGCGAAGCTGGCGGCGTGCGATTCGGGGAATCCATACTCTGCAAATCCCCGGATCTGACCGACAATCGAGGTAGCGAATTCTTCTGAGTAGCCGCGTTCGGCCATACCCGCCATGAGTTTGTCTTCAAACTGCTCCAGCCCACCCTTACGTTTCCACGCAGCCATTGCCCGTCGCAAGCGATCTGCTTCACCCGCTGAGAACCCAGCTGCCACCATTGCAATTTGCATGACCTGTTCCTGAAAAATAGGGATACCCAATGTTCTGGATAAAACAGATTCCATGGCAGGACTGGGGTATTCAACCGGATCGATTCCTTGTCTACGGCGCAAATACGGATGAATCATGCCACCCTGAATTGGTCCGGGCCGAATAATGGCAACCTCGATGACCAGATCATAGAATTGCCTTGGTCGGAGCCTAGGTAGCATCGACATCTGCGCTCGACTTTCAATCTGAAACACACCAACGGTATCGGCCTGACAAATCATGTCGTAAGTTGCAGCGTCCTCAGCGGGAATATCATGCAATTCAAATCGCTCACCACGTTGCTCTGATACGAGTTCTAAGGCGCGACGAATACAGCTCAACATTCCTAAAGCCAAAATATCGATTTTAAGTAGGCCCACCGCATCGAGATCGTCCTTGTCCCACTGGACGATAGAGCGGTTGGCCATTGCCGCGTTCTCTACAGGAACTAGCCTGGAGAGCTTGGTATGAGAAATCACAAAGCCACCCGGATGTTGAGAAATATGGCGTGGAAATTTCATTAATTTATCGGCCAGTTCACACCATTTCTCTGCAATGGGAGAGTCTGGATCAAATCCGCAGGCACTTAACCGAGCGCGTAAATCCGAGCGTCCGCCCCAGCCATGACTGGCTTTCGCTACCTTCTCTACGACAGACAAATCGATACCGAGTGCTTTCCCCACATCACGTAAGACACTACGTGGGCGATAACTGATCACCACGGCTGTCAGCGCAGCACGCATACGACCGTATTTGTTATAGATGTACTGAATCACTTCCTCACGACGCTGATGCTCAAAATCGACATCAATATCCGGCGGTTCATTGCGTTCTTTGGAAATAAAGCGCTCAAATAATAAGGTGCCACGCGAAGGGTCGACCTCGGTAATCCCAAGGCAATAGCAAACACTGGAATTTGCTGCAGAGCCTCGTCCCTGGCAAAGAATATGCTGTGACCGGGCAAATCGAACGATGTCATATACCGTTAAAAAATAACTTTCATAGGACATTTCGGCAATGAGGTTAAGTTCGTGTTCCAGTTGCAATTGCACATTTCCAGGAATGCCCGCAGGAAAACGCCAATGTGCACCAATGTAGGCCTCCTTCCTCAAATAACTTGTGGCAGTTTCACCTTCTGGCACTACTTCATGCGGATATTCATATTTGAGTTCGTCTAGGGAAAAATGACATTGGTCAGCTACCCGCACTGTTTCATCCAGAGCACTACGAGGATATAAATTGGCTAGTCGTAATCGTGAGCGCAAATGCTGCTCCGCGTTCGGAGTAAGTTGATAGCCACACTTTGCAACGGGAACACCCAGTCGGATTGCGGTCATCGTATCTTGCAGAGGCTTGCCAGAGCGTACATGCATACAGACGTCGCCAGTGGCGACAATGGGCAGACTAAATTCTTCAGAAATGGCGCTGACCAAGTCTTTATGCTTATCGTCTTGTGCGCGATGATGCAGCGTTAAGGCGATACGGGCACGACCCGGCGCGCAGGTCACTAACCAGGCAGCTTGACGTTCCAATTCTTCATAGGGACAGTTGTATCTTGGCACCAAGATCAACTGACAGTCCGGCATACCGCGCAAATAAATCAGTTCACCGGTTGGGCTTGCAATGTCGTAGGGTTGAATAAGATAAGACCCTTTCTCAGCACGGGTACGACCGACCGTAATGAGTTCAGATAGATTGCCGTATCCCTGTTTATTCATCGCCAGAATAATCAAATTAAACGGCGGACTATGATCTAAGGGAGTCACCTGCATTTGACTGCCGATTAGCAAGGATAGTCCCAGACGCTTAGCTTCAACATGGGCTTTGACCACGCCTGCTAAGGTGCATTCATCGGTAATAGCGAGTGACTGATAACCGAGCTCAAAGGCTCGCTGCACTAAGCTCTCTGGCGAAGATGCTCCTCGTAGAAAGGTGTAATGACTCAGACACTGCAGCTCGGCATAGGCCGGTAATTGGGATGGATTGGCCATAGCATCTCACGCGTATAGCCCGTGTAAATACCATTTGGCTTCTTGGGTTCGTTCAAGATAAATCCAATAACAACTGGTATCGCTGGCTTGCGCAACAAAGTAATCTCTTGCTGCGATCTGATCATCCCACCAACCAGCCTCGACCCGCTCAGGTCCTTTAATGAGTTTTAAAGGCGAGATATAGAAAGGCCTCTCGTCACGCATGATCAGTGCGATGGGTTTATCCAATATCCAAAAAGGGCGCTCCAGTAATTCAGTCTTGTCATCCAGTCTGATGGGCTTATCTGAGGCTGACCCCCAGGCGTTACAGACCTCAGGTCGGTAGTCATTCAGTGCGACTGGCGTTAATACGTTCTCTCGTCCCAACCTGGCCGTGAGCAATTCCAACAGGCGGTTGAAATCTGCGGGATTACCGCCGGGTTCCGGAAACAAGGATTGTGTTGGTGCGATCATCGGCACGACTTGCTTCACCTCCAGGCGTAGCGCAATCACTGGAGCAATGAGCTCTACTCGACCAAGTCGTTCTTTGAGCAAACGAATTAAATGTTCTTCGTGCCAGGCCGGTTCTGCCAGCATAATTTCTATCGTACTAGGATCGATCGCTGCACGTCCACGTTCATGCTCAAGGATGAGTACAAAGTGCGAAACCGCCTGTTGTAGCGAGACTAGCCAGCCAATGAGTTGTTCAATCAGTCGGATTGCACCGTGTAACAAAGCATCAGCATGTTCGATTCGATCATATGTTTCTAGCCTTGCTGAGAAAGTGAGTGGAACTTTGATCCATTCAAATAATTCTGGTGCCTCGCCATAGGCACGATCTAACTCATTGAGTAATTGTTGATTGGTTCGGCGTACTAGGCCTGCGCGGGGCAGACGACGCAATGCGCCAAGATGATCAGCACCAATACCAGACAACCACTCTTCATGCACAGCAGCGGAAGGAAGAAGACGGCAAGGGAGTTGATCTAAACGCTTTTCTAATGTCGCCATTTTGATTGCACGTCGCCGTACCGAAAGCACACGTCGTTGTCGTGCCCGAGCCAGCAACCAAGAGCCCATCGCTGTTGGTGCAGTCCCTATGATGGCGGTAAATCCTAGTCGCCGAATACTCTCGCGTATCTTGTGACAAATGGCAAGACGACCGCCGAACAAACGTAAGGTGGTAGTGACATCAAGGTGGATACAGAAATCGGTTGCATGTGTGACCTCTGGGGTAAATTGCAGTAAGGCCATCGTCAAACACTCTAAGGCTAACTGCTCTTTAGTCGGGTTGCGGTCGAGCAGCAATGTCGATGGCGCAATCGCTGAGACACCTCCAGAACGCATACCGAGTCTCACGCCGCTTTGAAGTGCTTCTATGGATGCCACAATCACTTGTTCTTTGTCCATCACGGCATATGCGCCGGGATTAGACCAAGATGGACGAAGGGTCTCTAATGGTAGTAGCGGAAAATGTAGGCTTAACCAAAACCGCATGATTGTTGTCCAAAGTTTGCTTAGGGGTAGGCATATCAGCCAAGGGAATAAAAAGAGCTTGTTCGGATTGTGGCCCTCGTCGTTTAATCAGGTTAAGAGCAACGCCACCAGTCGCGGGGCTGAGTGCGATCCGTAACGGTGAAGGGGACGCTTCTCGCGCACTGGATATCGGTCGCATCAACCAAAACCAGGTATCCGTTGTCTGTGCGGCGAGATTCAATCGGCGCAACGATTCAGCACGACAATTGGTTTGCCATAAAATCACCGCACCATAGCTCCCATTTTTTAAAATCTGCTCGGTAGACCACAAGGCATCGGCCGTGCTTTTAGCTTTAATCCAAAAAAGTCGCGAAGTATCAATCCCCCAGGATTGGCAAGCCATTCTTTGGGGTAAATAGGGCGGTTGGATCAAGGCAATCTTTTGTGATTGAGACAATTTTGCTAAGATTGGTTTCAGCAACTGCATTTCTCCGATGCCGGACTGCTGCAGTAAAAGCTCAATTAAATTAGACCGTGGCCAACCTGCATTCGGTAACTCATGATCTAAGATCTCAAAGCCAGTGGTCAATGTCGAGGCTCTGCATACCGCCATTTCATTGGCACGCCAGACATCCGGAAACGACAAGGGAGATAACCTCGCTTGCTGCTCTATGGACGGGTTGGCTTGAGACATGATGATCTTTGAAGTAGTTGGAGCAAACGTTACTCAATAAATACTGTATATGCATTCAGTATAATTCAACTATTTTGAAAATGCACTGCTTTTAAAAATGAGTCGATCTCGCTGTCAATCAGTGTCTTGCATTTATCACTTGTCAGCGCTTTCATCTCTCATTTGGGCCGGTACTAGTACGCGTCGTGTCGGGATTGCGAACTTTTTCCAGTATGCTGAATTTAGCCAAAACTGAAAAATTTGCGATGCTGATTGACATCTAAAAAGATTAGCCGAATTGCTCGACACGATTTCTACCCATTTTCTTACTCCGATAAAGCGCTTCATCAACTCGGGTGAGTAAACTTTGGGGAGTATCGTTTTTGTTGGAGCCAGCAACACCAAAACTTGCCGTCTTAGTTCCAACAATTTGAAAAAGGTGTGAGGCGATTTCTAGACGCAGTTTTTCCGCTAATTTATAAGCCCCTTCAATATCCGTGTCGGGACAAATAATCATAAATTCCTCACCACCCCAACGACCGACAATATCGACTTCACGAGTGCTTTGTTCCAAAATGTTGGACATCTCCTTCAACACCTGGTCACCAACCGGATGTCCGAAGTTATCGTTCACGCTTTTAAAGTGATCCACGTCTAAGAGAACAACTGAGAAAATGCTTGCATATCGCCGGCTTCTTACCAATTCATCTTCAAGTATTTGGTCAAGTTTTAGTCGATTGAAGAGGCCAGTTAGCCTGTCTTTAACCGCAAGTTGTTCCAATAATTGATTTTTCTCAAGTAGCTTCTCTTGAACCTCCGCGTTTGCCATTGCAATAGAGCCATAAGCGCAGAGCGTTTCAACGATAGCGCACTCGCGTTCACTAAAGACATGTCCACCAGTCGATTGAATAACCATTATGCCTAGTAGTCGCTCATTGATTTGAAGTGCGGACATCAATTGAGTGCGATCTAAGCGGTTATTTACCGTATGGGTCTCTGCGGAGTCTCGTGCGTCGAAATGCACTTGCCGAGCCTGAGCATAGAGTGCAATCGGATTCGTTTGGTCATTCAGCAGAATTTCAGCAACTAATGGCTTATTCTGGCTGTCCTGACCAAATACCAATCTCAAAACATTGCCGCTCTCTTTTAACTGGTAGACATGCAGGTTGGTTGAATCAACGAGATTTCTCAGATGCAAATCGAGACAAGAGAACACCGCATCTGCATTCAGATTCCCAATGATTTCTCTACCAATTTTAGCTAAATGTTCCAGCGTAGCGTTTGCAATTAATAATACATTTATTTTTTCTGCCTCCGCTTTAGCAAGCTGACTCTGAAACTCCGCCTCCACACGTATTTTCTCCGTTTGGTGACTAATTTCCATGGCGCTGGCGCGATTGGTCACTTCGCTTGAATAGATTTTGTCTCGGTTAATACTCGCACTTTTACTGATTCGATATGCTTCAGCATAATCACCAATATTCGCATATTCAGACGCAATTGAATCCAGCAGATCGCTTGGGACAAAATAGTTTTGTATGGATTCGGCTAGCGACAGCGCCCGTTTCAAAAAGTCGAGCGGTGTTTTATGAGGTTCACTTTCCTGAAATAGTTCTGCGGGAAATTTTTGATACAAGTCGGCCAGTACACGTAGTGCTGCTATCTGATACATAGCATTTGACTTAGCGATCTTTAGTGCAGCATTCGCAGCGATTACCGCATCGCTTTGGCGGTTTAGATGAAGCAACGCTTGCGCTTGACCTCGTTTGGAAACGCAATGCAGGTCCGCAGCGTTGAGAGCGATTGCGCGTTGTTCAAGTTGCTCAAAAATAGGTAGTGCATTTGAAAACTGCTGGCGATCTAATTCAATATCCCCCAGATAGCGCAAGGCAATCGCATATTGCCGTGAGTTGGGCATTCGCGATATTAGGCTGAGAGATTCTTGAATCAAAGTATAAGCATGGTCATAACGGCGGAGTCTGCGCATAGATGCTGCGACAAGAAATAAACTTCTTCCTAAGCAAATAGGCCAGCCTTTATCCCGAGATAGATCCATACATCGTTGCAGCCATTCCAGAGATGCGCTGTAATCGTTGAGATTGACATAGCAATCGCTAATACTGCCTGCAACAAAAACAGCTCTGCGAATTTGACCCGTATATAGAGCATCATGGTAAGCATCCACACAATATTTGATGCTCTGAACAAAATCGCATTTAAATGAGGCGACCAAACCCAAAAATTGGGTAATGGAAGATTTGGAAGTTGAATCTTTTTTTTCTGAATCAGGTTGGAAATAGGCCTTCCATTTCATGATGCTGGCGTCAACGTCAGTAAGTGCATCAAAACTAGCTCTCCAAGCTTGACCCACTTCGACCCGGGTAACATCACACAAGGACGCTGCACTCTCCATGCTTTGTATTTGGTAGTCACGTTGTGGGAAATTGCCTAAATCCTCAGAAATCCATGCCAGTAAATGAAAGGCATCAGATTCAGCAGCGGCGTCGCCCGAGTCGACAGACGACTGCAAAGCCAGATTAGCCAGTCTCTCGCTCTCTTCAATTTCACCATTTAGCCAAAAGATTTCACCTCGTATTAAAAGTGTACGGGCTGATATTTGTTGACTTAATTTTGGGCTGATATTTATTGACGATAACGTATCGTGGACTTGCTCTACAAGTGCCAATGCGCGGGCAGGTGCGCGTTGACGTAGGTGCCAAGCCAATTCGACTGATACGAAGATTCGCTCTTCGACATTCTCCGATAGGAATCTTAGTTCCAGATTGGCGACCTGATCTTCCGTGGCAAATAGCGAAATTGGAGCTTGGTGTATAGATTCCTGAGCAAAGCTACGAGTTCGTAGATTATTGTCAAACAATTGATGTCCCTTAGGCAAAATGCTGATAGATAAAAATCATAATTAAAGCGTCGTTTAGCATAGCAAAGAAATCAAAGATAAGTTGCCAGGTTCTATCGCAATAGCGAACCCAAGACGGAGTCTTGGCAGACGGATTCCGCCTATCATTAAACAGAGCGGATTTTTCCTGCCAAAGCATAAAATTGGTCGGCAAAAGACAGATCATCTGCACCTTCCATCATGAGTTGACCCTTGCGAATAATGTGCATGAGTTCGATACCAACCAGGATGCTTTTGGCTAATCGGAACGATTTGAATACAAGCATTGGTTTTGTTATCCGTTTCACTGCACGATGGTCTTGTTCCACGATATTATTGAGGTACTTGATCTGACGTACCACCATAGGTATTTCCATGGAAGCGTTGATCTCGTCAATCGCCGCTTTGTTGGCGCCGCGCTTGTCCATCGTGACTTTTGCAGGTGTGCCGTTCGCCTCCATGGCTTTGTCGAAAAACCGTCTGGCTGCTGCCTTGTCCCGCTTGGCGGTCAAGAGAAAATCAATCGTCTTGCCTTCCTTGTCCACTGCACGATAGAGGTATTTCCAGGCGCCTTTGACCTTGATATAAGTCTCGTCCATCCGCCAGCTTCCACCGACCGGGTGCTTGTGCTTTCTGAATATCTTTTCCAGTAACGGCAGAAGTCGAATCGCCCAGCGGCTGACCGTTGAATGATCAACGAATACACCACGCTCCGCCATCATTTCTTCGATATGGCGAAGACTCAGCGGGTAGGCTGCGTACCAGCGCACGCAGGTCAGCATTACTTCAAGCGGATAATGCATTCGTTTGAGTACCTTGCGTAGCTCGTCTATCATTACATGAATCACAAATTTTGTCGGATCGGCAGTCTAACAGAGACGGCTTATTGCGACAGAACCTCAATTCCCGCCAGAATATTTCTGGCTGCACGAAAGGACTTGAACCCAAGCATCGGACGTGTCACACGCTTGATCCCACGAAGATCTTGCTCAACCATATTATTAAGATATTTTACTTGCCTTACAATAACGCTCAGTCCCTTGTCTTCGATGATCTGATCAATCGCTGCTTTATTTGCACCGATCTTATCCATGGCGATCTTTCCTGGTAAGCCATTGAGAAGCATGGCTTTGTCGAAGAAGCGCATGGCAGCAGTTTTATCGCGTTTAGCAGTTAAAAGAAAATCGACGGTTTGTCCTTCTTTGTCGACGGCACGATACAAGTATTTCCATTGTCCATTGATCTTGATATAGGTTTCATCCATTCTCCAGCTGCTACCAACAGGGCGTTTATATTTTCTGAATGTTTTTTCGATCAAAGGCAGAAACCGGATTGCCCAGCGGTTGATGGAGGAATGGTCAACAAAGGCGCCACGTTCTTGCATCATCTCTTCGAGATGGCGGTAGCTGAGTGGGTAAGCTGCATACCAACGAATACAGACGGCTATAATTTCTAATGGAAATCGCATTCGTTTCGTATCAAGCATGGCGCACCACCAATTTTAAAAAAGGTGCTGAGCATAACCGATTTCGCCTTTTAAAAGTTAATGCGACGGAACCAGTACATGTCATTTGCAGACCAGTTTTATGCATTGGCAGGTGTAGTCCGTCCAACGATAATATAAAAAGTCGTAACCGCTTAACCTCGTCTTTTTAAAAGTTAATGCGACGGAACCCTTTCATTTAGGGGGTGTTGCCGCTCCCATTTTGGCACATCGATGCCGTTTGAAAGAGGGCGTCCATTCCATTAGAACCGAAAAATTTGTCGAGGTTTCAGCAATGGGACAGAAACTGTAGGACTGTTGGCGCGCACTCAATATTGACCAGCTGCGCGCATTGAATATTGACCAGGCGCTTAGTTGCTGAGCATACAAGTTTGTTTCAGGTTTGTCGATCAATTATGTGTGCATTGTTTTCTCCATTTGTTGAACTCAATTTAGCCACTTAAGCACTAAAACTCCTGCCCAGAGACTTCACCAGGTTCTGCTGATATCTCAGTCTCAGGCTTGTTTAATTCCCGGCTTCTTTCTCTTGATTTAATCCGCATTTTTGCTGTGGCACTGCTATGTTTGAAACGATAGGAATCATTACCTGTTTCAATAATATGGCAATGGTGTGTCAGTCGGTCCAGTAACGCAGTCGTCAGTTTTGCATCGCCAAAGACGTTGCTCCACTCAGAGAATGTCAGGTTGGTCGTGATGACGACGCTGGTTCGTTCGTAGAGTTTAGACAGTAAATGGAACAGTAACGCACCACCCACCTGTGAGAATGGCAGGTAACCTAACTCATCTAAGATCACCAAATCCATCTGCATAAGGCTTAGGGCCATGCGTCCTTGTTTGCCTGCTGCCTTTTCTAATTCCAAGGCATTCACCAGTTCAATCGTTGAGAAGAAGCGCACTCGCTTTCCGTGTTGCGTAATACCGGAGACCGCCAGTGCTGTTGCCAGATGGCTTTTACCTGTGCCAGTGCCACCAATCAGCACCACGTTGTGCGCAGCCTCTGTGAAGGCTAACGTGGCCAACTGTTCGATCAGCTTTTGGTCTACTTTGGATTGGCTAAAATCGAAATCAGCTAGGTGGCGATGAATCGGAAATTTGGCAACGTGCAACTGATAACGGATCGAACGCATCGCTCGATCCGTCGATTCCGCTTCTAACAAGTGTTGAATGAGCCATTCCGATGTACTCACGGACGCGGTACTCTGTGCTGTTAAATCGGTATAGGCAGTTGCCATTCCATATAACTTGAGTGATTTAAGTTCACTGATGATGTTAAACATGCTGATTCTCCTGATGTAAGCTGTCGTAGCGACTTGCATCGGCTACCGGCTCTTCGATTAATTGCAAGCTTGTGGCGACGGGGTCAGGACGATCGCCCTGACTTAATCGCACCAATACGTTAGTGATGTGTTCAACACTGGTTGCACCGGACTCCAGCACTAGTTCTACTGCCACAATGACGGTATCAAGGCCATGGTGCGGGATAGCCGCTAACACTTGAGCCATGACGCGATCACCACCGGCACGGCGTAGCAAGGTGGTTTGCAATTTGATTAAAGGCGCCGGCATCAATGCAAAGGGTGCACCGTTTCGTAAGACACCGGGCTTTCTTTCTGCCAGAAGGATGTAATGCTGCCAGTCATAGCTGGTCTGATCACGTCCAAATAGTCGTAGATGACATGCAACCCTCTCATTCTCAGCGTAGACGGCAATCTGTTCTGAATACAGATGAACACTGACCATGTGATTGGCCAAATAGCACGGTACTGAATAACGATTACGGTGGACATGAACTAAGCAAGTAGAAGAAACCCGTGCTACGAGTTCGACATAGCCATCGAAGGGTGTTGGCATCGGCATGAGTTGGGCTTGCTCATGTTCCAGCACGTCGGCGACGGTCAACTCAGGGTAATCCGGATGGCGGCATTCACTCCAGAGTAACTTGCAGCGTACCGCCAGCCATGCATTGAGTTCCGCAAAGCTGCCGAAGCGTTCCTGTCTGGCGTCGTTCCAGATACGACGGCGACTATCCTGGACGTTCTTCTCAACAATACCTTTCTCCCAGCCAGACGCCACATTGCAGAAGTCGGGGTCAAACAAGTAATGGGCTGTCATTGCAAAGAAGCGTGCATTGACGATACGACCTTTGCCTTTCATGACTTTATCGACAGCGGTCTTCATGTTGTCATAGATACCGCGCCGTGCAATACCACCCATGGCAGTAAAGGCGCGAGTATGGGCATCGAAGAGCATTTCGTGGCTTTGCGTCGGATAAGCCACCAGCCAAAAGGCACGGCTGGCGCACAGCTTAGTGTGTGCTACAAGGATTTTGCGATGAATGCCACCAATGACAAGCAGCTCCTCACTCCAGTCAAACTGGAATGCTTCGCCGAGTTGAAACTTCAGTGGAACGAAGGCAGATTTACCAGTGACTTTGGCAGCTTGGTCACGCCAGGCGTAAATGTAACGGTTGACACCCGAGTAGCTACCGGTGAACCCTGCTTGCTGGAGTTCCTTAAATAGCATAAGCGCAGTACGACGTTCTTTTTTAGGTCGATGGCTGTCGGTTTGTAGCGCTAACTGAATGAGGGATGCAAAGGGAGCTATTTTACTGACAGTCGGAGGCCGGGCATACTTCGGCTCAGTCCCTTCGGCTTCTTTAAGCCACTTCTTGATGGTATTGCGCGACAGGCTGGTTCGTCGCTGAATTTCGCTAATGGATAGCCGTTCTCGGTAGAACAGCCGCCTGACCTTAGAGTACATTCCCATGGTAATCACCTTGAATTCCCTCGCAGTCAAAACTGCAAGGATAGGTTAATTTACCTGGTCAATATTCAGTGCGTATAACTGCGTTTATCTGGTCAATATTGAGTGCGCGCCAACATGTTATAGACAAACCTACACGACCCGGCGAAGCGACGCATATCGCGCTGCTGTTCGCCGTTTGGCATCAGTGCGTATTTAAAGGCTTGAAGTCTTTGCATCGTTAGATCATAGTCTGGTCTATGAGCGAAGACAACAACGATATTAGGAATGGAAGACACTGTGTATTTATGATGCATGTGCATCTGGTCTTTGTGACGAAATACCGTCGCGGGGTATTCACAAAAGAGATTCTTGACGACCTGCGCCCAATATTTTCCAGCGTCTGCAATGACTTTGAATCGGAACTGGTAGAGTTCGACGGTGAGGACGATCACGTTCACCTCTTAGTGAATTACCCGCCTAAAGTGGCAGTGTCAAAATTGGTTAATAGCTTGAAAGGCGTTTCCAGCCGCATGATTCGAAAGAAGAACTACCCGAGCATCCGCAAGAAGCTATGGGGGGCGCGCTATGGTCGCCTTCCTACTTTGCCGGTAGCTGCGGCGGCGCACCCATTGCCGTTATCCGGCAGTACATCGAATAGCAGCAGACACCACACTAGAAGCACCAAACCGGACGGCTTCGCCGTCCGCGCTCTTGACCCCGCCCTGAAGGGCGTGGTTTGCCGCGCAACCGCTCAATTTAATAATTGGATGGGGTGGAGTTTACTGAGGTTTAAAAAAATGATGGACGAATATACGATGAAAATTGGCTACGTTTTTACATAACGGCAGCATTCACTTTGTATTAACAATGAAAGTACTATCGTGTGCGTCAACTATGTAACGGTCTCAAAACAAACTCTAGCAAATGAATTCAATACGGTCTTTGATCAAAATGTAGAATGGAACGAAGAACTCTATCGTGATTATTTGGGGCCTATCATCATCAAAGGGACTGGCACAGTACGTCAAGGTCTCGTTGCAAACTACGGGATGATTCCCAAACGATTTATGCCGCCAGGACTTCAACTTTCTACAATGAATGCACGATCGGACACGGTCGGATCTCTGAGGACCTATAGGCAATATTGGAAAACCTGCCAATTTTGTTTGGTACCAATGAAGCGATTCTTCGAGCCAAATTATGAGGCGGGCGAACATATACGCTGGTCCTTAGGCATGAGGGACGAGTCAGCGTTTGCGGTCGCTGGTATCTACCGGGAATGGGAAGAAACGGATGGCACCACCGCCTATGCATTCACCCAACTGACGATCAACGCAGATGAGCATTCGTTGATGAAGCGATTCCATAAAAACGGGGAAGAAAAGCGACAACTTGTGATCATACCGCGAAGTGAATACGACGATTGGCTTGGGTGCACTGATCCTGAATTTGCAAGAACATTTTTGCAGGGATTCGATCCTGAGTTGATGGCCGCAGCACCCGCTCCCAAGCCTAAGAAATCAGTTGTAATGAAGAAGGCGGCAGGCGTGGATGCAACGGCTAATCCTAATTTTGATTTATTCGCATAGCTTTTATAATTGACGTCCTCCCCCACCTCAGCCGTGCTGCTGCTGCTTACAGAAAGGAAGGGGATTCCTGCTACCAGCGTCGCACGTCCACGACGGAGAATATTCCTGGCAGTCAAACAGCGTCATACTTTTACCATGTGTCAGCACGCGAGTTTTCCGGATATATCTGTCAAGAGGGCCGTCGTGTCTGAATTGTTAAATATTTCCATAGTTCTGAATTTTACAAAAAGTGGAAAATTTCCCGCGCTGATTGACATGAAGAAGTCAACGAAGCGTATTCTACCCAAGACTGTTCTGCGTGTTTTGCACGCAGCGGCCCGAAAGGACTGAAAGATCTTGGAATAAGAGAATGGACTTGTCCGCACTGCGGCACGATGCATGTGTAGTGGTCTAATAAAAACGGACACCAAGATAGGTGGATAATTCACCTATCGAGGAAAGAAATGACAAAGCAAAGAAGAACATTTGACACCAATTTTAAACTGCAAGTTGTCCGCATGATTCATGATCAAGGCTTGAGCGTATCGCAAGTCTGCAAAGATATGAAGTTAGGCGAGACCGCTGTACGTCGCTGGCTCAGCCAGGTGCGTGCGGAACAAAGCGGACTGCCTGGAGTTGGTAGGCCACTCACCGCCGAGCAGATCCGCATCCGCGAGTTAGAAGCCCAAAACCGCCAGCTGCGCATGGATGTCGATATTTTAAAAAAAGCCTCGGCCTTCTTTGCCCGGGAACTGAAATGAACTACCGGCTGGTTCAACAGTTGCAAAAGGAGGCTATACCAGCGCTGCAGGCATGTCGCGTATTGGCCGTTTCCCGTTCAGGATTCTATGCAGCGCAACAACGGCAGAAACGTCCGGCAACGGTCTGCGGCATCAGCGTTCATTTGCAAGCGAGTTTTACTGCCAGCGGCAGTACTTATGGCAGCCGGCGCCTGCAAACCAGCCTGAGACACCAAGGCTGGCAAGTGGGACGTTATCGTGTGCGCAGCTTGATGAATCAACATAACATCACGCCGGTATGGAAGCGGAAATTTATCCACACGACTGACAGCAAACATGATTTACCTGTTGCCGAGAATATTCTGAACCGACAATTTGAACCGGCACAGCCAAATGCTGCCTGGGTAGCAGATATGACCTATATCCGCACGCGCAGTGGCTGGCTGTATCTGGCAGCGGTGCTGGATTTGTATTCCCGCAAAATCGTTGGTTGGGCAATGGCTCCCAACATGGAGGCAGAGCTGGTGTGTGCGGCATTGCAAATGGCGATGATGCAACGCAAACCAGCCAAGGGCATGATTGTCCATTCGGATAGGGGTAGTCAATATGCCAGTGAAGCCTATCAACAACTGCTGGCGAAAAATGGCTTACGTTGCAGCATGAGCCGCAAGGGAAACTGTTGGGATAATGCAGTGATGGAGCGTTTCTTTTTGAACCTGAAAATGGAGCGCGTATGGCGTCAGGACTATGCCAATCACGCTGAGGCGATGAAAGATATTGCAGACTATATCGTCGCCTTCTACAACAACGTCCGATTGCACTCCACATTGGGAAATCTGCCTCCCAATGCTTATGAACAAAAAATGGCAGATCAAAAACAACCTATCTTGGTGTCTCAAAATACTTGACCACTACAATGATCGTGATCGCAATGCAGCTAAGAACATTCTCCATCGAGGACGAGCGACGCTGGTAGCAGGAATCCCCTTCCTTTCTGTGTGAGCAGCAGACGCAAGGCTGAGGTGGGGGAGGACGTCAAAAATAATGTTCAAAGTCGGGCCGTCTGGATGTTTAGTTAGCGTGTAGACGGGAATCGGTGCCGAAAGAGGCTATATGTCGATGCAAATATGCGAACGATAATATTCAGTGCGGGCTTGTCCGCAGTGCGGCACGACACATGATCGTGATCGTAATGCGGACAAGAATATTCTCAGTAGCAGACGTAAGACGCTGGTAGCAGGAATCCCCTTCCTTTTTGTGTAAGCAGCAGCCGAACGGCTGAGGTGGGGGGAGGACGTCAAGCGTTGGGAAAATATCTACTCTGTTTAAAGAAGAGCGAACGCCGCCTTGGGTTCGCTATTAAGAAAGAACCCTGTTCGGTGGGTACGAATTGAATGAGCTGCCGGCTAGGATGCAACAATATCAGAGTCTCGATTGATTGCTAGTCGATACCGTCCATCAATTCGAGAAACCGTTCGGCCAAAAAAACACCCTGCGAGAAGGGTGTTTTGATTTCTACTATCGGGTGGCATCCACCGTAGGGTGGGCGGGAACATGTGCGATAGTGGCCTCGCTTACAGGGGCTTCGACACCGGTGCCGCAGGAATCGGAGCGCCGCCCGGCGTCGTGGCGAAGGTCAGAGGACTGACTGCATCCTGCTGGCCAACGCCCGGCTTGCTCCAGTCACACACCCCCGAGGCGAACACGGTCTTGAGGCGTCCTAGTTGCGTCGCGCTAACAGTTGCCGGTGCATAGTCGGCGGTGTCGAGTGGCTTGAGTTGGCACTTCAGGATGTTTTCCGATACCGAACCGCCCGCGACCTGGCGTGGCGAAGAGTGAGTGGCGAGGAACTTGTCGGCATTACAGACCGCCGCGTCGGTCACCTTGTTTGTGAAGCCAGTATCACTGCTGAGGTAGCAGAAGTCTACCGTGGTAGCAGGTTTGGCAGCGAGGATCTTTTGGTCGATCGTCTTTGAACTGGTGTCGGCCTTGACCGCCGTCATCCACTTATCCATCTCGAGGAATGCCGCAAGCGTTAGACCGGAAGCGTTAGGCGCCACAAGGCCGGTGCCGAAGCGCCACAACACCAGATTGCCGTGACTGCCATTGGCCTGGTCGAGACGATCGCGCAGAGAGAAGCTCCTCCAGATATGGTGGATACCGAAGATCGTGACATTGACTAAATTATTCGGCGGCACGTTGCCTGGCAAGATCGAGTCGTCGAAGCCGCGTAGGTCGAGGATGGCCGTCTTGGCGAGCTGCTTGCCGCTGGAAACGATCCCGGCCTTGTAGGCGATGGCCAGTGCTTCCGGATCGCCTGAACTGCGGGCAGACGTGGCGTTCAGGTCGCCGTCGGTGCCACCGATGACTTCGTTCAAGGTCACGAATTCCTCGGCGCTGATGGCATTTGACTGGAATGCCCTCAAACCATACTGGATACCAGTATTGTCACGGGTGTCGCGTGCACGGGTCGAGCCGGTGGCCTTACCCCAGATGGCAACGGAAGCGTCTTGGCTACCGCAACGGATGCCGGTCGGATTGGTGACTGGATCGTATACATCCTTGGCCAGCAATTGACAATTATTTTTCGAGGCGCCCAGCGGGATCACGTCACCGTTGCTGTTGGCGACGACTTTCTGCACGTAGTTACCGGGAATGTCGCTGCTAGAAAATAGGTTAAACCATGCATGACAACCGGTCTGATCCATATGGCCATTGATAGCGGCTTTCTTCGCATCGATAACGGTTTGTGGCAAGCCAGCGTTTAAACCTTTCCATTGGGAGGAGTTATACGCATTGACGAGCAACTGGCAGTCCGCTACTTCGAGGCCGGTGGTCTGCGAATCCGGGTAGGTACAGGTCGGCAGGATACCGTCGATGAGCCCGGGATTGATGGAGCCGTTGGTCAGCTGGTTGATTGAGCCACCCGAGCAGCCATTGCTGATCGTGAACTTGATCAGTCCGTAGTTTTTGATGATTTTTTCTTTCATCATCATCACGGTTTCGCTCATCATGACCCGGTTCGAGTTGAGTGCCGAGTCAGTCAGGCTGTTTAATGCTACAGCGAAGCCTCGTGAGATCGCAGCCTCTTCGGTCGGCCACGTCTGGTTTGAGCGGAACTGGCGACGGGGTTGACCGGTACTCGAGCCAAACGTGTACAGTACTTTGCCGTTCCAGCCCGCCTGTGGTGCATACGGCGTCCATGGCTTGTTAGCATCGAACAGGACGGCGATGTCGTAGATACCGCGATTCAGTGTCCCGCGCTCGACGCGCACTACGTACGGTACTTTAAGTCCGGTATCGGTGGTGGTGGTGGCAAGGTCGGCCGGCGCTGCGGCGCTCGGATCATAGGGCTTGAAGCAGCTGTTGGCCGCCGCAGAGGTCATCGGCACCGGGTCTGGCAGCGTATTGGTGCAGCCGGCCATGATCGACTTGTACCAGAGCTTGTACTCAGTTTTGATATTGCATTGTGCATCAACGGCCGCCGTTGACAGGCCGCTGGCGTTAATTGCCGGGCTAGTAGCGGTTTCTGCCGAGGCAGTTGGTGCAGCGCAGATCCACGGTTGAATCTGCGGACCCGAAATGATCGGTCCGCCGATCGGAAAGTTCTTCACGGCTAGGCTGGCCTGGGCGGCATTGCTAGCTTTGGCTACGATCGTGTTATCACCGACCATAAGGCCGGTTACCACACCGGTGCGCCGGCCGTCGGCGCGCACGTCGAATTGGCTGGTGATGTTAGCGCCATTGAGCTCGACCGTCAGGTTGGTTGCGGTAACGCCAGCTGGTGTGACGATTTCCACGAAGGCTTCGCCGCCGCTGACCATATCGGCCCGCGTCGATAGCACCTTGACTTCAAGAGGGGCCTGATTGCTGTCCCCGCTACCGCCGCAACTGGCCAGGAGCATGATGACTCCTGCCAAGACGCTCACTCGCGCCCACAAGTTCTTATAATTCATTAGGTGTCTCCGTCTATTTTTTTTGGGGTACTGCACGAGTGTGCTTTTTTAGTATGGCGCCGATGATTTGGGGTGTACAGGGATAAGGTTCCTGCAGTGCACCACGTCGGATCGCTCGCCTGCTCGTTTTGGTGTGGTGGCTGCAATGACACAAATGGTATGTGCGATTGCAAAACAAAAACTTGAAAGTTTTTAATCCTTGGTGTGTGGAGAATTATTTTAAAAGTAAATAATTTCTTTAAGGAATTTTTAATCATCGACGCGGCATCGCCAGCATTCCATTTGGATAACTATTTTCCGCTATTTTTTGAGACCGCTGTCGATGGGGAAACGTCTACTTAAAATACAATTTTTCGTGACAAGGTAAAAACTTGCGGGGAAAGTGGAAATGTCGTAAAAAAAATTAAAAGGCCAAGCTGTAAAACTGCTTAGCTTTGGATAAAGTCTGTCCTTCAGGATCAGAATCGTTATTTGCATCCGGAATATTTTTGCGTGTCCGAAGATAAGGTCAGCGGCGGACCAAAATTGGCCGCAATAGCAGGGAGGCCTTTTAGCGCGCCAGGTTGGCGAGTCCTTCAAATTAAGTTTTACAGAATTGGTTTTTTCGAACCCGAGCATGTACTTGCGAGGAAACCATACTAGCTTTTAATTCACGTATCGCACTCAAAGTATTTTTGGTAACCTTCTCGGGCAATTTTCTACACTAGTTTTTCCGAACACTTTTTATTCCTCTCAGCTCAATTTCCTTTCACTATCGCTGGGCGATAAGCAAATTTGTTTGCCATAGCATCATTTAAAGCGTGATGCATGGACAGGCCTGTCTCTTTGTAAAATTCATATAAAGCAATTTCGTCAATATCTGCGTTGATCAATTTTCCTTGCATCCATGGAGTAATTCTGAATTGTATTGAATCCAAAAATAAATCCCAGTCAGTTATGTAATCAAAACAAAGATAAACCGTCTCATCCTCTCTGCGGACCCGTTGTAGCCATTGCAGGAGTTTTATATTAAGGTCTGAAACACCACAATAGAAGTCTGGATTCCGACCCAATTGCGGCAATACTGCTTCGCGGACGAATGGTGTGCACTTGTCATCAGGGTAGGGAACTTCTGCGTAAAATTCCTCACCTATGTCAGTGACTATGCCGATACTGATTAGGATCGGTTCCAGCAAGTCGATAAATTCCGTGTCGATGAAAACATTCATTTTTTTCTCCAGGATGGGATAAACATCTGAAATTGCAAGTCAAAGCATTGATGCCGAGGCTGACACTGACTGTGTAGTACTTGAACGAAATTATTAATTAAACTATCGATTGACATCCTCCCCCACCTCGGCCCTGCGGCCGCCGCTTAAGCGGAAAGGAAGGGGATTCCTCCTGCGAGACGCGCATGTCCGCGCGCGAGAATAATCTGTGCAGAATTCGTATCGCGATGATGCACCGCGCCACAGTTACTGCACACCCATCCTCTTATTTCAAGACCTTCCAGACCTCTCGGTCCGCTGCGTGCGAAGCACGCAGAACAGGTTTGGGTTGAATATGCTTCGTCGATTTCCAAGTACCAGCCTCCAGCGTCATCGCTTTTATAGGAGACCATCGTACGGAACATTGACCACCCAGCATCCAGCACCGATTTAGCCATCGGTGTCTGAGCCAGGGTAGACGCGCTCACGTTACCCACGAAGATTGCGCCACACGCATTGACGAGCTGGCGACTTAATTTATGTAAGAAGTCCTTCCTGCGATTTCTAATTTTGGCATGGAGTGCCGCTACGCGGCGCTTCTTGCCGGCGCGCTGCGCCGAGGCGAGGCTCAGCTCTTCCTTGCGGTAGAACCTAGGGGCTTCGACGGGTTCTCCTTCGGACGTTACCACGATGTTCTTTAGCCCTAAGTCAATGCCAATAGCACCCTTGCCCTCGGTCGGGGTGGCTTTCTTTACTTGGACCGTCAAGTTGATGTACCAGCGGCCGCGCGCGTCCTCTGAGACGCTACCGGCGCCCAACTCATACTGGCCCAGTCCATAGCTGTCCCATAGGGACAGCGGTTTACCGGCCAGGTGTAGCTGTCCGTTTCGGTAGGTAATCGCACTCTTTTTAAAGGGTATCCAGCCCAGGCTGTAGTTAGAACGCTTTGGATTGGAAACGCGCCAGCGTAACTTGGCTTTCTTACACTGTTTGCGACGCGTTACGAACTCATCGTTGACCGCTTGCACGGTCTGCGAATGTAAGGACAATCCTTCCTTGGTGGCGCCGGAGGTATAAGCACTCAAGTCGTACGCACTTAGGAACCGGTGCTCCCGTCGAAGCACCTTATAGCTCAGGTCGTTGACGTAGTTCCAGACAAAGTTCACTTCGCTGGCCAGGGCCCGCAAGTCCTTAGCGTGCTTGTCTTTAAGGCGTAACCGAAGCACCCGCGTTGTCAGTCCTGCAGCCGTGCGCACCTTGGCCAACGCTTTGCGCGAAGGCTTTTTAGGAACGGCGACGGTAGCCATGGCTTCGGACAGGGTGGTCTTTCGAAAAGAAAATTAATGATAAAATACTGTACAAAAAATCAGTATGGCAGGGGGTATTTAAGGGGGCAAGACTCCCGCTTTACATCCCCGCCCTGAACGACGGGGCATTTCAGCGCTGTTTGGTAAAAAGTAGTTGTATCAATGATTGACGTCCTACATTCCCCTGCGGGAACTAGGACGGCAAATGAGACCCAAAAGAATTATTGCAGATGAGAGCAAGGTATGTCATTTATGTGTTGCGCCGCCATTCTGGCCCAAATAAGGTAGCCATCATCGACGAGCTCCCTAACACGACTTTCCCCCAATTCACGTAATAAGACCGGCGTTATTGCGCCGAGTTTGCGTTCAAGTAAAGTTTCCCAGAGCGCTTGCTCTTGTTCTTCAAACTCTATCCAGCCATTGACTATGCGCATTGTTTAACTCCATTAGTTAACTGTCGAATCACGGATAACAAGATCTCAGAGTTCTCGTTTCCATTGTTTCTTGACGCCCTCTATCGCGCCCCCTAAAGGTGAAAAATAGGCACGAAGGGTATAGCGCCAGAAGCCTTTCCATCCAGGCTCTTGAACTCGCGCATGGGCGACCTCTGATGCTTGCCATGCCCCAATAAAAATCGCACAAAATAATTTCCAACTAAATACTAAAATACGTTTTGCTAATGTCAGCACGGTTCTTCTCCTAAATTAAACTCGTTGAACACAACGATGGCTTCATTGCCTAGTGCACAGTGATGGCAGGTCGATGTAAAGATGGAGGCTGCTAGTTCTATTGAGGTCATTCATTTCAAAGATTTCCCATTGAAATCGATACCTCAACAACGCTAGAGTCTCATACAAAAGAGTCTTGTCAAATTGGAGAAAATTGAATAATTGCTTCGGAATTGGATGCTTATCCCAACAGTGCAAATCTCATTGAAAAAGCAGATATCAACGGGCGAAATAAGAAAGAATACGATGAGAAAAACTGTTGGGGAGGGGAGGGCAGTGCTGGTGATGTAGAGTGTTAGCCGAATTAAGCTAAGCTACGACGAGTAAACTGAATTCGAAGTTAATTGGGTGCGTTCTACAAAAAATAGCCTTAGACTTTGGCTGAATTTCGCCTACGCTATTCTTTTAGTAAGCAAATGTGTTTTCAGGGAAAATGATATGAACATGAGTTTATTAGCGATAGGCATTCTGAGTTTGCAGACCCTCTGTGGTCTCTACGGATTATATTTACTGATTGGTTGTATCCGTGGGCTTTTGCATGAACGTACCGGGCAGGAAATTCATCGTCGCTCTTGATGAAGAATGTTTATCTCAAAATTTGCTACTCCACTTGGTGAGCATTTTGTCGATCATTGCATTGCGGCTGATTCTGAGCGGCAAACGGGAGGTTCTGTCGCGTTGTTTAGCTGAGACCAGCTCTTGCCAACTCGACGAGGGTGTACCTTTACGCTGGACGGACCTATCCTACCAGTGCATAGAATTGTGGCGCAAATGACAGGTCCGCAAGACCATCAGTGTTAAACTGACCTTTTCGAATCTTGTGCATGAACTCGATACCAGCGAGCACTGCGCTGGCCGATCGAAAAGATTTGAAGTTAAGCATCGGTTTGGTTATCCGCTTGATGCCGCGGTGGTCCTGCTCAACGATGTTGTTGAGGTACTTGACCTGGCGCACAACGATAGGCTGAACACGGCCAATATTGATCGCATCAATGGCAGCCTTGTTGGCTCCGCTCTTATCCATTGCGACCTTGTCAGGATCACCGTTCGCTCCCATCGCTCTGTTAAAAAAGCGCTTTGCCGCAGCCATGTCGCGTTTGGCTGTCAGCAAGAAGTCCACGGTCATGCCCTGCTTATCCACGGTGCGGTTGAGATATTTCCAAGCGCTTTTCACCTTGATGTATGTCTCATCCATACGCCAGCTGCCACCAACCGGGCTCTTATATCTGCGCGCCATCTTTTCGATGAGCGGCAGGAAGCGGATAGCCCAGCGGTTGATTGATGAGTGATCGACCGACACGCCGCGCTCTTCCATCATTTCCTCCAGATGCCGGTAGCTCAACGGGTATCAGTCCCTCCATTTCGCTGGATCTCTCGACTTATCGTTGAGGGTGACCGCCCCAGTCGATTAGCAATGGCACGTAGGGAAATCCCTTGCGCTAAATCGCGGGAGATCTCTTCGCGCTCCGTAATAGTGAGTGCGTTAGGTCTTCGAACGCGTACCCTAGGTAATATTCCACCATTAGCGGACAGGACGGTATGAATTGAGCCGGCATGCTTACCAAGCGCGGCCAATCTCACTCAGTGATTGCCCATATTTCTAACGATTCCAAAACTCTGACTTCTCTTGAGGTGATAATCCAGGCCGACCAGTTTTTGGCGGTTGATTGTACTTGAATATGCCATTAAAACAGAACTGTTGCGATGACCGGTCGAACCTGCCGCGGCCTTTTTTAAGATGTCGCGCTGCTCTGTTGTACGCTTTAATTCGGCCTTAAGTCGAGTCACTTCTAACTTGAGTGCATCAGCGTTATATTGCCTAGCTGGATTGGATGGCGTTTCGTATTGCTTCACCCAGAGATAAAGACTCTTATCTGAAACGCCCAATCGCTTGGAAACATCGACAACGCTGTGCCCACGTTCATCAATCTGCTTAACCGCTTCTATCTTAAATTCTGTTGTGTAACTAACGATTATTTCCCATTTGGATTTTCCCCTTCTTAGTTTCGACATTATGAAACGTCTACTAAACTAGGGGAAGTCCAAAGCAAAAGCTATTCATATTTTACAATGTGAAATTTATCCAGATAGCGCGTAAAACACGGTCCTTCAGGGCGGTGATATCAGCGCGGGAGGCGTCAGCCTCATTGCTTTTTGGTCGTTAAACGATATACTGATTATATATACAGTCATCAGCAATTCCATGCCCAGAGATAGTTCAACGCCCCCTAATAAACCCGTTCTCAATACGCGAGTACTCCGCTTGCGTATCAAAGACAAACACGCTGCCGTATTGCGCGATCGTGCGATGTGGGCCAATCAGGTCTGGAATTACTGCAATGACTTGCAGCAGCAAGTGTGGCGTCGCGAGAAGCGTTTGCTTTCTGGTTACGACTTTGCCCCGTTCACCAAAGGCGCTGGCAAAGAAGGTATCCCACTTCACTCGCAGACTATCCAGGCGATCTCCGAAGAATACGCCACCCGCCGTAAGCAATTCAAAAAGATTAAACTACGCTGGCGTGTCTCTCGCGGGAACAAGCGATCACTAGGCTGGATCCCTTTTAAAGCGTCAGCACTAAGCTACCGTAACGGTCAACTCTGGATGTCCGGTATCGATACGCCTTTGTGCTTGTGGGATAGCTACGGCCTTTCACAATACCAATTGGGTGCCGGTAATCTCTCTGAGGATGCCCGAGGTCGCTGGTACATCAATATCACCGTGAAAGTAGCCAGGCAGGCCCCTGTCGAAGGTAAGGCTGACGTGGGCATCGATCTGGGATTAAAAGACTTTGCCGGTTTCTCTGATCCAGTTCTGGACAATGTCGAGGCACAGAAGTATTACCGTGGCGCCGAGGTCAAATTAGGTATGGCACAACGGGCTAAGAAGAAGCGCCTGGTTAAATCGATCCATGCCAAGATTGCCAACCGGCGTAAGGATCATCATCACCAACTCAGCACCAAGCTAGTCAGACGCTATGGTGCGATCTTCGTGGGAAACGTGAATGCGAGTAGTCTGGTGAAGACCAAGATGGCAAAATCGGTCTTGGATGCAGGCTGGTCACAATTCAGAACCATGCTGTCTTACAAATGCGATGACGCAGGCGTATGGTTTGAAGAAGTCAACGAAGCGTATTCTACCCAAGACTGTTCTGTGTGTTTTGCACGCAGCGGCCCGAAAGGACTGAAAGATCTTGGAATAAGAGAATGGACTTGTCCGCACTGCGGCACGATGCATGATCGTGATCGCAATGCAGCTAAGAACATTCTCCGTCGAGGACGAGCGACGCTGGTAGCAGGAATCCCCTTCCTTTCTGTGTAAGCAGCAGCCGCACGGCTGAGGTGGGGGAGGACGTCAAGTTGGCCTATCATTTCAAGCCGGAATTACACTTCTTTAACATCGAGAGCGGGACACAGAAAGCGCTATCCGTTGTTTCTAATCAACCCAAATTTCATATATGCCTGTACTGAAATGTAAAAAGATAAAAATACTTCAATGAAAAAACAACAATTACTTTTTTTTAATAAAAAATCGCTTCTATTGTTTGGGAATATATAAGTTTCTACAACGATCTTGAGTATTATTTGATTTGAATAATTAACCGAAAATTTGCAATTAATCACTAGGTATTTCATTTCAAACTCGAACCCCGAGCGTTCATTTACTATTGCGCTGATGGCCGAGAATGTAAGTGTTTTTCTCTTTATTTGAAATATTGATAAATAAACATAAGAATGACACCTAAAAAGATATTTTTGATGTCTACAATTTTCTGCAGACATGTTTTATATTTTGTATTAGACCAGTGGAAATCCGTGCTTTTCAGTGCAGCCTTGGCAGGAATTTTTGAGCATATCGGGCTTCTAAAAATTTTTATAAAATTTTCTTGGTTATTAGTCGCAGGTATGGCTGCCCAGAATGATGCACCTGACGTCAGCATTAACACTCACACACCGATTGTTGTGACAATCGGCGAAGAGCGCTTCTTCAATAATTATGGCGAAAAAAGGCCGTTAGACCGTTGTGTGATGCGGCAGGATATTGCCGCTATTCTTGCTAAAGGAACGCAACGACTTGCCATTGATTTCGATCTCTCCCCATTAACCAAACCAAATAGCGAAGATAAAGCCTGTCAAACATCTTTGGATGACTTACTTGACCGAGAAGCCAAGCGGATCGTGATTTTAACTCCCTATGGGGTCAAGGGTGACTTAAAAAAACCCAAACACGCGTGGATGTTAGAGCGTTGCGCCAAGGGAGTCCATTTTGGCGATGGAAGCTTAGATAAGTCGCTTGGTATGGTCAATGAACAATTTATTGGTGAAGACGAAATTCTGCAATCCCGCTTTGCGGAACAATTGCATAATGGATTTAATTTTTATGTATGCATGATCGTCCAGAGTGCAAGGGGTGCTCAAGATAACCCATGGCTGAAAACAGACGATGAAAAGATAGAAGAATCATTTGAAACGTCACCAATCAATTTTTCGGCAGTTCAAAAGCAATTGGCTGTGTTTGATCTAGGAAGTCAGGAATTTAGTGAGGCTTCTAACTGGGGCCAAAATCCAGTCTTCTTTGGTGGAGACTGGGGTCGGGACGATACTTACTTAACGCCGCTAGGAAAATTAGCTGGGGTTATCATTCATGGTGCGCGGTTTGTTAGCCTTGAGCATCCAATCAAGAGTTTTCCGCCGGCCTTGGGTTTGATGATAGATATGGGGATCGCCTTTTGTTTTGCCTGGGTGGTAGGACAATTCTGGAAGGGCTACGTGATCGCAACGCGGTTCGATATGCAAATACGTAAACTAAGTCGCGGTAATTTAAGAACGGCGATTGGCACCGTTGTCATCGTTTCGTTTATCGTGATTTATTTGTTATTAGTGATTTACTTTATTTTTGCATCAGTTTATTTTTTTCTCGAAATAAATATTATGTTGGCGCCACTCCTGATGGCAATTTCAATTTTGTTTGATGGTTTTGTCTCTGCTCCGATAGAACAAATCCAAAAGTTACTTGAGGAAAATGAAGAGCGAGAGAGAAAAAATAAAGACAAAAGTAATGTGCAAGAAAAAAATGTAATCGAAAACGAAACAGGGAAAGAACAAGGTAAATTTACGCATAGGTTAGTCCTTTCCACTATATTAAGTACTGTACTGTGTACTATGCTGGCTGTTTCCATCAACAATAACTGGATTCAATTTTCCACAGTCGCTGGATACTCGTCGGCGTTTGTAATCCTAGGACTAGGTATGTGTCTCGTCGTTGGCGTACTAGCGAAACTATTTGATCTAAAAAGGAGATCGCTCAAAGACTACCAAGTGATGTCGCGGATACGCGTTATGCACGCGATAAAAAAACTTCTTCCATTCAAGATGATTCCTGAAGCGTCACCTAAGCAGCAGTACAGAAAATACAATACCAGCGCGGTCAAATTGGGTTACTTTTTCAGTTGGTTACGCTCACTTATTTTTTGGGGAATTATTGTAATTTCAATGAAATTTATGTTTTTATAATAACGCATTAGCTTAGAAATGTTGAAAATTTGATTGGTTTCTCTTGATGAATGCCTAAGACAATGAAAAAAAATATCGCTTTTACCCTGTTGGTCATGACAACTTGTATGGGGAATGTTTTTGCTGAAGATTGTCAGATGCCATTACAAAAATCGAATTCACCCAGAACCGAGACTCTGTCGAAAGAGCTGACTAAAGCTAATGTTTGTAAAACAGTGAAAGGCTTATCCGCGAAATCTCTAAAGACGGTTTGGCTTGCATTACTAGATACTAAATCAACCGGAGGAAAGCGCTTCGAAACACCACCGCCAGCAGGGACACCAACTGGAAAAGTCTTCATCGTGGATGATAAAGTCAAGTTTGATTTGAATGCAGTTAGCCAGGACGGTTTGGTTAATTTGACAGTGAAAGTTGAAGACTCAGGACAAATTGTGAAATTACCCTCCTATTTGGCCGGGCGACCTTTGTGGATTGATAATATAAAACCAGGGACCAGCTACAGCTGGGTCTTAGTGACTAAAAAAGAAACCTATCGCGGTAGTTTTGAAATTCCTGAAGCAGATGAATTACAAACAATCAAAACTAAGTTGGCCGAACTAGACCAGCAAGACCTTAGCGCTGACGTAAAGCTGATCTATCAGGCAGCAATTTTTGATGAAGCCGAATGTTATTTTAACCGCGAACTTATTTTAGACGGACTACGTAATCCCAAAAAACCTTAGGCTCCTAAATTCCCTGTTTCAACTTTATTGGTAGTCAACTATCCCGCGCTGAAGGACGGAGCTGAGAAAGCGCAAGCTAGACAAGCTAGGTTGACCAGAGAAAGCGGTACCCAACCCGCTACGTTAGTAACAGGTCGTTAAGACGCACCAGCGAATGCTTCCTTAGTTCGCTGCTCTGCAAGACAGTCATCATGCTGGTCAAAGGTAAAGGGCTGAAGGTGATTGTCGCTACTGTCAAAGGTAGGAGCCGGTTATTGACATTCTCGAAGGGAGAGAACCGCAAGGTTCCGTCACAAGACCCGTAAGGGTAATTGTAAAAGGAGAGATTGCTATGGCAGTCTTTGTTATAGACAAGAGCGGTACCGCATTAATGCCCTGCTCAGAAAAACGAGCAAGGTTAATGCTAGAAAGGGGAAGAGCACGAATACATCGATTGATGCCATTCGTGATTCGACTTGTTGACCGGACTGCGCAGGAAAGTCACTTTCAGACCTTGCGTCTAAAACTTGACCCTGGCAGTAAAACAACGGGCATGGCTTTGGTGTTGGATCAGAACCAATCGATTGCGGTATTAAATCTGTTCGATCTGTTGCACCGTGGTCAGGCTATTTCAGAAGCTTTAACTGCACGTCGCGCCATGCGCCGCCGCAGAAGAAACGCCAACTTGCGCCATCGTGCACCACGGTTTTTCAATCGTGGGAACAAAGAACAAGGCTGGTTGGCGCCATCACTGATGCATCGTGTTCACACCACGATGTCATGGATAAAGAAACTGCAACGCTGGGCACCGATTTCCGCGATCAGTACGGAGTTAGTGAAATTCGACATGCAACTGATGCAGAACCCAGAGATTTCCGGTGTCGCGTATCAGCAAGGCGAATTACAAGGCTATGAGCTTCGCGAGTACTTATTGGAAAAGTGGAACCGTCAATGCGCCTACTGTGATGCGAAGAATGTGCCGCTGGAAGTTGAACACATCGATGCTAAGACCAACGGTGGCACAGACAGGGTGTCAAATTTAACGCTGGCATGTTGCCCATGCAATCGCAAGAAAAACACCCAGAACATTCGTGATTTTTTGAAAAACGATCCAGTACGGTTACAACGCATTCTTGCCAAGGTCAAACAACCTTTAAAAGATGCCGCAGTCGTCAACGCAACACGCTGGACGCTGGTCAACAGTCTCCAAGCAACGGGATTGGCAGTAGAAACGGGTTCTGGTGCACAAACAAAGTGGAATCGGACAAAACTCGCCATACCGAAAGATCATGCACTCGATGCAGTGTGTGTGGGCAATGTAAATGCAGTACAAAACTGGGATAAACCAACACTGTCAATCAAATGTACTGGCAGAGGTTCTTACCAGCGGACACGATTAACGGCACAGGGATTTCCTCGCGGATATCTGACACGGCAAAAACAAATCCACGGTTTCCAAACGGGTGATCTGGTCAAAGCCGTGGTACCGCAAGGTAAAAAACTAGGCAGCCATACTGGCCGTGTTGCTGTACGGGCATCCGGTAGTTTTAATCTACAAACGTCCATGGGCGTCGTACAAGGAATCAGTCATAAGCATTGCGCACTGATTCAACGTAATGATGGCTATGGTTATACAACCAAAGGCAAGCAGTCTTCGACTGCTCTCCTATCCCTCACCGCCCTAAAGGACGGTGTATCTCGTAGGAATTCAGGATGAATAGTTTTAAATACGAAGAAAAAAAACGTCAATTTTTACCAGTGCCAATCAAACTGTTATTACTAATTAGTACGGGGTTGTTTGCGCTGATGCTATTTTCTATTGCCATTAGTGGAGAAGATCAGGCGAAAGTGGAACCTACGAAACAGGCAGAAAGTTTAGATGCAAAACCGCAATCGGATTCGCCGTCGATTTTCAAATCAATAGGTAATTTTTTTTCAGGCAGCTCCTCAACAAAATCTAAAGATGAGAGTGACAAGATTGATAAGGCCGACTCTAGTTCCACATCTTCCAGTACTTCAGGTGGTTTTAGCCTTATCGATATAGATACGTGGTCCAATGTGTCCAATGTCGTTCTTGATCCGGTCTGTAAGCAACCCATACAACCATTTGGCATCACTGACAATGTCGCTTCACTTGGTATATTGACCGCGAAACTGAAGGTCAAAGGCTTTCTGGACGGCTTCTCGAAAAACGGCCAGCCTTCCTTAGTGGTAAAAGATATCATTAAATTAGCTGCCAGAAATTTAAACTGGATGCCAATGGATTTCGAAAAACAAATTGGTGAAAGTAAAGTACCTGAAGGGGAGGTCTTAGCTGAAGATAAAAATAAGGATATCAAAAAAACTTACGCGCAAGCCAGAGAAATTTTGGCCGATATTTTGAAAAATGTACCTGAAAATAATCCATATGAATTTAAGATTATTGTCGTCAAAAGCAGCTTCGGAAACGCGACTGCTCTGCCAGGCGGAATTATTCTGGTTGACAGAGATTTATTCAAAAAAGGTACACCTCCAGAATATCCCTACTTTGTTATTGCCCATGAGGTTTCTCATGTACTGCAAAGACATCAAACGCGTGCTTACCAAGCCAGGTTAGCAGATGGCATTGATTCTCTTGATAACTTCCGCAAGCTTTTGGGTGATGCTTCACATGTCAACCCTGGTGCGGCATTAGAATACGCATCTGCTCTTAAAAATATGATTGTAAATTATTCTGAACAACAGGAGTTACAAGCTGATAGCTGCGCGATTCGCTTTATGAAAACCAAATATCCGGAGCAAAAAATGATTCTAGAAAAGATGGTAAAGGTCGAACAAAAATTGGGCCCAATTACCCTTGTAATACCGGATGATTCAAAAGACCCTGCACTTATTAAACAGCTACAATTCCTAGGTGATGGAGTCCTAGAACGGCATCCGAATACAAAGCAAAGAAAGGACAATTTTCAAGTGACTATCAAGGCGATTTATACTTAGATGCTCAAAATTGACATCCTCCCCGCCCAAAAGGACGGGGATTCCTACAGCGCTGCGCGATGATTTGTGAGTCGCTTCGGTGGGTTCCTGCTTCATCGAGCGGCCTGACTGCACCGACTCTCCACAGGCTAACAAGCGGTATCCCCGCTCTAAAATATTGATCGCACCGACCACGTCGGCGTGATTTTCGTAGCCACAATCGACACACAGGAATTTCGCCTGAGTCTGCCGGTTGTCTTTCGATACATGGCCGCAGGCCGGGCAAGTGCGACTGGTGTTGTGGGGTGGCACAGCCAGCAGCATCCCGCCGTGCCACACTACCTTATACGCCAGTTGTCGTCTGAATTCACCCCAGCCTTGATCGAGGATGGAGCGGTTTAAGCCGGACTTTTGCGCTACTTTTTTTCCATTCTGTTCGCTATTGCCTTTTGAAGACCTGGACATATTTTTGACCTGCAAATTCTCAATACATACGAGCGCGTGGTTTTGGCTGATCGTCGTGGTGGCTTTGTGCAAGAAGTCTTTTCTGGCGTTGGCGATGGTGCTGTGAATCTGCTGGACTTTGGCTTTCGCCTTCTTCCAGTTACTGCTGAACTTGACCTTGCGGCTCATGCGGCGCTGGTAACGCGCAAGACGCTGCTGGTGTTTCTTGAAACTGTTGAGTGGCGCGATATAGCTTTCGTCGCTCAAGGTGGCGAACCGGGCAATACCCACATCGATACCAATAGCCCAAGCCGCTGTTGTCAGGGGTTGCTCGACTTCTCGTTCAGTCTGGATCGACTCGAACCATTTACCGCCCGATTGACTGACGGTGACATTGCGCACCTCGCCCAGCACGTTACGGCTGTTTCGGTAGCGTATCCAGCCAAGTTTCGGCAGGAGAATGCGGTCGTCGACCTGATCGAGATTAATCTGCTTAGGGTCGGGGTAACGGAAGCTGTCGCCACTGCTCTTCTTTTTAAAACGCGGAAAGTCAGCGCGTTTAGCAAAGAAGTTTTTGTAGGCCTTTTCCAAATCTTTCAATGCATGTTGCAGCGCCTGGGAGGGCGTTTCTTTGAGCCATTGCGTACCAGTTTCACGCTTCCAGATTGGTAGGTTTGCTGCCATCGGCACGTAGCCGATGTACTTGTTTCCGGCTTCGTGGTTCTGCTTTTGTAATGCTAAAGCCTTGTTATAGACAAACCTACACGACCCGGCGAAGCGACGCATATCGCGCTGCTGTTCGCCGTTTGGCATCAGTGCGTATTTAAAGGCTTGAAGTCTTTGCATCGTTAGATCATAGTCTGGTCTATGAGCGAAGACAACAACGATATTAGGAATGGAAGACACTGTGTATTTATGATGCATGTACATCTGGTCTTTGTGACGAAATACCGTCGCGGGGTATTCACAAAAGAGATTCTTGACGACCTGCGCCCAATATTTTCCAGTGTCTGCAATGACTTTGAATCGGAACTGGTAGAGTTCGACGGTGAGGACGATCACGTTCACCTCTTAGTGAATTACCCGCCTAAAGTGGCAGTGTCAAAATTGGTTAATAGCCTCAAGGGAATATCGAGTTTAATGATTAGGAAGAAAAAATATCCGAGCATTCAAAAGAAATTATGGGGCGGTGCTTTGTGGTCGCCTAGCTACTTCGCTGGAAGCTGCGGCGGTGCGCCTATTGCTGTGATTCGCAAGTACATCGAGCAACAGCAAACGCCGCATTAAACCGAAAGTCCAAGACAAGGAAGGCTTCGCCTTCCGCGCTTACATCCCCGCCCTGAAGGGCGAGGTTTACGCGAAAATCGGATAAATTAGTTTTTGCTCGGAAGAATTCTTTCCACAGTGATGTATTTTAAGTTTCAATTGAAATTTCATTATTAAAAATAATCTTGAAAACAGTACCTTGGCCGTTGATTCCATCGCAGACACTTATCTTTGCTTTGAATTGTTCGACGATATTTTTCACAATCGTTAACCCCAACCCACTACCTGATTCACCACTACCTTCGCATCGATAAAAGCGGTCAAAAATACGCTCTCTGGCGGCGAGCGATATACCCACGCCATTATCAATCACCGCTAGATAGGGTAGCTTGTTTTCTAAGCCCGAAATGACGTCAATTTTCCCACTTCGCCCTGTATAACGGATCGCGTTATCAATCAAATTTCCTAGCATAATGCGTATAGATTCTTCATGAGCAAAGATGGAAATTTCACCATTTGGTGCATCAACGCCTAGATCAATATTTTTATATTCCGCAAGCAAGGAAAAATCAGCAACAACTTGTTTTGCAATTTGATGCAGAGAGATTTTCTCAAACTTGATTTCACTGTCAAAGTTACTATGGCGAGCTAAGGTCAATAGCTGTTGTACTAAATGGGTTGCACGGTTTAAGCGTACATGCAATTTTAAAATCCCAGCTTTTCTATCCTCCTCGTGCTGAGTTTTTTCTACCAATTGTAGTTGCAGTTTTAAAGCCGCTAATGGAGTACGTAACTCATGTGCTGCATCTGTAACAAACATCTTTTGTAGATTAATTGAATGATCTACGCGCGCAAGTAACGCATTTGTTGCGAGCACTATGGGCACTATCTCTGAAGAATAGCCGCTCGGATCTAGTTGATGCAGAGCGTCAGCTGAACGCTCTCCCAACGCCGTCGCTAATTTATTTAATGGTTTTAGACTATGACCTACGACAAACCAAATTAATAAGCCTAGAAGAGGTATTGAAATGAGAACTGGAATTAGAGAGCGCAAAGCTAGGCTATATTCAATTTTTTCTCTGTCACTAATTAGCTGTCCAGCCTGGACTACCTGATAGTTATTTTTTTCACTGTATATCCGCCAATGTTTTTTATTTTCTGTAACTTCAAAAAAACCATTAACGCCATATTTTGGCAAATTTATCGCTGAATTTGAAGTAAATACTAAACGCTCTTTTTTGTTCCAAACCTGTACAACAATTTTTTTCCCAGGATGAGTATCCGCAATTTCACTTTCCTGTAATGTCATATTTGCTGGAAACGACCGAACTATTTGTTTGAGCTGGTAATCAAACAATTCGTTAGTCTCGTGGCGTAATTTCAGATAAGTACCGATATAAACTGAAACGTTAGTTAATATCATTCCTAACATTAAACCAAGCAAAAGTTGTTGGCGAATGGTACGGACTTTAATCATGAGATATTTGTAAGCTTATAGCCAACCCCGCGGACATTTTTTATAAAATTCGGGCCAAATTTTTTTCTAAGCATATGGATGTACACCTCTATGGTATTACTCTCAATGTCATCATTTAGCCCGTAGACTTTATCTTCAAGCTTTGCTTTTGATACTACATGTCCGGGTGTTTCGAGTAGTGCCAACATTAGATTGAATTCGAGAACTGATAAATGTATTGGTTCGTCATTAAAGCTTGCCTCGTGCGTTGATAAATTCAACGTCAGACCATGATGACTCACTACTTGATCTTGAGTCATCTGGCATCTACGAATCAATGCGCGTAAGCGCGCATAGAGTTCATCAAGATCAAAAGGTTTAACTAGATAATCGTCTGCGCCACTATCTAGTCCTAGAATAAGATCAAGTCGAGTGTCTCTTGCGGTAATAATTAATATCGCAGCTTTACCTTTTTTCCTCCGGTAGTTTAGTAATACTTCTAGTCCTTGCTTTTTAGGCAGGCCTAGGTCAAGTACGATAATGTCAAAAGCTTGTTTTAGTATGGTCGATTCTGCTTCAATTCCATCAAAAACCCAATCTACCTGATATCCCACTTGGCTGAGCCCATCTACCAGACTCTCCCCGATCATTTGATCGTCTTCGACTAACAACAATCGCATCGCTTTAATCCCCTATATATTCGTGATGCACAGTTAGATTATTTTTAACAAGTTACATCATGTAATTGAGAGCATGCCTTGTTCAAATTTTCAACGCCTATGCAAATCATATTAAATTGAAAAATCCTTAAGCAGGATATTTTTTATTTCATAGATTTAAAAATGAAGGCTCATGAATTTCAATTTGAAAAATTAAAATTTCCTTAAATTCTTTCAAATACAACAGGAAATTTATTAAATTTTTGATGTCTTTTTCTTGTAATAAATCCTGCTTAGCATGCGCCAACGTCACCGAAATTACATCTCTGCTCTGTATTGTAATTTGCGATTCCCTATCCTAATTTTTTGTGTCACGTAGATCGGTTTTGAATGCGAGCACACCAGACATTTACTAAATAAATTTAAATTTTTTTATCCTATTTGTTTATTCAAATATAATTTTTTAAGGAAAAGTATCAAATGAAAAATTTACAACTGAAACTAATGACAAGACAGATTCTCGGCGCTGTTGTTGGTTTGTCGATGTCATCACCTATATTAGCTTTTGCAGAAAATGTGGTAGATGCTCCATCTGATGTTTCTGAGAATACAGTCACGATTGCCGGTGTTAAGTCAGCAGCATCAAAAGTTGCAATTTCTCAAGGCTCCCTTGCTGCACGTTCTGCTCAATCAGAAATTAGTGATGAATTCGTCAGAAATTACACAGCACCAACTTCGGATTTTAGTCAAATTATTCAAATGGCACCGGCGATGTATAGCTTTGGTCCTAACGGTCCTGGGCTAGGCGATACGAAAACTAATTTTCGCGGATTTTCTGACGGAGATTATTCAATTTTATTTGATGGGATACCGTTTCAAGACACGAATAGCCCAAGCCATCATTCCTGGGCATTTTTTCCTGCACCCTTTGTAGGTGGTGCTGTGATTGATCGAAGCCCTGGCTCCGCAGCCAGTTTGGGACCAGCCAATTTTGGGGGTTCAATCAATTTGTTGTCACGTAACCTCGAAACCCAGAAAAGAATTTCAGGTACTGCCTCTTTGGGAACGTGGAATACTAGTTTAATTGGTGCAGAATTTGAATCTGGTCAATTTGGTCGGGACGGCTCATCGAACCTGTTATTCAATGCTCACGAGTTGAAATCGGATGGCTATCAAACTTTGAACAAACAGCAGAGAGATGCCTTATCTGCGAAATATCAATATGTAATTTCTCCGGATACAGTTTTAACTTTGTTCGGCTCTTATATTACTGTGCATTCAAATACACCAAATATCAAAGGTGCAACCCGCAGCGATATTGCAAAATTTGGGGACAATTATTTGCTCGCGTCAGATCCGACTCAGGCCAATTATTTCGCGTACAATTTTTATCATGTCAATACAGATTTTGAATATGCAGGGTTAACTTCAAACTTGGGGAATGGCTGGAAGCTAGATAATAAGACTTACACCTACTATTACCATAATCAACAAAATTATCCGGGCGCTACCATTCCATTGACCACGGCAAATACGACTGCAAACAATTCGGGGACGGATAAACTCAATAGTTATCGTACTTACGGAAATATTTTACGTCTCAATCGTGATACCGAGATGGGGACATTGCGTACTGGTTTGTGGTCGGAAGTTGCCGACACTAACCGATACCAGATTCCGAGCAATCCTTTGACATGGATAGATTCTGCAATCCCTAATTTTCGTGAAACGTTCAAAACAACTTTGCTTCAACCGTTCATTGAATATGAACTCAACCTAAGTAAAGATTTAAAAGTAACTGCAGGTGTTAAATATTCTTCCTATAAACAAGATTTAACCCAGTTTGCCGACAACGGGAAAACCGTCGGCAATTTAAACGGCGCAGCAAGTATTGGACATGTAGCTAGCTACCACACATTTTTGCCGTCAATTGACGCGCACTACATGTTACAAGCCAACTGGTCAGCTTATGCACAGTTCGCTACGGGTGACGAAATTCCACCATCGAATGTATTTGACGTAAAAAATGCTAATGTTACGGCCTTGCCTGCTTCGATAAAAAGTAAAACTATCCAAATCGGTTCAGTCTGGAAAGGTGATAGCCTTACCTTTGATATGGACGCCTATCACATCAAGTTTGATAATGCTTATTCATCCACGACTGACGCAGCGGGAAATACAACATTCTTTGCTAATGGTAGTTCAGTTAATCAAGGGATAGAGGCGGAAAGTACGTTAGTTCTGGGTAGCGGATTTAACTTATATATTAATGGCACTTATGGAAGTTCTAAATATTCGACTAGTGACCAATGGGTTCAAAACGCGCCAAGCGATACTGAGACTTTAGGTTTGAACTATCAGCGAAACCAATGGAATGCAGGCTGGTTCACTAAGCGCGTAGGGAAAATGTATAACGATAACGGCGGAACACATGAGGCTATCACCATTAACCCTTTTGTAATTTCCAATGTATTTGTAAATTACTCGTTGAAAAATATGTCTACTTTTTTAAAGGGTGGAAAACTACAACTGAGTGTTAATAATTTATTTGACAAACACAGTATCGTTGGTGTGACACCTGCGAGTAAGACAAGCTCAGTTGCAGCGGCAGGAGATCAATTGACTCTTCTACCTGCTCGAAGTGTATCGCTTGCATTAACAGTAGATTTTTAATTTTTGAAATTACGAAAGCCAGCTTACCAACGATTTCCCTTAATTGATAAAAATTATTTAGTCAAAAAAACCTCCAGCATATTTGGAGGTTTTTTCTTTTGAACGTTAGTGAACTACAGGCATTTCGATCAAATCAACAGGATGCTGCCATTGAGACGGTAGGCACCAGCAATAGCAGGCCTTAAGAAAAAAATCATCGGCGTTAATTTTTGTATAAAAAATGTGTTCAATTTCACATAAACCGAAATAATGCAACCAGCGCTAGACAAAATGTCCATCTTGGAAATCGAAATGCCTTATCTCACGTTCGCTAAGTGCTTTGGACCAAATTTAAGACTAATGTGATGCTACCGCTTTAGGTTCCGTGAAACAAACGAATGATGAAGTCATCGAATCACGGAACGACCGCTCAAACTTCGACGGCTCAGGTAACAATTTTTTTAAAGTTTGGACGACTCGAAGCAAGCGAAAATCGTTTTCCGGCGCATCGTCGCAGGTATCGTTGATACAAAAAAACGGCAGTTCGCCAAAGTTAGTAATTAGCGAATCGAATTGTCGCTTAGCATGATTGTCGCCTGTATTAATATGCAAGGGGTCCAGTACTATTTGTTGAGCGATGCCGATATGTACCATCCAGCGCGGAACTAGATCGGGGACAATTGCCGGTGATTGCCATGAGCGGAATGTTGTTGAACGTACACGCTCAAATAATTCTGGCGCAATTTGCTCAAGCGCAAACATTGCACTCCTGAGCATTGGGCGGGGTGAATGCGAATAAACGCGGGGATCATGACTGTATGCTGAATAGCGCTTTGACAACCAAGCCTTCGATAGTATGGACGCGTTGACCAATGCGGACTCATTAGGTTGTAGGACTTCATACTCTGGTATTGATTTTGTTTCGGAAAAAATTTTCAGACAGTCACCAAACCACCAATCAACATCAACTTCTGCATCGAAAAAAACATCGTCATTAAGACAGTCGTCCCTGAAATAAACCGCAACACCAAGCAGGAAGCGGTATACAAGACGAATAAGAACCTATAAATTCACTAGGAATGGCAAATCACTCTGCGAAATCTGGTGAATTGATGACTCCCAAAGAGACTGACTTCAAACGCGAACATGAGCTGTTCCGGCTCGAATTGAACAACATGGTGGATCATCGCCATGCTCTGGTAAAACTCTCCCACCAAATTAACTGGCAAGCGTTTGTCACCGAGTTCGGGCCACTCTACGCCGAAGGCAAAGGGCGTCCGGGCGTTGCCATCCGTTTGATGGTCGGCTTGAACTACCTCGAACACACGTTCAATTTATCCAGATAGCGCGTAAAACACGGTCCTTCAGGGCGGTGATATCAGCGCGGGAGGCGTCAGCCTCATTGCTTTTTGGTCGTTAAACGATATACTGATTATATATACAGTCATCAGCAATTCCATGCCCAGAGATAGTTCAACGCCCCCTAATAAACCCGTTCTCAATACGCGAGTACTCCGCTTGCGTATCAAAGACAAACACGCTGCCGTATTGCGCGATCGTGCGATGTGGGCCAATCAGGTCTGGAATTACTGCAATGACTTGCAGCAGCAAGTGTGGCGTCGCGAGAAGCGTTTGCTTTCTGGTTACGACTTTGCCCCGTTCACCAAAGGCGCTGGCAAAGAAGGTATCCCACTTCACTCGCAGACTATCCAGGCGATCTCCGAAGAATACGCCACCCGCCGTAAGCAATTCAAAAAGATTAAACTACGCTGGCGTGTCTCTCGCGGGAACAAGCGATCACTAGGCTGGATCCCTTTTAAAGCGTCAGCACTAAGCTACCGTAACGGTCAACTCTGGATGTCCGGTATCGATACGCCTTTGTGCTTGTGGGATAGCTACGGCCTTTCACAATACCAATTGGGTGCCGGTAATCTCTCTGAGGATGCCCGAGGTCGCTGGTACATCAATATCACCGTGAAAGTAGCCAGGCAGGCCCCTGTCGAAGGTAAGGCTGACGTGGGCATCGATCTGGGATTAAAAGACTTTGCCGGTTTCTCTGATCCAGTTCTGGACAATGTCGAGGCACAGAAGTATTACCGTGGCGCCGAGGTCAAATTAGGTATGGCACAACGGGCTAAGAAGAAGCGCCTGGTTAAATCGATCCATGCCAAGATTGCCAACCGGCGTAAGGATCATCATCACCAACTCAGCACCAAGCTAGTCAGACGCTATGGTGCGATCTTCGTGGGAAACGTGAATGCGAGTAGTCTGGTGAAGACCAAGATGGCAAAATCGGTCTTGGATGCAGGCTGGTCACAATTCAGAACCATGCTGTCTTACAAATGCGATGACGCAGGCGTATGGTTTGAAGAAGTCAACGAAGCGTATTCTACCCAAGACTGTTCTGCGTGTTTTGCACGCAGCGGCCCGAAAGGACTGAAAGATCTTGGAATAAGAGAATGGACTTGTCCGCACTGCGGCACGATGCATGATCGTGATCGCAATGCAGCTAAGAACATTCTCCGTCGAGGACGAGCGACGCTGGTAGCAGGAATCCCCTTCCTTTCTGTGTAAGCAGCAGCCGCACGGCTGAGGTGGGGGAGGACGTCAACCGACGAAGAAGTCGTGGAGCGCTGTATTGAGAATCCCTACTGGCAATACTTCTGCGGCGAATAGTATTTCAACCATCGCCTGCCGATCGATCCAAGCCAGATGACGCGCTTTCGTAAGCGCATCGGAACGGCCGGTTGCGAAACCATGCTGAAGATGTCGATTCAAGCAAGACTCCCCAGCAAGACCATCACGCCGCGCTCGCTGCAAGTGGTCAATGTGGATACGACAGTGCAAGATAAGGCAATCGCTTTCCCGACCGATGCACGGCTGTACCACAAGGCACGTGCTGCATTAGTGCGACAAGCCAAGAAGTGCCGTTTGCAATTACGTCAAAGCGACGAACGGCTAAGCAAACGCGACCTAATGATGAATGGGCGCTACGCTCATGCCAAGCAGATGAAGCGCGCCAGAAGCATGCAGAAGCGTTTGCGTACCTACCTGGGTTGTGTCATTCGCGACATCGAACGCAAGCTCCAGAGCCAACCGTAGTTGACCGAGCACTTTGCCAAACTGCTGGAGATCGCCAAACACATCCACCTACAGCAGCGGCAAGACAACGACAAACTCTACAACGTCCACGCCCCGGAGACGGAATGCATCGCCAAGGGTAAGGCGCACAAGAAGTACGAGTTCGGCGTCAAGGTCAGCATTGCAAGTACCAGCGCCGATAACTTCGTCGTCGGGATGCAGGCATTGCCGGGGCGTCCCTATGATGGCCACACGCTGAAACAGGCGATCGAACAGGTCGCCGCACTCACCAGCACACTTCCAAAAGAAGCTTACGTTGATCGCGGCTACAAGGGTCACAAATTGGAGGGGTTATCGGTCTGGAGTGCCGGCGCTAAACGTGGTGTGACGGGTGCAATCAAGAAGAAGCTCGAGCGCAGAAATGCGGTGGAACCCGTCATCGATTACATGAAATCGGACGGTAGGCTGGCGCGAAACTTCCTCAAAGGCGCAGAAGGTGACGCAATGAATGCCGTATTGTGTGGTGCCGGTCACAATCTGCGAAAAATCCTCAGGCGCCTAACGCTTTTTTGGCTTCGCATTATATTGTCGGGGATGCGTTTGTTCGATTTACGCATCCCTGCATTTGTACTCGCATGAACAAAAAGCGACTTTTTCAGGCGCGACGAATTAGATGGGTTATTTTTCAATTAGCGGATCTAGTCAAGCTTGATGTTCGTGGTTTCCGTGAAAATAGCATCAAGAGCGCTCTCCGCGAGTTTCTTAGACGCCTGAATTATCCAGCGAAAATCATAATGCTTTGCGCGCACGGGTACTCGGCATCCCTACTGAGTTTTCGTCAAACAGGACAAACTTCAAATGTTGTTGTATTTCTAAATAATTAAGGATGCTTTAAGTTTTTGATTGTTATCTTTTAAAAACTGGTTTTTTTTGGTAAAAATGGGTAGAAAACTTCAATCCCTCGTGATCCAGATGGGCAGCAAATAGTCGATTACGTGCTACTTTCTCATCTCGGTCTAATAATCGCCGGCTCACTAGAACATGCATATTAATACTACGCAGTATTCCAATGAAAGTTATTCAATGCTGTTGAGATTGAATCCATTCTCTGCTTTACTTTTATTATCGACGATCCTCTCTTCATCTGCTTTTTCCAAGGAAAGTGAGTCCATTCAAAAGCCGCCCGACCAACAGCAGAGATCAACGACGGAATCAAATGCGCCTACTTCAAAGATACCGACCGATAATAATATTCCTACCGTAAATATCAACTCAAAATTAAAGCGTACACAAATTGATATTGATCGAAAGGTATATGACGTTGCGAACGATTTACAAAGCATTTCAGGTAGCGCTGCTGACATCTTAAATACAATCCCATCGGTTCAGGTGGATGGTGACGGCAATGTAGCCCTTAGAGGGGACAGTAAGGTGGTTATTTTGATTGACGGGAAAGCTTCTTCGCAGCTATCTGGATCAAATGCTGGTGCAGGATTGTCACAGTACTCCGCAAGTGATATCGAAAAAATTGAAGTGATGACGAATGCACCCGCTGAGTTCGCATCCGAGGGAACGGCGGGCGTCATCAACATCATTACAAAACGCAACAGACAACCTGGATCCTTCGGCGCTTTTGCGCTCAATGCTGGAAATCAAGGAAGAGTTGTCAGTGATATCAGCGGCGCATTCAATGCTAGCAACCTTAATATTTCAGGCGGAATAGGATTTCGTGAAGATCAGCGACAGCGTCGCATTGTATCGACAACGACAACCTTAGGACAGGAAGGCGCCGCAACCGGTTTCAGCGCAGAAGACCTTCACGAAAATGCGCGGCGTCTTAATCCGTCTTTAAAAGGAGCTATCAACTATCGTGTCGACGAGAAGCAGTTACTTGACTTCGATTTTCGACTACGACAGCGTAGCGGTCGGCGTAATTACGATTCTCAAAGCACATCTGTGCTTTCAAACGGTAGTATTACCAGTGATTCATCCGGCCACAGCGATGGTCACGAATGGAGTCTCAGCGGCGAACAGCGTTTGAGCTATAAAACAATACTTACGTCGCCTGAGGAGACTCTGGCGATCATTTTACACCGATCAACCGACAAAGAGCGCGAACGCTATCTTCTAGCTACTAGTTATCAGATACCAGTTGGTCAAATTGGTGGAAATCAAATAGCGCAAAACCACTACTTTATTACAGATGATTTCAGCGCTGATTACCGAACTTCACCCGCAGAGGGGACGATAATTAAGTTAGGTTATAGTCTGCGTCATGACAGTAATGGAATTGATTTTTCAGGAAACGATATTAATCCTACAACAGGATTGTTAACAACCACCTCGGTATTGAAAAACCAATTTGATTATCAACGAACCATTCAAGCAATATACGGTTCTTACCAAAAAATGGTGAATGCGACTGACGTTCTTGCGGGTCTACGCGTCGAGCAGACACAAAGCGAAGGTGATCAGCTGACATCCAACCAGATCAATAAACAAAATTATTTCGGGCTATATCCGAGTCTGCATCTTGAACGAAAACTAGACCAACATTCAACCGTATTTTCTGCATACAGCCGACGGCTATCGCGCCCCGACCCAGAAGACTTGAATCCATATATTGATTTCCGTGATCCTCAAAATCTCCGCAGTGGAAATGCCAACTTGCAACCACAGCAAAGTCAGTCGCTAGAAGCAGGCTATAAAATAGAAACGGACACACAGAATTTTGCTATTTCAGGCTATCTAAAACAGATTAAAAACGGATTTACTGTAGTGACCACATTGGTGGCACCGAATGTTCGGCTTACCCAAGCAGCGAACCTGCCTCTTAGTAAATCTGCTGGAGTTGAGTTGCTGGCCGATGGACCGCTGTCGCATACTCTGTCGTATCGCCTAAGTAGTAATTTGTTCTATACCCAGGTGGATACCCTCGGAGCGGGCATTTCATCTTTGCAATCAGTGACTGGCATAAATCTAAAAGCCAACCTAGACTACCGACCCACTACTATTGATACTGCTCAATTATCGTTTAGCCGCACTGATAAAAAGTTAACTCCGCAGGGGTATATTGCGCCACTAAATCTTGTTAATATTGGATATAAGCGACGTATACAACCCAACTTATCTTTGATACTGACAATATCCGACTTGTTCAACGGGCAGCGGCAGATTAGGTACCTTAATACCTCACAGTTTCAGACAACCTATGATCGATTCCAATATGGGAGGGTTGCATATATTGGGTTTAATTATTCGTTCGGTACGACAAAAAAATCTAAAGCCGAGAGTTTTGATTATGATCAACAATAGCTGAAAGAATAGTTTTAACCTTTTCTCTTTTAGAGATACGAAAAATTTAGATGACAACAAGAGCGAAATTGTTGTGGAACGATTACATGCGCACATGCTTCAGTAAAACGTAAGCAGGATTGATAGATGCTACTCTCGGATGTATAGACAACTTAGGTTTAATATTCGAACTGATTAGTATTTCTTTTTTTCGTTCTTATCGGGCCTTTCCCTTTCCCTCCAAGAGGAAAGCCAATGGTGATTATCTATCTGAGTCATGTTGAACAATTCTGTCTTAAACCGATGCTGGAACTAGAAGGCTGGGAGCGCCAGCGTAACTTAAACAATTTAGTATTCGTTGATTATTGGGGTTCCGGTGACGCAGCCGCATCATCCTCACATTAGAAGCTTGGTGAGGATACGCCGCTCTGAGTTAGGTTTGAACCAAAAATCAGAAAACAGGTTACGTAAAGAGTATTTTTGACCAGATGCGCGACAAGCCTCGTCCAAGCGACCGGTTGCGCAGCAACCTTTAGGTGAAGCCGTCGAGTTTGGGCGGGGAAGGATAGCGCGAACGGCGCAGCCGTCCTTGCTTTTGGTTTAATGGGGTGTATTTTGCTGCTCAATGTACTGCCGAATGATGCTGATCGGAGCGCCGCCGCAGGACGATGCAAAATAGGAGGGCGACCACAATACGCCTTTCCAGTATCGATCACGAATATCAGGCCGGTCTTTCCGCAGTAACCGACTAGACACCCCTTTTAGGCTGTTCACCAGCGCCGACACTGCCACCTTTGGCGGGTATTCCACGAGCAGATGAACATGGTCGTCTTCGCCGTCCATCTCGATGAGATGCGCATCGAAGTCAGCGCAGACATTGCCGAAGATAGCGCGAAGCCGCTGGACGGCATCGCCATCAAACACTTTACGGCGATATTTCGCCACAAAGACCAAATGCACGTGCATTTTAAAAACGCAGTGTCTACCCCTACGAATATCATTGTTTTCTGTCATAGACCAAATATAATCTAATCATGCAACGCCTTCAAGCCTACAAATATGAGCTACAGCCCAATGGGGAACAGCAGCGCGACATGCGCCGATTCTTCGGGTCATGTCGCTTTGTGTTTAACAAGACGCTGGCGATGCAAAAAGCCTTGTACGAACAGGGCGAAAGAAAGCTGGGCTATGCTGGCCTGTGCAAATCGCTCACAGCATGGCGTAGCGCCCCTGAAACACTATGGCTGGCCGATGCGCCTGTGCATCCTCTGCAACAAGCGCTCAAAGATTTGGAGCGGGCCTACACCAATTTCTTCGCTAAACGCGCCGACTTCCCGCGCTTCAAGAAAAAGGGAGTGGGCGACAGCTTCCGCTACCCGGATTCAAAACAGTTCAAGATCGATCAGGCCAATAGCCGCGTGTTTCTGCCCAAGTTGGGCTGGATTGGCTATCGGAACAGCCGCGACATCCTTGGTACAGCCAAGAACATTACCGTGTCGTCCACGGGTGGCAAGTGGTTCCTGTCGATTCAAACCGAGCGGGAGGTTGATCAGCCTTTGCCGACAGCGACAAGCGCGATCGGCATCGATGTCGGCATTGCCCGGTTCGCCACCATGAGCGACGAGAGCTATATCACACCGCTCAACAGCTTCAAGAAGCATCAGCAACGTCTTGCGCGTTATCAGCGCCGCATGAGCCGCAAGGTCAAGTTCAGCAACAACTGGAAGAAGGCGAGAGCCCGTGTCCAGCAGATTCACACCGGCATTGCCAACGCCCGGAAAGACTTCCTGCACAAAGCCACAACGACGATCAGCCAAAACCACGCGCTCGTATGCATTGAGGATTTGCAGGTACGGAACATGTCCAGGTCTTCCAAGGGCAATAGCGAACAGCACGGCAAACGGGTCAGTCAAAAGTCCGGCCTGAATCGCGCCATTCTCGACCAGGGCTGGGGTGAATTTAGACGACAACTGGAGTATAAGGTGTCGTGGAACGGCGGCATGCTTCTGGCCGTTCCGCCACACAACACTAGTCGCACTTGCCCTTGTTGTGGTCATATATCGAAAGACAATCGGCAAACACAAGCCAAATTCCTGTGTGTCGATTGCGGTTACGAAAATAACGCCGATGTGGTCGGCGCGATCAATGTTTTAGAGCGGGGATACCGCTTGTTAGCCAGTGGAGAGTCGGTGCAATCAGGCCGCTCTGCGAAGCAGGAACCCACCGAAGCGACTCAAGCAGTTTTTGTTTGAGCGCCGTAGGAATCGCCGACCTTCAGGTCGGCGAGGATGTCAAACACCACAAAAAAACTCATCTACGAAGTAAAGTGTGAGTTTTTTAAAAAATATTTTTATCCGTCAATTAACTAAAAATAATTGTAGCGATCAAGCCTTGTTCAAGCGGATTATTGTCAAACTCGATTCTGGCTGAATGCATATCAGCGATACTTTTCGCAATCGCCAATCCCAAGCCACTTCCCCAAGGTTCAACTCCATCGCAACGATAAAATCGGTCAAAAACTCGGCTGCGGTCTTCAGGACTAATTCCTGGCCCATTATCTACCACACGAATAATTGATTTATTATTTTGGTACTTCACACTAATATCAACACGTCCACCAACTGGGGTATAGCGTAAAGCATTATCTACAATATTATTCAAGAGTATATTGAGGTCATCCATATTTCCACGGATACTGGGTGTCAAGGGATCAAAATCCATACCAAATTCGATATTTTTGGTCGCTGCCAATGGGTAATAATCAACGACGACTTTCTCAGCTAATTTCTGCAGACTGAGGTCATGAAATAACAGTTGTTCTCGTCTAGGTTCATGACGTGCCAAAGTGAGCAATTGATGGACTAAATGACTAGTCCTATCCAGCCGCTCATGTAATTTATTAAATGCGATTAATCGTTGATCTTCGCCAACAGCGCGCTCTACCAACTGTAGTTGTAACTTCAATGCCGCTATAGGAGTTCTTAGCTCATGTGCAGCATCAGCGATAAAAGCTCGTTGTGTCGTCAATGCGATATCAAGGCGCTTTAATAAATCATTTAATGCTTCAGCGACGGGAACTACCTCTGGTGATAGTCCATCTAAATAAAGCGGTTGTAAAGCATCAGGTGATCGGCTCATTACTGCATAGGCAAATTGCGTCAACGGTAGCAAGCTGCGACCTACTGCTATCCATATGAAGTATGCCAGTATAGGAATTAAAATGAGGAAGGGAAGTAAGCATCGAAAAGCAATTCTCGCAGCTAGGGTCTGACGCACCAGAGTTGGTTGTGCGACTTGTATCATTAAATTTTGCTTCGTCCGGCTATACACACGCCATTGCTCATCACCGATGGTGACCGTCTTAAATCCTAACGCTGGATATAAAGGTAATATAGATTCAGGATCAGACGAATAGACGGAATGCCCCTTGGAGTCCCATGCCTGGAGTACGACCTTTTCCTCTGGTCCACCATCGATATTATCATTACTACCTGCTGCAATCGGGACCGGCAGTGAACCCGCCACTTGCTTTAATTGTGCGTCAAATAATTCGCTAGCTTCCTCCCTTATTTTTAGAAAAAGTGCACTTCCTGCGATAATTGAGCAGACAAATGCCCCGCCAAATAACCATAAGAGTAATTGCTGACGTATGGTTCTCATGGCTGATCAAGCACGATGTAGCCAACGCCACGAACATTTTTTATAAAATCAACCCCTAGCTTTTTTCTGAGATGATGAATGTAAACTTCAACAGTGTTACTTTCAACTTCTTCCATCCAGCCATACAGTTTTTCTTCTAATCGTGATTTGGAAACTACTTGTCCCGGTGGATCCATGAGAGCTTGTAATAAGGCGAATTCGCGGGAAGACAATTGCAGAGGCTCACCGTTCAAAGTTGTCGTATGACTTGCGGGATTTAACCTAACCCCTCGGCAATAAATAGTAGGCTGAGGGCGTCCTGCGTTCCGTCGCAATATTGCCCGAATACGGGCAAATAGCTCATCTAGATTAAATGGTTTAATCAAATAATCATCAGCACCGATGTCTAAACCTAAAATACGTTCAGCTGTAGTATCCCGCGCAGTTAGAATCAGTACAGGAGTAGCTCCGCCTTGCTTACGGTAATCTTTAAGTACTTCCAAGCCTGCTTTTTTCGGCAAGCCCAGATCCAGTAGGACAACGTCATATACGTCATTCGATAGCGCCATTGATGCACTCACACCATCGCGCACCCAGTCAACAGCATAATGTTCAGCTCTTAGACCTTCCTCAACACTTTCTCCAATCATCCTGTCGTCTTCTATTAATAGCACGCGCACCTAGATTCCCTTTTAGATAAAAATTGTGTTGCCGATTGTAGTGCAGCGAGTCTTAAAAGCTACTTAACATGAACACAAACAGTATTAGTAAGAATATTGTTGGATGGCTTAAGGATTATTTAAGAATTCAGAAATTATGATGTAGTTACTTAAATTAGTTCTCAGCGCTGTTTTATAACTAAATATCTATTTTCCTAGTCTTATATAGAACAAACCTCATGCGAAGATATTACGTGGCCTTACTGTGCAGCTTACTAACTGCTTGCGCAACTTATCAACCAATGCCACTTGCCAAAGATTTTTCGACACAAGAGTACCCATCTCATTTAACTACGAATTTCAAGTCATTGCCAGTTGCTGAGCAGCGAACACATCCGTTTCAGTCGGCAGAGCGCTTAAGTATGACGGATGTGGCGATTATCGCTGTATTGAATAATTCGGATCTGAAGATAGGACGAGACGACGCTGGTATCGTGCAAGCACAAGCTTTCGCCGCAGGATTATTGCCAGATCCTCAGTTAGCCTTGAGTGGCGATTTATCAAACTCCGCTGGACCAGGTTCGACTAAAGCATTTAGTTATGGCCTTAGTTTTGATATCAGTGCCTTGATTACTCGATCATCGATATTGTCTGCGGCTCAAGCCGAAGTAAGAAAAACAGATCTTAATCTTCTATGGCAAGAGTGGCAGGTCGTGTCGCAGGCTCGACTACTTTATGTCAAATTAGTACAGGGACAAAAATCAAAAGAAATCCTTCAATACAATCAAGCACTATTTTCTGATCGTTATGAACGAACGAACATGGCGTTAAGTCGAGGACTTTTAATCAGTGACATGGTCACTCCCAACTTAACTGCACTTGAGGATGTACAGAAACAAGTAAATGATTTAGAGCGGCAGACGAATCAATACCGACACGAATTAAATACATTATTAGGATTAAAACCAGAGACGATTGTTGTTCTGCAGGATACAGTATCACTACCGGATTTAGACGAAAAAGCGATTCTTATAGCGCTAGATAAAGTCACTGAAAGGCGCCCTGATCTGATGGCGTTAGAAGCAGGTTACCACGCGCAAGATCAGCGCTACCGTGCTGCGATAATTGCTCAGTTCCCCTCATTAAATCTCGGGTTGACTCGCGCACGAGACTCTAGTGGCATTTATTCAAATGGTGTCGGGCTCACTTTATCGTTACCGATTTTGAACCGGAATCGAGGCGTCATTGCTATTGAAAAAGCGACACGGCAAAAGCTGTATGACGAATATCAGCAACGTCTGGATATTACTAATAACGATGTTCATAAAATTCTGGATGATCAACAAATTAATGAACGGCAGTTACAACAAGTAAAGATAGGGGTAGCGCAGCTTTCCGTCGCATCTAAAAATTCGGAGATTGCATTACAGCATAAAAATATCGATTCCCTTAGTTATGCAAATGTTCATGCGGCTTTACTAGCAAAACAACTTGAGGAAATTAATCTTCAGGAAAATATTCTCGAACAAAGAGTTGCGTTGCAGACCTTAATTGGCGGCGACCTGCCTTTCACAACCTCTCTAAAAAGCAAGCACCCATGAGACCAAAAATTCTATTTTCCGGCTTGATTGCGGGCGTTGCGGTAATAATTACATTGGCCTTATTTAAACTCAATGGTAACGCGCAGAAGACGGCAGAAGTTGCCGATAAGGTCGAGGAGGCTCCCAGTGTTTTAGTCAGAACACAAATAGTGAATCAACAATCCTTAGACCGCACATTGACTACGTTCGGGGAGGTTGTTACAGGAAAAGTGAGCACTATCAACGTCCCACAAGCAGGACAAGTTAGCCAAATACTGGTGATCGTTGGTCAGCAAGTACGTCAGGGTGAAACACTTGCGATTTTGTCGACGGACCCAAATGCTCAAGCGTCATATGCGCAGGCGTTAACTTCAGCAAAATTTGCTGCTAATGAACTTCGAAGAATAGAGGATTTAGCTTCACTTCAACTGGCTACGCAATCTCAGTTGGATACGGCGAAAAAACAGTTAGATGATGCCGAGTCCAATTTTCTGACACAAAAAAAATTAGGGGGCAATGTCACAAATTTAAAAATACCAGCCCCATTTGACGGGGTTATAGTGAACCTAATAGTAGCTCAAGGAGAGCGCATTCCTGCAGGAGGTGGGATATTACAGCTCGGGCGCACAGATACTTTAAGAATTCAATTAGGGATTGAACCTGCGCAAAGCCGTTTGATCAGATCGGGTATGTCGGTGAACGTTACTTCTGTCCAAGACGTGTCGAAAATTTCTACCGTAAAAATAGGTGATGTACAAAATCTGGTTGATTCAAAAACCCAATTAGTTAACGCTTTTGCCGATTTACCCGCAAAAGTAAATTCAGCTCTCATTCCAGGCATGCGTGTACAAGGAATAATTCATATCGGGAACAATCTTGTATGGGAAATCCCAAGACAAGCCGTATTGAGTGACGACAAAGGCGCCTATCTTTTTCAGATTTCAGACAGAAAAGCACATCGTGTCCCTGTGACAAAAGTGATTGAAACTTCCAATACTTATGGCGTCAACGGAAATCTAAATCCTTCAATTCCAGTAGTTGTGCTGGGCAATTACGAATTACAAGATGGAATGTCGGTTCGTGAGGTTGGGCGATGAGCGCAATTACCTGGACACAATCCCATCGTCGGTCGATACTATTTTTATTACTAATACTCGCTCTTGCGGGCGTTATTGCAGCATTAAAACTGCCAGTATCTTTATTTCCAACCGTCGATTTTCCAAGAGTTGTTGTAGCACTAGATGCGGGAGATCAACCAGCAGAGCAGATGGAAATGTTAGTAACCCGACCTGTTGAAGAGGCTGTACGACGTGTACCCGGCGTACGCAATGTTCGTTCTACGACTAGTCGAGGATCTGCAGAAATTTCGGTCAATTTTGATTGGGGAAGAGATATGGCTTCCTCTGCTTTGCAGATCAATGCTGCCATTGCGCAAATATCCGTGCAATTACCCCAAGGCACACTCGTATCGACGCGGCAAATGGATCCTACCGTTTTCCCCATCATTGCCTATAGTTTGACGACAAACAGCCTTACGTCTACCCAATTACGCGATCTTGCAGAATACGATCTCAGACCCTTGTTATCGAGTATTGATGGTGTTTCACGGGTACAGGTTTTAGGCGGTAGTGTTGAGGAATATAGGGTAACTATCGATCCGATAAAACTAAAATCGGTTGATTTGACGTTTGACGATGTTTCTAAAATGCTCGCTAGTACCAATGTCATCAGTGCGGTAGGACGTTTAGAAGATCACTATAAATTATATTTGGCTATTGCTAATAGCCGATTTGAAAACATTGAGCAAATTCGACATAGCATTATAAAAAATCAATCGAATGGGATAGTGCATCTAAGTGACATTGCAACGATTGAGCAATCAACTGTTCCCGGATGGACACGTGTGACTGCTGATGGAAAAAATGCCGTCTTATTTTCTGTTTATCAGCAACCTGGCAGTAATAGCGTGCAGATTGCAGCAGACGTCAAAAAAAAGCTTAATGAATTCCAAGCGCAGTTACCCGCCGGAATAAAAATATCGAACTGGTACGACCAGAGCCAATTGGTATTGGCCTCTGCATCTAGCGTACGCGATGCGGTATTAATCGGGGTGGCATTATCCGCACTGGTTTTACTTTTCTTTCTGCGCAACATCAAAGTAATGTTGATCGCTATCGTAGTTGTTCCAGCCGTTTTATCAACTACCGTTGTCTTATTCTATGTATTAGGGATGAGTTTCAACATTATGACTTTAGGTGGAATGGCCGCGGCAGTGGGTCTAATCATCGATGACGCAATTGTCATGATCGAACATATCATCCGTAGATTACAAGACAATAATAGCAAGATGCATGAGCGGGTCATGGCCGCCGCTTTGGAGTTTATTCGGCCACTAGCTGGCTCTAGCGCATCCACACTAATTATTTTTGTTCCGTTGGCTTTTTTGACTGGTGTCACCGGGGCTTTTTTTAAGGCACTGTCGTTGACGATGGCTGCGGCTCTGTTTATTTCGTTCCTAGTCACATGGTTGGCGGTCCCGCTACTTGCCGATAAATTCTTAAACTCAAAGGATGCCGACCACAAAGTTGAAACGCACTTGATTCGTTGGATGCATACTAGATATGAAAAGCTTTTACATACTCTTCTTACTCGACCAATCCTGATTTTGTTTGGTGTTCTACCTTTGGCTTTATTAGGTTGGATTGCTTTTCAACATGTTGGATCGGGCTTTATGCCATCCATGGACGAAGGTGGTTTTGTACTTGATTATCAAAGTGCTCCCGGAACTGCATTGACAGAAACAGATCGTTTGCTAGTCCAGGTTGAAGAAATTGTCAGAGCAACCCCAGATGTAGAAACTTATTCCAGACGTACCGGTACGGGTCTTGGCGGTGGTTTGAGTGAGGCTAATCAAGGCGATTTTTTCGTACGTCTGAAGCCTTTTCCACGTCGTCCGGTAGAGGAAGTGATGGACGATATACGTACCAAAGTAGAGCATCAGGTTCCTGGGCTAAAGATTGAAATGGCTCAGTTAATGGAAGATTTAATCGGAGATCTGACCGCTGTACCTCAGCCAATTGAAATTAAGTTATTTTTAGCCAGTCCGAATCAATCAGGAGTAATTGCCGCCAGAGTTGCTGATGCCATCTCAAAAATTCAAGGTGTTGTGGATGTGAAAAACGGTATCAATCCCGCGGGTGATGCACTTGAAATACATATCGATCAAGTCAAGGCCGCAGTCGAGGGAATGGATATTGATACCGTGACAAAAAGTATAGACACAGCATTAAACGGTAATGTTGCAACCCAGGTAGCCAATAGCATAAAAACCATTGGCGTTCGTGTTTGGGTTCCTAAGTCGATAAGAAATACTGACACCGATTTGAGGAGTCTGTTGGTCAGAGCACCAGATGGACATATGTTTCCATTAAGTCGGGTAGCTAGCATCATTGCTGTCACAGGCCAACCTCAGATCGCACGTGAAAATCTGAAACGAATGATCGCTGTCACCGGACGGATTAGTGGCAGAGATCTTGGTTCGGTTATTGCAGACGTAAAAGTAGTGATGGCTCAAAAAAATCTACTTCCACAAGGTAGCTACTATCAATTAGGTGGGCTATATGAGCAACAGCAAATTGCTTTCCAGGGATTACTTTCGGTTTTTGCTGCGGCAAGTACCTTAGTCTTTCTATTACTTTTGTTTATATATGAAAGTTTCCGTCTGGCGATTGCTATTTTGTTGACTGCTTTGCTCGCGGTATCGACGGTATTTATTGGTCTTTGGATTACCCATACAGAATTGAATATTTCCGCGATGATGGGTATGACAATGATTATCGGAATGGTGACCGAAGTCGCCATTTTCTATTTTTCTGAACAACAAGATCTAATTACGCAAGAAGATCTGCTCGCTTCAATGATACATGCAGGTATTAACCGCATGCGCCCGATCGCGATGACGACGATCGCAGCGATTTTGACTTTACTTCCATTGGCGTTTGCGATCGGACAGGGATCAGAGATGCAACAGCCTTTAGCCATCGCCATTATTTCAGGCCTTATTTTTCAATTGCCACTAGTGTTATTGGTTATGCCAGTGGTGTTTTATACGATGCGTGACAAACACGCGCCCTAACTTTAAAAGGAAATCGAAATGCTTACTATGACTAAAAAAAATACGATGGTATCGACCGCATTTGTACTGCTTTCAATAGTTACTGCTGCAGTTTTTATAGCACCTGCTATGGCGACTGATTTGAACTATCGTGTAACCAATATGCAGCATTTGGATGGTGATATTAAATGGGATTATTTAACATTTGACGCTGATCACCAAAGACTATTTATTACTAGAGGAGATCACGTTGATGTATTTGATCTGGGTACAAAGACTGTTACAGCAACGATCCCGAATACGAACGGTGTTCATGGTGTAGCGTTAGCGCCTGCGTTAAATAAAGGATTCACTAGTAATGGGAAAGATAATTCGGTAACTATTTTTGATTTATCCTCACTCAAAATAGTAGGCACCGTTTCAGTAGGAAAAAAGCCAGATGCAATTATTTTTGATTCTTTTAGTCAGCGTGTATTTGTCGCAAATGGTGAGTCAATGAATTTAACTGTGATTGACGCCGTATCCCAAAAAATACTTGGCACTATTATGCTGGAAGGTAAACCAGAATTTACAGCTGTTGACGGTAAAGGAAAATTGTTTGTTAATGTTGAGGATAAAAATCAATTAGTCTCGATTGATACTCAAAAAATGAATGTTTTGAAAAAGATTGATTTGTCTTCTGTCTGCGATGAACCCGCTGGACTATCTATCGATATGCAGCATGGAATGCTGTTCGCCGGCTGCCACAATCAAAAGATGGCTATCGTTGATGGGCAAACTGGAAAAATTATAGGTTCTCCTACTATTGGTAAGGGAAGTGACGCTACTGTTTATGATCAGGAACGTCAGCTTGCATTTAGCTCTAATGGCGATGGAACCTTAACAGTTGTTGGTGTCGACGCAAAAAATACTTATGTCACTAAGCAGACTGTAAAGACGATGGTGACTGCAAGAACAATGGCACTCGATACCGTATCGCACAATATTTACCTTGTTGCAGCAGAGTTAGACGTACCGGCTAAGGCTTCAGAAAATCAGCGTCCAAAATTGAAGCCTGAATCATTTACGCTAATCACCGTTTCTTCCAACTAAATTTGTAATAGATTGACTTTGGATGTGAAGATATTTGACTGCTAAAGTCAAATATCTTCCTATAATTCAGATCCAAAAAATACTTTTCCGTACTTAAGATATGCCCTCTATTTATTACCGACTGAGAGCACTAAAAATTGCTTGTCCACCACTGTCGGTAAATAAATGACTTTAGTTTTCTTGTCCATTGCCATAGTCTTTGCACCTTGAGCAGTGACTACATTGTCCAGTACTTTGTAGTGATCACTGTCCAACTGTTTAATGACCGTTAAAGATCCCCCTCCATCGCCGTTAGAAGAGAAAATCGTTGCAGTTTCCTGATCGTAGATGACTGCATCTGGATGCTCGCCAATAGTAACCTCTGCAATTACTTTTCCATTTTTTGCATCGGTAACTATCATTGCTTTATTTTGGCAAACTGAAAATAAGCGATCATTCGGAATGTCGATTGCTAAACCAGTAGGTTCGTCACAATTTTTTAAGTGCCAGCTGGAGATCAGTTTATTCGTAGCGACATCAATCGCATTGAGTTGGGATTTATCTTCAATATTAAAAAAAATCTTACCTGCGTTATTACTAACTGCGAACTCAGGTCTGCCGTTAGTGGGAATGCTTGCGATAACTTTCATACTGGTGCCGTCAATCACTGTCACATTGGCAGTTTTTCCATTAAATACGAATAATTTTTTGGAATTAGGTTCGTACAATATGGCATCAGGATTAACGCCGTCGACTTTAATCTCTTGCTTTACCTTCAGCGTGTCTAAATCAAATACCGTTACCGAATTTGTCTTGCCATTGCTGGTAAAACCTAATTTCAGATCCTCTGCAAATGCTACGCCATGAACTCCCATCGTGCTCGGAATCTGATCAATTAGTTTTCCGCTTGGTAATTCAAACACTTCAACCCGGTCACCTCTGGTAACAAACAGGCGGTGCCGGACTGGGTCAATATCCGTATAGTCCCATTTACTTACAGAACCTAAGGACCATTTTTGTAACACTGCGAAGTTTTTTTCAGCAGAATAAGATGGTTGTTGTATTAAGCAAATCGTCGCGATTATTCCGGTGCAGATAGCACTCTTTTTTGGTCGAAAGTTCATATATATTTCCTGTACTTAGTAGTTAATATTTAAGCCAAGTTGATAAGTCGCGCCGTAAAATTCACGCTGAATGGTACGATTAGAGCTTGCCTCTACAAATTTCAATGGCGTGTTCGTCAAATTTTTAGCATTAAAATAAATTGAGACATTGTCGTTAATATCGTAAGAGCTACCGAAGTCCACAGAAGTGCGTGGCTCAGAGAAAACGTCTGTCGCGCTGCTGCCACCTATTGCCCATAAATTACGTGAAACATAGTAAGCGCCTAAACGTAAATTAAACCCTTTTTTCTCATAAAAAATATTAGCGTTAGCAGTCTGCTTAGAGGTTGACGGCATACTCGAATATTCGCCTGGCCTGATTTCAAAGCGAGAATTTACATAGGTGTAGTTGGTGCCTACGCCAAGCCCACTCCATACATCGGGTAATTGCTTAAAGCGTTGTTCATAATTGAACTCCAATCCTGTCGCGCGTGATTTTCCAGTGTTGGCATAGGAATAGACGTGAGCAACTCCGACAAAGCCTGCAAATAATCCATTATTGGGGAAGGTTTGATTTGTCAGGTTATTCGCGATGTAATTACTAATTTCTTTGTCAAATATCCCAAGAGATAGGATTCCAGAGTTAGGCAAATACTGTTCTAAAGAGACGTCAAACGAATTTGCCGTGACTGGCTTTAGTGAGGGATTTCCTTGAGACACGGTATTCGCACTGGGATCGATATTTAACGAGGCATTCACCTGATTGAAACCAGGTCTAGCGATAGTGGATGAGTACGCAGCGCGTAATAGCAACGATTTATTTAGTTCGATACGTGCTTGAATGCTCGGGAAGAAATTTGTATAAGATTTGCTTTGGCTAACTGGAGAAATAAATGCATTGCCGTTTGCATCAACACCTTTAGCATTTGCATCATATGTTCCACGAGTGCTTTCAAACCGTAAGCCCGTAATAATTCCTACGTTCCCCAAGGTCATTTGATATTGTCCATACGCGGCATAAACGTCCTCTTTATCTTTTTGATACTGAAGCGCTGCATTCGTAAGGTTATCGTCACTGATGGTTTGTTTAGCTGCCAGCTGATTTTGTAGCAAATCAGGACTTAATTGTGGTCCATTTTGATATGCGCCATCATAAAAAGTAATTCCTGGGCCATATGAGGCGTTTGACATTGATATCGAGGGAATTCCGTTATAGGAGTAGGGTTGCCCCCTTACTTCACGTGTGCGTAATCTTGCACTTACACCTGTTTTTACACTTTCTGAGTCGAAGTTGCCCCATTTGACTGGTAGCTTTAAATTCCCTGCGACTGACCATTCTTTATCTGAAATATTCTGTGTACTATTTTGAAATTTAACTAAATTGTAGTTCGCAGGATTAAGGTAGTCGGCGCCGTTTACTCCGAACGATGGAGTGTTTCCCGTGCCCAAATTATTGTAGCTAATGGTTGGTGGAGTGACCGTTGTCGAGCCAATAATGAATGGCGTTCCAGCAGCCGGAGTATAGTTAAAGTCAGAATTGTAATCGTACTTTTTGTCGTACGAACCTTTAGTCATACCGATACGGTAATCGAGAATTTTTTCGTCAAATTGATTTTTACCGCCGAGCACAAAAACCTGATTATTAATCGTTTCTTTTTCTTGCCGTAGTGTCTTATCGAATCCATTGACACTCAAGCCATCGATAAATCCTGTCGCCGTTTGAACCGGATTGCCATCAGGGGTAATGGTTAATCTTTGGCGCAACACAGTTTCTGTATAACCTGCATCAAAGGCTCTAACGTAGTAACTATTTTTTGCATCAGGTTGGTAGCCTAAATCTATACCCACGCCGTGGCGCTTACGATTGTATTGATACCAGCGCTGATCCCATCCTGCATAAGCAAGATGTGAATGAGTATTGTCATTGTTGGCGCGCACTCAATATTGACCAGATAAACGCAGTTATACGCACTGAATATTGACCAGGTAAATTAACCTATCCTTGCAGTTTTGACTGCGAGGGAATTCAAGGTGATTACCATGGGAATGTACTCTAAGGTCAGGCGGCTGTTCTACCGAGAACGGCTATCCATTAGCGAAATTCAGCGACGAACCAGCCTGTCGCGCAATACCATCAAGAAGTGGCTTAAAGAAGCCGAAGGGACTGAGCCGAAGTATGCCCGGCCTCCGACTGTCAGTAAAATAGCTCCCTTTGCATCCCTCATTCAGTTAGCGCTACAAACCGACAGCCATCGACCTAAAAAAGAACGTCGTACTGCGCTTATGCTATTTAAGGAACTCCAGCAAGCAGGGTTCACCGGTAGCTACTCGGGTGTCAACCGTTACATTTACGCCTGGCGTGACCAAGCTGCCAAAGTCACTGGTAAATCTGCCTTCGTTCCACTGAAGTTTCAACTCGGCGAAGCATTCCAGTTTGACTGGAGTGAGGAGCTGCTTGTCATTGGTGGCATTCATCGCAAAATCCTTGTAGCACACACTAAGCTGTGCGCCAGCCGTGCCTTTTGGCTGGTGGCTTATCCGACGCAAAGCCACGAAATGCTCTTCGATGCCCATACTCGCGCCTTTACTGCCATGGGTGGTATTGCACGGCGCGGTATCTATGACAACATGAAGACCGCTGTCGATAAAGTCATGAAAGGCAAAGGTCGTATCGTCAATGCACGCTTCTTTGCAATGACAGCCCATTACTTGTTTGACCCCGACTTCTGCAATGTGGCGTCTGGCTGGGAGAAAGGTATTGTTGAGAAGAACGTCCAGGATAGTCGCCGTCGTATCTGGAACGACGCCAGACAGGAACGCTTCGGCAGCTTTGCGGAACTCAATGCATGGCTGGCGGTACGCTGCAAGTTACTCTGGAGTGAATGCCGCCATCCGGATTACCCTGAGTTGACCGTCGCCGACGTGCTGGAACATGAGCAAGCCCAACTCATGCCGATGCCAACACCCTTCGATGGCTATGTCGAACTCGTAGCACGGGTTTCTTCTACTTGCTTAGTTCATGTCCACCGTAATCGTTATTCAGTACCGTGCTATTTGGCCAATCACATGGTCAGTGTTCATCTGTATTCAGAACAGATTGCCGTCTACGCTGAGAATGAGAGGGTTGCATGTCATCTACGACTATTTGGACGTGATCAGACCAGCTATGACTGGCAGCATTACATCCTTCTGGCAGAAAGAAAGCCCGGTGTCTTACGAAACGGTGCACCCTTTGCATTGATGCCGGCGCCTTTAATCAAATTGCAAACCACCTTGCTACGCCGTGCCGGTGGTGATCGCGTCATGGCTCAAGTGTTAGCGGCTATCCCGCACCATGGCCTTGATACCGTCATTGTGGCAGTAGAACTAGTGCTGGAGTCCGGTGCAACCAGTGTTGAACACATCACTAACGTATTGGTGCGATTAAGTCAGGGCGATCGTCCTGACCCCGTCGCCACAAGCTTGCAATTAATCGAAGAGCCGGTAGCCGATGCAAGTCGCTACGACAGCTTACATCAGGAGAATCAGCATGTTTAACATCATCAGTGAACTTAAATCACTCAAGTTATATGGAATGGCAACTGCCTATACCGATTTAACAGCACAGAGTACCGCGTCCGTGAGTACATCGGAATGGCTCATTCAACACTTGTTAGAAGCGGAATCGACGGATCGAGCGATGCGTTCGATCCGTTATCAGTTGCACGTTGCCAAATTTCCGATTCATCGCCACCTAGCTGATTTCGATTTTAGCCAATCCAAAGTAGACCAAAAGCTGATCGAACAGTTGGCCACGTTAGCCTTCACAGAGGCTGCGCACAACGTGGTGCTGATTGGTGGCACTGGCACAGGTAAAAGCCATCTGGCAACAGCACTGGCGGTCTCCGGTATTACGCAACATGGAAAGCGAGTGCGCTTCTTCTCAACGATTGAACTGGTGAATGCCTTGGAATTAGAAAAGGCAGCAGGCAAACAAGGACGCATGGCCCTAAGCCTTATGCAGATGGATTTGGTGATCTTAGATGAGTTAGGTTACCTGCCATTCTCACAGGTGGGTGGTGCGTTACTGTTCCATTTACTGTCTAAACTCTACGAACGAACCAGCGTCGTCATCACGACCAACCTGACATTCTCTGAGTGGAGCAACGTCTTTGGCGATGCAAAACTGACGACTGCGTTACTGGACCGACTGACACACCATTGCCATATTATTGAAACAGGTAATGATTCCTATCGTTTCAAACATAGCAGTGCCACAGCAAAAATGCGGATTAAATCAAGAGAAAGAAGCCGGGAATTAAACAAGCCTGAGACTGAGATATCAGCAGAACCTGGTGAAGTCTCTGGGCAGGAGTTTTAGTGCTTAAGTGGCTAAATTGAGTTCAACAAATGGAGAAAACAATGCACACATAATTGATCGACAAACCTGAAACAAACTTGTATGCTCAGCAACTAAGCGCCTGGTCAATATTCAATGCGCGCAGCTGGTCAATATTGAGTGCGCGCCAACAATGATGGATTTTCATTGCCATTTGGACCTATATCCTGATGCCAGGAAAATCTATGCCGAAACGCTGATAAAAAACGAATTCACGTGGCTGGTAACTACAAGCCCGAGAGCCTACGCTGCCACAAAAAATATTTTGCCTCCCTGCGAGCGACTCATCGTTTCGCCCGGGTTACATCCAGAAGTCGCAGAACGTAAGGCTTCAGAGCTTGATACGTTGTTGGAGCAACTGGAGCCCGTTGTAGCGGTTGGCGAGGTTGGGTTAGATGGTTCCGCGCGATATAAGGAATCCTATGCATTGCAGCATCGGATTTTCAGCGCAGTTATTTCGCGCTGCGCAAATCTTGGCGGCCGTGTCATTAGTATCCACTCAAGAGCTGCGGAAACGGAAGTTCTAGATTACCTTGAGCGCCATCCCGCATTCGGGCTGGCCGTTCTGCATTGGTTTACTGGTTCAGCATCCGCGCTCCGGCGCGCGTCGGCAGGAGGTTGTTGGTTTAGCGTAGGCCCTGCTATGTTAGCTTCAGCCAACGGAAGGAATTTGGCGTCGTTGATGCCGCGTGACCGCGTCGTGCCGGAAAGTGATGGCCCGTTTGGCAAAATTGCAGGAGCCTCTTTGATGCCCTGGGATGCAGGGAATATTGCCTGCGTATTATCGTCGCTTTGGAAATTGCCTATTGAGCAAGTTGCCGACATGCTGCGCGCAAATGGAAGGCGGCTAATTGAACAGGTTTTAAGGTAAATTACCGCTCTCAAAAAAACCATTGCAACAGGTGTTGTGCTCTTGATACCGAAGGGAGGTCGCACTCTTGACGGAGTTTATAAGTAGTTCGATTCAAATTAGCGGCTTGCAGCATCGTGCTGAAGTGCCTGGATGGAAAAAACAGTTCCGTAGATTAATGTCGCCAATTTCACCAGTTGACCTTATGATTTTTCTCCGTGGCTGCATGGCGTTCATCGTCGAGAGCATGCAAATAAATGTCAGTGGTACTTATCGACGAATGCCCTAAATTATCTCGAACGAATAATAGATCAACATCGCCGTTGGACATATCGGTCGCTGCGGTATGGCGTAACCAATGCGCCGAGGCCGCTGTGATCCGATCAGCATCTGCTTGAAAGTCCTCACCCTTCATGCGTAGCCGCGCCGCGGTTTGTTCGAACACTTTCTTGATAATCGCATGCAAGCCGCCGCGCGTGAGATGGCGCCGCTGGTCGCCAATCGGAAGTAGTAGGGGGATTTCTTCCCCCGGGATTGGTGCAGCACTCAGCCCCTTTTCGCGACGGTAGCGCGCGAGCTCGACCATCAATTCGCTGGTCGCCGGCACAATTCGAAGCACGTCGCCTTTGCCAAGGATCTCTAGCCACCACTGATCTTCACCATCCTTGTCTCGGCGGCGTAAAAAGCTGCCCATCGAACTCTCAACGATCTCGCTGATACGCAAGCCACAGAGATACATCAACGAGAACAGCCAGCGCAAACGGAAATAGTGCTCACGGTGCCGGTCCGTACCCCTGGGCATTTGTTCAATGGTCAGTTTCACCTCACCCCACAATCTGTCTTCGAGAAACCGTGTAACACGAGGCTTGCTCTTTCTGTTTTTTTGCCGCGAGAGCGACAGTGGGTTGCCGGCCAAGTAGCCAGCATTAACCAGCCACGAGAATAAAGTATTAAGAATGATAAATGCCTGGCGCCGGCTGGCGGGGGAGAGCGGTCCCGCGAATGGTCGCCATTCGGGATGGGCGCGCGCGAACTTTCGGCCGTCGCGCATGACCCAGCGAATTGCCGGCTGCGGGTTTTCAAGAAAAACTTGATACATCAATAAGTCTTCGTGCGTCAGCGACGACAGGGCTTTGCCCAATTGGATAGTCGACCATAGCAGCAGACGCTCGGCTTCCTTGCGGTAATTGTCGAAGGTCGTCTTGGTGTCGTGGAAGCGCGTCAGCCAAGCCTTGATCGCATCGATGTCGTTGGTGGCGGCGATTTGAGGGCGGTTGCCGGATGCTCGGTTGGCCCCGTGGCTGCCGTCCAAATCGGTGGATAGCGTCACATTTTCCAGTGGCGCGGGTCCGTTAGATGGCGGCAAGATGGCATTTTGATCGTTCATTGTGGTAGCGACGTGCGGATGAGTGGATGCCTAGTTTTAATCGACATTATAAAGCTAATGTCATATTTTATAGAATAAATTCACGAAATACTACGTAATACGTTATATTACTTATTATATTTTTTGTTTTTGGGAGGCACGATGGATGATTTTGTCAGTGAAAAGAAACTCATCGCTGAAATTGATCAGCTGCGCACACAGTTCACTGAGACGCAGGATTTATATCGCGAAGTCTGTGCTTTATTATTCTTTCGTTACAGCATTACACCCACGGCTAATAAGCTGTATCAGTTGGTTCGTAGGGGTAGTATGTCGGCGCCAGCCGATGCGCTTTCAAAGTTTTGGAGTAATTTAAGAGATAAAAGTAGAGTGCGAATTGAGCATCCAGATCTTCCAGAGTCCTTAAAAACAGCAACAGCAGACTTGGTAGCTACTATATGGAGTAACGCTCAAGAGGAAGCGCAAAGCTCACTGGCTTCCTACCGAGCAGTATCCGACGAGGCAGTTTTGGTTGCAAAAGTATCCCAAGAAGCCGTAGGTAAAGCCTTGGAAATTGCTGAGTTAGGTAAGCAACATTTATCTGAAGAGTTAAGCCGTGCGCTGGAACTTAATCTCAACCTGCAACAACAATTGACAACTACAAACTCTATAAAAGCCGGCTTAGAGTTGCAAATTCTCGAATTTAAGGCTGACGCAAGTGCACAGCAAGCGCGACTCAAAGAGCTAACACAAGACTTTACCCAAGAATTAGAAAAACAGCGTCATGCATTGCAACTAGCTGAAGAGCGATTCCGGTCATCAGAAACACGTGCCTTACTGGAAATTGACCGAGAACGAGTCCAGTCGACCAAGTTGCAAAAAGAAATCGAACAATCAAGATTGTCTACGTCAGAGTTAAATGACCGATACCAGCACGAATTGCGTAGCCTACAGTTAATTATCGGCGAATATCGGCAACAGATTGGAAGCCTGCAAGGAAATCTTGAAGCTATCACTCAAAGTCGTGATTCTAGTCACAAGGAACTAGAGACCTTGCGAATAAGAATGGAGGAACTCCAGGCATCCTTGATTTTTGTGAAATCGGAATCCGAAAGTCGGCTGAAGCAATTAGCTGAAATACGTAACAGTGAAAAAACAGCCGCTACTAAACAAACTCGAAAAAATAGAAAATCTGACCTAGCTAGTTAGGCGCAGTTTAATAACAGAATACCTATTCAAAAAAAGTCTGCAGTACTAAAAATCCCAATAAAATGCAGACTATATGATTTGGAATCTTTAGTACCGAAAAATTGGGATCTTTAGTTCCGAGTGCTGCGATACCTTACGATCTCGTTTTGTTTAAAACTGATATGATTTATTTCGCATAATTTATATTATGTTAAATTAAGAATTAATATCCGAAGGTGGTATAGCTTGAATGCTGATTCATATTGATATATATTCTCATTATCATTTAGTTTTCTCTACACGCAGGATTAATCATGAGCAGTTTGTTGGCTACACCGTCTAACTCCACAACCTTGGATAAGCTTCAGGTTGGCGATTCTGCTTTAGTGACTGAAGTTTCTGAAAATATCATTGTCAGCGCAAAATCTAGTTTTGATGTGGTTCGTCGCTTGAAGGAATTGGGCTTTGTCAAGGGCGAATCAGTAAAGATTTTACACAGGGGTTATTTTGGTGGTGAACCCTTAGCTGTTCGTATCGGGCAATCTACTTTTGCCTTGCGCCGTTTTGAAGCCGCATTAATTGGTGTTGCGAAGGCTGGAATTGCTTAATGAGTCATGCTGAATTTGTTGTCGAGTTGCTTGCACCACGCATCGCATTAGTTGGTAACCCTAATTGTGGGAAAACGGCATTATTCAATCGTTTAACTGGCGCACGGCAAAAAGTTGCTAATTATGCTGGCGTAACGATTGAGCGTAAAGAAGGTAAATTTCGCTCGCCAACTGGACGCACATGGCACGTGTTAGATTTGCCCGGCACATACAGTCTGCATGCCATCACCCCAGATGAAAAAATCACGCAAGATGTGATTACTGGTCAGCGCGCCGATGAGGCTATTCCCGATGCTGTCGTATGCGTTGTTGATGCGACAAATTTAAAGCGCGGACTACGTGTCGCTCTCGAACTAAAAAATCTTGGCATTCCGATGATTTTGGCGGTCAATATGATGGACGTTGCGAGAAAACGCGATATCCATATTGACATAGCTTTACTGCAAACCAGCTTGGGTATTCCAGTTGTTGAAACTGTTGCAGTTACCCCTGACGGCATTGATTTATTGCTTGGCAAGTTGGAAATCCTTGCTGGCACGCTCAAGCAATCTGAGGTCACTTCACCTACAAAATCGATTACTGCTTTAACACCCGAATCAATACAAACAGAAGCCAATGCCATACTGGCGCGCTGCGTTTCTTACGACGTCAGCAAAGATCATCACTTTAGTTTTAAGTTAGATAGCTTTGTCTTGCATCCATTAATTGGACCAGTGATTTTCGCAATCTTGATGTTTTTGGTTTTTCAGGCCGTATTTGCGTGGGCACAATTGCCAATGGACTTAATTAAATCCAGTGTGGACGCGACAGGCGCCTTTGTTGAGTCGCATATGCAAGTTGGCATGTTACAAGGTTTATTAGTCAAAGGTGTTATTGGCGGTGCTGGGAGTGTATTGGTATTCCTACCGCAAATTGTGATTCTGTTTTTCTTTATTCTTGTAATGGAAGACTCTGGCTATTTGCCTCGTGCAGCGTTCTTATTGGACAGAGTCATGGGTAAAGTCGGTTTGTCTGGGCGAGCTTTCATCCCCCTGTTATCTAGTTTTGCTTGTGCAATTCCGGGCATTATGGCGACACGCACAATACAAAACCCGCGTGACCGTTTGGTAACAATCATGATCGCACCGCTCATGACTTGTTCCGCACGGTTACCGGTTTATACCCTTATTATTGCAGCGTTTATTCCTGCCAAAATGCTCGGTGGCTGGCTTAATTTGCAAGGCTTAGTTCTATTTTTATTGTATTTGGCCGGCATCGTGTCTGCAATGTTAGTGGCTTTTGTACTCAAGAAAAAATGGGGCTCATCGGAGCAGCAGCCTTTGATGTTGGAACTACCGGATTATCGCTTACCTAACTCCAGAAATTTAATGATTGGCCTTTGGGAGCGCATTAAGATTTTTGTCACCCGGGTTGGGACGATTATCTTGGCATTGATGATTCTGCTATGGTTTTTGAGCAGTTTTCCTGGTGCTCCAGAAAATGCAACTCAGCCGCCTATTTATTACAGCATTGCCGGCATACTGGGGCGCATGCTTGAAGTCATATTCGCACCAATCGGATTTAACTGGCAAATTTGCATCGCTCTTGTTCCAGGATTAGCAGCCCGTGAAGTCGCTGTTGCCGCACTAGGAACGGTCTACGCGTTATCACAATCTGGCGATGACTTATCGAATAGTCTTCAGCCCTTGATCGCGCATTCTTGGAGTGTACCAACTGCCCTATCGTTGTTAGCCTGGTATGTATTTGCCCCTCAATGTATTGCAACACTCAGCGTTGTAAAGCGTGAAACTAATACTTGGCGCTATCCTTTACTAATGGCGGCTTATCTATTTGGTCTGGCTTACTTTGCCTCATTTGTCACTTACAACGTCGCTAAACTATTGATGGGAGCGTAATGTGCAAACTTTGATCACGCTATTACTTTTGAGTATGGCTACTGTGTATTTGCTTTTAAAGTGGATGCCAGCCTCCGCCAAACAAAAACTCGTACTTTGGATCTTTCAATACTCACCTTCCCTCGCAAAGTATTTGGGTGCGCCTGCAAGTGGCTGTGGTAACGGATGCTCATCATGCGGCACATGCTCCAATTCCTCCTCATCCGATAAGAACACTGCTGATGAAAAGCCAGTGAAATTTATTCGCCAAATTTAAGCATCCCTTAAGCATTAAATCGGACTTGCACAAAACGGCCTTAGCTGTCCTGCGGCATCTAGTCGTACTAAAAGTACTGCCTTCGGGGCTACGTCTTGCCGGGACCATTTTGCGTCGATACTATTAAACTATCCGTCTAAAATTCTAGTTCCAGTTTTGATATTAATTTAATCACTTTATAAAGTGGCCAGTAAAAATTAATTGGTGTATTCTCTGTGGCAAATACAGAGTAGTAATTGCGCATCGCTCGTTTAGACTACAATAAAATAAACACATGTTCCCGAGACAAACTAAGGCCTTCCTACGCATATGAGCGTGACTATTTACGACAAAAGCGACAAAGGTCGCGAAGAGATTGCCACTCGCAAATACCAGCTGCCATCGCGGATGAGAACCTTGCTTGTGATGGTCGACGGTAAGCAAACGGTCGATGATTTGCTTAAAAAAGTTGCAGGTCTAGGATTAAATGCTCAAAGCATTCAGGATCTAGTGGATCAAGGTTTTATTACGCCGCCTTTGTTTGCAGAGCATACCGCAAGCTTAACTACGGTTGATTTAGATATCTCAGACAGCATGACTGAGTCAGGTGATAGCGATTTACCTTCTACCGATCTAATGGACGATGCGACTCGTATTCAGGCACTAAAGAATTTCTTTAATGAAACCATCAAAATAACGCTAGGCTTACGAGGTTTTACTTTGCAGCTCAAGGTAGAACGTTCTGCGACTTTAGAAGAGTTCCGCGAACTACGGAATCCTTATATTGAGGCAGTATTAAAATCAAAAGGAAAAGAAATGGCTCGCAGTCTGCGAGATCGTCTGGACCACCTGCTTTATGCTGGCGATCCCAAATTAGAAAAAATCGTTCCTGACGATGAGTGATTTCGACTAAAAAAATATGAATCAAGCAGACAAAAAGCCAGGAATCTCCTGGCTTTTTGTTTGGTCAAACTGTCGAATAAACTAAGCTTACTCAATACCTTGACTGCTCAAATATTCTTCATATGTACCACGGAAATCGATGATTTCACTTTCTTTGATTTCTAAAATTCGGTTTGCCAGCGAGGACACAAACTCACGGTCATGCGATACAAAAATCAGTGTGCCGGCATATTTTTCGAGCGCGATATTTAAAGATTCGATCGACTCCATATCCATATGATTAGTCGGCTCATCCATCAATAAGACGTTATGACGGCCAAGCATTAACTTGCCGTACATCATGCGGCCTTTTTCACCACCGGACAATACTTTGACTGATTTTTTAACGTCGTCGCCGCCAAACAGCAAACGCCCTAATATTGATCTCACTGCCTGATCATCATCGCCTTCTTGGGTCCAGCGACTTATCCAATCCGTCAGATTTTTATCCTCAGAAAATTCCTCTGTCGGATCTTGTGGCATGTAGCCGACATTGGCATTTTCCGCCCATTTCACCAAACCTCGATCTGCACTCAGTTTGCAAATTTCTTCGCCACCGATGCAACGCAATAAAGTCGTCTTACCGATACCATTAGCGCCAATAATCGCAATGCGTTCGCCTGCTTCTACCATCAAATCAAGCTTGCTAAACAAGGTTTTGTCATAGGACTTAGACAAGCCCTGAACTTCCACTGCCAACCGATGCAATTTCTTTTCGCCGTCAAACCGGACAAAAGGATTCTGGCGACTTGATGGCTTAAAGTCTTCAATTTTAATCTTGTCGATCTGTTTTGCCCGCGAAGTTGCCTGGCGCGCTTTTGATTTGTTCGCTGAGAAACGGCGTACAAAATCTTGTAATTCTGCGACCTTCTCTTTCGCCTTCGCATTGTTCGACATCTGCTGGGCACGTGCTTGCGAGGACGCAAACATATACTCATCATAATTGCCTGGATATACCTTCAAAGTTCCATAATCCATATCTGCCATATGGGTACAAACTTGATTCAAGAAATGTCGATCATGTGAAATAATGATCATGGTCGAGTTACGATCATTCAGCGTATCTTCTAACCAGCGAATAGTATTGATGTCCAAGTTATTCGTTGGCTCATCCAGCAGCAAAATATCAGGATTAGAAAACAATGCTTGTGCCAATAACACCCGCAGTTTCCAACCTGGCGCGATTCCACTCATCAAACCCTGATGCTGATCAGTCGGAATACCCGCACCCAACAACAACTCACCTGCTCTTGGTTCCGCTGTGTAACCATCATATTCGGCGAATTTTGCTTCCAGATCGGCGGCTTTCATGTAGTCGTCGTCAGTTGCCTCTGGGTTAGCATAGATCGCATCGCGTTCAGCCATCGCTGCCCACATCTCTGTGTGCCCCATCATGACAACGTCCAACACCCGCATATCTTCAAAAGCAAATTGATCTTGCCGCAATTTACCGAGACGTTCGTTCTGATCTAGCATCACGGTGCCGCTGGACTGCTCTAAGTCGCCACCAAGAATTTTCATAAAGGTGGATTTGCCACAGCCATTGGCACCAATTAAGCCATAGCGGTTACCGTCGCCAAACTTGACAGTAATGTTTTCAAACAGCGGCTTAGGGCCAAACTGCATCGTAATATTTGCGGTAGAAAGCATGTGTGTATTTTTACTCTTCTCTTAATAATCAATAACTTGCGCGACAATCTTAGACTAATTTCAAGCATTAGAAGTGCTAGCTTGAGTCAACACTCGTCAATAAAATAACGAATCACGTACTATTTTTTTAAAAATTTTTATATCTTAGGTTAGGCAAGATTTTACATCAGCTCGCCTAATAGATAGGGACGTTTGTGATAACTTGCCAGGATTCGTCCGAAAACTGGCAAGAATTTGCCTAAGTCGTTAATTCAGCAATGGAAGTCGCTTCGTCCCCCCCCATAGCAATATCTAATATACTCCCACCAATTTCATTAAAATATACTCTAGTAGCCATTATTTACGTAGACTTTTAAATATACAGATAGGGAGTATAAAATATCAAGCTACCAAAGTTTGAAGTTTGAGGTTTGATTTTTATTGATCTGGAATAGGTGAAGTTAATTTCGTTCAAGCCAACCAATAGATTACTTAAATGCAATATAGGTTAAGTATCTTTCCTAAATCGTCTGGCAATCTTTGTTAAACTCTGGCGCTTCAACTTAAACTGCAACCTGGCGCTACTTAGTGCAACTGAATAAACCATGAGCGATCTCCCTGTCATTAGCTGGACCGAAAACGACCAAGTGCATACCGCTCGTTGGCATTCTGAAAGTGGATCACCAGCGCCTAAACGTGTGCAAATCGCTGATGACCGCATGACTGCCGACACCGCGTACCGTCTTGCTTGTGAAGGCACTGCCTTGTTATGGCGTGGCGACTTTCAAAATGCACGCCAGCTACTACAAGCATTGGCCAGACGGATCGATAAAAAGCCAGCTAAATCACGCAAAGCTGAGAAAGCTCCGGCAACGATGACAGAGGCTTTCCATTTGCACCGTCAGGCCCAATCACAGCGTGCCCGTGTGTTGGCAATGCTGTTATTGCCGTTTAATGCCGACTACAGCATTCCCCTCCGCCGTGCCCCTGATCTGCGCCAAGCCTGCGCTGAGGCTTATGGTGTCGTTGATGCAAACAGCACGCCTTTCATCGCGTCGCTTAGAGAATTATTAGGACTGACAGGCGCGCATGAGTGGCGTAAAAACGGCGTAGAAATCGAGGTGCTGAACAACCGCATTCACCCACATTACGGCGTGTTCTCACCTGTTCGTGGCGAATATTTGGATCTGATCGCCAAAGCGCCATTGCCATCAACCGAACTGGCGTTTGATATTGGTACCGGCACCGGCGTCATTGCTGCTTTGCTCGCACAACGCGGCATCAAGCGCATTATCGCCACCGATCAGGATGAGCGTGCATTAAGCTGCGCTCGTGAGAATATTCAGCGATTAGGGAGCGACCAGCAAGTTGAGATCATTAAGGCAGATTTATTTCCGGCAGGCCGCGCGCCGCTGATAGTCTGCAACCCACCGTGGGTTCCTGCCCGCCCCAACTCGCCGATTGAATATGCAGTCTACGACCCAGATAGCCGCATGTTGCGTGGATTTTTATCCGGCGTTGCGGATCATTTAGAAGCCAAAGGCGAGGCCTGGCTTATTCTGTCCGATCTGGCAGAACATCTGGGCTTGCGCACATCGGCAGAATTATGGTCGTGGATGGATGCGGGCGGTTTAGAAGTCGTTGGAAAAATGGATATCAAACCACGGCATGGCAAAGCGACCGATAGCGAGGATCCTTTGCATGGCGCCAGATCAAAAGAAGTGACTTCTTTGTGGCGCTTGAGGGTGAAGTAAGCGACGTGAGGTAAGCGCTATGTTCAAAAGCTCAAAATCCGATGAAAACTTCTTAACTAAATTAAGCTTCAGCGTAATTCAAGCTCAATCTAATTCAATCTGATTCAATTTAATTCAAGCACATAAGACCATTCAGCCCCGGTGCTTGGGTCAAGTTTTCCCTCGATCTGCCACCCCATTGATTTATAGAGATGAACAGCCGCAAACATCGTTGTCCATGTCTCTAAATAAATGCTGGTATAGCTTGTTTGCTTAGCGATCACGACTGCGTTTTGAAGCAAAATTTTGCCAATGCCCTTCCCTCTGGTAGCAGAATCCACATAAAAGGCAGAGAGTTTAAGGACACGTTCACTTTTGCGAGAGAGTATTAATGAACCGACGATTTCTCCATCTAACTCCGCAACCAATTGTGTAATAGTCGTTTGGCTAAGTACGCCCAATTGCCCTAAGTCTCGGTCTAAATGATCAAAATCTGGCTCCAGACCAAATTCACGCATAGCAACGCTGGCAATCTCATGCACCCTAGGGCGGTCAGCCAGGCACGCTGCTCTTATAACTACATTGTTCGGCATAAATCCATTTCAAAATGAGTTTCGTAGTCATAAATGACCCGTGAAAATTTAACACGGCCAGAACACATCTCAGTAGAATAAAAGTGTGATTATTCGGGAAATCTAAGGAGTTCATTATGCCGCTTTTGCTTTTGCGTCATCTATCTGGCCGTTACGTCTCGATAATATTTCTGCTGTTATGGCTTGTTATTCCAAATGCCCACGCCATTGATCGCTATCAAATCGATCCTGAGCATACTTTCTCCGTATTTGAATACAATCACTGGGGCTTGTCTTTGCAACGTGGGCGGTTCGACAAGAATACCGGCACGATTGAGCTAGATACTGCCAATAAAACTGGCTCGGTTCAATTTGAGATCGACACTGCCTCGGTCAGTACCGGCACTGCGCTGTTCGACACCAGCTTACGCTCACCTAGTTTTTTTGATGCGATGCAATTCCCAAAAATCGCTTTTAAATCAAACGCCTTACGATTTGACGATGCTGGAAAACTCACCGGCATCGATGGTGATTTAACCATCAAAGGTATCACTAAGCCTGCTAAGTTCGAGCTGACGCAATTCAATTGCCGCTTTATGGTGATCTATTTACGATCGGCATGTGGCGCCAATGGTTACACCAAAATCCTGCGCAGTGATTTTAATGTTGGACGATATGTGCCATTTGTGAGCGATGAAGTGACTTTGTATTTCAGCGTTGAGGCAATTAAAGAGTAAATAGAGGGTTGTAAATAAGAAGTACTTCAGTTGCTGGCCAAGGAATAGAATTTAAAGATCGCCTTTACCGATCTAAACTAGATCATCAGACTATTTACTCGACACCCACAAATAATATACTGGTATCCCGTATATTTTAGTTGTCCATATGATTACTGGGCAATAGAGCATTTTTACAAAAAATAATGGGGAGTATATTGCTTGAGCTTGTAATTTTGTTGATGAAAAACACAACAAGAATGGTTTTTTCAACATCACCAGCCTGGTAAAGTTGAGAGCGTAAAAGTTTTCACTGAAGTCTTTATTGTTCAAAAATCGATGGCCCCAGACGAATTATCCTAGAAACGGCAGTTGGACGAGTCTGAGTGTGCATTTTTTTCGGCTTTTCAGCAAGGCGAGACGAGGCGCAACCTTCACGTTGCAACGAGGAGCAACGCAGCTGGGGAGCCGAAAAAGTGTGCAATCAGATTCGTAGTGCTGTCACCAGAACGGTGACGGTAAAAACACTGAAACGATTCAATTTAATCAAATACTTATTAATACTGACAAGCGGTCAACTGTCGTTTCTAGGATTATCATCAACGAAAGTCTTTCTTTCCCTCATCCAAAGCAAAAACGTAATGAGAATGCATTTATAATCGAAGGTTTTGCATTCAGTCGTTACTCATAGCAGTCACTCAAAAAATATGAAGGTATTTCGCGGACTTCCCAACGCTGCCTCGCGTGCGCCCTGCGCACTGGCAATAGGCAACTTTGATGGCGTGCATCTTGGACATCAGGTTTTACTGTCCCACTTGCGCGCCGCCGCTACACGCTTGAACGTTGAAGCTGCGGTCATGACGTTTGAACCACATCCACGGGCATTTTTTGCGCAATTGTCTGGCGATATCAGTAAAGCACCTAGCCGCATTGCCAATCTGCGTGACAATATGCTGTCGCTGCAAGAAGCTGGCATCGACCGTGTGATCGTGGAGCATTTCAATGCGCATTTTGCTGCGCTGTCACCACAAGATTTTATTGAAAAAATTCTGGTGCAAGGCTTGCACGTGAAATGGTTAATGGTTGGCGAAGATTTTCGGTACGGTGCCAAACGCGCCGGCGATATCGACATGCTGATCGCAGCTGGCAAACGATTTGGCTTTGAGGTCGAAACACTGCCTGCGGTACAACACAAAGGCGAGCGTATATCTTCATCGGCTGTGCGCGCTGCGCTGGCGGCAGGTAACTTTGTCGAATCCGAACATTTACTTGGGCGCCCTTATCGTATCTCTGGCCATGTAGTACATGGTCAAAAGTTAGGACGCACTATCGGTTTCCCTACATTGAACTTACAAATCGCGCATCATCGTCCTGCTTTGCAAGGCATCTTTATCGTACAAGTGCATGGTTTATCCGTGCAAGCTTTGCCTGCCGTCGCTAGCCTGGGCGTAAGACCAACGGTAGATGATAGTGGCCGCGTGCTGCTAGAGACACATGTATTTGATTACAGCGGCAATGCCTATGGCAAAGTGGTCCAGATAGAGTTTTTACAGAAGCTGCGTGATGAAGAAAAATACATCGATCTGGCAACCCTGACCGAAGCGATTGAGCGCGATGCCGAACAGGCCAGAGCGTATTTTCGTAATCGTGCCACGGGTGCGATATCTGCTACTGACCGAATTTGAAGGTCACTTCTCTTTGTTTAATTCAAGCATTTTTGAATTGAATTAAATTGAGTCGTCTTCACAAAGAACGCAAAAAAAATAACTCACTTAAAGAAAATTATGTCTAACGAAAAGTCAGCAAAAGTCGCCAGCAAGTATCCAGTCAATATGACTGAAACCCCGTTCCCGATGCGCGGCGATCTCGCCAAGCGCGAGCCGCAATGGGTGAAGCAATGGCAAGACAAAAAAATCTATCAACGCATCCGCAAGGCCTCTGCCAATCGTCCAAAATTTATTCTGCATGACGGCCCGCCGTACGCCAACGGCGACATCCACATCGGCCATGCAGTTAACAAAATTCTGAAAGACATGATCGTCAAAGCACGCAATATGGCGGGCTTTAATGCGCAGTATGTGCCGGGTTGGGATTGCCATGGCATGCCGATCGAAATCCAGATCGAAAAACTATACGGCAAAAATCTGCCGGTGGCCGAAGTACAAGCCAAAGCGCGCGCCTATGCAAACGAGCAGATAGAACGACAAAAAGTAGACTTTATCCGCCTGGGGGTCTTGGGTGAATGGGACAATCCCTACAAAACCATGAACTTCGGCAATGAGGCCGATGAAATCCGTGCACTCGGCAAGTTGCTTGAAAAAGGCTATGTGTATCGTGGCCTGAAGCCGGTCAACTGGTGTTTTGATTGCGGCTCTGCTTTGGCAGAGGCAGAAGTCGAATACGAAAATAAACGTGACCCGTCAATCGATGTCGGTTTCCCGTTTGCAGAGCACGACAAGATCGCTGCGGCGTTTAAACTCGCCAAGCTGCCTGTCGACAAAGGCTACTGCGTGATCTGGACCACGACACCGTGGACCATCCCCTCCAATCAAGCATTGAACATGCATCCGGAAATCACTTACGCACTGGTCGAGACCGTACGTGAGGGCGAACCGACCTTGCTGATTCTGGCAAACGATCTGGTAGAGGCATCGCTCACCAATTATGGTCTGGAAGGTAAAGTCATCGCGACCTGCCTCGGCGCTGATCTTTCAGAGATCAATTTTAAACATCCGATGGCACAATTGGATGCAGGCTACGACCGTTTTTCTCCCGTCTATATGGGTGAATACGTGACGCTCGATAGTGGCACAGGTGTGGTCCATTCCGCACCAGCTTACGGTATAGAGGATTTCCAATCCTGCAAAGCACACGGCATGAAGGATGATGCCATCATCGCGCCAGTAATGGGCGACGGAAAGTTTGCGTCTTCACTGCCCTTCTTCGCGGGGATGACGATCTGGGAGGCGTCCAAACCGATCTGCGACAAACTCAAAGAAGCGGGTACCTTGTTCTCGCTGAAAATGTTTGATCACAGCTACATGCACTGCTGGCGTCATAAAACGCCGATCATCTACCGTGCAACATCGCAATGGTTTGCGAGTATGGACAATATACCAAAAGATGGTGGCAATAGCCTGCGCCAAACCGCATTAAAAGCGATCGACGAGACCGCATTTTTCCCAGCATGGGGCAAAGCGCGCCTGCATGGCATGATCGCCAATCGTCCGGACTGGACACTGTCACGTCAGCGTCAATGGGGCGTACCGATGGCGTTTTTCTTGCACAAAGAAACGGGACAACTGCATCCACGCACCGCGGAATTTCTAGAACAAATTGCGCAACGTGTTGAGAAAGAGGGTATCGAAGCCTGGCAAAAAATCGAAGTTGCTGATTTGCTTGGTGATGATGCCGATATGTACGTCAAAAACCGCGATACGCTGGATGTCTGGTTTGATTCAGGCACCACACATTACACGGTCTTGCGAGGTTCACATAAAGAACAATCGCAGTTCCCTGCCGACTTGTACCTGGAAGGCTCTGATCAGCATCGAGGCTGGTTCCATTCGTCTTTACTGACTGCATCGATGCTGGACGGTCGTGCGCCTTACAAGGCTTTGCTGACGCACGGGTTTGTGGTCGATGGCGAAGGCAAGAAAATGTCTAAGTCCAAAGGTAACGTCGTAGCGCCACAAAAAATCTCGGACACCTTGGGTGCAGATATCTTGCGCTTGTGGGTAGCTGCAACCGATTACTCCGGCGAGCTGTCTATCTCTGACGAGATCTTGAAACGTGTTACAGAATCTTATCGCCGCATTCGCAATACTTTGCGCTTCCTGTTAGCGAATACCTCAGATTTCAATCCTGCGACGGACGCAGTGGCTATCAATGAGATGCTGGAAATTGATCGTTACGCGATCGCCAATATGGCAGCGTTGCAAGCCGATATCCTCGCTCATTATGAGCAGTTTGAATTCCATCCGGTGGTCGCCAAATTGCAATCCTTCTGCTCAGAAGATCTTGGTGGTTTCTACCTTGATATCCTGAAAGACCGTTTATATACAAGTGGCACGACGTCGACAGCACGTCGTTCTGCACAAACAGCGATCTGGCATATCACGCAAAGTTTGCTGCGCCTGATGGCACCAACATTGTCTTTTACAGCGGAAGAAGCCTGGGTCAGTTTCGCCAGCAAAGAAGCTTACGCAGAAAGCGATGAAACGATTTTTACGCAACTGTATTACGCTTTACCAGTCATCGACAATGCCAGTGCACTGATGGAAAAATACACTGCGTTGCGCTTGATTCGCACGGACGTTACTAAGCAATTGGAAGAAGTTCGGGTAGCTGGCGGCATCGGGGCATCCTTGCAAGCGGAAGTGACCATCAAAGCCAGCGGTGCTAAATTTGACTTACTGCAAAGCTTTGCCGATGACTTGCGTTTTGTATTAATCACATCAGCAGCGGTGATAGAGAAAGTGGCGACGGAAGCGGAAGAAGCTGTGATTGTTACGCCATCCAGCTATCAAAAGTGTGAGCGTTGCTGGCACTATCGCGCTGATGTTGGGGCACATGCAGAACATCCCGGTTTATGCGGTCGTTGTATCAGTAATTTGTTTGGTGCCGGAGAATCACGTCAATTTGCGTAATTCAAATTGACTCAATTTATCGCTTTAAGCTTTAGCCCCTCTCTCATTTGTGGGAGAGGGTTGAGATGAGAGATCAGCGGCTCAATAATGCAATCATGATCGATGTCATCAAGAATCATCAAGAATCATTTACACGATAATCTCTCTTATTAAAACAAATTCATTCTCACTATATGGCAACTAAAAAACGCAATTCGTTTTCTACCGTCTCTAAATCTTCAGGGAGCTCACTGGCGCCTTGGCTAGGCTTGGCCGGTATTGTTATTTTGTTAGATCAACTTAGCAAAATAACGATCGCCAAACTATTTACTCTGGGCGAATCACTTCCAGTCACCTCTTTCTTCAACCTGGTGTTGGCGTATAACAAGGGCGCGGCGTTCAGTTTCTTATCATCAGAATCTGGCTGGCAACGTTATTTATTTACCGCCATCGGCGTAGTTGCTGCTCTGGTCATTACTTATCTGATCAAGCAAAATGCAGGACAGCGCTTGTTTTGCTGGGCGCTAGCCTTGATTATGGGGGGTGCTCTGGGTAACGTGCTGGATCGCTTGATGTACGGTCATGTCATCGATTTTTTGGACTTCCATTACAAGGATGCGTATCACTTCGCTGCATTTAATATTGCAGATAGTGCTATTTGTGTTGGTGCAGCTTTATTTATTTTGGACGAGCTGCGTCGGGTAAAAAAATAAGGAATCATCATGCGGCTTGCTGGCAAAAAAATTGTTCTCGGCTTAACTGGTGGTGTCGCCTGTTATAAGATTGCGGAACTGACTCGCGCATTAGGCAAAGCAGGTGCGCAAGTACAAGTCGTAATGACGCAAAGTGCGACGCAATTCATCACTCCTGTGACCATGCAAGCGCTGTCGGGCAATCCTGTTTATACCGATCAGTGGGATGCACGGATCCACAACAATATGCCGCATATCGACCTTACTCGTGATGCCGATGCGATAGTAGTTGCACCTTGCAGCACGAATTTCATCTCCAAACTAGCGCATGGTGCTTGCGATGATCTGCTGTCAACTCTGTGCGTAGCTCGGCCACATCATGTGCCACTACTGGCAGCACCTGCAATGAACGTAGAAATGTGGCTCAATCCGGCTACCCAACGTAACGTTGCGCAAATTAAAAAAGATGGTATCCAAATTTTAGGGCCTGCGGCAGGTGAGCAAGCCTGCGGTGAAGTTGGTATGGGTCGGATGTTAGAGGTCGATCAGTTACTGGCAGAAATCATAGCGTCTTTTCAGGCTAAATCTCTGGTTGGAAAAGAGGTACTGATTACAGCAGGTCCGACATTTGAACCTATCGATCCAGTGCGTGGGATCACCAATTTATCATCAGGGAAAATGGGTTATGCGATTGCTCAAGCGGCGTGGGAAGCTGGAGCCAATGTCACTTTAATCTCTGGACCTACTGCATTAGATGCACCTTATGGCACGCATCGCATCTCGGTGCAGACCGCACAGCAAATGCATGATGCTGTTATTGCGCAACTAACATCTACCGCAAAAAAACCGCAAGATATTTTTATCGCGGTAGCCGCAGTAGCTGACTGGCGCGTAGCGAATACAAGTGCACAAAAAATTAAAAAAACTAGTGATAGCGACATGCCGCAGCTTGAATTTGTGCAAAATCCAGATATCCTTGCTAGCGTTACGGCTCTTCCAAATGCGCCCTACTGCGTTGGATTTGCCGCTGAATCTGAACATCTTTTGCAATATGGCACGGCTAAACGCATAAAGAAAAATGTACCTCTGCTAGTTGGCAATATCGGCCACCATACTTTTGGCAAAGACGAAAATGAGTTAATTTTATTTGATGCAAACGGACATACAGCTTTACCAAGAGCAAATAAACAGACGCTCTCTGTTCAATTGATACAAGAAATCGCACAGCGTTTAAGCTAATAAAATTCAACACAAAATTCGCACTAAACTCTTCACTAATTTCAACACGTACGTATATCAAAGAATTCGCATGAAAAATATCGATCTGAAAATCCTCGACACTCGCATGAAAGACCAAATGCCAGCCTATGGCACGCCAGGTAGCGCAGGCTTGGATTTGCGGGCTTGCATAGATGCGCCAATTACGATTAAACCAGGTGAGACTGTTTTAATCCCCACTGGCCTGGCAATACACATAGGTGACCCAACTTACGCCGCTATGATCTTGCCACGCAGTGGTATGGGACATAAAAACGGCATTGTATTAGGTAACCTTGTTGGCTTGATCGACTCGGACTACCAAGGTCAACTGATGGTGTCTACATGGAATCGTGGTCAAAACGAATTCACCTTGCAACCAATGGAGCGTTTGGCACAGCTGATCATTGTCCCTGTATTGCAAGTCGGTTTTAATATAGTAGAAGAATTTGGTGGTAGTGAGCGTGGTGAGGGTGGATTTGGTAGTACTGGCAAACACTAGGACGCATTTCGCATGACTGATCAAATTGTAAAAAAATATCAAGGGAGTTGTCATTGCGGCGCGATACGATTTGAGATTCAAACCGATTTCCCAGAACTAACTATTTGCGACTGCTCAATTTGTCGCAAGAAAAATGCGCTAATGGTTAGGGTCTGTTATCACTCAAATCGGGAGATGCGTTCAAACCAAAACACAGGATGGCAAGGCGCGCATCGCCGCTGAGGCTGGTGCCTCAGCAAGAGGTGCAACGCAGTCCATCGTGCGTTTTGGTTTGAACCCTTCGGGAATGGCCAAAACAAGCACATGGCGTTGTTGCAAGTGGCTTACAGTGATGACACTGCCGCGCAACTTGCGCCTAGCCCTGTGCTTGTTTTGACTCAGTCGCACTCCCGATTTGAGTGATAACAGACCCTAAGGTGCATGAGAATCAATTTGAATTACTCGCCGGAGAAGAACAACTGAGCGAGTATCAATACAACAGCATGTCTGCGAGACATTTTTTCTGCAAAATTTGCGGTATTTATCCATTCCATCGCAAGCGCGTTACGCCGGATCATTTTGGCATCAATGTGCATTGTCTGGATAATTTTGATCCTGCTACGATTCCAGTTCGGCAAACTTTCGGCTCAAAAATGAGCTGAATAAAACTCAGCCAAATGAATCAGAAACCAATTACAATCTAACACACATTTAGAAAAATAAACTAGTCAAAACAAAAAGCCCGAACTAGAGTCCGGGCTTTTTGTTTTACTACATATTACTTTTTAAGTTTTCGGCTACGTCCTGCCGATTCTCGCAAAATAGTGTAGTTCCATTCATCAGTATGCAAACCTGCATCGGTATTGACGGTTACTTTAAACAGGTCATCCTCCCCTTTGATTCTTTGACCAGAAGCAATGTGTTTTTTATTCACATCGCTTCGTTCGTATACATCAACTTCGACTTCTTTACCTTCTAAACCCGATTGAGAAAGAATCGAATCGATCGTCTTCAGTGTGTAGTCAAGTACAAATATTGGGAGTGTAAAACCAACCATGTCATCCTCCTTGGTAAAATATTTTTAGAGTCGTTAAAATTCTCAGTACAAAAATAACTATGTTTTACCAAAGAGTCAGCCGTGCAGAATTACTGTACAAACTCACTTTATAAATTTACTCAACTTAAATTTACTCAACTTCTACTACTTCTTGTGGAGCCTCAGGTGGTGTTGCATCGCCTTCAGAAAATTCTAACTTGATCTGATCTTTGTCATCCAGGTCAACGATGACACGACCACCACTAACTAATTTCCCGAATAATAGTTCGTCAGCCAGTGCTTTTCGTATCATGTCTTGAATCAAGCGCGCCATTGGTCTTGCGCCCATCAATGGATCAAAACCTTTTTTACCTAGGAATTTACGTAAAGACTCAGTAAAGGTAACTTCGACTTTTTTCTCATGCAATTGCTCTTCTAACTGCATTAAGAATTTATCGACAACACGCAAGATAATTTCTTCATCCAAGGCACGGAAACTAATGATTGCATCCAGACGATTACGGAACTCAGGCGTAAACATCCGCTTGATATCCGCCATCTCGTCGCCTGCTTCTTTACTGTCATTGAAGCCAATAGAACGTTTCTGCAAACTCTCAGCACCTGCATTGGTTGTCATGATAATGATCACATTACGGAAATCCGCCTTACGACCATTATTGTCTGTCAGCGTGCCATGATCCATAACTTGCAACAAGATGTTGAATACGTCTGGATGGGCTTTCTCAATCTCATCCAGCAGCAATACAGCATGCGGCTTCTTATTGATCGCCTCGGTCAACAAGCCACCTTGGTCGAAACCGACATAACCGGGCGGCGCGCCGATTAGGCGGCTGACGGCATGGCGCTCCATGTATTCAGACATATCAAAGCGAATCAGTTCAATACCGAGTGTAAATGCCAGCTGCTTTGCAACTTCCGTTTTACCGACACCCGTTGGGCCCGAGAATAAAAAGGAGCCGATTGGTTTATCTGCATTGCCCAAACCAGCACGTGCCATCTTGATTGACGCAGCTAAAGCATCAATTGCTGGTTCTTGACCAAAGACGACATTTTTCAGATCACGATCAATTGTTTTCAGCTTACTGCGGTCATCTTGGTTGACCGTTTGTGGCGGAATACGAGCGATCTTAGCAATGATGTCTTCAATATCGGCTTTACCTATTGTTTTCTTTTGCTTCGATTTTGGCAATACACGTTGCGCAGCACCGGCCTCATCAATTACATCAATTGCCTTATCTGGCAGATGACGATCGTTGATGAAGCGTGCTGACAATTCAGCTGCGGTTGTCAATGCAGAAGCGGAATATTTAACGTTATGGTGCTCTTCAAATTTAGATTTGAGACCACGCAAAATTTGCACCGTTTGTTCAATCGTCGGCTCATTGACGTCAATTTTTTGGAAACGTCGTGCCAAAGCATGATCTTTTTCAAACACGCCGCGATACTCAGTGTAAGTCGTCGCACCGATGCATTTAAGCTGACCATTAGATAAGGCAGGCTTCAATAGATTAGAGGCATCCAGAGTGCCGCCAGAAGCAGAGCCTGCTCCGATGATCGTATGGATTTCATCAATAAATAAAATACCGGTAGGGTTATCTTTAAGCTGCTTGAGCACACCTTTCAGGCGTAATTCAAAATCACCACGGTATTTTGTACCGGCTAACAAAGCACCCATGTCCAGCGAATAGACGATAGAGTTTTGCAAAATCTCAGGTACATCGTTTTGCGTAATGCGCCATGCCAATCCCTCAGCAATCGCTGTTTTTCCTACACCGGCCTCACCAACCAGCAAGGGATTATTTTTACGACGACGGCATAAAATTTGAATCACGCGCTCAACTTCGCTGTCCCGTCCGATCAATGGATCGATCCGACCTTCCGCTGCAGCCTTGTTCAAATTTTGAGTAAATTGGTCGAGAGGATTTTCTTTTTGCTGACCTTCTGTCTGTGGTTCCTCTCCACCTTCAGATGATTTTTGTGGCTCGGTCTGCTGATCTTTGCGCACACCATGAGAGATGAAATTAACCACATCCAGACGTGTCACACCTTGCTGATGCAAATAATAAACAGCGTGTGAATCTTTTTCGCCAAAAATCGCTACCAGCACATTCGCGCCAGTGACTTCTTTTTTGCCGTTAGACGCAGATTGCACATGCATGATCGCACGCTGAATCACACGCTGAAAACCAAGCGTTGGTTGCGTATCTACCTCGCTGGTGCCGGGCACAGTTGGCGTATTGTCGCTGATAAAATTACTGAGAGATTTGCGTAAATCTTCAATATTTACGGCGCAAGCTCGCATTACCTCGGCAGCGGAAGGATTATCCAGCAAGGCGAGCAACAAGTGCTCGACCGTGATGAACTCATAACGAGCCTGTCTGGCTTCAACAAAAGCCATGTGCAGGCTAACTTCCAGTTCTTGCGCAATCATACTTCCTCCATCACACATTGCAGGGGGTGCCCTGCCTTACGAGCGTGCGTCAACACCAGTTCCACTTTGGTTAAAGCGACATCCTTGGTATAAACCCCACAGATGCCTTTGCCGTCCCGGTGTACCTTAAGCATGATCTGCATCGCGGTTTCGCGGTCTTTATTAAAATACTCCTGAATGATGGCCACTACAAACTCCATCGGAGTGTAGTCATCATTGAGCAGCGCCACTTGGTACATGGATGGAGGTTTAAGCTTTTGGGCTTGCCGCTCCAGTATCGTACCGTTTCCTTGCTTGTTTCCCATGCGTCTATTCTAGTACGTTGATTCAGTCGAGAGTCGAAAAATAAACGGATAAAAGGAGGTTTGTTTGATCAATGCACACTTAGTGACTGAATCGCACAACAACAAATCAATCACATTTTAGTGATGTTACGCTTTTTCTTTATTTTCCGCAGATGGTGCTCAAATTCAATACATCAAGTCTGCTGGTGATAATTCAAATAGATTTAAGATTTACACAACATTGTCCCAGTAAGACATAGCTTCAAAGACAGTGCGTTAGTACATCACTTAGCACAAACGAGCTCTGCAACCCGGCTGGGGTGGTTTTGCGTAAGTTCAAATATTGAAAAACCACACATCATTGGCTGCCTTACGTAAGCCGCTTAACAATATTTTCAGTCTTAAGAGGTTCTTGCAAAACGAAACACCGGAGAGTAATTTTATTGCGAGAAGCGCAAAATAGATGAGAAAGGAGCGGCCATTTCTGGCAAGATGAAAGTGACTAAACAACCATCTGCGCTCCGCTATGAATCCTACACAACGCCTGCTGATAATGCAACGCTGGAATTTACTGCAACACGATTTGCTACCGGAGATAAAACAGCAATGCGGGTCACTGACGCCGAAGCTGGAAAAATTGATTCATGTACTAGACTGGGTGCGCATCGAAGAATTTGTGTCGGACCAATGGCAAGGGATAGGACGCAAACCGCATGACCGTGGTGCATTGGCCAGCGCCTTCATCGCCAAAGCTGTGTTGGGGCTCAATACAACAGCGGCCTTAATAGAACGATTGACGATGGATCGCAGTTTAAAACGGCTGTGCGGCTTTGAGATGTGGAAAGAAGTTCCGAATGAAGCCACTTTTTCGCGCGCCTTTGGCGAATTTGCCCAAGCCAAATTAGCGGAGAAAGTGCACGAAGCGCTGATCAAGAGTTATTTAGGCGACAGCCTCATTGGACACATCAGCCGTGACGGCACGGCGATTGCGGCGCGCGAGAAGCCGAAGAAACACATGAAAGTTGTTTCCGTAGAAAAGGCCCAAAAGCAGCGCCGTGGACGGCCAAAGAAAGGCGAGATAAGGCCGCCAAAGGAAGAGAAAGTGACCAAGATAGGCTGGCAGTTGACGCAAACTTTACCGAGCATCGTCAATGCTTTACCCAAAGAGTGTGACCGCGGCACTAAATGCAATGCGCAAGGTTATAAAGTGAGTTGGAACGGCTACAAGCTGCATATCGACACCGCTGACTGCGGCGTTGCCATCAGTGCGCTATTGACCAGCGCCTCGGTGCACGATAGTCAAACGGCGGTGCCGTTAGCAACGATGACGGCCGCACGAGTAACGAATTTGTACGATTTGATGGATGCAGCGTATTGCAGTGAAGAGTTAAGGGCACACAGCAAAAGTCTTGGCCACGTGCCATTAATTGATCACAACGCACGCGGCGGGGAGAAGAAACCGTTCGCCCCGCATGAACAACAGCGTTATAAAGAACGCACGCAAGCTGAACGTACCAATGGCAGGCTGAAAGACGAATTTGGTGGCACGACAGTACGGGTGCGTGGTAGCGAAAAAGTGATGTCGCATTTGATGTTTGGTTTATTGGTATTGACCGCAGATCAGTTGATGCGTTTATTTACGTAACAGCTTTGCTTTTAAAGAGTCGAAAAAAACAACGTTTCCCAACGTTCATAGGGGCAGTGATGGTCACATAGGGATTGACACGCCATAAAACGATAATCCGGCACAAATTCATGTCACATGTGCCGCTTCAAACAAGAAAACCAATCGCAACAGTGGCCACACCCATGCTCGACTTTACTGGTTTGGGTATTTTGCAAGAAGCTCTTAAGTATAAATTATTGAAAGTGATATACACCCGAATAACATTCGCTCGTATGTATTAAAACAAAAAAGCCCGGTCTATTGTCATTAAGTAAAAAAACAACAGTGTTGCAAACAGTGTCTGATATAGCAACAAAATATCTTGACATTACTTTTTTTTCCGCCAAGAATGACATTCATTGACAATAAATACGCAGCAAATCGTCAATAGAAGTGAGCAAGTTTAGGGGAAGACTGCTTTATGCTAGGTTTCTTGCTTTTACGGCTCGTGTGATTAGTTTATATTTGAAAGATGCATTATGGCAACAGGTACCGTCAAGTGGTTCAATGATTCCAAAGGCTTTGGCTTTATCACTCCGGATGACGGCGGTGAGGATTTGTTCGCCCACTTTTCCGCAATCCAGATGAACGGCTTTAAGACTTTAAAAGAAGGTCAAAAAGTACAGTTCGAAGTCACGCAAGGCCCTAAAGGCAAGCAAGCTTCCAACATCCAGAATCCTTAATCTTTTTGATTAGAGATTTCGTAAAAAGCCCCGCTTCGGCGGGGCTTTTTTATTTTCATTCTCTTCATTTTTATTGATTGATTGATTAAAAAATTTGAGTAAATTATTTTGCACCCAGATGTTCCAATGGAAAATCTAGGTTGAATACTATTTGCAAACGAACGAGTTTTTTACGTCAATCCGCGTTAATTGTTAAACTCTTGCGCATTAATTCTGCTTTATTTTATTTTTCCAAGAAAATCGATGTCCAATCTTTCCATTGCACCCGACGGCGCAGCGTCAGTAAAGCCTGTACTGACCAAAAATTTAGTCATGTTCTTCGCATTCTGTTGTGGTGCGATTGTCTCTAATATTTATTATTCCCAGCCATTGATTGAACTGATTGCGCCAGAAATCGGCTTGACCGATAGCGTTGCCAGCTTGATCGTATCTCTGACGCAAGCAGGTTATGCGCTTGGGATGTTGTTGCTGGTGCCGCTTGGTGATTTGCTGGAAAACCGTAAGCTCATGGTCAGCACTTTGGTCGTTGCGATGGTGAGTCTGGTGGGTGCGGCGACCGCACATAGCCCCAATGTTTTTCTGCTCTTTTCTATCCTCATCGGATTTAGCTCTGTGTCTGTCCAAATGATCGTACCGCTGGCGGCACATATGGCAGATGAATCCAGCCGTGGTCGGGTAGTTGGAAGTGTCATGAGTGGTCTGTTGTTCGGCATTTTGCTATCACGCCCGATCGCGAGTCTGATCGCTGATCACTTCGGCTGGCGCGCCGTATTTTTGATGGCCAGCGTGTTAATGGTGCTAATTGTTGTGTTACTGCTGGTGACGATGCCTAAACGCCAGCCAGCACATTCTGCCACTTACTTTCAGCTATTGCGCTCTTTACTGACGCTATTTCGTCACCAGCCAGTGTTGCGGCAAAGAGCGTTTTATCAAGCGAGCATGTTTGGCTCTATGGCCTTATTTTGGACGGTTGCACCGGTAGAGCTGGCGCGTCACTTTAGTTTTTCTCAAACGCAGATAGCCCTGTTTGCTTTGGTTGGTGCTGCCGGTGCGTTTGCTGCGCCGTTTGCTGGCAGGCTTGCAGATGCGGGACATGGGCGCATCGGTAGTTTGATGGCGATGATCGGTGCCATTTTGAGTTTTTGGCCTTCGCTTATGATCCCCGCTTTAGGTGTGATCGGATTGGGAATCACTGCCGTATTGCTGGACTTGTGCGTGCAAATAAGTATGGTGATTGGTCAGCGGGAAGTGTATGCGCTAGACCCAGCTAGTCGCAGTCGTATCAACAGTATTTACATGACTTGTATTTTTGCCGGTGGTGCAACCGGATCGGGTATTGGCAGTAGCTTGTACGTTAGCGGTGGTTGGATGTGGGTCGGCACCGTGGGCAGTTTGATCGCCAGTATTGCGTTGATGAAGTTCTTGTTTGATCAGCGTAAAAGTAGATCGTAGTTGAAAATGCCAGTTGAATCAAAGGCGACGGTAGCAGAAAAATCAATATACTCCCCCTCATTTTTCAATAATATGCCTCATTGTCCAATGATTATATGGACAATTAAATATACTTACCCTCAGTATATTTTAAGTCATCAATTGAACTCTGACTGGTCTGCGAGCTTTATGGTTGGCCAACTCTTGGTAATTTCAATGTAAAAACGCAGAGCATAGAAGACTTCTCTATGCTCTGCGCTTTCAGCTTAATACTAAGATCGGTCGGTATATTTAACACAGACTGACTTCGGTTAAATCGCTTCCGATCGTCAAGCTGACCTATACCCTTGATTTACTTCGCCAAATTCTTTTTGATAATCGCGTCGGCGGCGGATTCGGCCTCTTGCACAGGTTGGCTTAACGTTTGTGTTGCGTATACCGGCGCTGCTGGCATCGGCGCACCCAACGTAGCGCCATCCAGATGGCTAATATCCAAAGTGACCAAGGTCGATAAGCCAATGCGCAAAGGATGTTCTGCCAATTCTTTTGGATCGAGCGAGATACGCACTGGCACCCGCTGCACGACTTTAATCCAGTTGCCGGTGGCGTTTTGTGCTGGCAGCAAGGAGAATGCACTGCCAGTACCTGCGGATAATCCGACGACTTTACCGTGGTACACCACTTTGCTGCCATATACATCTGCCTCGATCCGGGCAGCCTGTCCCAGACGGATATTTTGTAATTCTGATTCTTTGAAATTAGCATCGACCCATAACTGATCCAGCGGCACTATCAACATCAATGTTGTACCCGGAGTGACGCGACTACCCACTTGAACGCTGCGCTTGGCAACATACCCGGTGACTGGCGCCAGTACCGCGTTACGCCGAGCAGCGAGCCAGGCTTGTACATAATCCGCTTTTGCGGATAAGACGCTAGGATTCTCCACCAGACTCACTCCCGCGACCGCTGCACGGCTGGCATCCGCCTGCTTGATTGCTACGTCGAGCGAAGCTTTCGCGTTATCGACAGCTTGCTTTGCATGTGCGACTTCTTCACCGGACAAGGTATGGTCAGCGGCCAAAGGCTGGCGACGCGCCAGATCATCTGCTGCATCTTTTAAGCTCAACTTTTTAAGCTCGATAGTCGCCTCGTATTGCGCCACATTGGAATACCGCTCACGCAATTGTCGTACTGTCGTTCCGAGGCGCGCTTCTGCCTGGGTGAGTGCGACATTGGCGTCAATCGGATCGAGCTTTAATATCTCTGCACCTGCTTTTACCAACTGGGTTTCATCTGCACGAATCTCTTGCACATTGCCTGTGACTTGTGAAGATAGTGTGACCAGGTTGCCGCCGACATAGGCGTTATCGGTATCTACTTCTTTCGATAAAACCAAAGTGTAATAAATGGCATAAGCAATACCTGCCAAAATAAAAAATAAGGTGATCCCTAATAAAACGAATTTACGTTTATTAGAATTCGGTAGCTTGTCGTTGTCGGTCGTCATGGCGAATATTCCGTTGATTTCTGTTGATTTTGTTAGTTACAGTGAGTGCTAATCTGTTTCACTGAGAGCTCATTTTTAAAACTGAGTGGGTTCATTGATCACACTCAATAGGCGCATCAATGGCTCTGCGCCGTTTGCTGATTGCTGTTTGAATTCAGGGGCGCAGGATCAGCCTGATAGCCGCCACCCAGCGCTTTAATCAAAGATACCTCGGCTTGCATTTGCTGATTCTTCAATTGCAACACATCATCCTGCTGCCTTAACAAGGCGAGTTCTGCACTGATGACTGTGCCGCGCTCTGCCAGTCCTTGTTTTAACTTAGCCTGCGCTGAGCGGAGCATGTCTGCATTGGTCTGTACTATTTTTTGCTGTTGTTGCAGCTTGCTATCGATGCCGCGCACATTGATCGCTTGTTGTGCCACGTCACGTACAGCAATGAAAACGCTTTGGTTGTAATCGGCAATCACCTCATTGCGTTGCGAACGACTGGCACCAAGCTGGGCCTGAATACGTTCGCTATCAAATAACGGTAAGGATATGGTCGGGCCAATGTATAAAGTGCGGCTGGCAAATTTAAGCAAATCACCCAGCGATAAAGAATCTAAGCCTAAGGAACCGGTTAAATTAATATCTGGATAAAACGCCGCCTGCGCCGCCTCAACACGGCTCAACGATGCTTCGACACGCCAGCGCGATGCTTGTAAATCCGGTCTTCTGGCTAATAAGTCCATGCCTAATTTAGAGGGTAGCGCGTGAGAAATATCATGCAACTCTTGCGGTTTTAAATCAGCCAATACTGTGCTATCGCCACCAATCAAAGCGTGTAAAGCTTCGCGTTCTCCGCCGATTTGCGCTTCGATCTGTGCAATCTGTCCATTCATGCGACTGAGTTCTGCATCGGCCATCCGCTGGTCATCTGCCGTCGCCAAACCATGTTGAACACGCTTCGCTTTATCTGCCACGATGTCGCTTTGTTTAGCGACGCTTTTTTGCATGCTGGCGAGCAGCGCCCACTGACTTTGTAAATTGAAATAACTTTGCGTAATCGCTGTCGCTAAAGTTAACTCAGCTTGCGCATAATCGGCACGACGTGCATTGACTTCACCCACTGCCGCGACGATTTGTGCCCGATGTTTTCCCCACCAATCAAAGTCATATCGCGCCTGCACTTGCAGAATCGTTTCCGTGTAATAGCTGCCACCAATCGGTTTTGGGAACAAGCCATTGGAGGAATAACGTTGCCGGGTTTCCTGTCCGTTGAAATTAATCTCGGGTGCCAGATCTGCACTATTGATCTTTAACGCTGCATTGGCAGAGCCGATACGTGCGGCAGTCATACCCAGACTTGGACTATTGGTCAGGGCTTGGGTAATCAGGCGATTTAATTGTGCGTCGCCATACTGCGTCCACCATTGCTTTTCGGGCCACCCTTCGCTTGCCAACTTAATGTCTGAGGCCAGCTGCGCACTTGCGATATCTTTTTGCGGAAACAGATGTTGATCTGGTGGAATACTGGCACAGCCAGCAATAGCCAACATCAGCGCAAGCGGCGCAGCTCTTTTGAGTAAGAAAGAAATTTTCACAGTCGTATTTTTCACGATTTGAGATGAGTTAAAACAGATTTGTAATCTGGTTTGAAAAAAGTGATTGCCATCTTTTAGCGTTATTCATTGCCACGCCTCTAGTCCATCGCTGCATGATCAATTTCGATCGTTGCATTCTTTTTCGGAGGACGAATCAAAATTAAAAGTGGGATCACCATCAGGGTCATGATCATCATCAACCAGTAGTCATTGACGTAAGCGATCATCGATGCTTGCCGCGTAATTTCACCGTTTAATGTCGTCAGGCTGCTGGTTGTCGCCAGGTTATAAACCGACGCTACGGTACTATCCTGAAATGCCGCGCTCGTGCTGGTGACTTTTTCGACCAGCGAAGAGTGGGCGATTTGCGTATTGCGCACTAACAGCGTTTGCACCAAAGCGATGCCAATACTGCTGCCGATATTGCGAACCAGGCTATAAATCGCGGTACCGTCAGCGCGCATTTCTGGCGTAAGTGTGGCAAAAGTCGCCGCACTCAAAGGCACGAATACCAAGCCCAGTCCAATCCCCTGAATCACACCGGGCCACACAATATCGCTCTGGGAGAGTACTAAGGTGTAACGGGTCATTTGCCAGAGCGAGAATGCGGTAATGGAGAAGCCAATACCCAATAAAATCCGCAGATCAACTTTGCCCACCAGGCGCCCTACGATCATCATCGCCAACATGGTGCCAAGACCGCTAGGGGCGGTAACAAGGCCTGCAATTTTGGCGGGGTAATCCATCAAGCCTTGCAGCATGGACGGCGCCAGAGCACGCGTTGCAAACAGCACCATACCAACGATAAAAATAAACAGCAGGCCCGTCACATAGTTAGGATTTTTTAGCAGCCGATAATCGAGGAACGATTTACCCGCCGGCCGTAACGCGGTATGCGCGACAAAATAGCTAAAACTCATCGCCAAAATGATCGCTTCTACCCAAGTCTCGGTTGAAGAAAACCAATCGTTCTGCTCGCCTCTGTCCAACAGCATTTGTAAAGAACCAATCGCGATACTCAAGGTGGCAAAACCAAACATATCAAAACTCATGCGGCGTGCTGCCGGCGTTTTGTGGATGTATTTCCAGATACCGTAAAACGCCATCGTGCCCAGCGGCACATTGATAAAAAACACCCAGCGCCAGTTATAACTATCCGTCAGCCAGCCACCCAATGTCGGGCCAAGAATCGGCCCTATCATCACACCCATGCCCCAGACAGCCATGGCAGAACCATGCTTTTCGCGCGGATTAATATCCAGTAAAACCGCTTGCGACAACGGCACTAACGCCGCACCAAAAATACCCTGCAACAAGCGCGCGGCGACGATCTGGCCGAGCGAACCGGACAAACCACACAACACCGACGCTAACGTAAAACCAGCGACAGAAATGAGGAAAATATTTTTCTGACCAAAGCGATCACACAACCAGCCCGTCAAAGGCGTAGTAATGGCCACAGCCACAATAAATGAGGTTAATACCCAAGTGATTTGATCTTGCGACGCTGATAAGCTGCCCTGCATATGAGGTAATGCGACATTCGCAATGGTGCCATCCAGCGCCTGGATAATCGTCGCCAGCATGATAGAAATCGTGATCATGAAACGATTGACGCTGGGATCATCGGCTGCGGGAATAGTCGCTCCGCCCAAGGCGGCAGAAGATGCACTGCTCATTACGCCAACTCCGCCGCCGCTTGTAACGCTTCTAATAATTCGGTCGCTGCAATCAGTTTTTCCTGATCAATCTTGGATAAAAATTCGGCGCGAAACGCATCGGCTTCGGTTTTCACTTTCAGATAAATTTCGTTGCCCGCATCGGTCAGTACAACTTGCTTTACCCGCCGGTCAGTTTGCGATGGCACCCTGTTGACCAGACCTGCTTTGACCAAGCGATCAATCATTGCAACCATGGTCGGATCTTCCACGGCCAGCAAATTAGCCAACTCGGTTTGCGATAAAGGCTTACCAGCCTTAGCGATACTCGCAATCGCCATCCAGCTTGCTTGGCCAACACCCAAATACTTCAAGCGCCGATCCAGCGCTTGCCGCCAGGTACGTGCCGTATTGTGTAATGCGGCGGAAAATCGTTCTTCAATAGAGGGCATAAGATAAGTGAGCTAATAGTTAGATGACTAACTATAAGATAGCACATGTTTTGCAGTGCAGCAAAGTGAAATGTGTGGGAAATGTTTAGGAAATGTCTTCGGGTATAGCGCTGGATGAAGCTAACTACTTTGGTCTGATTGAGTCATGCTGCGTACATGCAGATTACCAATGTAGGTTAAATCAATTTCTGCAAATAAATATACTCGTAGTAAGTATATTTTAATTGTCCATATATTCTTTGGACAATCAGACATTTTTAATAAATTTTATGGGGAGTATATTGCTGGTAACTATATTCAACCAGCATCCACATCATTTGGACTGACGCCTTAATTATGCTTGGCATGAAGAACGGGTTCGCTAAAACGTCTTACTTTCTTTACTCTAAATGAGCGGAGTAATTTTTTGTCAATGCTGCACATGGTTTAGATTTATGATGGATAAACCTTTAAAAGGAGAAAAATATGGCTTCATCCACAGGCTGGTTTTATTGGGCGATCCTCTCCGCTGTATTTGCGGCATTGACCGCTATTTTTGCGAAGATAGGCATTCAGGGTGTCGATTCTGATCTGGCCACATTAATCCGCACTGCGATCATCATTATTGTACTAACCGCATTCGTTGCCTATACCGGCAAATGGTCGAATCCTTTTGAGCTATCCTCGAAAACCTGGTTATTCCTGATTTTGTCTGGCCTCGCTACTGGCGCATCCTGGGTTTGTTACTTCCGGGCGCTAAAAATAGGCGACGCATCCAAGGTCGCGCCGGTTGATAAGTTGAGTCTGGTGTTAGTAGTTGTTTTCGCATTTATATTCCTAGACGAACGCCCTTCCCTGCGCGAATGGGCAGGTATTACCATGGTCGCTGGCGGAGTTTTACTGCTGGCTTTTAAACGCTGATCTAGGTGGCAATATCAAGATTGGGATATCAAATCAAAACAAACAGCCCGCCCCACCACATACTGCGTAAAATGCGTCCTTTAAATTAACAAGGCAATCAAAGTGAAAAAAACTGGAATGGCAAAGAGCGATGCCAAAAAATTGATGGGTAAGATGGATGCGCAGGGTGCTGCTTTCGGCAAAACCGATGCGGTCGTTATCGATAAGCGTGAACAGCGCAAACTTGATCAGGCTTTGGGTCTGGTGCCATTCGCCGTCAAGCTCAATAGCGATCTGGTCGCACAATTACATGCGTTGGCAAAAGAGCGCGACGTTGGTTTGAACGAACTGGTCGCCAGTATGTTGAGTAAGGACATGGAAGCATAATCAACCTGAGTCTGGCTTTGATTGTGTGCCTCGCCAGATCCTTGTTCAGCAACGGCTTTTAGTCACCAGTAATTACTATTTTCTTCTATGACTTTTGCTTCCCTCGGCTTAATCGACGCGCTGCAAAGCACGCTCGATACTCTCGGTTATAAAACTCCCACTCCCGTTCAGGCGCAGGCTATTCCTGCTGTTTTAGCCGGTCGTGATTTGATGGCAGCGGCGCAAACCGGCACGGGTAAAACCGCAGGCTTTGCGCTGCCGCTATTACAGCGACTGACCATGGAAGGCCCACAAGTTGCCAGCAATTCTGTGCGTGTTTTGGTACTCGTGCCTACGCGTGAACTGGCGGAGCAAGTGTATGAAAGCTTTTGCGATTATGGCGGTAGTTTGCCCTTACGCATGGCAGTTGCTTATGGCGGCATCAGCATCAATCCGCAGATGATGAAGTTGCGTAAAGGCCTGGATGTATTAGTGGCGACACCGGGGCGCTTACTCGATTTACATAGCCAAAACGCGGTAAAGTTTGATCAACTGCAAACCTTGGTACTGGACGAAGCAGACCGGATGTTAGATCTGGGATTTTCGCGCGAATTAGATGCCATCATGGCGACGCTGCCAAAGCGCCGCCAGACTTTGCTGTTCTCTGCCACATTTTCAGACGCCATTCGCACCCTAGCAAAAGGCTTGCTGAACGATCCACTGAGTATTGAAGTCAGTCCGCGCAATACCACAGTAAAAAGTGTCAAACAGTGGATGATCCCGGTCGACAAAAAACGCAAGGCGGAATTGTTTTGCCATTTATTAAAAAAGCGGCGCTGGGGTCAGGTGCTGGTCTTTGTCAAAACTCGCAAAGGTGTGGATGAACTAGTCGATACTTTAATCGCCAAAGGCATTAAAGCCGATGCCATCCATGGCGATAAACCACAACCTGCCCGCCTCCGTGCCTTAAACAGCTTTAAAGCAAATGAGATACAAATTCTGGTCGCAACCGATGTCGCCGCACGCGGATTAGATATCGACGATTTGCCACAAGTCGTTAATTTTGATTTGCCGACGGTGGCAGAAGATTACATCCATCGCATCGGCCGCACCGGCAGAGCTGGCGCCACAGGCGAAGCGATTTCTATCGTCTGCGCGGACGAGGTAGAGCTACTGGCAGCAATAGAAATACTGACCAAAAATACCCTACAGCGAATCGAAGAACCTGGCTTTGAAGCCGAGCACCGGGTGCCTGTCACCAATACGGCTGGACAAGTATTGAAAAAACCGAAGAAGCTCAAAAAACCTAAAGTATTTACAAATCCCGTCGCTAAAACCTTACCGAAGGCGAAGACGAAAACTGCCATTAATAAAGGGAGCCAGCGTCAAGCCGGAACGGGGTCCAGAAAGCCCAAAACGTAAATTTTGCTGATGGCGCTACCAATCTGATTGCACATTTTCTAATACACCCAGCTGCATCGCTCCTCATTGCAACATGAAGCTTAGGTCTTCATCTGGTCTTGCTGGGGAACCGAAAAAATGCAAACTCAGACTCTTCCAGCTGCCGTTTCTAGGATAATTAAAGACAAAAACAATAGACCATCACTGGTCTATTGTTTTTTTAATTTACAAATAAATGTAGAGAAATCCATATACTCCCCTATATTTTTTAAATTTATTCCATATAGTCCAATGAATATATGGACGATTAATATATACCTACCCCAAGTATATTTGCATCCACTATGAAATAATTTACTAACAGCTTCAGCGACAGTCTGATCGTTATTCCTGTAGTTCACCCAAAACCTGACGCCGGCTTGTGTTTACTTTACTGCTTTATCCACGCTCGCAATTTGATACGACATATGCAAAGACGCATCCGGTTTTTGTATTTTTTGTGCTAACTGACTGACTTGGCTGACTTGGCGAGTTTGGCTAACCACCGGTGCATTATTTTTTACTACTGCCGCTTGTGACGTTTGTTGAAAACTGAGCGTGCCCCAAGTCGCTGCTGTTGCAACCCCGGCGAATGCCAATACGCCTGCCACAACAGAGCTGCGTAAGCGGAACGGTGGCAAGTTTTGACTTGGCATTGCTGGCATCTCTGGGATGACAACGGCAACTGGCGCTTGCAACAACATCTCTTGAGCGCGCTGACGCCACACTGCGCTGGTCGCCTGATTGTGCGATAAACGGCTAATCAGTTCATTGGCCACTGTTTCTGCCTGTTGATGCTCTTGCTGTAATTGCAGACGCAATTGTTCTGCTTGCTGCTCGGTTAATTGTTCAGCCAGTTGCAAGTCTTGTTGAAATTGTTCTTTGAGTAAATTAGCGTCAGCCTGTGCTTGTTGCAGACGCGTTGCCACCAGCTCTGCCGCTTGCTGCGCTGCTTGTTGCGCCTGAACAGCGGCAGCATCAGCGATGATCGCAGCCTGATTTTCAGCCATCAATTTCTCTTGCAGCAAGTTATTGGTTTTTTGTTCTTGCGCAATCCGACGCAGCATTTTTTGATGCATTTCTTCATTAATGGCTTGCTGACTTTGTAGTGCCTGGTCAATCGCCTGATTTTCTTGCATCAACTCTTGCAAACGATTTTTTTCTGCCTCGACCAATTTTGCATCTAACTCAGTTTGCAAGCCGGTTTGATGATTCAACTCAGCCTCAAGATTGGCACGCGCGTTGATGATGTTTTGTGCGGCTTGGCTCAGTGTTTGTTCTATTGCCAGTTTTTCTTGTGCAGCGATGCTGGCGGCTTGCTCTAAGGTGACTCGCTCTGCACTTTGCTGACATAATTCTTGTTCGATACGAAGACGTTGCTCTGCCTCGGCAGCGAGTACTTTTTCAAATTCCATTTTTTGGCTTATTGCCTCCATTGCCAATTGATTTCGTTTAATGGTGACTGTGTGTAATTGCGCTTGCTCTTCCATTGCCAGCAATTTAATTTGCGCCAGCTCTGCTGCCTGTAATTCTGCATGCTGCAAAGCCAATAATTGGTCAGCATGAGCTTGCGCCAGGTTGGCATTGTGTTCTTGTGTTCTTGCATATTGCTGCGCAAATGTAGCGGCTTCTTGCTCGGCTTCTTGTTTTGCATGTATTGCAGCTTTTGCCTCTTGTTCTGCCAAGGCTCTAGCTGTGCACAAGGCCAGGTAGGTTTGCTCGATTTGCACTCTTTGTGCGGCTTCGTCCGCAGCGATTTGTTCTGCTGCCCGTTTTTGTTGGATCAGGCTTAATGCCAGCAATTCATTGGCGGCTTTTTCATTTTCTAAACGAGCTAACTCGCTAGCTTCCTGCGCTTTTAATTCTGCAGCACGGACTGCTTCACGCTGCGCATCTGCGTGATCAGCAGATGCAGCAAACAACGTCTGCTGAGTCGCCAGTAATTGTTGTACCTCTGCTGCGGCCTGGGCTTCTTGTTCTGCAATATCAATGGCTGTTTGTGCCAACTGTGCTTCTGCTTGCAGTCGTTGTTGCACAAAAACATGCGCCTGTTGTTCTGCCTCTAATTTTTTCTGCAGCTGTTGTGCTAGCTCGCGCTCTGCCTCTAACCGTACTTGCTCTGCTGCGCTGGAGTCAATCAGCAATTGTGTTTTTTCATGTAAGGCAGTAGCAGCCTGGCGCTTGACCATCGACTCTTCTACTGAGATTGCCAGCCATTGTTTTTCATGACAATTGAATTGCTCTACGCTGAGTTTGGTCTCTTGCTCTGCTTGCAAACGTGCTTGTACTAAGACATTTTTTTCTTCTTCCGCTAACTGGCGTTGCTCTGCGATGAGCAACACTTGTATCTCTGCATCTTGTCTTTGCTGGATAGAGATTTGTGTCGCTTGCTCTGCTGTCTGACGTTGTGCGATCAGTGCAGATAAAGCTTGTTGTTCTTGCAGATTTTGTTCAGCGAGTTGTTGTACCAACTGTTGCGCATCGGCCTGAGCGGCAGCCTCCTGATACAAGAGTTGCGTGGTGATCAAGTTGGCTTCGATAGCGGTTCTGGCGAGATTTTCTGCCTCTTGTTTTGCCTGTGCAAACTGAGTCAGGGCTTGCTCTGCATTGTGCTTGGCGGTAGTTTCTTGTAAGGCCTGTTGCTCAGCTTGTAATTTTGCTTCAGTTGCTGCTACCAGTGCTGCATCTGCTTCTAGCCGCTGACGTGCAACGTGCTCTAAGTCAGATAGTTTGCGCGATTTTTCTACATTAAGTTGATGTGCTTTGTGCTTGGTATCGGCATAGATTCTGACATTTTCATACAGCTCTTTTTCTGCCTGCAAATTAGCTTCTGCCAATTCTTTTGCTTGCTGTTCTGCGATCACTCGGGCTTGCGCCAGCACATTGGCCTGGCGTTCTGCTTCTGCTTTTGCGATTGCGGCTTCGGTGGCGATTTTTTCTGCAGCGAGGCGATCTTGCTGCAATTGCTTTTCTTCTTGTACGGCTTTGGATTTTTTTTCTTCCAAAATCAGTTTGTCTTGCAGTGCAGCCAAAGCACTTTGTTGTGCCAGAGCTTTTTCTTTTTCTAAACGCGACAAATGAGTTGCAGCAACGGCACGCGCCTCTGCGGCAATGGCGGATTGTTGCTCTGCCTCTGCTTGCGCCTTCGCTTGTACTAATTGTTCTTGTTCGGCTTTGGCTTGTGCTTCTATTGCTATTTTTGCTTGTTGCTCTGTTTGCAGACGGGCCGAGTGCGCTTCTTTTTGCTCTTGCTCTAGTTTGATTTTGGCATCAATTTCAGCCAATAATTGTTTTTCTACCTGTAATTTTTGTTGCACGATATCCAGCGCTTTTTGCTCGGATTCTGCACGTTGCTGCAAGGTTTTTTGCAGCTCGGCTAATTCAGCCACTTTTAGTTGTGCATTGGCAGCTGTCTGTTTTTGTAAGGCAGCGTGTTCAGTGATTTTTTGTAAGCGTAACTGCTCTGCCTCAATCAATGCCTGACGTGCTTCACGCGCTTGCACTTCTTGCTCCTGACGCGCTTGTAACAAGGACGCATGCTGGCGATCGGCGCTGGCACGGGCAATGATTTCTTCTGCGGTTTTTTTCTCGGCTTCGAGTTTTTCTTGTGCTGCTAAGGCGGCATCGCGTTCTGCTTCAAAACGGATTTGTTCAGCCTTGGTTTGCTCTACTACCTGGCGGGTTTTGACCAGCGCAATTTTGGCCGCCTGGCGTTGCATTTCCGTTTGTACACGCACTTGTTCTAGCGCATATTTTTCTGCTGTAGCAGATGCCTCTAAGGCCAGTCGTTGCTCGCGCTCGGATTGTTCTTTGGCTTGCGCTACGGCTTTGGCTTCTTGTTCTGCGCGTATGCGTGATTCTGTCTCGATCTGGGCGACCTGTTCAATCACTAATTTTTCTTGCGTCAGCTTTAATACTTGCTGAACGGCGTCTGCACGTTTACGCTCGACAATGAGTTTTTCTTGTACGGCATCGAGTGCTTTTAGCTCGTTATCGTTGCGTTGCTGCTGAACCCGAACCAGTTCGCTGGCTTCTTGTTCTTTTTTGAGATTAACGGCGGCAAGCTGTTGTTGCAAGGCGACTTGTTCCATGGTTTTTTCCAAGGTTAACTTCTCTGCCGTGCAGCTAGTCTCTGCCGCAATACGGGCAGTTTGCTCGGCTTCTTGCTGCATGATTAAAATAGCGGCGCGGGCTTGCTCTGCTTGCGCACGGGCATTGGCTGTTTCTATTTTTTGTTGCTCTGCCTGGAGTTTTTGCTGCAACGCCAAGGCCGCTTTTTGTTCGGCATCTGCTCTTAATTTTTCTGCCTGCGCCAATTCCAATGCACTCTTGGCTTTTTGCTGCGCGACGGCATAGGTTTGCTTTAAGACGGTGGCTTGAAACGTTGCTGCTTTCAACGCTTGTTGTTCTGCATCGGCTTGTTCGCGGGCGAGTTGCTCTGCTTGCTGGTCGATAGTAGCGCGCTGTTTGGCCAACGTGACGGCGCGCTGTTCTTCCTGCATGCGTTGCTGAGCTAACTTGGTGGCATGCAGTTCTGCAATACGGCGCTGCTTGGCCTGTTCAGTCGCTTGTGCTTCTGCTTCTAATCTAATGCGGTTTTCTGCATCGGCTTGTTGCTCTTCCTCGATACGGATCAGGGCCTTGGACTGTAGCTCTTTTTCGGTTTGTATCCTTTGTTGAGTAACTTGCTCTATCCGTTCTTCCGCATCACGACGGGCTTGGGCTGTGGTGGCGGCGACGACTTCGGTTTGCTCCCTTCTGGCGGACGCATTACGCAATTCCAGCTCAGATTGCATGCGTAATTGTATGGCTGCAGTGGCGCGCCGATCTGATTCTGCTCGGGCTTGGGCGATAGCTTCATGCTCTTGTTCTACGGCGACGCGGGCAAGTGCATCTTCGCGTGCGCGGACTTCTGCCGGGGCACGGTTGATGGCAAATTCTAGCGCCATGGCTTCTGCTTGTTCGCGCTCTTTGCTGACTTGTAGTGCTTCGCTACGGACTTTGGCGAGCATTTCTGTGGTTTCGCGTGCTTCTTTATCGCGCCGCTCGCGCTCACGAGCCAGCTCGGCCATCCGTGCATCGGCACGTGCGCGTTCTTCGGCCTCGTTTTTAGCTGCCTGGGATGCGGCAAAACGTTCTGCCGCCCAGTTGCGGGCATTTTGGCTTTCTTTGGCTAATCGTTCTGCGGCTGCTTTGGCTTTGGCGTTAATTTCGGTATCGGCTTGCAATTGTTCGCTGGCGCGTTGTGTGGCTTGCAGCTCTAGTTTAGAACGCTTTTCTGCTTGCTCGCGCGCCAGGGTATCTAATCTGGTGCGCTCTAGCATGTCTTGTGTTTCTTGGCTGTCGGCGGCAATTCTGGCCTGACTGGCGGCACGCGATTGACGCTCTGCCTGCAAGCGCGCATGGCTACTGGCACTGGCTTCTTCTTCTAACTGTAATTTCTCTTGCGCCAGATTGGCTGACTCTGCCTCGGCTTCGGCACGGGCTTCTGCCAGCGCACGGGCGCGGGCTTCGGCTTGTGTTCTTGCCTCTGTAGCGACGGTGGCTCTCGCTTCTGTCTCTACGCGGGCGATGGCTTCGCGTATGCCTTTAACATCGATGCGAGAATGTGACTCCAGCGCGGCATCCGAGGTATGGAAATCGTCTCGTTGTCCAGCGTCCAGAGGGTACGACCCTAAGGATAATCTGTTTAACAATGTTTGATTTGCGTCCATGCCATGCTCCTGATTGTCTGACCGCTCCTTTGGCACTGTGGATAGCGCCCTACCGGAACTTCTTAACATGGATTATCAATGAACGATTTGCAAACAATTGCGGGAGTAGAAGCGGAAAAGTCCTTCATTTCCAATTTTTACGAAGGCGGGATCAAATCAGAGCTAGTTATTGATGAAGATAAACAGAAACAATTCCATTGCCGGCGCCCATAAATGCGCTTGGGGACGTAAAATAACTGCTGGTTCAATTTGGACACGCTAGGGTCTGTCATCTGTGACTCATCTGAAACTCATTTGTTACTTAACTCAGACCCCCGACCTCATTACGGAGAATTATCTTGTCAGACTATGTGACCGAAATCAGACACCCTCTGATGCAACACAAACTCACTCTCATGCGCAGCAAAGAAACGACCACGGATAACTTCCGCCGTCTGTTGCGTGAAATTAGCCAGATGCTGGCATATGAAGTCACCCGCGATTTGCCTTTGGAAAAAGTGACAATAGAAACCCCGATGGCGACCATCGAGGCGCCGACCATCAGCGGCAAAAAGCTGTGCGTCATCTCAGTACTGCGTGCTGGTAACGGTATTTTGGATGGCATGCTGGATTTGTTACCGGCGGCACGCGTTGGTCATATTGGTTTGTACCGCGATCCTGAAACATTGGAGCCGGTCGAGTATTACTTTAAAGTGCCAGAAGATATCGCAGAACGTTTAGTGATCGTGGTCGATCCTATGCTGGCAACCGGCAATTCGGCAGCAGCGGCGATTACCCGCATCAAACAAAATGGCGCGACGTCAATCAAATTTGTTTGCTTGCTGGCTGCACCTGAAGGCATCAAAGTGATGCAAGCGGCCCATCCTGATGTGTCTATCCTGACAGCATCGATAGACGATTGCCTGAACGAACATGGCTACATCATCCCTGGTCTTGGTGATGCGGGTGATCGTTTATTCGGAACTAAGTAAATTTATTCAATGCAATATTAAGAACACTAAACTAGTCGAGTTTAGTACCCAAGAGCAATACCGCTAACTATTCTGACTAGCTGGTATTGCTCTTCTTGATCACACCTTTCAATCTGATTCAGATGACTTCTTTCAATCCCCCATTGCAACTCAGCTCTAAATTGCCCGACGTCGGCATGACGATTTTTTCGATTATGTCGGCTTTGGCTGCGGAGAAAAATGCGGTCAATCTGGGGCAAGGCTTTCCTGATTTTGATTGCGATCCTGCTTTGCTGGATGCAGTCAGTAGTGCGATGCGCCATGGGCATAATCAGTACCCGCCAATGCCTGGTCTACCGCTATTACGGGCCGAAATTGCTAAAAAAATCTACGCAATTTATGGCCATAGCTATGATCCGGTAACAGAAATCACCGTCACTGCGGGTGCAACTCAGGGCATATTGACGATTTTGCTGGCTTGCGTACACGCTGGTGACGAAGTGATCGTGATTGAACCTGCCTATGACAGCTATGTGCCAGCCATCCGCTTAGCTGGCGGCGTGCCGGTATTGGTGTCGATGGAACTAGGCACGGACGGTTACAGCATTCCCTGGGACAAGCTAGCTGCCAAGATCACAGATAAAACCCGTCTGATCATGCTGATCTCGCCGCACAATCCCACCGGATTTGTGCTGAGTCCGGCAGATATTCAGTCGCTAACCGAGATTGTGCGCAACACCAAGGTGCTGATTGCATCGGATGAAGTGTATGAGCATATGGTATTTGACGGCTTGCGTCATGAGTCTCTTGCGCGTTACGAAGAACTGGCGGCTCGCAGCTTTATTATCTCCAGCTTCGGCAAAACCTATCATGTCACTGGCTGGAAAGTAGGTTATGTCACCGCCCCGGTCGCACTGATGCAAGAATTCCGCAAAGTGCATCAATTTAATGTATTCACTGTCAATACGCCAATGCAATTGGGACTGGCGCACTATTTAGCAAATCCTGCACCGTATCTGGACTTGCCTGCGTTCTATCAGCAAAAACGGGATTTTTTCCGTGACGGTTTAAAAAACTCCCGCTTTAAGTTGCTGCCAGCACAAGGAACTTACTTCCAATGTGTCGATTATTCAGCGATTTCTGATCAGTCAGAGCTGGATTTTGCACGCTGGTTGACCAGCGAAATAGGTGTGGCAGCGATTCCACTGTCCGGCTTTTACCAGCAGGCAAACGAATCCGGGATTGTACGGTTTTGCTTTGCTAAGCAAGAGCAGACCTTGCATGCCGCATTGCAACGCCTGCAGGAAATATAAATACTTAGATAGAGTATATTTACGGCACCTTTTATATACATGCACGTAGGTGCTATATTTAACCATACTCCCTATTTTTTTAATCCCCTTTCTATTTCCCTTTGGCTTTTCTGCTGGTTTTCACCAATACGGGCTATCGGTCAAATATTGCATTTCATCCCGAAGATTTTGTGCTTTGTCGCTTCACATCTAATTTCAAATTGTCATTCGTATAATCTCAGGATTTTCAACCTGTGGATTCAATTATGCTATTACGCTTAACTCTCGCTTTCGTCGCATTCGCCATATCACTCAATACATATGCACAAAGCAGAATCGAAAAGATCAACAATCACAATATTGAAGTGTTGCAGATTGAGACTACCAAATCCAAAGCCATCGTCGTATTTGAAAACGGATCACGCGAAACTCTGGATAAGTGGAGCAAAGTTATTGAAGATATTAAAAACGAGGCGACCGTATTTGCCTACAACCGTCCCGGCTATGGCAAAAGTGATGAAACGGAAGCGCTACGTGATGGCCGAACGATTGTGGAAGAACTACGCAAGACTTTGCAACACCAAGGCTTAAAACCACCTTATCTGCTGGTTGGTCATTCATTAGGCGGGTTGTACATGCAGCTATTTGCCCGGATGTATCCCCAGGACGTTGCGGGTGTTGTTCTGGTTGATGCCATCTATCCTGGCGTCATCAAAAAAACAGCCGACTTCCCGCTTTATACCCGAATTGCCAAACAGATCTTTTTTAGTACAGTAATTAATCACGAGATAGACCAAATCTTCAATACCGGCGAAGAAGTTCTTGCATTACCATGGGCAAATAAAATTCCTGTAGAGCGACTGTTTAACGTCCCCAAATCAGCAGGCGCAATTGCTGTCGATTTCGGCGTTACTGATTCTGGCCCCAAACTAGCAGCTATGGTCGAGGGACTTTACCCAAACGCCAACACGACCATCGTCGATTCTGACCATCAAATACAAGTCGCCAATCCAGAGGTCGTTGTAGCAGCTATTCGCAGAATAATGACTGCAAAAGCGATCAAGGACTCGATTGCCAAAACACAGTTAAGCGGCACCGGTGTCGCCGTCCATTGAGTGATCGTGATGTGACAGCAATTCTGCTATCGGGCTTTTATCAGCAAGCAAGCGAATCCGACATCGTACGGTTTCGTTTTACTAAGCAAGAGCAGACCTTGCAGAAGGCGCTAACTCGTTTGAGTACGCTCTGAATTTGCACCTGAATTCGCACCTAAGTTAGCATTGAATTAAACATTAGATTGGCGCTATAGCTGACGCCTAAACCGGCATTCAAGCATCATATATACTTACCCACAGTATATTTTAACGTCTAGGTTTATTCTGGACAATGAGGCTATTTTTGACACATACTCCCCTTTTTTTAGATATTTTAGGGGATTTATTTATATTGATCTCGCTCTTTAAGCAGCGCAACAATAACGCAATATTCGGTGCCAGCCCGGCAACACCATGCAGTGCGCATTATCATTGTTATTACTTTTTCTGCTCGTCCAACTGTTTTTGCTCATTTTTTAATTTCAACTCAGCATCTAGTTCTTCAATATGCTCTTTGCGTTTATAAGCTTTTGCTTCTACTGAGATACGCTGCAAAATAACAGAATGCTTGCGGCGACTAAGCTTGGCGTTGTCCAGACAAGAGTTGACGAAAAAACGTTCGTAACAAGTGTGTTGAGTGCGAATATACCAAGCTTGCAATTGTCTTTGGGTTGGCTCTACTTGGGCTAATGCGGCATCGGCAGCTTCGACGGTTTGAATGGCTTTTGGTGCATACGTCTGATCCAGTTTGCCGACAACACTAGCCAACTCATCCAGCGTCAAAGGCGGATCTTGTATCTGAGCAGAGGATACTGAGCAAAAACTGAATAAACCAATAGCCAGGACAGACGACAAATAAGTAAATCTGCGGTGAAACGGTGTCATAGATCAAGCTTTCAGAATAAGTTAAGTGAGAGTATCAGTACTGTGCCGCTGATCGGTTTCCATGTATTCACGCGATTGCATCTCGATAATACGCGATACGGTACGGTGAAACTCATTCGATAAAGTACCTTGTGTGTACAACTCTTCTGCAGGCACTTCAGCCGACATAATCAGCTTGACCTTGTTATCGTAAAACACATCAATCAACCAGGTAAAGCGACGTGCCTCAGACGACATTGCTGCCGACATGCGCGGGACCGAGGACAATATCACGGTATGAAAACGGCTGGCAATTTCAAGATAATCATTCTGCGAACGGGGGCCGCCACAAAGCGTGCTGAAGTCAAACCACACTGCAGTACCGGCGCGCCGTAAGGCTTTGATGTCCCTGCCCTCAATATTGACTCTGGAGTCTTCATCAGCGGTGTCTGCCAGTTTGGAAAATGCTGTGCGTAACGCTTTATCGGTCGCTGCATTGAGCGGTGTGAGATAAGCATCCACCTGTTCCAGCGCACGCTTGCGGTAATCGTTACCCGAATCGACATTTAAGACATCTAGCTTGTCTTTCAATAGCGCAATGGTGGGTAACATACGATCGCGATGCAGTCCGTCTGGATATAAAGTGTCGGGCTGATAGTTGGATGTCATGACAAATGACACGCCGTTTTCAAACAAGGCGTTCAGCAGATTGTATAGGAGCATGGCATCAGCCACGTCGGATACGTGGAACTCATCAAAGCAAATCAGACGGTATTTTTTAGCAATGCGACGTGCGACTTCATCCAGCGGATCCGCTACACCAGTCAACTCATCCAACTGCCGATGGACTGCACGCATAAATTCATGAAAGTGCTGACGAGTTTTACGCACAACTGGCACGACAGAATAAAAGCTGTCCATCAAAAACGATTTGCCACGCCCTACCCCGCCCCACATATACACGCCGCGTGGTACATCGGGACGGGTGATCAAACGGGTGAACTTGTTGGCGCGCTTGGATTTGTATTCCACCCATTCATCATAGGATTGTTGCAGCCGATCGACTGCGAGTTGTTGTGCAGCATCCGCTTGAAAACCACGCTTGGTCAGGGCTTCTTGATAAAACTCTAGAACATTCATTTTTTACCGCTTAGGAATAAATACGCCGCTGAGAGGATATTTATCCCATCAGCGGCGTCATGTTCAAAAATCGTTCTGATTAGAAGTTCAACGAACGTTTGTCTACTGCCAACGCCGCCTCTTTAGTCGCTTCCGACAGAGATGGATGTGCGTGACAAATACGGGCGATATCTTCTGCTGAGGCTTTAAACTCCATTGCTACAACAGCTTCTGCGATCAACTCCGATGCCATTGGACCGACAATGTGTACGCCTAAGATTTCATCCGTCGTCGCATCTGCCAAGAATTTGACCATCCCGGACGTATCACCTAAAGCACGGGCTCGACCATTCGCCATAAATGGGAATGTGCCAGCTTTGTAAGCAACACCATCTGCCTTCAACTGTTGCTCAGTGCGGCCAACCCAGGCGATCTCAGGTGAAGTATAAATAACCCACGGAATCGTATTGAAGTTGACATGACCATGCTGACCAGCGATGCGCTCAGCAACTGCAACGCCTTCTTCTTCCGCCTTGTGTGCCAGCATAGGGCCACGCACGACGTCACCAACCGCCCAGACATTTGGCAAATTAGTTTTGCAATCACCATCAACCGCGATAAAACCACGCTCATCGAGTTTTAAACCAACACCATCCGCATTCAAGCCGTTGGTGTTAGGTGTACGACCGATGGAGACGATCAATTTATCGAATACCGCTACATGCACAGTACCTTTGTCATCACTGTAATTGACGGTGACGTCGTTCTTACCTTTGACGATCTCGCCAATCTTTACGCCGAGATTGATGGACAAACCTTGTTTCACAAACAGTTTGTGCGCTTCTTTTGCGATTTGCTCATCCACTGCGCCAAGGAAGGTTGGCAGAGCTTCTAACACAGTCACATCAGCACCCAGACGACGCCAGACGCTGCCCATTTCCAAACCGATTACACCGGCACCGATGACGCCCAGTTTTTTCGGTACTGCTGGCAACTCTAAGGCGCCAGTGTTGGACAGAATCAATTCTTCATCAAACTCCGCACCCGGCAAAGCACGTGCATTAGAACCCGTCGCCAGAACGATATGCTTGCCAACGATGCTCTCTTCTGTTTTACCTACGACTTTGATTTCATAGCCGCCTTCAACTGCCTTGGTAAAAGACCCGTGACCGTGGAAAAACGTTACTTTGTTCTTCTTAAAGAGATACACAATACCGTCATTATTTTGCTTAACGATGGTGTTCTTACGTGCCAGCATTTGGCCGATGTTAAGCGCCAGGCCTTTGACTTCGATACCATGATCTGCAAAGGAATGGCCGGCATGCTCATAATGCTCGGATGATTGCAGCAAAGCTTTGGAAGGAATGCAACCAACATTGGTGCAGGTGCCGCCTAATGCTGGCGTACCTTTATCAGTACTCCATGCATCGATACATGCGGTGGAAAAACCGAGCTGTGCTGCACGGATCGCTGCTATATAGCCGCCAGGGCCGCCGCCGATAACGACGACATCAAATTGTTTACTCATGAATATTTTCCTGATGTGTTCAGATTGTGTTCGCTCTATTTATTCTTCTTCCGGGATAAATATCCATGCAAGGATATAAGCCACCAGACCAGAACCAAAATAGAAAGTGAACATAACGAAAAGCAAACGCCAGATCCAGGATTCGACTCCGGTAAGTTTGCCAAGACCACCACAAATGCCACCTAGCCATTGATCTTTTCTGGACCGGCGGAACTGATTTAATTGATTGATCGTTTGATCAGTGCCAGACCATGATTGTTCAGCACTTTCATTCGACGCCAGCAACTTAGCCTTGGCTTGCGCGAATTCGGCATCAGTCAGTGCGCCCGACTGATGCAGTTCGTGCAGACGTTTGATTTCGTCAGCGAAGTTCATATTACAGATCTAGCAACAAGCGAGCTGGATCTTCCAATGCTTCTTTCATTGCGACCAAACCTAAAACTGCTTCGCGACCATCAATGATACGGTGGTCGTAAGACATCGCAAGATAGTTCATCGGGCGGATTACAATTTGACCATTTTCAACAACAGCACGGTCTTTAGTTGCATGCACACCTAAGATTGCGGATTGCGGTGGATTAATAATCGGTGTGGACAACATCGATCCAAAAGTACCACCGTTGGAGATGGAGAACGTACCGCCAGTCAAATCTTCCAGTGTCAGTTTGCCGTCTTTGGCTTTGGCACCAAATTCACCAATTTTCTTCTCAATCTCAGCAATCGACATTTGATCCGCATTACGCAAGATAGGTACTACTAAACCACGTGGGGAACCGACTGCAATACCGATATCAAAATAGCCGTGGTACACGATGTCATTGCCATCAACAGAAGCATTAATAACCGGATATTTTTTCAAAGCAGCAACGGCAGCTTTAACGAAGAAAGACATAAAACCCAGTTTAACGCCATGTTCTTTTTCAAATTTGTCTTTGTACTTATTGCGCAATTCCATAACTGGTGCCATGTTGACTTCATTGAAGGTCGTCAAAATCGCATTCATCGATTGAGATTGCAACAAGCGCTCTGCAATACGGGCGCGCAAACGGCTCATTGGCACGCGCTCTTCAGGGCGATCACCTAAGTTCATTGCCGGCGCATTGACTTGCTGCAAAGCTGGCTTGCTTGCAACTGGTGCTGCGATTGGCGCAACTACTGGTGCAGTCGCTGTAACGGCAGGTTTTGCAACTGCGGCTAAGGCGTCGCCTTTGGTAACGCGACCGTCTTTGCCTGTGCCATCAATTGCACTGGCAGACATATTGTTTTCAGACAAAATTTTTGCAGCAGCTGGCATTGCAACACCAGCAGATTTAGCAGCAAGACTATTGATTGCATCAGTTACTGGATCAGTTGTTAAAGCAACTGGGAGTGCGGTGACTTGGAGCGGACTAACCTTGGCAGATGCGTCAGTATCCAAAATAGCAATGATTTCACCAGCAACCACGGTACTACCGTCTGGTTTGATGATTTGAGTAATAATACCGGCCTCTGGTGCAGGTAACTCCAGAACAACTTTGTCCGTTTCTACATCAATCAAGTTCTCGTCACGTTCGACGGATTCACCAACTTTTTTATGCCATGTGAGCAAAGTTGCCTCTGCAACTGACTCGGATAATTGCGGTACTTTTACTTCGATAATTGCCATGTTTTTTCTCCGTTTCGGATATCTGTTGGGCGCAGCAGCTTCTGCTGCGCCACGGATCACTAATTGATTTATGCGTAATGAATACGCACAGTCAATACAAGATCGTTATTTAGTCAGGACGTAGCCTTTGAGTTTAGAAAATGCCGTATCCAGCAATGCTTTTTGTTGTGCGTAGTGCTTGTCGTAGTAACCTACAGCAGGCGATGCGCTAGCTGGACGACCGGCATATGCCAGTTTTTGACCTTCATCCAGACTTTCAAAAATATTGTGCTGAATCTGGAACCAAGGTCCCTGATTTTGCGGCTCATCTTGTGCCCAAACCAACTCAGCCAATTGTGGGAATTTTTTCAACTCAGCTGAGAAGCTCTTATGTGGGAACGGATATAACTGCTCCACACGGATAATCGCCGTATCAGTCTGACCACGCTCTTTACGTGCGTTGACCAGATCATAGTAAACCTTGCCTGAACAAGCGATCACACGCTTCACTTTTTTGGCATCGATCTTGTCATCCACTTCGCCAATCACTGTATGGAAACTACCTTTTGCTAATTCAGACAACGGAGAACCCGCATCTTTATTACGCAGCAAGGACTTCGGCGTCATGATGACCAAAGGCTTACGGAACTGACGGATCATCTGACGACGCAAGAGATGGAAAATTTGCGCAGCATTCGTCGGCTGAACCACTTGCATATTATTGTCAGCGCACAACTGTAAGAAGCGTTCAGGACGTGCAGATGAATGCTCTGGACCTTGGCCTTCGTAACCATGCGGCAACATCAGCACCAAACCAGAAGCACGACCCCATTTTACTTCACCGGAGCTGATGAATTGATCGATAACAACTTGAGCACCGTTAGCGAAATCGCCGAATTGTGCTTCCCAGATTGTCAATGTATTTGGTTCTGCAGTGGAATAACCATATTCAAATGCCAATACAGCTTCTTCTGACAATACAGAATCAATCACGACGAATGGAGCTTGCTTGTCTGAAATGTTTTGCAAAGGAATATAAGTACCTGCATCCCAACGCTCACGATTTTGATCATGCAAAACCGCGTGGCGATGTACAAATGTGCCGCGACCGGCATCTTGACCCGTCAAACGGATTGCATAACCAGACGCAACTAAAGATGCGTAGGCAAGATGCTCGCCCATACCCCAGTCAAGATTTAATTCACCGCGACCCATGGTGGCGCGGTCGCCCAAAACTTTTTCAACCAGACTATGCGGCTTGAAGCTTTCTGGCACCGTCGTAATACGCTCAGCTAAACGCTTCAACTCAGAAAGAGGTACTGCTGTATCTGCTGCGTCAGTCCATTTACGGTTTAGGAAAGGAATCCAATCCACTGCATATTTGTTCTTGAAGTTGGAGATGACCGGATCAACCGTATGCTTACCTGCATCCATAGCATCACGGAAAGCCTTGACCATCGTATCGCCACCATCAGCTGGGATCGTACCTTGCGCTGCCAATTTATCGGCGTACATTTTACGAGTACCAGGGTGCTGAGCAATTTTTTTATACATTAAAGGCTGCGTCAGCGCTGGTGTGTCCTGCTCGTTATGACCTAGCTTGCGGTAGCAAATAATATCAACAACGACATCCTTCTTGAACTCCATACGGTAGTCCAAAGCGATCTGTGTTGCCAGAACAACGGCTTCAGGATCATCAGCATTAACGTGCAATACAGGTGCTTCAATCATTTTTACGACGTCGGAACAATACAAAGTAGAACGGGAATCGCGCGGATCAGATGTAGTAAAACCAATCTGATTGTTGATCACGATATGTACCGTTCCGCCAGTACCATAACCACGTGTTTGCGCGAGGTTCAGCGTTTCCATGACAACGCCCTGACCTGCAAACGCAGCGTCACCATGAACTAATATAGGTAGAACTTGAGAACCATCTTTGTCGCCACGACGCTCCATACGCGCCTTAACCGAACCCTCAACTACTGGATTAACGATTTCAAGATGGGATGGATTGAATGCAAGGGACAAATGGACTGGTCCGCCCGGAGTGGAAATATCTGATGAGAAGCCTTGGTGGTATTTAACGTCACCTGCTGGCAGATCGTCACCATGTTTACCTTCAAATTCAGCAAACAAATCTTGTGGCATCTTGCCCAGAGTATTGACCAACACGTTCAAACGACCACGATGCGCCATACCGATAACGATCTCTTCAACACCACGTTCACCAGCACGTTGAATAGTCTCGTCCATGGAGGCGATAAAACTCTCACCACCTTCGAGTGAGAAACGTTTTTGACCAACGTAACGAGTATGAAGGTAGCGCTCTAAACCTTCTGCTGCGGTCAAGCGATCAAGAATATGTTTTTTCTTTTCAGCGGAAAAACTTGGAGTCGAACGAATGGACTCAAGCTTTTGTTGTAACCAGCGCTTTTCAGTTGGGTCGCTGATATACATAAATTCAGCACCGATCGAACGACAGTAAGTATCGCGCAAAGAATTCAGCAAATCGCGCAATGATGCGGTTTCTGGCCCAAAATAGGTGTTGCTAATGTTGAACTGAATATCCATATCAGCATCTGTAAAGCCATAAAAACTAGCTTCAAGTTCTGGGATATTTGGACGTTCTTGACGTTGCAAAGGGTCCAAATTCGCCCAATGGCTACCTAAGAACCGATAGGCAGCAATCAATTGCTGTGCAGCGACACGTTTACGACCCATTTCGGCGTCGGCACTCGCACTGACTGTACGAATAGGACCTTGTTTGGCTCGCTCAGCAAACGAAGCAATCACAGGTGCATGCGCTACGTCCGGTTTACTTGAGCCATCGACCGCAGGAACGTTTTGCATCGCGTCAAAATACGCGCGCCAGTTATCAGGAACAGATCCGGGATTGTTTAGATACGCTTCGTAAAGTTCTTCTACGTACGGCGCATTGCCGCCGAACAAATACGAGTTAGCGTTATATTGTTGCATCATCTTGCTCACCTTTCTTCGCGTTTCGCGAGATTAGCGGGTTAATCTAACCTTCCGCGACACGGCCTGACCGGTTAGCGGATTGCACATCAAGTTGTGGGGAAGGGCTGGTTTCTAACTACTCCACTTTTAAATCAAAACTGTCATTCGTATATTTAAAAAAATAACTTTTTTGAATTAAAAATGAATTTACATCTAAAAATCTACTTACTAATTGAAGCATAGCATATTTAATGTAAAAAAAAGCGAGTCTAGCTGACTCGCTTTTTTCGATACCAACTATCCACGCTGATCAATAGGCAACACGGTACGCGTCTGAGATCCGACAAATAATTGGCGTGGTCGACCAATTTTTTGCTCTGGATCAGAAATCATTTCTTTCCACTGCGCGATCCAGCCAACTGTACGAGCCAAGGCAAAAATACCCGTAAATAAGGAAGTCGGAATACCGAGTGCACGTTGTACGATGCCGGAATAGAAATCGACATTTGGATACAATTTACGAGAGACGAAGTATTCATCTTCCAACGCAATTTTTTCTAACGCCATCGCAAGTTTAAACAATGGATCATCTTGCAAACCGAGTTCTTGCAGAACTTCATAGCAAGTTTCACGCATTAATTTAGCACGTGGATCATAGTTTTTATAAACACGATGACCGAAGCCCATCAATTTTACGCCAGAGTTTTTATCTTTTACTTGGGCAATAAATTCAGAGATATTATCAACGCTTCCTATTTCTTCCAACATGCTCAAAGCAGCTTCATTAGCACCACCGTGTGCAGGCCCCCACAAACAAGCGATACCAGCAGCGATACACGCAAATGGGTTTGCCCCAGACGAACCCGCCAGACGAACTGTAGAAGTAGATGCATTTTGCTCGTGATCAGCATGCAGTATCAAAATACGATCCAAAGCGCGAACCAAAACTTCATTTACCTTATATGGCTCACATGGCGTAGAAAACATCATGTGCATGAAGTTAGCGCTATATGACAAGTCATTACGAGGATAAACAAAAGGCTGCCCAATGGAATACTTATAGGCCATAGCAACCAGAGTTGGCATTTTTGCGATCAAGCGAATTGCAGATACTTCGCGGTGACGTGGATTATTAATATCGAGGGAATCATGGTAGAACGACGCTAAAGCGCCTACTGTACCAACCAGAACAGACATCGGATGTGCATCACGACGGAAGCCACGGAAGAAAAATTGCATCTGCTCGTGCACCATAGTGTGATTCGTTACAGTAGCAACAAATTCAGCCTTTTGCTCAACTGTTGGCAACTCACCGTTCAATAGCAGGAAACAAGTTTCTAAAAAATCACCGCCATTAACTGCTAGTTGTTCAATGGGGTAGCCGCGATACAGCAGTTCGCCTTTGTCGCCATCAATGTAAGTAATTGACGAGTTACATGCTGCCGTTGACATGAAGCCTGGATCATAAGTAAACATCCCTGTTGCGCCATACAATTTACGTATATCGATTACGTCAGGACCAACTGTACCTTTGTAAATTGGCATTTCTAATGATGCAGAACCATCAGAGAAAGATAGTGTGGCTTTTGTTTCAGAATTCGTCATGGCTCTTCCTTCAACATAGAGTTGAGTCGTTAATCAAAAAAACGAGAGAAAATTTTTATCAATAAATCTCTATCAACATCAGGCAATCTGCAAGCGAGCCAAAAGTGCGTGCACGTGCGGCAAATCAACTTCAGCTTCTGGTTGCTTTTTAGCCAAAATAAGGTCCATCAAAGTATTATCAGGCAATTCCATCAATCGACCAAAAGCATCCACTTCATCATCTGTAAGAGATGTCTCATGTAAATCTAAAAAGCGAGTGAGTATGAGATCATTTTCCAAAAGACCGCGTCTGGAGCGCCACCTTAGGCGAGCTCGTTTTACGGGGTCACTTTGATGGGATACGATTTTAATTTCAGACATAATTGCTTTCAATACTGAATTCATATTTCATGCAATTCTTGAGACTGCCATTCGAAGCAAAACAAAAATTACATAAAATAAGAGCTCCAAATTCAACATTCGAGGAATAACGAACTTGTAGCTCTCGATTGTTTTACTCGATTAAATTCTGCAACGACTAGACAGCTCGCCTAACCATTAACTCTTTAATCTTGCCAATAGCCCTGGTCGGATTAAGACCCTTAGGGCAAACATCAACGCAATTCATGATCGTGTGGCATCGGAACAAACGATACGGATCTTCTAAGTTATCCAAGCGCTCATTGGTCGCCTCATCGCGTGAATCTGCAATGAAACGATAAGCTTGCAATAAACCGGCAGGGCCAACGAATTTGTCTGGATTCCACCAAAACGAAGGGCAAGATGTGGAGCAGCAAGCACACAAGATGCATTCATACAAGCCATCTAATTCTTCACGTTCTGCAGGCGTTTGCAGGCGCTCTTTTTCAGGCGGAATCGACTCGTTCATCAAATATGGTTTGATGGAGTTGTATTGCTTGAAGAACTGCGTCATGTCCACGATCAGATCACGAATGACTGGCAAACCAGGTAAAGGACGCAAAACAATAGGCTCAGTCAATTCGTTCAGATTAGTGGTACAAGCCAAACCATTTTTACCATTGATGTTCATTGCATCCGAACCACACACACCTTCACGGCATGAACGACGCAAGGCAAGAGAATCATCAACGTCAGCTTTGATGCGTTGCAATGCATCTAGCAACATTTTGTCTGTGTCTTGCAGCTCAACTGTAAGATCTTGCATGTAAGGCTTTGCATCCTTGTCAGGATCGTAGCGATAAATTTTAAATTTGAGTGTACGTGCCATTTTGTTCTCTTCGCAATTCTTAGAAAGTACGTGCTTTAGGCTTGAAGGTCTCTACAGTCAGCGGCTTGGTAACAACTGGTTTGTAATCCAGACGATTAGCCTCCGAATACCATAGCGTGTGTTTCATCCAATTTTCATCGTCGCGCTTCTCATAATCACGATGCGCATGAGCACCACGCGACTCTTTGCGCGCAGCAGCAGATGTGATGGTCGCTTTTGCGGTTTCAATCAAATTATCCAATTCTAAGGCTTCAACACGTGCTGTGTTAAATACCTTAGATTTGTCTTTGAACGAGACATGCTTACGACGTTCATCTAACTCCATGATCTCTTTGACGCCCTCTTGCAGCAACTCGTCAGTGCGGAATACACCGCAGTGATATTGCATCGTTTTACGAATCGCATTCGCGACGTACTGTACACGCTCGGTACCCGTGCTAGTTTCCAGTTTGGCCAAACGAGATAATGCAAGATCTGCTGCATCCGCTGGCAGATCCTTATTGCTGCGAGCCTTCAAATTGCTGGCAACGATATGATTACCTGCTGCGCGACCAAATACTAGTAAGTCCAACAGCGAATTGGTACCTAAACGATTAGCGCCATGCACTGAAACGCATGCACACTCACCAATCGCATATAAACCATTCACTATTTCATTAGGGTTACCGTTTTTAGGGGCGACAACCTGACCGTAAATATTAGTTGGAATACCACCCATTTGATAATGAATAGTTGGCACTACCGGGATCGGTTCTTTGGTCGCATCTACGTTAGCAAACTTATGTGCGATCTCCAGAATCGATGGCAATCGTTTCTGAATGGTATCTGCTCCGATATGACGTAAATCCAGCATGACATGATCTTTATTTGGACCGCAACCGCGACCTTCTTTTATTTCCTGATCCATAGAACGGGAAACGAAATCGCGAGGAGCAAGATCTTTTAGTGTCGGTGCATAACGCTCCATGAAACGCTCGCCCTGGCTATTGACCAGAATACCGCCTTCACCACGCACGCCCTCTGTGATCAAAACGCCAGCTCCAGCAACACCCGTTGGATGGAATTGCCAGAACTCCATATCTTCCAGAGGCAAACCAGCGCGTGCAGCCATACCCATACCGTCACCAGTATTGATAAATGCATTTGTTGAGGCAGCCCAGATACGACCTGCACCTCCGGTTGCAAAGATGGTTTGCTTGGCTTCAAGCATCATCACTTCGCCAGTTTCCATTTCCAAGGCAACTACGCCCAAGACATCTCCATCAGCATCACGAATTAAATCAATTGCCATCCACTCGACGAAGAAATGAGTACGAGCACGAACGTTACGCTGATACAAAGTGTGCAATAACGCATGACCAGTACGATCTGCAGCCGCACATGCTCGCTGTACTGGTTTTTCACCGAAATTTGCAGTGTGTCCGCCAAACGGGCGCTGGTAAATAGTGCCATCAGCGTTACGGTCAAATGGCATACCGAAATGTTCTAACTCATAAACTACTTTAGGTGCTTCACGACACATAAATTCAATTGCATCTTGGTCGCCCAAATAATCTGATCCTTTTACGGTATCAAACATATGCCAGTACCAATTATCCTCGGACATATTACCTAGTGACGCGCCGATACCACCTTGTGCCGCAACTGTGTGCGAACGCGTAGGAAATACTTTAGACAATACAGCGACGTTCAGGCCAGCTTCTGCCAATTGCAAGGAAGCACGCATGCCCGAGCCACCTGCGCCAACGATCACCGCATCAAAGCGGCGGGATGGAATTGCGGGTTTGATTGCTGCCACGGTTACACTCTCCACAAAATCTGTGCCGCATATCCGACACAAGCGATCAGCCACAAAATAGTGGCGACTTGAAACACCAGACGCAATGCAACGCTGTGCGTCACATAATCCATCCAGATATCACGCATACCTACCCAAGCGTGATAAAACAAACACATAAAGACAGCAAAGGTCGCCAACTTAAACCACTGTTGCGCAAAAATACCTGCCCAGCCAGCATAACTGAAGTCGTTTGCCGTTAAAAACAATCCAAGTAGCAACACGGTATACAGCGCCATAACGATAGCTGTGACACGTTGCGCCAACCAATCGCGCAAACCATAATGCGCACCAGTGACAAACCGATTAGGCCCAATATTGTTATTTGCCATTTAAAATACTCCAAATAATTTAAGAGCAATCAAAGCAGCCAAAGACAGGCTCACAGCGAATACACCAACGGCAGATTGACGTGCAGAGTCTTTATTCAAGCCAACATGAAAATCCATGAACAAATGACGAATACCAGCACAAAAATGGTGCAAATAAGCCCATGACAGCGCCAAAATAGTCAATTTAACAAAAATACCCGAAGTGAAATTTTTGAGCACTGCAAATGACAGTTCTGAAGTAATGCTTTTATCCAATAAATACAAAATGAATGGTAAGAGCAAAAACATCAGCATTCCGCTTGCGCGGTGCAGAATAGAAACGAATCCAGCTAGTGGCAGCCGATATCCTGTGGCATCAATCAGCCGCATCACCCCGTAGCGAGGTTTAGCTTTTACTACTTCAGACATAAATAATCTCCCCATTAACTAGTCTGTACATGAACTTTATAATTTTCGCCTATTTTGGTGCATTGCACCAACCAAAAAGACATTTTGCTACAAAATAGTCATATCTTACTGCGAAATCTGAATACGTATTTTGACACGTAATGCCAATAATCGTCCTATATGACCCGCATTAACTCAGTTCATTACGATAATGATGTTGGTCGGTCAGATAAAGCCCACGTCGTAACTCGACAGGCTTATCGCCATAGGTAAACGAAATTCGCTCCACCTTTAACAAAGGTGCACCAACATCTAACTGAAGCAAATTAGCGGAAACCTCATCAGCACAAACCGCTCGAATTTCTTCGGACGCTCGGATCATGTGCGTACCAAACTCAGTTTCAAACAAACCGTACATCGGGCCTTTGTATTCATTAAGGCGCTCAGCAGTCAATCCCTTAAAGATCACCCCTGGCAACCACAATTCATCCAAAATGGTGGGTACGTTAGAAAAAGATTGAACTCTTCGGATAAACACAACAGAGTCACCTGACTTGATATCTAGTGCACGCGCAACATCAGCTGGTGCACGGAGCCGCTTCACCTCGATAATTCTATTCTCAGGATAATGTGGAATGCCAACATCTGGCACCAAGCGCAAAAAACGGAATTGGGAGCGCGCCTCATGATGAGTTGCGACAAAAGTACCCTTCCCCTGTCTACGTATAACCAAATTTTCTGCAGATAGCTCATCAATCGCCTTGCGAACAGTACCCTGACTTACCTTAAAACGACTAGCCAATTCCATCTCACTAGGGATCAACTCACCAGGCTTCCACTCGCCCGACTGCAAACTCTGGGTAATCAAAGCTTTAATTTGCTGATATAAAGGGCTAAAAGTAGGAGATGCGCCAGATGTCACATAACCAGGCGCAGCAACACCTACAGTCGAGCTATTAGGATTATTACCCTGATTATTGGCGGTTGGCACAGTAGAATTCATAGACCACAATTTCACCACAGAAAGTAGCATTCCGTCCACAACAAATTAACAAGTAATATGTCTTATATAAGACATAAGATATTGATTGACACTTCGTTCTAGCCAACCTAAACTCCCGTATGAACGAGTTGACACGAACCAACATTAAAGTCGTCAAGCAATATTAGTTCTTATAGATTCAAAGTAAAGAAGAAATCCACAAACACCGTAGATTGATATAAAGATTGAAGCTTAATATTGATAGATTAAGAAATTAGAGGTCGCTTGTGAATTTGGCTGACGCGCCCTACTTTCAACGGTATCATTGTGTGCTTTTTATGCTTAATAATCGAGTTTGAAATGATTGATTATAAAGCGTTAAGTCGACATAATTTTCACACCACTTCGGAGATGCATCATGGCAAAATCCCCTATGCGCGTAGCTGTAACAGGCGCTGCTGGCCAAATTGGCTATTCCCTTTTATTCCGCATTGCCAATGGCGACATGCTTGGCAAAGACCAACCGGTTATTCTGCAATTGTTAGAGATTCCTGACGAAAAAGCGCAAAAAGCACTTAAAGGCGTTATGATGGAAATCGACGATTGCGCATTCCCATTACTCGCTGGCATGACTGCTCATAGTGACCCGATGACTGCTTTTAAGGATATCGATGTTGCCCTGTTAGTTGGTGCGCGTCCACGTGGACCGGGAATGGAACGCAAAGATTTATTGGAAGCGAATGCACAAATTTTTACAGTTCAAGGTAAAGCATTAGATGCCGTTGCTTCGCGTAATGTGAAAATCTTGGTGGTTGGTAATCCTGCAAACACTAATGCGTACATCGCAATGAAATCGGCACCAAGCTTGCCATCCAAAAACTTCACTGCAATGTTGCGCTTGGATCACAACCGTGCGTTGTCACAAGTAGCCGCAAAAATTGGTAAACCAGTTGCCGCAATTGAAAAGCTTTGCGTATGGGGCAATCATTCGCCAACCATGTATGCTGATTATCGTTTTGCAACTGCTGATGGTGCATCGGTTAAAGATTTGATCAACGATCAAGAATGGAATAAAGACGTATTTTTGCCAACAGTTGGCAAACGCGGTGCAGCCATTATTGAGGCACGCGGCTTGTCTTCTGCCGCATCTGCGGCAAACGCAGCGATCGATCATGTTCGCGACTGGGTACTTGGCACTAACGGCAAGTGGACAACGATGGGCGTTCCCTCCGATGGATCTTATGGGATTCCTGAAGGTACTATGTTTGGTTTTCCTGTCACAACAGAAAACGGCGAATACAAAATTATTCAAGGTTTAGAAATCGATGCATTCTCTCAAGAACGTATCAACCTTACGCTTAAAGAATTGCAAGAAGAGCGTGATGGCGTAAAACACCTGGTTGGCTGATTTTTATCAGAGGCAAGTTGGTCGTAGTCTATGTCCAACTTGCCAAATCACTTCCTCTCTCATAGCGTGAAGATGCACCCTTCCCAAGTTTTATTTCAGGATCAGGAACAACCGACATTTTTGCCGGTATGTGATCACTATGCCGGATCTGAAAAACTCATGCATAAATCCATGTCGCTGCAAAATGCGCTGGGTGCTGTATTTGATATTACATTTGATTGTGAAGATGGCGCAGCAGCAGGCAATGAGGTCGCACATGCAAAACTTGTTGGCAATCTGATTGCATCAGAGAGTAATTATCTGCAGCGAATTGGCGTACGCCTACATGATGTCAACAGCCCTTATTTTGAACAAGATATTGATCTGATTGCACCTGTTGCCGGAGAAAAAATTGCTTATTGGGTACTGCCAAAAGTTGATGGCGTAGAGCAAGTCATCAAAGCCATACAGAAAATTAACCAGTACGCGACGAGTTCTCGACAAAGTCCCGCACCCATTCACGTCTTAATAGAAACTCACGGCGCATTGGCCAACGCTCATCAAATTGCCGCTTTACCTCAAGTCGAGTGCCTGTCATTTGGCATTATGGATTTTATTTCAGCGCATTATGGTGCTATTCCGTCTAGTGCAATGCGATCACCAGGACAGTTTACGCATCCATTAGTCATGCGCGCCAAGCTAGAGATTGCCGCAGCTTGCCATCGTTTCGGCAAAGTAGCGTCACATAATGTAACCACTGAAATCAAAGACACTGCAATTGTTGCAGGTGATGCTAATCGTGCAGGCATCGAATGTGGTTACACTAGAATGTGGAGCATACATCCTGATCAAATTAAGCCCATCGTCAAAGCATTGTCACCAAGAACTGCAGAAATTAACGAGGCAATTTCAATTTTGATTGAGGCTCAACAGAATGACTGGGGGCCGATACAGATCGCCGGACGACTACATGATCGAGCCAGCTACCGATATTATTGGACTTTGTTAAAAAAAGCCCAGCGCTGCCAGTTAGCATTACCAGATTCTGCGCTGATATTATTGTGATTTATCGTAATCGTTATAAAACTCAACAACGTTCCAAGAACTTATGTAATCAGGAGATATGAATGAAGAAAATTATCTACATCGTCAGCTTTATGGCGCTCACGTCCAGCATTTTGTGTTCGCCACTTTTGTCACAAGCGCAAACAACAAGTACCAGCAAAAAAGCAACTGCCAAAACAAATAAAATTGCGGAAAAACTATCTCCAGTAAAAGCTGTACCTGATGAAGATGATTTAGAACCAGACATCACCGAAAATAAAACTTTCGATTACAAATGTGAACTCGGCAATTTCTTCACTATTTATACCAACGCAGACGATGATAAACACGTTGCGATACGTTGGAAAAAACGTTTATATCGTCTCAGCAGAATTGATACGACAACCGGTGCTAACCGGTTTGAAAATAAAAAAGCTGGATTTGTATTTATCGGCATTCCATCTAAAAGTATGTTGTTAGATTCACGTCATGGCCAACAGTTAGCCAATGAATGTAAAACACCAGAGCAAGTTGTAGCAGAAACCGAACGACTCTCGACCGCATCGCAAGCGAAATAAACAAGCGTTTTGTACATTTCGTATTTAACTGAAGTGATTTAATAAGTAGATTTTTTTGATCATTGATTTTTGTAAAAAAAAGGAATAGCCATGAGCCAAAATGCGTATAAAGATGCATTCAAAACCCTGAAAGATTTCAAGATTTCAGATTCTAAAAAAGGCAAATTCTACTCATTGCCAGCACTAGAAAAAAATCTGGGTGTAAAGATTTCGCGCTTACCAATTTCCATCCGTATTGTGCTGGAATCTGTCCTACGCAATTGTGACGGCAAAAAAGTCACTGACGAACACGTTAAGCAACTCGCTAACTGGAGCGCTACTGGCGACCGTACTGACGAAATTCCTTTCGTCGTGTCTCGTGTAGTTTTGCAAGACTTTACCGGCGTCCCATTACTGGCTGACTTGGCAGCAATGCGTAACGTCGCTGCGAAACAAGGTAAAAATCCAAAAAATATCGAGCCTTTAGTACCAGTTGATTTAGTAGTCGACCACTCTGTTCAAATTGATCATTTCCGTGAAAAGAAAGCCTTGGATCTGAACATGAAATTGGAGTTTCAACGCAATAACGAGCGTTACCAGTTCATGAAATGGGGTATGCAAGCTTTTGATACATTCGGCGTTGTACCTCCAGGTTTCGGCATTGTCCATCAAGTTAACCTGGAATACTTGGCACGCGGCGTACATAAAGTAAAAGATGCAAAGAAAAATGATATCTACTATCCAGACACACTGGTAGGTACAGATTCACATACAACAATGATCAACGGTATCGGCGTCGTTGGCTGGGGTGTTGGCGGTATTGAAGCTGAAGCGGGCATGCTGGGCCAGCCAGTTTATTTCCTGACGCCAGACGTAGTTGGCGTAAACCTGACAGGCGCGTTGCGTGAAGGTTGTACTGCAACCGATTTGGTATTGACCATTACAGAATTGCTGCGTAAAGCAAAAGTTGTAGGCAAGTTTGTTGAGTTCTTTGGCGAAGGTACACGCACATTGTCTCTGACAGACCGTGCAACTATCGCCAACATGGCACCAGAATATGGCGCGACTATGGGTTTCTTCCCTGTTGATGAAGCAACGATTGATTATTTTAAAGGTACCGGTCGTACTAAAGCTGAGATCGATGCATTTGAAGGCTATTTCAAAGCCCAGAAAATGTTCGGCATTCCTAAAGCTGGTGACATTGATTACACAACAGAAGTATCGTTGGCACTGGACACCGTTGCACCATCTTTGGCTGGTCCAAAACGTCCGCAGGATCGGATTGAAATCGGTAACGTCAAATCGACCTTCGCTGATTTGTTTGCTAAACCAACCTCAGAGAACGGCTTTAATAAAAAAGCTGAAGATCTGGATGCGGTTTACACCAATGCAGACGGCGTTAAAGTTAAAAACGGCGATATCCTGATTGCTGCAATTACGTCTTGCACAAATACCTCCAACCCAAGCGTACTATTGGCAGCTGGTTTGTTAGCTAAGAAAGCTGTCGAAGCTGGCTTGAAAGTTGCACCACACATTAAAACATCGCTGGCACCAGGGTCGCGTGTTGTTACCAAGTATCTGGAAGCTGCGGGTCTGTTGCCATATCTAGAAAAACTCGGCTTCGGCGTAACCGCTTATGGCTGCACGACATGTATCGGTAACGCTGGTGATTTAACACCTGCCATGAACGAAGCCATCGTAGCAAACGACATCGTGGCATCTGCAATTCTCTCCGGCAATCGCAACTTTGAAGCCCGGATTCATCCGAATATTCGCTCCAACTTCTTGGCCTCCCCTCCTTTGGTTGTTGCCTATGCAATCGCGGGCAATATGACAAGAGATTTGATGACTGAACCAGTTGGCCGCGTAAAAGGTAAAGATATTTTCCTTGGCGACATCTGGCCAACCAGCGCAGAAATCCAGAAGTTAATGAAGTTCGCGATGAACTCAAAAACATTCAAAGAGAACTACGCTGACGTCAAAGGTGCACCAGGCAAATTGTGGGAAAACATCAAAGGTGTGGCAGAAGGTCAAGTCTACGACTGGCCAACCTCCACTTACATCGCTGAGCCACCGTTCTTCGCTGACTTTACTATGGAGCCAAAAGCTGCTGCTACTGGCATCACTGGTGCACGTGCATTGGGTGTGTTTGGTGATTCAATTACAACCGATCATATCTCTCCTGCTGGTTCAATCAAAGAATCTAGCCCAGCAGGTATTTGGTTGAAAGCAAATGGCGTACTGAAAGCAGATTTTAATTCCTACGGCTCACGTCGCGGCAACCACGAAATCATGATGCGCGGTACTTTTGCCAACGTGCGTATCAAAAACTTGATGATTCCAGCGAAAGAAGACGGCTCTCGTGTTGAAGGTGGCGAAACGCTGTTCCAGCCAACTGGCGAGCCAATGGCGATCTACGATGCCGCGATGAAATATGTTGCTGAAGGCACGCCAACGATGATCTTCGGTGGCGAAGAGTACGGCACGGGCTCATCCCGCGACTGGGCAGCTAAAGGCACGCAATTACTGGGCGTTAAAGCTGTCATCGCTCGTTCATTCGAACGTATCCACCGCTCTAACCTGGTCGGCATGGGCGTATTGCCATTGCAGTTCCTGGGTACTGACAGCGTTGATTCTTTGGGTATTACAGGCACAGAATCCTACGACCTGAAAGGTATCGAAGATGATATCAAGCCACAACAGCAAGTGACACTGGTGATTAACCGTGCCAATGGTGACAAACAAGAAGTCAAAGTCTTGTTGCGTATCGATACACCAATTGAAGTTGACTATTACAAGCATGGCGGCATCTTGCCATTTGTATTGCGTCAACTGTTAGCGGCTTAAGGGTTGAAAAACTGACATTCATCACCTTAGTTACCGACTTAGGCCGGTAACTAAGGAATGAAATGAAAAGAGGGCTGGATCAAAATCCAGCCCTCTTTTTTTGCGTAGTCAAAAATCAAACAAGCTACGATTGGACCAAGGAGTTTCATATACTCCCTATTTTTTATACTAATTATGCCAGATCGTCCAAAGAATCATTGGACAACTAAAATATACTAGTCAGCAGTATATTTAAAATAAATACTGAAAATCAATCGTTACTCGTCGATTTGCGGTAAAGCAATACTCCGTAATTGAAAGCGACCGTCATCGTTAAACAACCAAGTTTCAATAATTTCTAAGCGTCCATTACGCACCAGATGTGGCAGAGGCTTGGGGAATGGCGCACTGACTCGCAGACTATTCAAAGCAGTCGCCTCTGTCACTTTGTCGTGATTACTGCGCATAATTTCGCTTTTGATTAACTTACCATCTGACGCCAAAATAAATTTTAAAACAATGACAGACCGCAACAACGCTTGTGGCTGCTCTGAATATGATTTATCCGCATTGTGCTTTGTAATATATTGAGCAAGATCGCGTTTGTATCCATTGATCGTAAAAGCAGTCGAAGAGCTGGGAGCGGTCACAGGTTTTGGGGTCGCGGCTTTGCCTGCGTCTGGAGTTTGACCACGCGGGGCTGGCTCTTCTAACGAACGCGTAGCACAGCCGGTCAATACAAACACAACGAGCATGACCAGTTTTGATTTTTTCATCATGGATACGCCTTTCCAGCAGAATTTACGTCTTTTAAATAATTGAGAAAAGCTGAGTGCTATAAAGCAGACATCGCTTGCGCAATATCAGCAATTAAGTCATCGGCGTCTTCCAATCCAATATTAAAACGCACCAGCACACCTTGATGTGGCCATGTCGTCCGCATCTGCTGAATACGATAAGGTACGCATAAACTATTCGCACCGCCCCAGCTAAAGCCAATTTTAAACAGCTTCAAGGCATCGACAAAGCGGTCCGTTTGCTGCTCGGTATAAGCGCTATCAAATAACACAGAAAACAAACCGCCAGCACCACTAAAATCGCGCTTCCAAATATGATGTCCGGGACAGTCTGGCAAAGCTGGATGCAAAACCTTATTGATCTCCGGACGAGTTGATAACCAAGTCGCGACTTTACGGGCGCTGGCATCATGCGCATCAAAACGTAATTTCAAGCTAGGTAAATTACGCAATATTAGATAGGCATCATCCATACCGACGCCAAAACCCAAACGCATATGGGCTGATTGAAGACGTTGATTCAATAATTTGTCTTTGGTAATAACAGCCCCCATCAAGACATCAGAACCACCACTTTGATATTTGGTTAATGCCTGCATAACAATATCCACACCATGCGCAAAGGCGGGGAAAGCCAATCCACCAGACCAGGTATTATCTAGCGCCACCGCCACACCTTGCGCATGCGCTGCGGCACAAATGGCGGGGATATCTGGCACTTCCATCGATACAGAACCCGGCGCTTCGGTCCAAATCAATTTGGTATTTGACTTGATTAGTGCCGCAATACCAGCGCCAATGAGCGGGTCGTAGTAACGTACACTCAACCCAAAACTACTTGCCAGCCAATCACCTAATTCACGATTGGGATTGTAGACATTATCTGGAATCAAAACATCGTCACCGCTTTGCAACAAAGCCAGATCGATCAGCGTAATTGCAGCCAAGCCACTAGGTGCCAGCAAACAATGGTCGCCCTGCTCTATCTCAGCTAATCGCGCCTCTAAAGTAAAACTTGTGGGCGTTCCATGCAGACCATATGTATAGGCTGATTTATCTTGCCAACTGCGAGCACGCATTGCAGCAACATCTTTAAATAACACCGTAGAAGCGTGATGAATCGCCGTAGGAAAAGCCGCAAATCCATCTGGTGCTACATAATCAGAATGAATTAATGTCGTGTTTGTACCTGGGATTGTCATCATGAACGCTCGCGGAAATTTAGATAGAAGCGCCCAAAGATAAATATAAACTCTGACGCGGTGTTGAACCTATTGTTACAGATCACGCGATTACTTGGAAGTACAGCGAGGGACAATTTTATAAGTCCGTTATCTGAGGCTGAGTGCCAGGCAATGCAATTTTAATATTCTGAGCAGACAGGAAAGCCAGCTTTGACTAGGAATTATTGTGCAGCCTTCAAATGCAACGAAGATGCTCTCTTAGATTTACCAGTCTTACTTACTGCTGACGGCATTAATTCGAGAATAAAATCTTTGATGGTCTTACCGTCATCGGACTGCCATTTGCCACGCAGAATTTTGCCCTCTAACTTACCATCCCATTGACCAGAAACGTCGATACCATCTTCAGATTCTTCCATGCTTAAGGTAGTCCCATTGACCTCGCCGGCCAACAAGATTTTATGGCCTTTATTTCTGTTTCCACCAAAGACGATGTAGTCGCCCTCGACACTGTCAATATCTTCTAGCTTGGGCTGTAGACGCATTTCAACGACATCTTCTCCCAACTTACCACGCCACCTTTGTGCTTCTTTAAAAATGGGCGTGGTCACTCGCGTAGCTGCCGCGTTGGTGACCGTATTAGCAGTATCTTGCTGAGCGTGTGCAGCGGAAAATGATAAAAACAGCGTTGCAAGCAACAAGACTAAGGAGAAAATCCTAAATTGAATATTCAGAGCCGGCATAGACTTAAATCGCTTCGCCCCACAAATCGTGAGCATCAGCTGCCGTGAGTTTGACCTCGACAAAGTCACCTACTTTAAGTTTGCGATGTGGCTCGAATGGCGGTTTTACATAGACTACGCCATCGATCTCTGGCGCATCTGCAGAGGAACGTCCAACGCCGCCACTGCGGTCAAGAGAGTCAATCAACACGCGAATCGTTTTGCCAACTTTCGCTTGCAGACGTTTTTTGGAGATACCTTCTTGCAATTCCATGACGCGACGACGACGATCTTCACGGATATTTTCTGGAACTGGATTCGCCAGTTCATTCGCAGTAGCGCCGTCTACGGGCGAATAGGCAAAGCAGCCTAAGCGATCAATCTCAACTTCTTTTAAGAAATCTAACAGGTATTCAAACTCTTCTTCAGTTTCGCCAGGAAAACCGGCGATGAAAGTTGAACGTATTGTAATTTCAGGACACATTGCGCGCCATGCTTTAATCCGCTCAATATTTTTTTCGCCGCTAGCTGGGCGCTTCATGCGTTTTAGCACGTCTGGATGCGCATGCTGTAACGGCACATCAAGATACGGCAAGACATGCCCGTTGTTCATGAAGGGAATAATTTGATCAACATGCGGATAAGGATAAACATAATGCAAACGTACCCAGGCATCATATTGTTTTGCCAAATCACCCAATGCCTCGACTAATTGTGTCATATGGGTTTTGACTGGTTTGCCATTCCAAAAACCGGTGCGGAATTTCACGTCCACCCCGTAAGCACTGGTATCTTGTGAAATAACGAGTAATTCTTTTACTCCAGCTTTGAACAGATTTTCTGCCTCCAGCATAATGTCGGCAATCGGACGAGATACCAGATCCCCGCGCATGGATGGAATAATGCAGAAACTGCAACGATGATTGCAGCCTTCAGAAATTTTGAGATAAGCGTAATGCTTAGGTGTCAGTTTAACGCCTTGAGCCGGTACCAAATCAATAAAAGGTTCGTGTGGTTTAGGCAAATGCAAATGGACAGCATCCATCACTTCACCCAAGGCATGTGGCCCCGTCACCGCCAACACTTTGGGATGGATAGACATAATCATGTCATTACCATTGGCGTCTTTTTTGGCCCCTAAGCAACCTGTGACAATAACTTTACCATTTTCAGCCAGTGCCTCGCCAATTGCATCCAGAGACTCTTGAACTGCCGCATCAATAAAACCGCAGGTGTTGACGATCACTAGATCGGCGCCATCATAAGATTTAGCGGTATCGTAACCTTCGGCACGCAATTGTGTCAGGATTTGTTCGGAATCAACCAGTGCTTTTGGGCAGCCGAGAGAGACAAAACCGACCTTAGGATTAATTGCTGAAGGTTTGACTGAAGTGATAAGAGTATCTATGGACATAATAAAAAGAGGTACAAAGCAATCCGCTATTGTACCTCTTACTCACATGGCCACCTCAAAAGTGACTGGTTATCACCATTTAATTGGTGAGTTTATTAAATTTATAGCGATTTACTTTGGCTTACCGTCTGGATTGAAAGGAAATGTGCCGAATATATTCTTAGTTTGATTTTGCATTTGCTCTTGCATTTGTACAAATAAGCTTTTGCTTTGTTCAATATAATTACCCATCATTCCCTGCATCATTGGGCCTTGGACACTCATAAACTGCGCCCACATCTCGGGACTAAATGGTTTCCCTTCATAAACTCCCTTAGAGTTTTCTGTCAGTTTGTTCTGGATATCGATAAAAGCTTGGATGTTTTTCTCAAGATACGAGCCCATCATGCCTTGCATAGCGTGACCGTAGTAGCGAATAATCTGGGACAAAGCAACACTGGAAAACATGGGCGTGCCACCAGCTTCTGCTTCAAGAATGATTTGCAACAAAATACTCCGGGTTAAATCTTCTCCGGTTTTAGCATCTATTACTGCAAAATCATCATTCTCTAAAACGAACTGTTTTACATCAACCAAAGTGATGTAGCTACTTGTTTGGGTATCATAAAGACGACGATTAGGATATTTTTTGATCAAATGCTGCGTCGATTTTTTTGCACTATTCATTGAAGTCTCAATTAACAAATCGTTAAGCTTTTCGGCAAACGACTTAAGTATTGCCCGTCGTTTGCACTTATGCCCAATCTAAGCAAACAAATAATGTATTCATTGCAAGTAATGAAAAACATTAAATTTGTTTGTCACCTATTTTCGATAGTACAACTATTTTTGTTTTAAATGACAATGCCTATCGAAATCAATGATTCCGACAGGCATTATTTCGCCGCAATGCGACAAAAAATAAGGATCAACTAGCCCATATGTAAACCACCGTTAATTGAAAAGTCTGATCCAGTGGCGTAGCCACCTTCGTCAGAAGCAATCCAAGCAACGATAGAAGCAATTTCAGACGGTTCAGCTAAGCGCTTGACTGGAATGCCAGAAACGATCTTCTCCAGTACATCGGGACGTATTGCACGTACCATATCAGTACCTACGTAGCCTGGAGAAACAGTGTTAACCGTCACTCCTTTAGTCGCTACCTCTTGCGCCAATGCCATAGTAAAACCGTGAATACCGGCTTTGGCCGTGGAATAATTTGTCTGACCAAACTGACCTTTTTGGCCATTAACAGAAGAAATATTAATGATGCGCCCCCAACCACGATCGGCCATACCATCAATAATTTGTTTAGTTACGTTGAATAAAGAATTCAGATTGGTATCCATTACAGCATCCCAATCCGCCTTACTCATCTTACGGAATTGACCATCACGCGTAATGCCTGCGTTGTTGACCAGAACATCGACCTCACCGATTTCCGCTTTAACTTTATCAAAAGCTGCTTTAGTAGACTCCCAATCAGACACATTGCCTTCGGAGGCATGAATATCATGACCTTCTGCCCGCATATCAGCTAGCCATTTATCTTTGCGCTGAGAGTTTGGGCCACATCCGGCAACAACGATAAAACCCTCCTGGCATAAGCGCTTGCATATTGGAGTTCCAATTCCACCCATACCACCAGTTACATAAGCTATACGTTTTGACATACTAAATCTCCAATTTTTTTATTTAATCTGCTCTTACTTTGACATATCGCCCAGGTGCAGGCTCTATTGGTTTAAAACTGGCATTTCCTGGCTTTACCGGGGCTTTCACCATCTTGCCGCCGTGCTCACTCAAAAAAATTGCCCACTCTGGCCACCAACTGCCAGGATGTTCTGTTGCACCATCAAACCAGGTTTGTGCATCTGATCCGAGGCTAGAATTAGTCCAGTAACTTCTCTTCTTTTTCGCTGGAGGATTTACCACTCCGGCAATGTGACCAGACGCCCCCAAAATAAATTGATTACGTGATTTCTTCTTGGGGTTAAGCAAAACGCAGGAAGCGTATGCAGCCTGCCAAGGAACAATATGATCCTCGCGCGAACCATAAATAAAGACAGGCGCATCAATTTTACCGAGATCAATCTTGTTTCCAGCAACCGTCAGTGCATTTGGTTTTTTTAATTTATTTTCCAGATAAGTATTTCTCAGGTACCAGCAAAACATTGGTCCAGGCAAATTAGTGCTATCTGCATTCCAGTACAACAAATCAAACGGAGGTGGACTATCCCCCTTCAAATAATTAGTCTGAACATAATTCCAGACTAAATCATTCGCGCGCAAACTGGAAAAAGTACTCGCCAGATCACGCCCGGGCATCAGACCGCCTTGACCAATCGTTTGTTCACGCATGCTTACCTGCATTTCATCGACAAACACATCCAAAATACCTGTGTCTGAGAAATCCAATAGCGTAGTAAGTAACGTTAGACTACTAACGGGATGCTCTCCACGATCAGCCAAAGCAGCTAACGCTGTGGAAATAATTGTGCCGCCAACACAAAAACCAAAAGCATTAATTTTGTCTTGCTTACTAATTTCTTGAACAGTATGGATCGCCTGAATTGCACCCTCCTCTATGTAATCATTCCAACTAACGGTCGCCAAAGACTCATGCGGATTAGCCCATGAAACAAGGAAAACAGTATGACCCTGCTCTACCGCATAACGCACTACCGAATTCTCTGGTTGTAGATCAAGAATGTAAAACTTGTTAATGCAAGGGGGAACCATCAACAATGGGCGTTGATGTACAGTTTTGGTTAATGGACTGTACTGGATCAGTTGAAATAGGCGATTTTCAAAAACCACTGTACCTTCGGATGTAGCAACATTTTTACCAACTTCAAATGCAGATTCGTCGGTCTGTGAGATGCGTCCTTTTTGCATATCAGCCAACATATGCGTAATACCTTTTGCCAGGCTTTCGCCTTTGCTTTCTATAATTTTTGTTTGAGCTTCAGGATTAGTAACAAGAAAATTTGCAGGCGACATTGCGTCGGTCATTTGCTGCACCGCAAAACGAATTTTCTGCTTCGTCTTCTCGGGAGCCTGAACTGATTCAGCCATTGCCATCAAAAATCGAGCATTTAGCAAATATGACGCTGCGCTATAAGCATGCATGGCATGATTATGCCAATCGGGGGATGAGAAACGTTTATCGTTAAAATCAGGTACTTTGGAGACAGCAAAATCTTGCCACAACTTGCTAAATTCCTGCATATAATCACTTTGCAGTTTAGACATGGTTGCGGGGTCAATTTTTGCACCAACTTCTTTTAGTGACTCCAACATTGGGATGTGATTGATAGCCTCTGCTGGCTTCATCCAATCCTGCCATTTGTCCTGCTTCATTAGCTGTGACATCCAATTGGAGTACGTAGCTTGAGGATCAAAAGTCGTCATGCGTGTCTCCTGTTTTTAACTTGTCGTTATTATGTTATTGCAGTTACGTTGTGACACACTAAAATTTTTCAATGGATGTTTTAGTGCGACTTACAAATTACTTATAAATCTCTAATCTCTTCGGATTAACTTTAAGGCTTAGCAGTATGTATATTATCGCGATTGCCTGGATCTACGTTGTTTTAATGATGTCAATTACTGAAGCATCAGTTGTTGCAGGAATTATGACGTTTTTAATGTACTGTGTGTTGCCTTTAGGCTTATTTTTATACTTGTGGCTGACGCCAGCAAGAAAAAAACAAAGGGCTAGGGACAAAGAACTGATGAAAGCCGCACTAGCCAATAATACGACCGCTGCCAATACAAAAGCAGAGGCCTCCAGCCAAGATGCAGCAGAAAGTTAATTTATTCTGCGATCCAAATGAGGCTTGCCATCCGCCCTGTGATGCCATCCCTTCTGTAAGAATAAAATTGAGCTTTTTCAGTTACGGTACAGCGATCTCCACCATACACTTTGTCCACGCCTTCCTTTACCAAAATATAACGAGCTAGCCCATAAATATCGGCCACATATTTATCTTGCGTTATTCTTCTTTTAAAAAATTTTTCAGATATTCTGCTACTTAAACGAAACGCGTCCAGCACGTCTTGCCCCACCTCGAATTCATCAGGGCCAATGGCGGGTCCCATCCATGCGACAATATCTTCAGCGCCAGAATCACGCATTTTAGCTAATGTATTTTGCAATACTCCTGCGGCTAAACCGCGCCATCCAGCATGGGCTGCTGCCACCACTTTGCCTTTCATATCTGCAAACAAAACAGGCAAACAATCCGCCGTTAAAATTCCGCAAACAGTATTTGGTTCTGTAGCAAAAACTGCATCACCGACACTTGTATCAATCAACATTGCCGCATCCAACACAACTGTGCCGTGCACTTGCGATAAAAATCTGACATCTTCAGGTAAAAAACGATTAAGTATCTCGCGGTTCTGGGCAACGACTTTTATATCATCCCCTACATGATCGCCAAGATTATTGCCGCCACCTCCCAATCCATTATCGTAAGGAGCTAAACTAAATCCTCCAGCGCGAGTGGTAGAAAAAGCCTGTACGTTAGCAGGCAAGCCCTTCCAATTCGGATGAATAATAGGAAGGCTCAATAAACTTTCATTTATCTGGCCTGAAAAATTCATAGCAACATAGTAGTTGTAATGCCTGCTTGCAGTAACAAGTCAGAAAAATCATCCGCCAGATTCACCTCCCACTCCACATAGTCATGTGTCATCGGATGAATCAAACCCAGCTTACGAGCTTGTAATGCCTGGCGTGGGAAAAACCGTGCGAGATGCTGTTTGCCATACAGAGTGTCGCCAACCAGAGAAAATCCCAACGATTGCATATGCACACGAATTTGATGCGTACGTCCGGTTTCCAGTTGGCAGGCGACCAGACTGACTGGGAAGCGCTCCAGCATACCTGCAGCTTTCCGTTGGAAATGAGTAATCGCGGGCTTAGCCAACATACTCTCAGATACCGCCATTTTGATTCGATCTCTCGGATGTCTCGCCATTGCGGCATCAATCGTCCCGGTTGGTTTAGGTGTCCCCCAAACCAAAGCATAGTATTCACGACTCACAGTACGGTCTTGCAATTGCCTTACCAGCTCAGTTTGCGCAATCAAAGTCTTGGCGACTACCATCAAACCCGAGGTATCCTTATCAAGCCGATGCACAATGCCTGCACGCGGCACACCTGCCAAAGCAGGAAAGCGATGCAATAAGCCATTAAGCAAAGTACCTGACCAATTACCTGCAGCAGGATGCACGACTAAACCTGCTGGCTTATTGATAATAAGAATGGCATCATCCTCATAAATAATATCCAACGGCATTTCTTCAGGCTTGTAAGCACCTTCATCTGGCGCTGCCTGTGGTTGGATAATAATATGTTCGTCACCTAATACGGTGGTCTTACCGCGTACAATCTGGCCATCCAAACTAACAAAGCCAGCCTCTATCCATTGTTGAATGCGGCTTCTTGAATATTGTGGAACCAGTTTTGATAAAGTCTTGTCCAAGCGTTCGCCACAAACGTCTGGGCTTAATTTGAGTTCAATAACATCGATTTGCGGAGGCAAATCATCGATTTCGTCACCATCTTCAAGCTCGACAAGCCCCTCTTTAAATTGAGGATCTAATAAAATCGCTGCTTCAGTTGGTCTAACATTAATTGCCATCGGCTATAATCCGTAAATTGTTCTAATGCACACGCAAAAACTTATGCAAATTAAATCTATAAAATTGTTCAGTCTCATCCTCGCCTTGGCACTCACAGGTTGCGGCGTATTCGGCGACAAATCGGACGAAACTAAAACATGGTCTGCTGCAAAATTATACGCTGAAGCAAAAGACGAAATGAACAATGGTGGTTATGAAAGAGCAGTTCAGTACTTTGAGAGGTTGGAATCGCGCTTCCCGTTTGGTACCTACGCCCAGCAAGCACAAATGGAAATTGCTTATGCTTACTACAAACAAGGCGATCAAGCGCAAGCTCTGGCCGCGGTAGAACGTTTTATTAAACTGCATCCAAATCACGAAAGTGTTGATTATATGTACTACTTGCGCGGCTTGATCAATTTTAATGATCAACTTGGCTTTATGAATTTTATTGCCAACCAAGATATTACTGAACGAGATCCTAAAGCATCACGTGATTCATTTGACGCTTTCAAGCAACTTGCTATCCAGTTCCCAGACAGTAAATACACGCCAGATGCGATTTTACGTATGAAATATCTGGTAAACGCCTTAGCGCAATATGACGTTCATGTAGGAAAGTATTATCTTCGTCGTGGTGCTTATCTGGCTGCTGCAAACCGCGCCCAATCAGCCATTACAGAATATCCAGACGCGCCAGCAATTGAAGAAGCGATGTACATATTGGTTCGATCCTACGATGCGATGGGCATGACAGATCTGCGTGATGACGCTAACCGGGTATTTTTAAAGAACTTTCCTAATAGTCCGTTTTTAACTGGCAAAGCAGCCGGAAAAACTGCCTGGTGGAAGTTCTGGTAAAACTTACTAGAACTCATTAAGTGAAAAAGCCTCCGACATGGAGGCTTTTTTGTTTGAGTGAGCAGAATGTATACAAGAAAAATAATTAAACGTCCCTTACTTCAGCTTTCCAATTTACGCCTGAATACCCAATGTTGCGAATCAGACTCTTCTTGATTAAAGGAATATCCTTCAAAATCAAAAGTTTTTATTTTTTCAGGATTCTGTATTTTATTTAATGCGCAGTAACGTGCCATTAACCCTCTTGCTCGTTTTGCATAAAAAGAAATGATTTTGTACTTACCATTTTTCCAATCCTGAAAAATCGGCGTAACGACAGAGCCATTCAACATCGTAGGTTGCACCACTTTAAAATACTCTTCTGAAGCTAAATTCAACAACACTTTGTTTTTTTGCTCCGATAAAACTTGATTTAAAGTCTCCGTCACTTTAGCGCCCCAGAAAGCATACAAATTCTTACCGTTTGGGTTTTCCATTCGAGTACCCATCTCCAGTCGGTACGCTTGCATCAAATCAAATGGTCTCAATACTCCGTAGAGTCCAGACAAAATCCGTAAGTGATTTTGAAGATAATTAGATTGAGTATGACTTAATTGTTGCGCTTGTAAGCCCTCATAAACATCACCATTAAAAGCCAAAATAGCCTGCTTAACTTTGTCCGCCTTTGGTAAACGCGTCCAATCTTGAAAGCGATCTACATTTAATTGTGCTAACGCAGGAGAAATATCCATCAACTGCGCCAACTGATCTACTTTGTATTTTTTAGCTACTTTAATTAATTCTGCCGCCTCGTCCATTAATTCTGGATGAGTCACAATTTTACTTTTTACAGGCGTATCGTAGTCTAGGCTTTTGGCAGGAGATAATATAATGAGCATAATAATTTAAAGAAAGATGATTACCTCAATGATACCTAAGCGTGTGGTTCTTGACACTAATGTGTGCCTAGATTTGTTCGTATTCCATGATCCAAGATGGACTGCATTATTAGAGGGATTAAAGGATGGCAGCATCAAGGCAGTTACAAGGGAGGATTGCAGGCAAGAGTGGCTAGTCGTGCTGACCTACCCTCATCTGCCAATTAAAGAAGATCAGCGTAGCTCTATTATTTCGAGCTTTGATGCACTAATCGAATTGCAAGCTGGGATGGAACAAGTCAACATACGACTACCAATTTGTAGCGATAAGGATGACCAAAAATTCTTGGAAATTGCGAGGGATGCAAAAGTGGACGTGCTTATAACAAAAGATAAGGCTTTATTAAAACTAGCTAGAAAAGCGATCCAAGCCGGTTTATATCAAATCGAAACACCTGAAAAATTTTTGCTCCGCTTACAAACAACTTTTAAAGATAATTAACAATTTCCTCACCTTGTTTTTACTCGATGATTTGCAACAACCAAGAATGATCGATGCATTGTTAATATCGTTATCGGACGTATGTGTGTTGCAGAGTGTTGTAATAACGCTTGCAACTAATCCGTCAAGTGAAATCAATCGGTAAAAACGTGAATAAAAGATGACAAGTTTTATTTCCTAGAGTTATTCTAAGCTCATGTAAGTCCTGTTACTATGGCATGAAGGGGCGTGATTGTAATTATTCATTCGTCACGCGAAATTTGATCTGTATGAGATACCATGATATTTGTGAATACCGTCACAAAACTATCAAAGCGATTATGGAGAATAGAGGACTATGACCGATTCAGCAGATGATCTGGACGCATTATTCGAAGAAATGGCCAATCAACGCGTAGAGGCCGTTCCCCCGCCTCCCGCAGCAAGTGCACAAGGAACTGCTGACACAGCAGAAGTTGAAGATCCATCGCTAGCACTTAAAAATAAATTCCAAAGTACTGAAGATCAATCCGCCAAACCGATGTTTGACCGTCTGGGTGGTTTAGTGCGCATGATGCACGACTCCATGCGAGAACTTGGTTATGACCGTTCACTTTCTGACGTTGCCTCACAAATCTCTGATGCTCAAGGCCGACTAGAATATGTCGCGTCTCTCACAGAACAAGCAGCTAATAAAGTGCTGAATGCAACTGATGCAGGCATGCCAGAACAAGACGCTTTGGCAAAAGGAGCAAAAGATATCGATACCCGCTGGGCGAGCGTTTTCGCAGGCAAATTAAGTATCGACGATTTTAAAATACTGGCAAATGACTCAAAAACCTTTGCTAACACGGTAATCGCCTCCACCGATGCAGAGAAAGCTCGGCTGCTCGATATTATGATGGCGCAGGACTTCCAGGATTTAACGGGACAGTTAATTAAAAAAGTGCTGATTATTACCCAAGCAGTAGAACGGGAATTAGCACAAATTTTGATCGATAATGCACCGGTAGAGTTGAAAGAGAAAGCCATCGAATTGATGGAAGGGCCTTCCGTTCCAAATGCTGCACTAGAACAGGACGACGTAGATAACCTACTTGATAGTCTGGGCTTCTGATGGATGATATGCTCAAAGAATTTGTCGTCGAAGCTTTGGATCTGGCGACAAACGTAGAAGAACACTTGCTTACCCTGGAACGCAACCCGGGTGACATGAATACGCTTAATGCGGTGTTCCGTTCTTTCCACACCATTAAAGGTGGTGCTGGCTTTATGAATTTGACGGCAATGGTGTCTGCTTGTCATCTGACCGAGAATCTGTTCGATGCACTCCGAACAGGCCAAGCACCAGTCACTCCGATTGCGATTGAAGCGGCATTAGAAGCCAGCGGATTTGTTGCTGACCAACTGACGGCGCTATCTAATGGCACGCGTCCGGATCAACTGTCTACCATGCCCAAATCGCTGGAACAGCTGTTGACTGATGCGATCGAGGGTAAAATTACCTCGCGCAAAAAAACAACGCTGGCAAAAGAAGCACCAGCGCCGGCTGCAGCCAAACTCGATACCAGCGTAGCGCCAGCCAGTAGTGACGGCGTTAATTGGGAAGCCTACTTCCGCGCGGTCGTGCCTGAAGGTACCCTCCCCGAGCTAGTTGAAGATGAAAATACACAAGTCATTGAAGAGCACGAGGCGGTTAAAACTTCCTTAGCTTCGCCAACAACCGATGTAAAACAAAACGCGCCAGCTAAAGAAGAAAGTATTCGTATCGACGCAGTCAAGCTAGATGTGCTGCTAGAAGTTGCAGGTGAATCGGTACAAGCAGCAAACCAGGCTGCAGTCTTACTGGAAAAACTCTCTCAATTTAAATTTGATGGTCAGGCAGCGCCACTGATGTCGGCATTGACTGAAACCTTGACGAGAGCATCGCGCTACTCCACTGAGCTACAAAGAGCAACGCTAGCAACACGCATGCAGCCGGTGGGTCGACTATTTCAGAAATTCCCGCGTTTGATTCGTGAGCTTGCCCGCGATTTGGGTAAAGATGTTGATCTGAATATCTCAGGTGCAGAAACAGAAGTAGATCGCGTCGTAGTAGACAGTTTGTATGATCCGCTCGTGCATATGTTGCGTAATGCGCTGGATCATGGGATTGAAACCTCGGAAGAGCGCGCCGCCACTAAAAAATCGGTAAGAGCGACGATCTCGCTCAAAGCATGGCAAGAAGCTAGCAGTGTCATGATTGAAGTCACCGATGATGGCAAAGGGATGGATGCTCAGCGCCTGCGTGAAAAAGCAATTTCTAAAGGTCTGATCAACTCTCATGATGCTCGTACCGATGATGAGGCATTCCAATTAGTGTTTTTACCAGGATTTTCCACCAAAGAAGTCGCTTCCAGCGTATCTGGTCGTGGTGTCGGCATGGACGTGGTGAAAACGGCGGTAGAGCGGCATCGTGGTGCGATTCGTATTTCATCGCAGTTAGGTACTGGAACCACCTTCTTGATCCGCCTGCCAATCGAATTATCGATCGTACCGACGATGCTGGTTCGTACTGACGGCGCATCTTTAGCCTTACCTATGGCGACAGTACAGCGTGTGGTGGAATTGCCAGAAACCTTCGAAAGCGTCGGCGGTCATCCTGTATTGCGTGATTTAGGCAGACCATTGCCGGTACGCTCCCTCGGACAAATTTTGGGCTATGAAAAAAGTTCAGAACGCGTCGGTATCGTGATTGCAGCGCCAAATCCTTATATCTTATCGGTGGACTCGGTCGATGGAACAGCAGATTTGGTCATCAAACCACTCACATGCATTTCTACTCCGGGTATTACTGGAACGGCACGATCTGCCGAGGGAGAATTAGTGTTAGTCACTAGCCTCTCGTTCTTGCTTGATGGCTGCAAAATTACGGAGAGACTCACCGCTTAAGTTTTACAACTCAGTTTTAATTAAGCTTAATAACTAAGCAATGCTGCGTTCTGGCAAATTGGCTCTTGAAATAGCGATCTATTTCAAGAGCTTTTACTTTTTTAAAAAAGAAAATAAATCATTCCGAGTTTAAAACTGCAGTTCATCAGTTTTAGTAACGTCAGCGAACGACTGAGTCATCACAAAATATCCCAAAGTTATATTACGTCTGTCTCGTAATACCACCGATCAAAATCTAAGTAAGATATCAATGCGATATGACTGAGATTGACCAAAAAAAGATAGAAAATCATATACTCCCCTACTAATCACCTAAAATTAAGCGCTTAACCAATTAATACTAGGACAATTAAACTATACTAAGGATCAGTATATAAATTATCAATATGTTGATCGGTCGACTAATTCAATTATTTTGTATAAAAATATTCTAAGTAATATCAAAGTAATTGGCGAAAGTGGCTACGGCAATCCACTCTTCAGCCAACAACATAAACAACTCTGATAGATAAAAAACCGACTTTGCTTGAGTCTGTCAAAATGGAGTTCGTTAATATCCATTTCGCACTGGCTGCGACAATTACGCAATGACCAACACCGTTATCAGCACGCAACATAATTCATCTGACTTGCACGATTTCAGCAGTCTCAACTTAAGTAATCATTTTGCAACACTGCCTGCCGAGTTTTATACAAAACTATCCCCTACCCCCTTAGCTGCACCGTATCTGGTTGGCGCTAGCGCTAAAGTCGCGGCAAGCATAGGCCTGAGCAAAGATAGCTTTGCCGATCCGATATTTACCAGCATTTTTACCGGTAACCAGTTAGCCAGTAATAGCGAGCCACTGTCTGCGGTGTATTCGGGTCATCAATTTGGTGTTTGGGCAGGTCAATTAGGCGATGGACGCGCGATCTTACTGGGCGACGTAGCAGATAACGCACCTGACCAGAAAGAAACGAATCCGTCAGCCCGAATTGAAATCCAGCTCAAAGGCGCTGGCATGACACCTTACTCGCGCATGGGGGATGGTCGTGCCGTGCTTCGCTCATCAATACGCGAATTTTTATGTTCGGAAGCAATGGCAGGACTCGGCATTCCAAGTTCACGCGCACTCTGCGTGACTGGCTCGGATCAATACGTCATGCGTGAAACGCCGGAAACTACCGCCGTCGTTGCCCGGCTCGCCCCGAGTTTTATCCGGTTTGGCTCGTTTGAGCACTGGTACTACAACAACCAGCCAGAACAATTGCAAACCCTGGCCGATTTCGTACTGAATAACTATTACCCTGATTTATTAAAACAGCCCAATCCTTATCAAGCATTGCTCATAGAAGTCACGCAGCGGACTGCACGCTTGATGGCGCAATGGCAAGCCGTCGGCTTTATGCATGGTGTGATGAATACCGACAATATGTCGATTCTAGGACTGACACTGGATTACGGTCCATTTGGTTTTATGGAGGCATTTGATGCCAACCATATCTGTAACCACACCGACACCCAGGGACGCTATTCTTACCGCAACCAGCCACAAATCGGACATTGGAATTGTCATGCACTTGCTCAGGCATTATTGCCATTGATCGGCACAGTAGAAGATGCCCAAGCCGGATTGGCGGTATATCAGCCTACGTACAAAGAAGCCATGGATCGCTTGCTACATAAAAAATTTGGCTTGCCGTTCGTTGAACAACAGGGAGCAGAAAATGGTATTTTATTTGACCAATTTTTTGCTTTGATGCAGGAGAATCAGGCCGACTTTACACAAAGCTTCCGTCATTTAAGTAATCTGACATCAGAAAAATCAGACGCCGACGAGGCACTGCGTGATGGTTTTATAGATCGTCAAGCGCTGGATCAATGGTTAGTGCAATATAGAACCCGGTTGCATGCGGAGAAAAGCGATGATACAGAACGCCAGCAAGCCATGCGTAAGGTTAATCCCAAATATATACTGAGGAACTATCTGGCGCAAATTGCTATCGAAAAAGCCCAAAAGAAGGATTTTTCAGAGGTCGCCAAGCTGTTAGAAATATTAGAAAATCCGTTTGATGAACAACCAAAGCATGATCACTATGCCGATTTGCCGCCAGACTGGGCACGCGAACTAGAAGTGAGCTGCTCTTCCTGATTTGAAAAAACATACCGAAAGGCACAAAAATGTCAAAAATCACCAAAACCGATGCGCAATGGCGCGCTGCTTTAACCCCGATTGAATATCAAGTCACAAGGCATGCCGACACTGAGCGCGCTTTTACCGGCAAATTTTGGGATCACCACGAGGTTGGCACTTATATCTGCGTTTGCTGCGGCACTCCTTTATTTGAGTCCGACACTAAATTTGATTCTGGTTGTGGCTGGCCAAGCTACTTTAAAGCACTCAATCCCGCCAATGTGTTAGAAAAAGTTGACCGTACACATGGCATGACGCGCACCGAGATATTGTGTAATATCTGCGACGCTCACTTAGGGCACGTATTTCCAGATGGCCCGCCGCCAACTGGCTTGCGTTATTGCATTAATTCTGCCTCGTTAAAATTCGAGCCAAAAGCCTAGATTTTTAAATAAAATCTTTTAGTAAAGTACCTATGAAATTTTTGTACGACATTTTTCCTGTCCTTCTGTTTTTCGCCACTTTTAAATTAGGTGAAAAATACCCTGTTAACGCGCAAGAATTGGTCAACCGCTACCTGTCAGAATTCATCTCTGGCGGGGTAATTGCACCCGATCTGGCACCAATATTATTAGCTACCGCCATCACGATTCTTGCTGCGATCGTACAAATTGGCTTCCTACTAATACGGCGTAAAAAAGTCGATGCAATGTTGTGGATTTCATTCATCGTCATTGCCGTATTTGGTAGCGCGACGATTTATTTTCATAGTGAAACGTTCATTAAATGGAAACCAACCGTCATTTATTGGTGCTATGCAGGCGCTTTTTTGATGGGTCAATTTATATTTAAAAAAAATCTATTGCGCACAGCCATGGGAGCCCAAATCAACTTACCAGAACCGGTCTGGGGGAAGCTTAGCCTAGCTTGGATAAGTTACTTTATCGTGATGGGCTTAGGCAATATATATGTAGCATTCTCCTTTCCCACAACGACTTGGGTTAACTTTAAGCTTTATTCCATTGCTGCTTTGCCTGTCTTTGTTATTTTGCAAGGCTTTTACCTGTCAAAATATATGGAAGAGCCGACATGAACGATCGTTTTCAACGCATAGAAAGCTATTTACAAGAAAAATTACAGCCCGTTTCTTGCAATCTGCAAGACGACTCAGCCGCCCATGCAGGTCATGCTGGCGCAGCATCTGGTGGCAGTCATTACAGCGTAAAAATAGTTTGTTACCAATTTGAGGGCTTAAATCGTGTTTCCCGACATCGACTGGTGTATGATGCCGTTGGCGATATGATGCATACGGAAATTCATGCCCTTGCAATCACTGCGTTGGCTCCGTCAGAGATACCGACCTAACCACTTTGTTTTTACTTACTTTGTTATTTTAGGAACAGATAATGACTTTTAAACCTGCTCATTTGCTGGTAGTACTTTTCGCAACTGCCCTGCCTGTCATGGCTCAAAATCTCGCCGTTGTTAACGGCAAAGCAATTCCTGCTAATCGTGTTGACGCAATGGTCAAACAACTTGCAGAACAAGGTCAGAAAGATTCGCCAGAACTGCGCGAAATGGTCAAGAAAGAACTGATCAACCGTGAAGTGCTGATGCAAGAAGCTGACAAGGCTGCTTTAGCCTCGAATCCAGACGTCAAAACTCAATTGGAAGTTGCGCGTCAATCCATTTTGATCCGTGCCTTAATGCTTGATTATGTCAAGAAAAACCCAGTAACTGATGCTGAAGTCAAAGCAGAGTACGACAAAGCAAAAGCACAAGCTGGCGACAAGGAATACCACGCTTTCCATATTCTGGTAAAAACTGAAGATGAAGCAAAAGCGATTATTTTGAAATTGAAAGCAGGCGCTAAGTTTGACGAATTGGCAAAGCAATCAATCGATCCGGGTTCTGCAGGCAAAGGCGGCGATTTAGACTGGGCATCACCAGCAACCTTTGTTGAGCCATTCTCAAAAGCGTTAGTCGCTTTGCAAAAAGGTCAGTTCACTGAAACACCAGTGAAAACAGAATTTGGTTACCACATCATCAAATTGGATGATGTACGTACTGCTAAATTCCCGACGATGGAAGAAGTTAAACCACAAATCGTGAATGGCTTGCAACAGCAAAAAGTACAAGCTTATCAACAGTCTTTGTTGAAAAAGGCGAAGATCCAATAAGCAATTACAGATCTGATAAAGCTTCGATTCTGCTTTAATTGAGCTGCAATAAAAAAGACGCTACGGCGTCTTTTTTATTTTTATGATTAGATTTAAATGGTTTCACTCCAGCATCAAATAATATACTCCAGTATGTATATTTTATTGTCCATATTTTTATTGGTCAATAGAACGATTTTTTAAAAAATGATGGGGAGTATATGAATGTAGATAATTATTCAAAACAAAAAAACGCCACAGCAAACTGCGGCGTTTTTGCATTACTTACTATGCGTGAACTTATGTTTAAGTCTACGCAAATCCCTTATGCTACCCACTGACGTGCATTGCGGAACATCCGCATCCACGGAGAATCCTCGCCCCAAGCATCTGGATGCCATGACTGCAATACCGTACGGAATACGCGTTCGGCATGCGGCATCATGACGGTAAAACGACCATCTGTGTTTGTCACCGCCGTAATACCTTGCGGTGATCCATTCGGATTGTATGGATAAGCTTCTGTTGTAGCACCGTTGTTGTTCACAAAACGCATTGCCACTTGTGCCGCTTTAATGTCGCCAGTAATAGAGAAATCGGCAAAGCCTTCGCCATGCGCAACAGCGATTGGAGTTTGCGTCCCGGCCATACCCTGGAAAAAGATCGATGCAGACTCTTGCACTTCGACCATAGCGAAACGCGCCTCGAATTGCTCTGACTTATTCTTGGTGAATTTAGGCCAGGCTTGCGCGCCAGGAATAATCGATTTTAAATTGCTCATCATCTGGCAACCATTGCAAATACCTAGGCCGAAAGTGTCGTCACGCTGGAAGAACTCAGAGAACTGCTCTGCCATCATGGCATTAAACAAAATCGTTTTAGCCCAACCTTCACCAGCACCTAATACGTCGCCATACGAGAAACCACCCACTGCCATCAAGCCTTTGAAATCAGCCAGACGCGCACGTCCAGCGATCAGGTCGCTCATATGGACATCAACCGACTCAAAGCCTGCTTTGTGCATGACATAGGCAGTTTCAATATGAGAATTGACACCCTGCTCGCGCAAAATTGCCACGCGAGGACGAGCACCTGTATTGATAAACGGCGCGGCAATATCTTGTTGCGGATCAAAGCTCAGTTTCGGCTGCATACCTTTGTCACTAGCATCCAGCAAGCGCGCGTATTCAGCATCGGCGCAGGCTGGATTGTCACGCAGACGAGCGATTTGCCAGCTGGTTTTACTCCATATCTGATGCAAGCTTGCGCGTGGCTGGCTATAAATCTGCTTAGCATCGCGGGTAAATTCAATCACGTCACTAGCGTTGACTTTGCCAATTATATGGCTACAAGCACCCAGATTATGTGCGCGTAATACATCCATCACCTCTGAGCGTTGTTCGGTACGGATTTGGATAACAGCGCCTAACTCCTCGTTAAACAAAGCACGCAACGTCTGGTCATTGCGACGTTCTGCTACCTGCCCTGCCCAATTTTTGGCATCGCCCCAGTCAGCGGCCTCATCCATCGTCAAAATATCCAGATTGACGGATAAACCACTACGACCGGCAAACGCCATTTCGCAGAGCGTCGCATACAAACCACCATCAGAGCGGTCGTGATACGCCAGTAATTTGTCTTCACTATTTAATTGTTGAATCGCAGCGAAAAACGCTTTGATATCTTCGGCGCTATCCGCATCTGGCGTCTGATCACCGAGTTTTTGCATGACTTGGGCGAAACAAGATGCGCCAAGACGATTTTTACCTCGACCTAAATCGATCAGTAACAAGCTAGTGTCGCCAGCATCCAGACGAATTTGTGGGGTCAAAGTTTTACGCACATCAAACACGGGCGCAAAGGCGGAAATAATCAGCGAGACTGGTGATGTGACTGACTTGTCTTCGCCATCCTCTTTCCACGTTGTACGCATTGACAGCGAATCTTTACCAACGGGAATACTGATGCCTAACGCTGGGCATAATTCCAAGCCAATCGCTTTGACCGTATCGAACAAAGCAGCATCCTGACCGGGCTGACCACAGGCAGCCATCCAGTTAGCGGACAACTTAATGTCAGAGATATCTTTAATCGGCGCAGCAGCGATATTGGTAATTGCCTCACCAATTGCCATACGCCCCGATGCAGCAGCGTTAATCACGGCGAGTGGAGTGCGTTCGCCCATCGACATGGCTTCACCCAAATAGCCTTCAAAACTCATGGTTGTGACGGCACAATCGGCGACCGGAACTTGCCAAGGGCCGACCATTTGGTCACGCACTGTACTGGCGCCAACAGTACGATCGCCAATCGTGATCAGGAAGGATTTATCAGCAACCGTCGGCAAGCTTAATACCCGCTCAGCCACGACTTTTAAATCCATGCCAGTTAAGTCAATCGCAGGAAATTTTTTCTCTACATGCTTCACATCGCGATGCATTTTTGGCGGTTTGCCCAACAACACATTCATCGGCATATCAACCGGTACATTGTCGTGTTGAGGATCGATGACTTTTAATTGGCGCTCTTCTGTCGCAGTGCCGACTACTGCAAACAAAGCTCGCTCACGTTCGCAGAAATATTGGAATAGCGGCAGACTTTCCGGAGCGATACCAAGCACATAACGCTCCTGAGACTCGTTACTCCAGATTTCTTTTGGCGCCATACCACTCTCTTCCAGAGGGACTTTACGCAAATCAAAAATCGCACCACGTTTGGCATCATTCGTGATCTCTGGAAAAGCATTCGACAAGCCGCCAGCACCGACATCGTGTATCGACAAAATCGGATTAGCATCGCCCATTTGCCAGCAAGAATTAATCACTTCTTGTGCCCGACGCTCCATCTCAGGATTACCACGCTGGACCGAATCAAAATCCAGATCAGCGGTATTCGATCCTGTCGCCATGGATGACGCGGCACTACCGCCCATACCAATACGCATACCAGGACCACCTAGCTGAATCAGCAAGGTGCCAACGGGCAGATCATTTTTCTTAGTATGTTTATCTGAGATGCTGCCGATACCGCCAGCGATCATAATGGGCTTGTGATAACCATGTACCGTGCCGCCAACATTTTGCTCATAGGTACGGAAGTAGCCGCCCAGATTAGGACGACCAAATTCATTATTAAACGCAGCACCGCCCAGCGGGCCCTCGATCATAATTTGTAAAGGTGACGCGATGCGATCTGGCTTGCCGTAGACCTGGCCAGAAGGCGCGCTGTCAGAGCTAGCTATCGTATCTGTTGTGTTTTCCCAAGGTTGCGGCGCATCTGGAAGCATCAGATTAGAAACCGTAAAACCAGACAAACCTGCTTTAGGTTTAGCACCACGACCTGTGGCACCCTCATCACGGATCTCGCCACCAGCGCCAGTCGATGCGCCAGGGAATGGAGAAATTGCTGTCGGATGATTATGTGTCTCCACCTTCATCAAGGTGTGCGTCAATTCTTCTGACGCCTGGTACACATTGCCCTCTGCCGCTCCACGCGGATAGAAACGTTTTACTGTCGCCCCCTCCATAATGGAAGAATTGTCGCTATACGCAACGATGGTGCCTTTGGGTTGTAACAAATGGGTATTTTTGATCATGCCAAACAAGGAGATATCTTGCGCGACGCCGTCAATGGTCCAGTCTGCATTAAAAATCTTATGACGACAATGTTCGCTATTGGCCTGCGCAAACATCATCAGCTCAACATCGGTAGGATTACGCTTAGCTGTGACAAACGCAGCCACCAGATAATCAATCTCATCATCGGATAATGCTAAGCCAAGCTCAGTATTGGCTTGCAATAATGCGTCTTTACCACCGATCAGCACATCGATAGAAGCTAATGGTTTCGCTTCCAGCTCAGAAAATAGTGTCTGAGCTGACTCAACATCCGGCAGCACCATCTCTGTCATACGGTCATGCAATAAGGCCACCACTGCTTGCTTGGATTCTTCTGCCAGTTTTTTAGCGCCGCCCAGCAAACCCGACTTGACTTGCACAACATAGGAGATGCCGCGTTCAATTCGCTTGATTTGCTTCATGCCGCAGTTGTGAGCGATGTCTGTGGCTTTGCTGGCCCACGGAGAAATCGTACCAAAGCGAGGGATCACCACAAATACATCGCCCTCTTCTTTTCCGACAAATGCATCGCCATACGTCAGCAAAGCATTTAGACGAGCAATATCATCTTGCGGCAACGTGCTTGCTGTATCCACAAAATGGGTAAAGCGACCACTAATACCGATAATGTGCGGATCGATAGCTTGCAATTTGGATAACAGACCTTGGGTACGGAAAGCAGACAAGGCATTAGAGCCTGGCAATATCAACATGGCGAGAGAGTAGTTGAGGTAATGCGCACGAAAGTCAGGGATGACATCAGCGACATCACGGGTGGAATCAAAAAGCAAGATTATACCTTGATGCCTGCCTGCACTCCAGCCTGAAACCTAAAGCCAGTGACTACATCAGCAAGGTGTGTGCAAGACAAATACAGCGTGGTGAATGACACATGTGCGATGTAAGCAGTCTATGCATACATCATGTGTATTGGTGCGTCTAATACGCACAAGGACTTAGTTCAAAAATAAACTTACATTGGCAAATTTTTGACTAAGTCTAAAATTCTTCGAATAGGTCTTAGAGGTAAACAAGGCGACGTCGCGGTTTAACACGACTACTGCTAAAGATGACGTATTTGCTACATGTTCAAAATCGGAAGAACTCAGCGCAATATTATTTTTATGTAGCTTATTCCCCCAGAACAAATCACTGCTACGACTCTCGATTATATAAATTGGTTTTTTTAAATAAAAAGCCAGCGAAGACTGATCTTCAAATATTTGAAATAAAAATATCTTACGCTCTGAGTACTCACTCTTTAGCACATCTGCAATTGGACGGGCTGATGTCCACTCAGCGGAAACATGCAAAACATTTAAAAAAATAAACAAGCTTGCCATCGGTAACAAAACATACGCGAGAATACCAACACGTGACCAACGCCATGCCGATATGCCAGATATCGCTGCAACAAACACTAGTGCAAGCAAAGCGTAAAGTAGAAATTGATTGGCGCTCAAGCCCATTATTTGGACCGCATCCAGCTTCTCTTGCGGGTGGCGGAATAGAAACCATGCCAAACCGCCGAACAAGATTGCCAGAAGTAATCCAGGCAATAAACGCCCCCATCGGCCGCCGTATTGCCTGTTTTCCAGTAGCAGCGCCAGTTGAAAACTCGCTAGTGGCATCACCGTAACAAGGTAATAATTTGCCTTTGCACTAGAGATTGAGAAAAACAGCATTGGCATTAACCAGGCCAAACTCAAAAACCACTGTAGTTGCTTTGTTAATGGTCTGCTCGATTGAGACTCTGCCGACCCAGCTTGTTCGGCTTGTCCAACTAAGTCAGTTTGCTCTACATTTTTTTTAGCAAAAAATACCCCAAGTACTAAAAAAGACCAAGGAAAAAGATATAAGACCATTCTCGGCAAGTAATACCACCAGGCTCCAGCGTAATAATCATGTGGCTCGCGCTTGCCTAAAAAACGCAGAACATGCTCATTAATAAAATAAAACCAGGCGAAAATTGGTTCGGTGAGAACCGCAACTATATGCCACGGAAGAACGATTAATAAAAAAATACCGATCGCTTTCCAATTCCCGCATCTACCTAAGCGAATAAAAAAATCTTTGACTGACGTCGATTGACTTAAGATAAAACTACCAATGACGGCACAAAACAAAATGATCGCAATAAATCCTTTTGCCATCACCGCCAAAGCAAGAAAAGCGTAGGAAAAACGTGCAGTACGAGCATCATGATCAACGACAAAAAAATAGGCCCACATCAGGGCTGCCGTCAATAAAGCAGTCAGCAACATATCAAACATCAAAGTACGCGACATTGCCATGACGCCAAGACCAGAGATAAACATGATTGCGGCTAAGCGCACCGATTGAGGTCGTCCCAATTTACGACCAAACCAGAGCAATAAGCCTACACAAGACAACGCGGATAAAGCGGGCACCAGTCTGGCAGACCATTCAGATTCACCAAAAACGGCAAAAAACAACGCTGTCAGCCAATATAACAACGGGGGTTTTTCCATGTAGGCGAGGCCATTCAAATGCGGAATAACCCACTGATGCCAATCGCCAGAGCGCAGCATTTCTCTGGATATTTCTGAGTACAGCCCTTCGTTATTATCGAGAATAGCGTAGCTACCCAAACCGATACCAACAAAGAAAAATGCGGTCATCCATACCATCCAAACAGGAATGGATAATATAAAAGTATCTCTATTAGTTTTCGCTTGCGAGGTGTGCAGCATTAATAAATAATTTAAATATTTTGAATAAAGTAGCTGCGCATTTTGATATGTTTATTATCGTTTTGACGTCTCATCCGATAGCTGTCATAGAATTTACGTTATTACCTAAGTCCTAAAACTAAGTCGCAATCATGACAGGAGTCTATGCTATCGTTTTCTGTCATATTTTTCTATCGCATTTTTCTCTTGCTCACATAACCTCTATTTTCGCATGAAGCCCACTAATTCCAAATCGATTAGCACACTAAATTCTTATTCTCGCAAAGCACTAGTAGAAGCCAGCTTAGAGGTTGCCACCCAAAGTCGATCCATTTTTACGAAACTATATCCAGCATCGGCTTTGGCTGCGGCCGTGCAAGCAGACCATATGCGCAGTCTCGGCATGCCTGCGCTCTCCCCAATTGCAGGCTTGCCGGTTTCGATTAAAGATTTATTAGATGTGGCAGGAGAACCTACTTTAGCAGGCTCTGTTGTGCTGAGAAACGCAGCACCAGCATTGCAAGATGCACCTGTTGTGCGTCGCCTTAGGTTAGCGGGTGCTGCGATTATTGGTAAAACCAATATGACGGAATTTGCTTTTTCCGGTGTTGGGCTTAATCCACATTACGGTACTGCATCCAATCCAGCAGATCAAACGGTGGCGCGAATACCAGGCGGCTCGTCTTCTGGCGCGGCGGTTTCTGTTGCGACTGGCCTGTGTATCGCAGCGATTGGTTCGGACACCGGAGGATCGATTCGTATCCCTGCGGCACTCTGCGGATTGACTGGATTTAAACCAACTGCTAGCAGAGTCTCTAACGCGGGTACGGTGCCATTGTCCTTTAGCTTAGACACCATTTGCGCCATGGCAAATAACGTTGACGACTGCATCGCGATGGATCACATCATTGCAGATCATTCACTAAGCATCGTTGATTTACCGCTGAAAGGCTTACGTCTGGCGGTACCACAAACATTGGTGTTAGATGGATTGGATAGTGCGGTCGCCCGCGCATTTAGCACTACTTTGTCGTGCTTATCAAAAGCGGGGGCAAACATCATTGAAGTAGAAATGAGACCGCTGGCCGATTACCGGAAGATGGGGTCGTTCTCTGCTTCAGAGGCATATGCCTGGCATCGCACACTTTTGGCTACCAGGTCATATGAATACGATCATCGGGTGGCGCAACGAATCCAGTCTGGCGCAAGTTTGTCTGCGGCAGACTATATTGATTTACATAAAGCGCGTAATCAATGGATACAAATCATGGAAACTTTATTTGCGCCCTTTGATGCGATCATCATGCCAACAGTGCCTATCGTAGCGCCAGCCATCGCGGACTTGGAAGCATCCGACGACGTGTTTTTTGATATCAACGGACAACTTCTAAGAAATACCGCAACAATTAATGTTTTAAATGGCTGTGCAATATCGATTCCCTGCCATACACCTGATAGTTTGCCTGCTGGTTTAAGTATTGCCGGTGTGGCAAATTCGGATGCAAAAATTTTAGCTATTGCTCGCGCAGTTGAGGCCGAGCTGGCTCGTATTCGATAGCTTTTAATTTCAAACGATCATATATCCTCACGTAGTGTATATATTAGCTCCCCATAGAATCATTGGAGGATAGTAGATATTATAAAAAAATATTGGGGAGTATATTTCAAATGAGATTCATAAAAAATTGGGATTGGCCGTTTGAAGTGGAGAATCCCAATTTTTCATACGCAATTTTGCATCACTTATTTCCGTACATTCTGGCGACGGTTTCAGGCTGCTTATTCAGTTCGCTTAATTAATATACTGAAATAAAGATAACGACGATGTTTTTACAAACGATTGTTGAGCCGCTTGCAAAGTCACTTGTTGCTGGTTCAGCTCAGTAATTGCCTTGGCATAATCCAGAGACTGAATATCAGACAGAGATTGTTTGTATACCAGACCAATGCTATCGCCAGCGCTATTGAGGCCATCGATTTCTTTCAGGCTGGTACCGATAGCAGCTCTTGATGTTAACACGTTGGATAAGGACTTATCAACATTGTTATTCGCTTGCGATAAAGCGGCAGTCAAATCTGCCCTAGCGCCAGCGGTTGCTGTTGGCGTATTTAGCGCTTTGATAATGTCGGTCAACGTCTTAAAAATATCTTGATTGCCCGATTGGATGGTAAATTTATCCCCCGGCGCTGGTGCACCTGGCGTATTAGTCAACGTCGTGCTGATGCCATCAAAAGTTACCGTCTGCGGGCTGGTATAAGCAGTACTTGGGACGACAGTGGCCCCAGTAGTTTTATTTAACACACTGAAATTAGTGCCGGTATTATCAAATATAACTTGATAATCGTTACCTGTTAATGCGTTTTGGGTTGCCGGATCAATTGCCGCAGTGGTCACCAGTTGCCCTGTATTAGCCGAACTTGGGACGATATTAAATTGCCCAGTCGATGTACGAATGTTACCGAAAATAGCAGAGCCAATATCGCTGATAGCAAGCTGTCTTGACGTATCGACCTGCAATAAACGTTGTCCTTGATCGCCACTATATGCAGCGCCGTTGGCGGTCTTGGTATAAGGAGCGTTGGAATTCGAGAAACCTGCAAACAAATAGCCACCCGTGCCATCAGTCGAATTAGCATAGCTAATTAAATCATCCAGATTACCTTGTAATTGCGTCGCAATATAACCACGGTCAGTATCTGACAAAGCACCATTACCAGCACTAACCACTAAAGTTTTAACGTTCTGTATAGTGGTCGTTACGCTTTGCAGTACGCCCTCAGCGGTACTCAGACTATTAGTCGCGTTTTGTCTATTGACGGCATATTGGTCATTAATAGCATCTGACTGCGAAATGACCAAAGCACGTGCCGAACCGACTGGGTCATCGGAGGGCGTCAAAATTTTTCTACCCGCTGCGATTTGCTGTTGCGTCTTGTTTAAACTGACCTGTAAGTCGCTAATCCTCGAGCCGCCAGTATCATAAATAGTGCTAGTGCTTATACGCATGATGATGCCTTAAAGATTTAAGGATTAATGTTGAGCAATACGCTGAATAATTGACTAGCAATCTGCATCAATTTTCCCGCCGCTTGGTAGGCTTGCTGGTAGCGCAGTAAATTAGTGGCTTCTTCATCAAGATTAACACCCGATTGAGATTGTTGAATCTGAACACTTTGCGCCAACAACTGCGTTTCTGATGCACTAGTGGCTTCTAATTCATGCGTTTTATTACCTACCAAACTGACGAATTGAGCGTATGCCCCTTGGTATGTAGTCGTATTGCCAGCGACATTATTTTTTGTTTGTAGGCCAGCAAGCAAAACAGCATTTCGACTGTCGCCGGTACCAGTCGTATTTTGTGCAATATTAAATATATCGCCGTTTGCGGGCGAACCTGAGACATTAAAACTTGCACCGCTAAAACTGATCGTCGCACCGCTTGTGTATGGTACTGGCGTGTTAGCGACATAAGGACCGTACGAGGTGGTTACACCATTGTTAGTCACACTTACATTTGATCCGACGGGAAAACCAGTGAACGCATTAGCAGAAAAAGCCAGTTTTACAGGTGTGGATAGGCTTGCCGAAGTGTAAGTCGAATTCACGACACCTGCACTGATCGCGCCAGATCCGGTGTTGGTACTTGGTACTGACGTGGTAACAGGCGATGCAGCAGCGATTTTAGAGGTGTCAGTAATCGCTACGCTCAAGAAAGAGGCGCCGTTAATCGTTGGCTTGATCAAAAATTCATCGCCCGCTGCGGGTGTGCCGGTACCAGCAAAACTCAGCCCGTCAACCGTGCCTAGCGCTGCGAGGGTAGTCGCTGTAGCAGGTGAAGTTGGAAACGTTGCGCCATCAGACAGTCTCGTCAGTTTGTAATTGGTACCATCGTATTGCAAGCGGTAATCGCTAGTTGTCAAAGCACTGGCGCTGGCAATCGATGTAGTGACAGTCTCCGTACCAGTGTTATTACTGCTGGCATTCGTTAAAGGAGTTGCCACATTAAAAAAATTGCCACCCAGTTGCCCATTAAGATCCTGACCGAGTTTATGCTGATCATTGAAAGTGGTCGCAAGACTAATTGCTACACGTCCCAAAGAATTTTGCGCCACATCGAGCGTATTACTTCTAAAGTCAAATAAGCCTCCCAGTGTCCCACCAGGCAAACTATTCTCACCTAATAAAACAGTTTTTCCATTGGTAACATAGGCAACATCTAAACGCGACGGGTCAGTCAAAGACTGCGCCGCCTGCAACTTATTTATGTTAGCGCCGACTACAAGTGGTTGGCCACTGCCTATGAAAACATTGTATTTGGGGCCATCAGATATGACGGATACTTTTGTCAACTTACTGAGTTCAGTTACTAGTTGATCGCGCTGATCGAGTAAATCATTTGGTATAGCACCACCGTTAGTTGAACTCTCCGCGGTGGCAATAGTATTATTTAATTCAGATATTTGTGTCGCATAGCTATTAATTGAACCAACCGTCGATTGAATAGAATCGTTCACGCCGCTACGAATTTGGTCCAATTGATTTTGTAAGCTGTTAAATCTGGAGCTAAGTGCCTGAGCCGAGGACAATGTCGATTGTCTCGCGGCAGAACCAGCCGTGCCATTAGGGCTGGCAGCTAAATCTTGTACCGACTTGAAAAAATCTTGTAGTGCCGGAGAAACGCCGGCAGAAGGATCTGCAATCAAATTATTGATTTGCTGAATTTGGGAATAATAAGTGCCAACCTGATTACTGCTAGATTGGGAAGCATTGACTTGCTGTGCTAAAAATTGATCATAAACACGACTAATTTGACTAACCTGCACACCTTGACCAACAAAATTACCGCCTAAATTTTGCGGTGTGTTCGCTGTTTGAATTACAACCTGCCTGTTATAGCCTGGAGTTGATGCATTAGCAATATTATGACCGGTCGTCGTAATACCCAACTGAGCTGCAGCTAAGGCACTCTGCCCAACACTAAGAATATTTGAACCCATGGATGTTCCTGCCTGACGCTTTTATTGCTTCTGTTGTTACTCTATTGAGAGGTATCAATATTGTTTTCGGAGAAATCCTACAAAACTTTAATAAGTAAATCTACCGAAGAATGGTTGAAATCAAATGCCTGGCTAAGTTGACAAGGTTTGATTGATGATTTTTGACAACTTATTAGCATACTGAGGATCGGTTGCATAACCCGCTTTTTGCAAACCTTGCGCAAAACTAGAAGCATCTTTTGAGTTTGCAATTACACCTTCATAACGAGGATTATTTGTCAGTAATTTGGCGTAATCTTTGAAAGCGTCGCCATAAGAATCATAGGACTTAAATTTTTCTACTTTCTTGTACGCAACTCCGTTCACATACTCAGTCGTAACCGCATCAACCGTCTTGCCCTTCCATTTGCTATTAGCTTTCATGCCAAAAATATTGTGACTTGGCGTTCCATCAACTGATTTGATTTCTTTTTTGCCCCAACCACTCTCTAACGCCGCCTGCCCCAACATAAATTTGGCAGGTATACCCGTTTCTATACTGGCTTGTTCTGCATGCGCAGATAATTTTTGCTGGAACTCCTTCACATTGCCAGTTCCACTAATGGGAGAATCATCGGCAATACTCATTTTCTGCCCCAGCTTCATGTTGCTCAGGTAAGAGTCAATTCCACGCGCATTGATACTAGTAAGATTATTATTTAAACCACTATTTTGAGATAAACCGTCACCTTGCAATGCCTGACTCAATTGCGTATTCGAAAGCTGTTTAACCAAAGCGTCTGCCAATCCTATGCCGCGTTTTGCCATATTTTGTGACAACTGCTGATCGAGCATGGACGTGTACATCTTACTTTGCTCATTATCAAAAGGACCATCCTGACCACCTGCCTGTCGCATCGACTTCAACATCATCGTCATGTATAAGGCCTCGAACTGCTTGGCAGCCGCCTTCAACGCATCTGGAGAATTGTTCTTGGCAGATTGCTTGAGATCATCCAAACCTTTGGTATCAAAAGCAAGTTTATCCGAAATGTCTGCACGTCCTATCATGGCAACACCTTAAATGATTTCAAGATCGGCACGCATAGCACCGGAAGCTTTCATTGCCTGCAATATTGCAAGCAAATCTTGCGGTGTTGCGCCAATGGCATTGAGTGCTTTAACGACATCGGTCAAAGTAGTACCTGCCTTCAACATAACGAGCTGCCCTGCATCTTTGGTAATAGTGATATCAGATTTCTGAGTAAGCTCGGTTTGCCCGGCAGCAAGTGCATTTGGCTGACTCACTGCGGTATCTGTATTGATCACCACAGACAGATTGCCATGCGCGATGGCGCAAGCGTCTAGAGTAACCGCTTGATTCATCACAATTGATCCGGTTCTCGCATTCAGGATAACTTTTGCTGCAATTTGGGCAGGTGTGACTTCTATGCTCTCAAGATTGCCTAAAAATGCGACTCGCTGATCGCTGCCAAGCGGTGTTCTGACCTGGATTACGCGACCATCCATCGCCGCCGCTGTACCAGCACCGAATTTTTTATTGATTGCATCAACAACCTTGCTCGCAGTAGAAAAGTCACTGGTGTTCAATTCCAGATGCACTACACCATCTTGCCCCAATATGGATGCGACGGCTTTTTCGACAGTCGCACCGGAAGAAATACGTCCAACGCTCAGATGATTGACCTGCACTTTGCTTCCACCAGCGGCAGCGCCAACACCACCGACTAAAACGTTGCCTTGTGCCATTGCATAAATTTGGTTATCGGCACCTTTGAGCGGCGTCATCAATAAGGTACCGCCTCGTAAACTCTTGGCATTGCCCATAGAAGAAACGGTGATATCGAGTGTTTGCCCTGGCTGAGAAAAAGGAGGAAGCGATGCCGTTACCATGACAGCCGCTACATTTTTTAATTGCAAACTCGTGCCGACGGGAATACTCACGCCCAATTGCTGCAACATACTAATCACACTTTGTACCGTAAACGGCGTTTGCGTTGTCTGATCGCCGCTGCCATCCAGACCGACTACCAGTCCATAGCCCAGCAGTTGATTCTGACGCACGCCTTGAATACCAGCGATATCCTTCAAGCGCTCGGCATGGGATTGCATTGCCACCGTTGATCCCAACAGGCACATACAGACCATGCTGCGTCTGATCCAATTTAATATCATCATTTCAAGCCCCCAACTCTATTCCACTCAACTACAACTTCCATTGCCACAATCAAAGTGGAATAAAACTTAAGAAAAACCGCGTCAGTAAGGAATTAACCTCAGCGCGATCAATTCTGGCGGTAGATCGATATTCAAAACGAGCATCAGCAACTTGTCCTGATGCGACCACGTTGGCGGCCGAGATACTAGCCGGTGTTACTACGCCCGAGAAACGCACATATTCAGCCCCTTGATCAAAGGCAATTTGCTTCTCGCCACTGACCAATAAATTTCCGTTTGGTAAAACATCAATCACAGTGACTGCAATCGTGCCCGTAAAATTATTACTCGCTGTTTGTGCACCTGCTGAGTCAAATTTACTGGACGATGTACTTGATAAACCGGCATTACTGGTAATAGCAGAAGACAAGCCAAGAAATGAAGGTACATTGAACGAGGTGCTACCACTCTTGTTGGCAGAACTTGCACCGGCTTTACCGGCACTGGTTTTTTCGCTGATAGAGATGGTCAATACATCGCCTAACAAACGACCTTTTTGATCTTCAAATAAAGGCCGGTAAGATGCTGATTGATAAATTGCGCCATTAAGCTCCCTCTGCGGCTTAGCTGATTGTGGCGCTATCGTCATCGGTTGATGAATAATTGGCGGCGGCACGACAGCACAGCCAGCCATAGAAAATAAAACCGCTAAGAACAAGACAAAAAGGAAGGATGTAGATTTCATATGAAACTCACATTTGCGTTAATTTTTGCAGCATTTGATCCGAGGTTGTGATCGCCTTACTATTAATCTCGTAAGCACGCTGGGTCTGAATCATATTGACTAACTCTTCTGCAACATTGACATTAGACGTCTCAATAAAGCCTTGTGTCAGTAATCCAGCTCCGTTTGTACCAGGCGTGTTGGTGCCCGGGCTACCTGATGCCGCTGTTTCTGTATATAGATTTTCACCGTTCGCTAACAATCCGGCCGGATTGATAAAAGTAGCCAACTGTATGGAACCGACTTGCACCGGCGCAGCGGAACCGGGCTGCGTCACGGAGACAGTGCCATCCCGCCCTACCGTGATAGATTGTGCATTTGCTGGGATCGAAATAGCAGGCTGAATCACAAATCCACTAGACGTCACCATTTGGCCTTGGCTATCGGTCTGAAATGAGCCATCTCTGGTGTAACCAGTAGTGCCATCGGGCAGCAACACCTGGAAGAAACCTTCTCCCTGGATGGCAACATCCTTAGAATTACTTGTCTGTTGCAAATTGCCTTGAGTAAAAATGCGCTCTGTCGCAACTGGACGGACGCCCGTACCCAATTGCAAACCTGAAGGTAATTGAGTTTGTTGAGAACTCTGGGCGCCAGGCTGACGCAGTGTTTGATAAAGCAAATCCTCAAATATCGCACGCGACCGTTTAAAACCCGTGGTACTGACGTTGGCCAGATTGTTTGAGATGACATCCATTTGCGTCTGCTGCGCATCAAGCCCGGTTTTGGCAATCCATAATGAGCGTATCATTTTATTTCTCCTGAGCACGAAGGCAACATATCAATTCTTTAGTCATTTTGAGGCTAATAGCATCAAGTCAAAGCCATAATCTGACTAGCTTTAGTAGCGTTACTCTCAGCGTTCTGGAGTAACTTCATATTCATTTCAAATTGTCGGGCCAGATTAATCATTGAGACCATAGACTCGATAACACTGACATTGCTACCCTCCAACGTGCCACCGGCAACATTTACCGCAGGATCAGCGTCGAGCGCGCTGCCATCTTTGGTCTTAAATAAACCGTCGTCACCGCGAACCAAGTTTTGTTCAGGGGGATTGGCCAGTTTTAAACGCCCGATAATCTCCACTGCACTGGTTTTTGGGCCGTTTGGAACGCTGGAAATTGTGCCGTCGCTCGCAATGGTGATCGTTACGTCAGGCGGCACCGTGATCGGTCCGGTCTCACCGACGACATTAAGACCGCTTAGGGTCTGCAGTACGCCATTTTCATTCAGCTTTAAACTGCCATTGCGGGTCATCGCCTCACTGCCATCATCGCGCTGAACGACTAGCCACCCCTTCCCCTGCACCGCCACATCTAACGCGCGGCCTGTGATTTGGGCATTACCAGTAGAAAAATCCGAACCGACCGTCGCATCGACAACAAAAGCGCGTGTTGGTAAGCCCGGTCCAATCACTGGCACCGCACGAAAAGAATCTATCTGAGCACGAAACCCTGTAGTAGTCGCATTGGCGAGATTATTAGAATTTGTCGCCTGCTGCTCAAGGATGTGCTTCGCTCCCGTCATCGCGGTATAGATCAAACGATCCATTTCATATCTCTCTTCAATAAGCAATACACATTTTTACTGATCATACAAACACAATTAAACGCTAACAATTACCGTAATTTCATTTCTATTGCTTCAAATTTATAACGAGGAACTTAATATACTCCCCATCACTTTCTTAAAAATCGCCCTATTAGCAAAAAATTACCTAGACAATTAAATATACATACTAGGAGTATATAAATTAAAACATAAAAGAGTAAAGCATCGTACGAACCATTTAACGTCAACCCGCGCGGTGTAACTACGGATTTGCTTCACGCCCACCACACCAACGTAAAGGCGCACCCCGCATTCGCGCGAGTCATATCAGTCTATTGATTTAATGCTTATCGCAAGTTCACCAAGGTTTGCTGAATTTGATCTTCTGTTTTGATCGTCTGGGCATTAGCTTGATAAACTCGCTGGGCAGTAATCATGTTGACCAGTTCCGCCGTAAGATCTGTGTTTGAATCCTCAACGGCAGACGAGGTCAAAGTTCCTTGACCGCTAGAGCCTGGTGCGCCAATTAACGCTTGGCCAGAGGTTGAAGTCTCGTTCCATTGATTATCGCCAACTGACTGCAAACCATTTGCGTTGGTAAAACTCGCCAGAACAACTTGCCCTAACACTGCTGTTTTACCGTTGGTATAACTACCAACGATCGTCCCGTCTTTAGCGGTACTAAAACTGGACAACTTACCTGACGCAAAACCATCCTGCTTGAGCGTACTAACACTGAAATTAGAACCGAATTGGGTTGAACCAGTAAAATCTAATTTGATATCAATCGGCGTTGAAATTGGGGTAACCGCGCCAGTGGTAACTGGAACAGCAACCTTTAACGCTCTTGGATCATTTGCAGAAAATGCCGGCGTTGCAGCAACCATCTTGCCCAAATTGTCAAAGGTCAACTGTCCTAAGGCAACAGGCGCTGCTGGAGGCACATAACCAATCGGTACTCCATCACTTGTGGCATAAACATTCCATGTCAACGCGGCGGGGTCTTTTGCAAAAAAAGTTTGCAGCTCATGTGAATTACCCAAGCTATCAAAGACAGATACGGAAGTCGCGTTGTTATAAGAAGTTGGATCCGTTGGTGAAAACGCGATCGGTGAAGCACCACCAGGATTTGTCTGACGCGAATCCAGATTGACGAGTGCATTTGCGACCTTGGTTTGCGCTGGCGAAATATCAGCCGTGTTGATATTAATCGGCGCTGGGGCACCAGTCGATAAGACACCGTTTGCATTAGCAACATAGCCCGTTAGCTGTGCACCCTGCGCATTGATAATATTGCCGTTTTTATCTAACTGGAATTGACCATTCCGGGTATAAGACACTGAGCCATTCGTGTTCATTCTAAAAAATCCATTGCCATTGATCGCGATATCCAAAGGATTATTCGTATTGGTCACATTACCCTGCGTAAATTGCTGAGCAATCGCGGCAACTTTAGTACCAATACCAACTTGTCCACCACCTGAGCCATTGAGAGAATTGGCATAGACATCGGCAAATTGCACTTCTGCCTGTTTAAAGCCAACCGTGCTGGCATTGGAGATGTTATTGCCGATCACGTCTAACGATTTGGATGCCGCGTTTAAGCCGCTTAAGCCTTGTTGAAAACCCATGATATTTCCCCTTATTTACTAGAATTAAATTAACTGAAGTTGAACTTAAAATGACAAGAATAGATTTTTTGCAGATTGTTCTTAATAGATTTTTCTGATATCGGCCATACTGATATCACCAATATTCGCCACACTCAATTTAACTCCTTGCGCGTTGGATGTAACGCTAGACACGAGGCCAAAACTTAATGCAGTTGCATCCACCGCTTTGCCTGCTGAAGTTGCAGCTACAGAGAATGTGTACTGGCCGTCAGCCGCAACACCACCAGCATCGGTGCTACCATCCCAGGTTAATTGATTAAGGCCTGATGCTGTTGAGCCAAGACTAATTGTCTTAACCGTAGCACCGGCGGCATTTTTAATCGTGACATCGACCTTGTCTGCGCCCTGAACTAAATCGATGCCATAAATCGATTTACCGCTAGACAAACTAATTGCACTACCAGGTGCAATCACACCATGACCAATCATGTTGGCGGCCTGTAAATTTTGTCCAGCAATCATATTGGTGCTTAAAGTAGCGACTGCAGCATTGAGCTGATTGATCCCTGTTACTGTGGATAACTGGGCTAACTGACTTGTCACCTGAGCGTTGTCCATCGGGTTCAGTGGATCCTGATTTTTCATTTGCGTTACGAGCAAATTCAAAAATTGATTTTGAGTATCTGCTACAGTCGATTTTGTCGCTGCAGTACCGTTCTGCGTCGCCAGTAAAGCTGGATCAACGGTATTAGTAATAGTAGTCATTTGAACTCCTTCATCCAGTATTTAGAGCGTTGCAAAAGTATTTTATTGATACGCTGATGAGACATTTTTAACACAATGCTTTTACTAATTTTGCTAATAACAAAACTAAGTAGCATTGAACAACATGATTACTTACTGACCTAAAGTAAGGGTTTTAAGCAACAAAGTTTTAGCGGCATTCATCGTATCAACGTTTGTCTGGTAAGAGCGAGAGGCAGAAATCATATTCACCATTTCTTCGACAACATTGACATTTGGCGTCGCCACATAACCTTTTTCATCGGCAAGAGGATGCTTAGGGTCATATATCAATTTAGGTTGATTACCATCTTCGACGACCTCCTTCACCTTGACGGATGTGGCAGTGGCATCGCTGGACGGCACGGCGCTAAAAACGACCTGTTTGGCTTTATAGGGCTGACCGTTTGAGCTGGTTACGCTATCGGCGTTGGCTAAATTACTAGACACCACATTCAAGCGCTGTGCCTGGGCACTCATGGCGGAACCTGCGACATTAAAAATATTGAATAAGGACATAATTACCCCTGGATAGCGGCCAACATGCCGCGAATCTGCATATTAATCATAGTAAGGCTAGCCTCATAACGCAAAGAGTTATCCGCGAATTGATTGCGCTCCACATCCATATCTACCGTGTTGCCGTCCACGTTGCTCTGTACGGGGTTTCGGTACAATAGCTGACTAGTGCCGGCACTATTTTGTCCGTCAAGATGATTAGGAGATGTTTTTATTAACTCAGCTGAGGATTGATTTACTGTTTGGCTCATTGCATTATTAGCCAAATTGCCATTCTGGTTGACGGCAGCGCCAGTCGATGTTGAAGTGGCTGCATTATTCAATGCATTACTCATCGCGGACGAAAAATCGATATCGCGCGCTTTATAATTGGGCGTGTCAGCGTTAGCGATATTGGATGAAATCAATTGCTGACGCTGCCCTCTGACAGATAGCGCAGTTTCTTGAAAACGAAAATAATCGTCGATTCTGTTAGCCATATTCCCTCCAATTACGATCTGCTTTAGTCCAGTTTTAGCTTGATAACAACGCGATAATTTAAGTAAAAGCAATATCAGCGGCTGTTTAAACGGTTTTTGATGCTTTGCATGTTATCCCCGTAAAGGCAAGTCCAATCGTCTAAAAAGAAGACCAAAATACCGTCTATTCCTCGATTTACTTTCCAAGATAAAACCTACAATTTGATTCAATGCTTCCACCGAGAATCCAATGAAAAAGCGATTAATATCGAGATCAATGCTGGCCATCCTAAGCATAATCTTGAGCACGCAAGTCGTTGCCGAGCCAAACAACGCTCAGCAAAATCCCTTGGCGGTGAGAGAGGCAGCAGAAAACTTTTTAAAAACACAGTCCGCCGGCCAATCTGGCGATGTGCGCATTAGCGTTGGGCCACTGGATAGTCGCTTAAACTTAGCTGCATGCCCTAATTTATTGCCATTTTTACCTCAGGGAAGTAAACCTTGGGGCAAGATTACGGTAGGCGTACGCTGCGCAGAACCAACGCCTTGGATTGTGTATCTCACAGCAAATGTGCAAATTACTGGCGATTACTATGTCACTGCGGGATCTTTGGCGATAGGACATGTTCTGACAGCCTCGGATCTAATCAAAACCAAAGGAGAATTATCAAGCCTACCAAATGGTGTTGTGACAAATCCAGAGCAAGCGATAGGCAGGTCAATAACGACATCCGTCACGTCTGGCACTACATTAAGAGGAGACATACTAAAAAATCCTCCGGTAGTGCAACAAGGACAATCCGTGCGCGTAACCAGTACGGGTAAAGGATTTCAAGTGGCGACTGACGGACAGGCATTAAACAATGCCAGCGAAGGACAAGTAGCAAAAGCAAAGACAATGTCAGGTCAAGTAGTTAGCGGAATAGCCAGAGCTGGTGGGATCATTGAGGTCACCTATTGAATCGGAAATTACCATTTGGAACGATATTTCCTTACTCAAGGTTAAAGTTTAAAATAACGCAGCCGATATACATAACGTAGATGTATATAAATCCGAATAAAGAGGGTAACGCTGTGAAAATTAATGACGCACTACCAAGTACGCCGGCAGTACCAACTGGTACTCAGGTTCGTACTGATCGCTCGCCCGATAAAGCAGAGGTAGCAACGACGCCTTCGCATACGGTGCAGATCTCGCCCCTGTCGACGCAATTGCAGGCTTTACAAAATACTCAGGCTAATAGCGGTGTGTTTGCAACAAAAAAAGTGGAAGAAATTAAGCTCGCCATTTCTGAAGGACGCTTCCAGGTCAACTCAGAAAAAGTAGCTGATGGCTTGCTTGAGACTGTTAAAGATTTATTAAACTCCAGAAAACAATCATCATGAACCTCTCCAGCGCAAAACTACTCCAATTAAATCAATGCCTTGAAGATGAAGTCGTAGAAATGACATCATTATCTGAGTTGTTGAAATTGGAACAAGCTGCGCTAGTTGAAGCACGTGTGAATGATCTAATTGATCTGACTAAAAACAAGAGTCTCATAATAGCAAAAGTGTCAGAATTAGAAAAATTGCGCGCATCAAGCTTAAAAGAATTAGGATTCACTTCAGATAATTCCGGCATGCAGGCATTACTAGAAAAAGCTCCGGCAGAAGTAGAAACATCGAATTACTGGAAAACACTTTTAACAATTTCTGAGCAAGCGCAAGAAAATAACCGCACAAATGGCATTTTAATTAACCGCCAATTCACTCGCAACCAAAACGCATTAAATATACTGCAACAAAATAATCCCGCTGGATCAATGTACGGACCTAATGGTCAGTCCACTGTCAAAAATATGACGGGTCGTGGTGTCGTTGCAGGTTAATTGAACCCAACGACAGTTACTGCGTCAACTCTGGTTTGTCTGCGAAAGTCACAATTAGATAACAATTTTTGATAGCTATATATTGTTTTACAAACTAGGTAGCTTGATATACTCCCCTACCATACCCTCCAAATATATCTTATCGCCTAATAATTATTTGTACGACTAGACTATACTCATAGTGAGTATAGTCTAATCGAGAATGAGTATTTGATCCAGTATTTCACGTTACCTAGCAAAAAAGTAAAATATAACGAGCACGTAGCTGTATTTTTGTGCAAGGCTGATAACTAGTATTGCACTTATACTTGCACTAACACATTACACGCAGATTACAAGCTCAGTTAGTTCTTTTATCGGCAGAGGTAACCGGAACATCAATACCCGATTCCGGCAAAATAGCCAAGATAGTGACAGTGACGCGTCGATTCCTCGCTCTGCCGTCTATAGTGTCATTTGATCCAACTGGCATTTTTGGTCCCTGACCAACTGCAGTCATTCGATTCTCATCGACCCCATTTTCTGTGAACAATCGAACTACGGTGCTTGCACGTACAGCAGATAATTCCCAGTTCGAGGGAAAATTAGTATTTTTGATAGGAAGATTATCGGTATATCCCTCGACCTGAATTGCGTGACTATCTAACTTCAATACAGAAGCGATCGCCGTTAATGCCTGGTTTGAATCATCATTGAGCTTCGCTTCACCAGGGGCAAAAAGCACGCTAGCATTAATTTCTATCGTTACGCCGCGACTAGTCTGAGTTACGCGTACTTTCCCCTCTCTGACCAACGGTTCCAGCACGGCCAAAATATCGCGTGCAATGCCAGTCATTTGCTCACGTTCTTTGCGTAATGGTTCCGCATTTTTGGGTCTGATGATGGGAAGAGGATCTAGCTTAATCGTCGGTTCAACGTCGATATCCCGTTTTACTGATTGCACCAAAACTGCTTTACCGAATGCCCCCGTAAGAGAATTAGACAACACCCGATATTTGCCTTCGTTGACCGATGATATCGCGTACATCACTACAAAAAAAGCAAATAATAAGGTGATGAAATCGGCGTAAGAAACTAACCATCTGTCATGGTTATCATGTTCTTCCTGGTATTTCTTTCTCTTCATGACCAATTTAATTTTTATGGTTTGCCAGGCGCTCTTCGATTACACGAGGGCTATCACCAAGAGCAATGCTATAAAAAATATCTGATAACATCTCGCGCCGGACAACTTCCCGGTGAATAATTTCTTTGAGCTTATTACTAATGGGTAGAAAAAGTAGGTTTGCTAATCCAACACCGTAAATAGTCGCGACAAAAGCGACTGCAATACCACTACCGAGTTTGCTTGGGTCTGTCAGATTCTCCATAACATGGATTAAGCCGAGTACCGCCCCCAAGATTCCTATCGTCGGCGAGTAGCCTCCCGCGGCTTCCCAAATTTTTATTGCTTGTCTTTGCTCCATCTCGTACAAAGAAATATCGACGTCAAGAATGTCTTTTAAGCGGGATGGATCAACACCGTCAATCACCAGGCGTAAGCCTTTGCTAATAAATTGATCTTTACTAGAATCCATGTAGCGCTCAAGACTGAGGAAACCCTCACGACGTGCGACAACACTCCAGATCAAGGCTTCTTGTATAGTTTTTTTACTTGTATCTATTGGCATGGAGATGATCCACCGTAGCATTTTTATGCCACGGATAAACGTGGGCATCCGGCTTTGCAACAAAACAGCGCCAATCGTGCCGACGACAACGATAACAAACGCAGCAGGCTGCACTAAGGAGGATAAGCGTCCACCCTCAATCAGCTGGCCTGAAAAGATGCCGACAACTACTAAGATAAATCCAATTAGGCTAGCCCAGTCCACGCTTTCTCCCTTAACGAAGCCCTGAGTCGGGCTACTGCCTGGCTATGAAGTTGCGATATCCGGGATTCGGATACGCCCATGACGGCGCCTATCTCTTTTAAATTGAGCTCTTGTTCGTAATACAAACCCATGAGTAGCTTTTCTCGCTCGGGCAAACTATCAATCGCGAAGATCACAGCATCACGAAAATCGCCATGCAAAAGATCTTCTAAAGGATCGCCTGAACGATCGTTACAGTAATGATCGAGGAAATGCTCTTTGGTATCTGCATCATGAAAATCTTCGTAATACACGAGTTGATGTCCGCCACTCTCACCCAGCAAATCCTGGTATTCGGCCAGACTCAATTTCAGCAACTTAGCAACTTCCGTTTCTAGCGGTGGACGTCCTAATTTTTGCTGCAATGCGTTCATTGCGTTTTCAATTTTGCGCATGTTTTGGCGCACACCACGCGGCAGCCAATCACTGCTGCGCAATTCATCCAGCATTGCACCGCGTATGCGTTGCACTGCATAGGTTTCAAATTGTGCGCCGTGATTGTCTTCATAACGGTTAACGGCATCTAGCAGACCTATCATACCGGCCTGCACTAAGTCATCAACTTCGACGCTGGGGGGCAATCTCGCTTTTAATTGATAAGCGAGTCGCTTCACTAGTGGAGCATGCTCCGTAAGTAGGGAATTTTTATCTGATTTTCCGCTAGCGGTGTACATAATCAATCAAATTCCGAGACGAATACCTAACTCTGGCAATCCATGTAAACCTAATGTTGAGCGGGCTGTTGATCTTGCGGTCAAGGCAAGCCGCTCAGCTAATTGAGAAAACGCAATAGAGGCACCCGCCAATGGGAATGCATCAATCACCGAACGACCTAAATGCGCTGCTTTTTTCATGTGATCGTCCTCTGGCACGTAGCCAACAAAATGCAAAGGTACTGCTAAATATCGACTAGCTGCTTGTGCCATATTGGTATAAACCAATCGTGCTTCCGGTTCTGTTACACCCGATACTAAAATACCATAAGAACGACGGCCTACGCGGTTATTGACACGTTTAATCAAACCATAAGCATCTTTAATCGTGGCCGCATTGGCAGATACTTGTATTACGACTTCGCTCTCTTCAAATGAAGCTAGCGGGAACGCATCATCGCCATCAATTTCGCTGTCCACAATGACTAAGTCCGCACTGTTTGCAGCAACATCAAAAACACGGGATAAACGCTTAGTATTTTCGGCCGGCAGTCGCGCCAATGCAGTCGCATATTTTGAGAGCATCGTCACAGATAAGCCTGCTGATACAATTTTTACTGCCTCTTGCATTGTACGCCGTTGTCTTGCAACGTCCAACAAGGTCTGCTCGGTATTTGCATTGAGCCACGCGCCAATACTATTGGCCGAAGATCTGGCGTCAACCATCAAGACTTGCTGCCCTTTTCTCGCAAGAGAAGCACCTAAATTAATAAGCATGCCACTTTTTTCTTCGTCACGCAAAGCGGATAAAAACGTGAGCACACGAGGTCTTGGCGCCTCTAACATCCGGCGCAAGCCTTCTGCCTGATCAAAACTAGCCAAAAGACACCTCCCTCAAACCATTATTGGTATTCGCGGCGGAGGCGATAGCCGCATTTGCCATCACCATCGGTAGCTCTTCATCTTGCAATCGATAGGCAGATGTCTCTCGTTTTAATTTGAATGCGCGATCAACCAGGTACTGCTTGTTTGCGATGTGCAAATCCTCAGGCACACGCTGGCCACTGGCGAGATAATAGATATGAAGCTTTTGACGAATTGCGATATCTAACACGCCGCCGATAGTCGCGGCCTCATCAAGCTTGGTCAAAATACATCCCGCCAACCCGCTACCCTGATAAGCCCGAACGACCTCACTGAGTGTCTCGCCTGTAGAGGTCGCGTTTAAACACAATAAGCGTTTCACATTGGCATCTGCACCAGACAACATAGCAACCTGCTCCGTCACCATTTTGTCGCGTTGGCTGACGCCGACCGTATCGATTAATACGGTATGTTTATTTTTTAGTTCAGACAAAGCAATTCGTAAATCAGATTCATCTTTGACCGAGTGCACCATCACGCCTAATATTTTGCCGTAAATACGCAATTGTTCGTAGCCACCAATACGATAACCATCCGTCGTAATCAATGCCAGTTTGGCAGGGCCATGGCGCATCACGCAGCGGGCAGCGAGTTTTGCTGTGGTGGTGGTTTTGCCTACGCCTGTAGGGCCAACCAAAGCATAAACGCCGCCTTTTTCTAAGATTTCGCTCTCATTATTGATGGTAGATAAATTGCGATTTAAGACCGCTTTAATCCAATCCATGCTGCTAGCGACAGTTTCTGAATCTGGCATTTTATCGACGAGATAACGGGACAAGCTTGCACTGAAACCCGTTGCCAGCATCTCCCGCATTACTTCTGTTTTTTGAGGTTGACGCTTTTGGGTATTCGTCCAGGATATCTCCGCCAGCTGCGCTTCCAGCATACTGCGCATAGACCGGATTTCAGTCATCACGTCGGCTAATTCACCGCCACTGACTAAGTTATCTAAGGCGTGTGGCTGAGATTTTGAGAACAGAGGCGATTCGCTGGCTTGCCGTCCCTGTTCAGCCTGCTGTAACCGTGGTGGAAATTTCGCAATCTCTGGGATCGTACGCGAATCCGATGATGTCGCAATTGAACTCATCGTCTCATCTGTCATCGCCAGTATTTCCACTTTTCCATCGACATTACGGTTAGAGAGAATGACCGCATCCGAACCGAGTGCATCCTTCACCATACGAATTGCCTCGCGCGATGTATTCGCTGAAAATTTCTTCACGTTCATAATTGCCCTCCAACCAGGCCGGTAACTCTAATTGTTTTTGTTTCTGGTAATTCTGCTTGCGATAACACTTTTAACTGAGGCAAAGTGCGTCTCAAGAAACGCGACAACAGCGCTCTTAAAGGACCGGGTACTAAGAGAACCGGCGCTAAACCCATCTGCTCTTGATGCTTGGCTGCGGCCTCTGTCTGTGTTGCCAAGGTATCGGCCAATCCTGGCTCAATACCAGCACCATCAGAGCCACTCGTTTGCAATGCTTGCATCAGCAAACGTTCTAACCGGTTATCTAATGTCATGACAGTCAACTCATTGGTGGACGGGAATATCTGCTGCACAATTGCACGACCTAATGCAATACGAACGTAAGTCGTTAGCTCGTTCGCGTCTTGGGTATGCATGCCATGCTCTGACAAGGTTTCGATAATGGTGCGCATATCGCGGATGTGCACACCCTCGATCAAGAGGTTTTGTAATACCTTCTGCAAAATAGAGAGTGGCAATAGTTTGGGCACCAATTCCTCGACTAACTTTGGCGTATCTTTTGCAAGGTGATCCATCAATTGCTGAACTTCATGACGACCTAACAATTCAGCCGCATGCGATGTAATTAAATGGTTGAGATGAGTAGCAATGACAGTACCGGCATCCACTACGGTATAACCCATCGTCTGGGCTTGCTCGCGCATGGCAGCGTCAATCCAGGTTGCAGGCAATCCGAACGCTGGATCTGTAGTAATCGGACCCGGCAAGGTACCAGATACCATGCCAGGATTAATCGCCAGATACTGACCAGTAATTGCCTCACCAACGCCAACCTCAACACCTTTGAGCGTGATCCTATAAGCAGACGGTTTCAATTCTAAGTTGTCTCTGATATGCACAGGAGGCGACAAGAACCCCACCTCTTGCGCAAACTTCTTGCGGATACCTTTAATGCGTCTAAGCAGCTCCCCGCCCTGCCCTTTATCAACTAAAGGAATGAGGCGATAACCAACTTCTAAACCTAAAGTATCTACTGGCAGGATGTCTTGCCATGTTGCTTCTTCCATTTCAGATGGCGCAACTGGCGCTACAACTTGCTCTTCAGGCTTTGCGACGACATCCGATTTTTTGGTTAATAAATAACCGCCACCGATCAAAAGTAAGGCTAACAATAAAAAAGCCACATGTGGCATACCTGGAATCAGACCCATTCCACCAACGATACCACCTGTAATAAACAGCACCTGTGGTTTAGCGAATAATTGGCCTATCAGTTGACCGCCAATATCCTGATCACTGGCAACCCGAGATACGACGATACCTGCTGCTGTTGAAATAATCAGTGATGGGATCTGCGCAACCAAACCATCACCGATCGCCAGCAAAGTATAGTTTTTTAGCGCCGTTGCAAAATCCAGATCATGCTGCACCATACCTACAATTAAGCCACCGACAATATTGATGATAGTGACCATAATGCCTGCCACGGCATCGCCACGCACATACTTACTAGCACCGTCCATCGCGCCATAAAACTCAGCTTCTTGCGCGACTTCGGTACGGCGACGACGTGCTTCTTGTTCTACAATCAGACCTGCATTTAAATCTGCATCAATCGCCATTTGCTTACCAGGCATCGCATCCAATGCAAATCTGGCACCGACCTCCGCAATACGGCCAGCACCTTTGGTAACGACAGTAAAGTTAATAATCGTCAAAATAACGAATACCACAATACCAACTGTATAGTTACCGCCAATCAGAAAATGACCAAAGGCCTCAATCACTTTACCGGCAGCATCTGGACCAGTATGCCCCTCGGTCAACACTACCCGGGTTGATGCCACGTTGAGTGACAAGCGCAACATCGTGCTTACCAATAACACGGTTGGAAACACCATAAAATCTAGTGGCTTGATGGTGTATAAGCTGGTCAGCAAAACAATGATTGCCAAGGCAATATTGAAGCTAAAAAAGACATCGAGCACAAAGGCGGGCAGCGGCAATATCATCATCGACAACATCATGATGATGAGTATCGGTGCAGCAATGGCCTTATTGCTAAATATGCTCATCCAAGCGGGTAATTTAAAACCATTCATGGATTAGCTCCGACGGTATTGGCTGGTTGAGGAGCGTTATTTGGATCAAGTTCGGCAGGAACTGCCAGATCGAAAGGCGCAGACGGCCTGAGGCCACCATGCTGACGGAATGTTTTTAACTGGAAGACGTAAGCCAACACTTCTGCAACGGCGGCGTAAAGTGTTTCTGGGATTTCGTCGCCTAACTCTGTGTGCTTGAACAAAGCACGTGCTAACGGTGGTGCCTCCAGCAAAGGAATATTGTTCTCAGCGGCCAATTCACGAATTTTTGCAGCGACGGCGTCAGCGCCTTTGGCGACCACTCTTGGCGCACCGTTGCTACCATCTTTATATTTTAAAGCGACTGCATAATGCGTTGGGTTGGTGACCACGACATCCGCTGTCGGCACTTCTGACATCATCCGGCGACGTGCCATTTCACGCTGTTGCGCGCGGATTTTGGCTTTAATCTGGGGATTACCATTGGCTTCTTTTGATTCTTGTATAACCTCTTGATGTGTCATTTTGAGCTTTTTGGCATAACTCCACATTTGGTATGGAACATCAATTCCGGCAATCAATACCAAGGCACCGACGATCGATAAAAAACAGATCGCAAGCATGGTTGCCATGTGCGCGCTGCCAGCGGCCAAAGGCTCGGAAGCAAGGCCGAAGATGGCATCTTTTTGATTCATTACGACGATCCAAGCAACCGTTCCAACAATCAGCGCTTTGAGAATTGCCTTAACTAACTCCACACCGGCCTTGGACGAAATCATATTCGTCAGACCAGACAAAGGATTCATACGACTAAAATTAGGTTGCAAGGCTTTAGCACTAAAAAGCCAGCCACCGATTAGTAACGGAGATCCAATCGCAACCAGCATCAACAAACCACCTAGCGGAGCAAAAGCAAGCAACACATCCATCAAGATCATGCCGATGTGAGAAAACAACATATCGTGATCAAACGCCAAAGTTCGCTCCATCGATAATCCATCGATGAGCATATGATTCAACTGTCTGATTAAAGAACCGCCGGACATCCACAAGCCAGCGCCCGCAGCAAGCAAGATCGTGCAAGTAGACAACTCTCTTGAGCGCGGGACATCACCCTCCTCACGCGCCTGCTCTAAGCGCTTGGGCGACGCCGGTTCGGTTCTTTCGAGATCGCTATCTTCGGCCATTACCGACTCCCATCTATTTCTAAGAAGCAAGCAAAACGCTGCTATTACACATTTATACAAGTGTGATTATTGGCGATGTTGCATTCTGTAGATGCGCCGAACAAGTGACGATTTACCCCCTATTTCAGTAAACCAAAAAAAACGGAGCGAGTGAGATGTGACGTAAACTTAGATTTTCAGAAAAGACAGCTTTTTTAAAAGCGACGAAGCACTCTTGATCTGCACGCGCAATAGCGATGGCGTGATTAGAACAAGCAATATTGAAGAGCGGAATCAGAGATAGAACGATGGCTTTTATCTATCGTTCAAATAGTTGAATTAAACGCGAATGCATTAAAGAGGAATTAGAGAAAGAAAATATACTCTCCACGGGTATATTTTATTGTCCAGGTAATCACTGGACAATAGAGCATATTTATCAGAAATGGTGGGGAGTATATTAAATTTAGACTTTCTATTAGACCGCTACCACTTCTTTGCAACCCAGATAGCGTACGGCGCCCAGGGGATTAACGCCATCACGGTTTAAGTACAAACGCTACACCTACAATTGCACCTTTGGCGAACTGCCTTGCGTTGTTCTACTGGAAAATTTTGATTTAAAAAAAGAAGTGTTACAGCTTGCGCGAGATGAGGAAAAACATGGCTCCTCATCTCTGCAATTAAGATATCGTAATTAAGACTTGTTTTGCCTGCCTCTGTTAAAGCGAGGCAATGTTTTTAGCCCAAACTAAAGCCGCAAGATGTGCCGTGTTGACATCTGTTGGTGTAATACGCAGCGACTCTGCTAAAGAGCCAACCAACATACTATTTAACTCACAAGCCTCGGCTAATGCCAAATAAGGGCCATAGCTTCCGCCTCTGGAAATCAGCGCTTCGGTAACAGCTTCTGGTAATTGGATCGTTGATAAAACCTCATCCATAGGCACGCCCAGCAATCTATCCAGCAAAGAGAACATACCGGCAACGAAAAGATTTTCAGCTTCAGATTTGGACATGTGAGGCTGTCCAAGTAACTCTGCAAATCGACCACGGACAATGGCTGTTTCTAATAAAACTGGTGAGTAACCGCTGGTACTTGCGGTCGCCAGCAATACAGATAGCCAGCGATATAAAGGGCTATAACCTAGTATCTGCACAGCATGCTTGAGGGATTGCACTTCTGTACGCAAACCAAAACCAGCAGAGTTGATGTAACGCAATAATTTATACGCTAAAGTAGCATCTCTCTTTACAACAGATTCTAATTGTTGAATGTCAGCGTTTTTCCTGATCATTTCCATTAACTGCAAAATGGTCGTCTGCGCTGTATTTAATCCTTTTTTGTCCGCGCTAGGGCGAGGCGTTAAATGTAGCTTACCAACGAACGACTCTAAGCCAAGCGCAGAGCATGCATCAAAATCCTGCCAAGTTGACACATTGCGAGCAACCATATGTATGGCGGATTGTTTTAACGCTGCATACACCTTTGCCTGAGATGCAAAGTTAGACGCGTTCAACTGGACTTCAATATGAGAAATCTGCATGAAGAAAGATCTCTCCAAGGTGCTCAGATCAGCGCCACGCATACAAATACCATAACCCAAAGCACGTAGTTCTTTTATCGCCTCTAAGGTAGTCGGGTTAGTAAAATCACGTTTTGACAATATCAATACCGTGTTTTTAGGTGGTAATAATTTCAGGCCGTCGGTAAGCAATAGTTCTGGCGCTGCCTCTAAAAATAAGACGCTATCTCCTAGTAAAAATCCAGTTTCTTCATCGTTCAAATTCTCAGCAACAAACTCCATCAAGGAATCCAGATCCTGAATACTCATTGGCGCAGATTGACTTGGACTTTGCCAAGATAACTGGAAGCCGATAACGCGCTGTTTGGGATCAAGCAACGGCTCTCTTACAATGAAATTAGCGTCACTCATAAGGCACAATAGGTATAGTGGAATTAAACAGAAAAAAAGATACAAGATTCAGTAATTAAAAAGCAACGCTATCAAGCAATTCTTACACAGCTCGTTCAGGTAACTAAGCTTAGACGATGACGGCTGTCATGCAACAGCCTGGTCATATTAACGACTTTGGTACAGAGCTCATTTTATGGAATAGTGTTGTCCATATCTACACTCATATTTACTTCTTAATAAATACAAGTTCTGCTATGCAGGCTTTCCTAATTTTTCAAAAATTTTCGATAATTTCTCATCAAGAGTCGCTGCTGTAAATGGTTTCACAACATAACCATTTGCACCTGCTTGAGCAGCCGCAATAATATTTTCTTTTTTCGCCTCGGCAGTCACCATTAATACTGGCAACTTAGCAAGCGCTGGATCAGCACGAATGTGTTGCAACATCGTCAGCCCATCCATGTTAGGCATATTCCAGTCAGAAATCACGAAATCGAAATCACCACTTTTCAATTTGGCTAATCCCATGGCACCATCCTCTGCCTCATCGACATTAGAGTATCCAAGCTCTTTAAGCAAATTACGTACAATACGGCGCATCGTTGAAAAGTCATCAACAACTAAAAATTTGAGATTCTGATCGGCCATAAATTACTCCATTATTTCTTTAAGTATAGTTATAAACATTATCTGTCAAATTAATACAAAGTGGTGAGCAAAATCCACAAGAATATGAATTTTGCTCACTTAAACGCGCAAGGCTCGACTACCGTGTAACGCAAGATAATGCAAAACCTTGGTTGGCAACTCATTTAAGGGACCAACTTCATGTGTCGCACCGATTGCGATTGCTTCTCGAGGCATTCCAAATACTACACAAGTTGCTTCGTCTTGGGCAAAATTATAGGCGCCTGCGTTTTTCATCTCCAACATACCAACAGCACCATCCTTGCCCATTCCGGTCAGAATAACGCCAACTGCATTTTTACCGGCATAGGTGGCCGCAGAGCGAAACAAAACATCTACAGAGGGGCGATGTCGGTTCACTGCAGGACCGGCATCTAGCTGGGTCACATAATTTGCGCCACTCCTGGCCAAAAGCAAGTGGGAATGGCCAGGCGCAATATAAGCATGTCCTGGCAATACACGCTCGCCACCAGCGGCCTCACTAACTGAAATTTTACAAAGCCCGTCTAATCTTTTAGCGAAAGAACGAGTAAAACCCTCAGGCATATGTTGAGTGATTAAAATCCCAGGGCAATCCGAGGGCATTTGAACTAAAAAATTCTTGATCGCTTCTGTTCCACCAGTAGAAGCGCCAATGATGATGAGTTTTTCACTACTGGTCAGCGGATTTTTCACCATTGGCAGTGCAGTTAAGTCACCTTTATTCAAATCACTTGCATGAACTGCCCGTGGTCGAATTCGCGCCTTTGAAGCAGCACGAATTTTATCGGCAATCAGTTCTGCATATTCCAACATACCGCTTTGAATCGATAGCTTTGGTTTGGTAACAAAATCGACTGCGCCCAGTTCTAGCGCTCGCATGGTGATTTCAGATCCACGCTCAGTCAAAGACGAAACCATAATGACTGGCATCGGTCTAAGGCGCATGAGTTTTTCTAAAAAATCTAGCCCATCCATCTTTGGCATTTCAACATCAAGCGTCAAAACATCTGGATTTGTTTGCTTGATCAAATCCCTGGCGACCAACGGATCGGGCGCGACGCCAACGACTTCCATATCGGGCTGTCTGCTAATGATCTCACTGAGAACGCTCCGTATTAGCGCCGAATCGTCCACAATCAATACTTTAATTTTCATCACATACTCCGCGCGTACAACAGTCTCTTATTATTTTTGCTTAAAACAAATCAATTTCACCACTAACAGGCGTGGCTTTGAGTCGACTGGCGTAATCATTTTCGCGTTTCCTCAACGTATCATTGTGTTCAACTTTGAGCTTCTTCACAAGAACCTTACCTGTTTTTGGAAAAAAATATACTTTGCGAGGGTAGATGTCGTTTAAGTCCTCAGCAATAACGCGCATTCGCTCAGCGCGCAAATAATCGAGCACAAATTTCGCGTTTCTTTCACCAACATTGATCGCAGTAAACCCTCTCAAAACATTACCCCCGCCAAATACTTTGGCCTCCATGTTTTCGCGTTTAGCACCCGCTTTTAATAATTCATTGATCAGAACTTCCATTGCATAGGTACCGTAGCGCATTGATGCAGAAACAGGATTATCAGAATCTGCTCCGCCATCTGGCAGCATGAAATGATTCATCCCTCCGACACCAGAAACACGATCCCTTATGCAAGCGGAGACGCAAGAACCAAGAACGGTAACAATCAACATATCTTTTCCTGTGAAATAAAACTCACCAGGCAAAATTTTTGCAGCGTCACAATCAAAGGTACGGTCGTAATAAATATTCGTAGCGAAATGCTCTTCACTTAACTGGCTCATGGCTTAACCTTTGTTCGAATGGCGCGAAACTGCTTTACTACGTACTTCATGTTCACTTGCCAGCTCGTAGACTGTTTTGCCTCTAAGTTTGAAGTCATCAGATACGTACAAAAAATTCTCAGAATGTCCAGCAAAGAGTAAACCATCTGATTTCATTAATGGGACGAATTTTTTTAGAATTGCACCTTGGGTCGGCTTATCGAAGTAGATCATCACATTGCGACAAAAAATAGCATCAAAAACACCATTAATTGGCCAAACATCGGCTAACAGATTCAGCTGTTTAAAAGTGATTAAATCTCTCAACTCTGGCCTAACCCTAACCAATCCATCTTGCGCGCCCTTCCCTCTTAGGAAAAATTTCTTCGCTCTATCTGGCGACATCTTATCCAAGCGATCAAGGTTGTAGACTCCTCTTGAGGCGGTCGCTAATACGTTGGTATCTATGTCGGTTGCGATAATATGCACTGGAGGCTTCAGAGTACCAAATGCCTCGCACAAGGTCATTGCGATTGAATAAGGCTCCTCGCCAGTGGAGCTAGCAGAGCACCAGACGTTAATTGGCTCTTTTATTTTTTTAACGTGTTCGGCAAGTAAGGGAAAGTGATGCTCCTCTCGAAAGAAAGAGGTCAGGTTGGTGGTAAGCGCATTAGTAAAAGCCTCCCACTCAGCTTCAGAATTATCGGTCTCCAAACTATCGAGATAAATAGAAAACGAGTTCATTCCTGTTGCCCGAAGACGACGAGCTAAGCGGCTGTAAACCATCTCTTGTTTACTATCAGCAAGAGAAATTCCAGCCTTTTGATAAATCAAGTCTCTGACGCGATTAAAGTCTTTTGCATTAAAGTCAAATTCCTTTGAGGTCTCGCTCTTACCCTTTTCAGCAGACTTGGTCATTAAATTATCCTTAATATTAAGCATATTGATTAACTCATCATCCTAGATTAAGTTAATTTCAGAAAAATATGCATATACCTGCCTAGGGTAGTTAATCAGATTAAATTTGCACTTTGATGCTTAGGTGTTTTAATTTTTATGATTAACCAAAATTCGATATAACAAAAAAAGTAAATTTAATCATTTTAGTCATTATTAAATACTAAATTAAAACTCTTCCCAGTCATCCGTATTCTCCTTTTTTGCACTTTTACCAGTTGATACGGAAGACTCTGCCCGAGAGGCGATTTGTTTTAATTTTGGTTTAAGGTCTTTTTTCTGGACCACAGGATTCACTCGTATTGACTTTGCCGGGGGAGTGTTACTTGCGGAGGTAAGTTTAAATACGCTAACCGCCTGCGCCAAGGCCTGCGCCTGCTCTTCCATACTCTCTGCTGCCGCTGCTGCCTGCTCTACCAACGCTGCATTTTGCTGCGTCATTTCATCCATCTGCGTAATCGCTAGATTGACTTGTTCTATCCCTGCACTTTGCTCTTGGCTGGCGGCGGTGATCTCGCTCATGATGTCGGCGACATGCTGGACGCTGGTGACAATCTCGTCCATGGTTTTGCCAGCTTCGTCTACCAGTTTGCCGCCTTGGTTGACTTTGTCGACCGAGTCGTCGATCAGAGATTTGATTTCTTTGGCAGCGCTGGCACTGCGTTGGGCGAGATTACGCACCTCTGAGGCGACAACGGCAAATCCTCGTCCTTGCTCTCCGGCTCTGGCAGCTTCTACTGCGGCATTGAGGGCGAGGATGTTGGTCTGGAAGGCGATGCTGTCGATGACGCTGATAATGTCGACAATCTTGCGGGAGCTTTCTTTAATCGAGCCCATGGTGCTAACGACTTGATTGACAACAGCACCACCTTTGACGGCAACACCAGTAGCGGAGACAACGAGTTGATTGGCTTGCCGGGCGTTATCTGCATTTTGCCTGACGGTGCTGGTGAGCTCTTCCATGGAGCTGGCAGTTTCTTCTAGCGAGCTGGCTTGGGATTCTGTTCTGCTGGAGAGATCGGCGTTGCCTGAGGCAATCTCTTGGGATGCGACTGTGATCGTTTCTGTGCCAGTTCGTACTTGACCAACAGTATTAGCCAAACTTTCTGTCATCTCTTTTAAAGCGAATAAAAGAGATGAAACTTCGTCTTTACCACTCACACTAACATGGGCAGATAAATCACCAGATGCAACCTGTTCAGTAACAGAAATAGCTTCTTTTAAAGGCTGCGTAATACTCTTAGTAATAATCCATGCAAAAAATACGGCAATGGCTAGCGCACCAGCTAATACAACGAACAACCAAAAGTTTAGCTTGGTGCTGTTGGCGCCTGAGATTTCAAATACTTGCTTTGATGCAGACTCCTGCAGATCAACTAACTTGTTCATTTCCAAGATAGATTTAGTACTTAATGGATCAATAACCGAGGAGATAATTTTAATCGCGCCTTCAGCATTAAACGCTAGAGCCTGACCGACAGCGTCTTTAAACGGCTTGTCTATTTCCTGATCAATTCTCGCAATCTCTGCAAGAATTTTCTTCTCATCATCATTCAACCCAAGCTTTGACAGTTTATCCTTTGCGTCGTCGTAGCGTTTGCGTTGCAGTTTTACTTTGGCATCTTCTTTCTGCATCTCTGAGACATCGGATTGAATGCCAATATTTCGCATCGCAATACCACCCTCGAGCAAAGAGCTTTTCATAGAATTAACCAAGGCCTGCTTTTGGCTCGCTGTATTTAAGCCTTGAATCATGGTATTTCTGTTTTGTGAAGATAACAGGCTAGCCAGTATCAACACAATAATCAGTCCGCCAATGATGAAGCCAAAACCTATACCTAGTCTTGCACCGATCCGAAAATGACGTAAATTCATAGCCCGAGTCTCTCAATTTTTTAGGTTTAATTTTTACAGACACTTGTTGCAACTAGACAAAAATACCGCGCTTAATTACACGTCTACACTTCTAAACTTGAGAATCAACAAGCCCCATTTCTGGACTCGACATTAATTTATCGATGTCGACCAAAATGAGCATGCGCTCTTCTAAGGTACCCAAACCAATCAGAAAATCTGAACTAAATGTTGTTCCCATCTCTGGTGCCGGTCGTACTTGCTCTGGCAACAAAGTTGTCACATCGGAGACACTATCAACAACCATGCCGACAATACGTCCGCCAATATTTAAAATAATAACGACCGTGAACTGATCGTAAGTTGGCTCACCCAAATTAAATTTAATCCGCATATCAACAACCGGAACGATAATTCCGCGCAGATTGATAACACCTTTAAGAAAATTTGGTGCGTTAGCAATACGTGTTACGGCTTCGTATCCACGAATTTCCTGAACCTTCAGAATATCAATTCCGTATTCCTCGTTGCCGAGAGTAAACGCTAAAAATTCGTGTGTAGCTATATCTGATCCCGAAGCATCGAGTTTGGCATCTTTATTGTCAGACGTTTGCGCAGACTGCATCATATTTCTACCCCTTGTTATTAACTGTAAATACTAAAACTACCTAGCTGATCTCAATAAAGCAGCGACATCAAGAATCAAAGATACGCCACCATCACCCAAAATAGTAGCACCAGAAATTCCTGGGATTTTACGATAATTGGATTCAATATTTTTAACGACTACCTGCTGCTGCCCTACTAAATCATCAACAAATAGCGCTGCTTTTTTCCCATCAACTTCTACGATTACAGCAATACCATCAGAAGGCTGTGTAAATTTAGGTTGGATATCAAAACATTCGTATAGAGGAATTAAGGGTAAGTATTCTCCACGCACTTTAACTACTCGCCCCTTACCACTAATTTCTTTGATATCTTGCATCGCAGGCTGCAATGATTCCATCACAAAGCCAAGAGGTAATATATAAACTTCCTCACCGACCTTAATCGACATGCCATCTAAGATTGCCAGTGTCAGCGGCAACGAGATAGTGATGGTCGTACCAAATCCTTTAGCTGATCGAATATCGACCACGCCTCCCATGGCAGTAATATTGCGTTTAACCACGTCCATACCAACGCCACGCCCGGAAACATCGGTAACGGCCTCCGCAGTTGAAAATCCTGGCGCAAAAATAAGCAACCAAACTTCGCTGTCAGACATAGCATCAGATACGGGCAAACCATTTTGCTTGGCTTTAGCGAGTATTTTTTCACGGTGCAATCCACCGCCATCATCACTAACTTCGATGACAATATTACCGCCTTGGTGAACTGCAGATAACGATAACTTACCGGCCTCGTGTTTACCTGCCTTTAGCCTGGACGCTGGCATCTCAATACCATGATCAATGCTATTTCTGACCAGATGAGTTAAGGGATCAACGATTCTTTCGATCAATCCTTTGTCTAACTCGGTAGAGGCGCCATAAGTGACGAACTCAACTTTTTTACCAAGTTTGCTCGCTAGGTCACGCACCATTCGCGGGAAACGGGAAAAAACATAGTCCATAGGCATCATACGTATAGACATCACTGCCTCTTGCAGATCACGCGTATTTCTGGTCAGGTGTGCCACGCTACTAACTAAGCGCTCGTGTTCAATAGGATCCAGTACTTGGGTGCGTTGCTCCAACATCGCTTGCGTAATCACTAGCTCACCGATCAAATTGATCAGCTGATCCACTTTTTCAATACCAACCCTGATCGTCGACGACTCCTGCGATACCGATGCTTTTTCAACTTCTTTCTTAACTAAATTTTTCTTATCAGCACCGACAAGATTAGAACCGGATACAGGCTCTTTATTAGTAGCTGCCGGCGATTGTTCACCACCCGCCAGAGGAGGAAACATTGATTCAATTGGCTCGAAAAAGCCATAACCTAAATCGTCGTCAGATTGATTATTTTTTGAACTAGCTTTAGCTGAAACAAAATCGGTTCTAGTAATTTTTAAATCATCAGGGTTCAAGATAAAAGAACATATTGCAATAATATCGTCCTGACTTTCGTTGGTGTTCAAGGTAACGACCGTACGACCTTTTTCAACTTCCTCTTTGCTAATAAATCCGAGTAAACCTAATTCAGATACGATAGCTTTAATGTCATCGGCAGATATCGGAGGTAGCTCTACCCGAAAACAAGATGTGTAAATCACGTTCTCGTGGTCTACATCTCTCGATCTATCCGCAAAACTAGCAACTGGCGCAGCAATGGGTACAGCGTCTTGCGACAAAGATTGCAGCAACATTCTGACATCTGCTACGGCATCCTGATCCACTGGGCTGCCATGCTTATGTCCATCCAATTGCATTTTTAAGATATCTTTTGCAATCAAAAAAGCGTCGACGTGTTCAGATGTTAAGGCCATCTCCCCTTTTCTGATCTTATCTAAAAGTGACTCAAGTATATGTGTCACTTCAGTCATATCAGTTAAGCCAAATGTAGAGGCGCCACCTTTGATGGAGTGTGCTGCACGAAATATGGCATTCAGATCTTCAGGATCGGGGGAGGAAATATCGACGGCCAGCAATAGTTTTTCTTTCTCCGCAAGCAGCTCTTCTGCCTCGTCGAAAAAAACTTGAAAAAACTGACTCATGTCAATCGTCATTGTCGTACTCCGTGATTGGCTCGCATTAAAAAAGTAGTCTCAAAGGAGGTTTATCCAATGACTTTTTTAACGACCTCAGTTAACTTCTGAGGATCAAAAGGTTTTACCAACCAACCGTTTGCACCGGCAGCTCGACCTTTCGCCTTCATATCGTCACTCGACTCCGTAGTCAACATAAGGATGGGTACTCGCTGATAGGTTGGTAGAGCACGCAAGGACTTAATCAAGGTTAAGCCATCCATTCTGGGCATATTTTGATCAGTTAAAACGAGATCAACTACTTGATTTCTCGCTTTCTCCAAACCATCTTGCCCATCGACCGCCTCGATAACTAGATAACCAGCTGCTTTGAGACTAAACGCCACCATTTGTCTCAAAGAACCAGAATCATCCACTGCTAAAATTGTCTTGGCCATCATCACTCCGTTATGCAGATTAAAGGGACACACATCCCATCATCATTGAGTAGTTAAAATAACTCAATGTCACCACTATCTAAATGTTTTTGATTTACAGCTTTACGCAATAAACTTTTTAATTCAATGCTTTGTTTTTCTAACCGCTGGGTTATATCTTTGAGCAATAAGGCTATTTCATCCGTTTCACTATCAAGCGGAATGCCATCGCCAACCAAACCTAGATTGCTCAAAACCTCTCGTAAACCGGCACTGCGTTGAACAGTTCGGGAAATAAGCTGGCTAGTAAGATCCTGGAATTGAAGGCTAGTAACAGCAGCATTAATATGAACAGCAATGTCAACTTGTATCACTTTAAGTCGATCAATACTGGCAGTTGGTGCCGCGCCAGAGGAAATAACCAAATCAATTTCTTCTTGCTGACTGGTTATGGCTGCATGCAAGGCCAAAAAACTCGCCCCAAGTTTTTCGATCGCCTCAGCGAGCAGAATAGTAGTTTGAACTAGATCAGTCTCTACTTCCAGCAGATGTTCGTTCCCATGACTTGAGACGCCAGACAAGAGCTCTTTTACATGAGACCCTAATACTTTCTTTTTTGACATATTCAGCATCCCAATTTTCTATTCATCTGATCCGATTATGCCCGTGTAACTATTGCACCACTTTTACAGGAACTTCAGCTGAGGGCTCAGAAGGATTTGTCAGTTCAATTGAACCACCGTCTTGTGAAGCAGATTGTTCAGCTTTTTTATTCATAACGATGATACTTATGCGTCGATTAATCGGATTGAGAGGATCTTCTTTATCAAACAAAACCGATGATGATAAACCGACGACTCTTAGAACCTTAGTTTCATCCATACCGCCGTAAATCAGTTCACGACGAGACGCATTTGCTCTGTCAGCAGACAGCTCCCAATTACTATATCCCTTCTCGCCACTGCCATAAGGTGCTGCATCGGTGTGCCCAGACAAACTGATTCTGTTTGGCACATCGTTTAATGCCTTACCAATCTCATGCAGAATTTCTCTTGTATAGGGTTGCAAATCAGCTTTTGCAGAGGCAAACATCGGTCTGTTTTGCTCGTCAACCATCTGGATACGTAAACCGTCGGTTGTAATATCTAATAATAGCTGCTTCTTATACTGCTTTAATATCGCATTTGACTCGATTGCCGTCTCAATCTTGCCCTTCAAAACCTTAAGCCGCTCGGCATCTGCTTTTGCTAATGCGGCCTCTGCAGCTTGAAGGTTATAACTCTTTTTTTGCGCCTCAACATCGCCTTTTTTATTTTGACCATCACGCAAAGTAAGATCTTTACCGCCACCTTTAATGACACTCGAGCTGTCGCCACTACCATCACCGCCGGCCATGGCGACCTTGAGCGGAGTTTGGAAATACTCCGCAATCCCATTAAGATTACCTTTTGCTGTTGAACCGAGCAACCACATCAACAGAAAAAACGCCATCATCGCGGTAACAAAGTCAGCATAGGCAATTTTCCATGCTCCACCATGATGCCCGCCAGCGACCTTTTTTATTCGCTTGACGATAATCGGTCTTAGTTCCTCATTAGCCATTCTGCATTCCTGATCAGACTATCGAGCTTCTTGCAAAATACCCAAACCAGTAAAGTCGAGCATGGGTGTGGCCACTGTTGCGATTGGTTTTCTTGTTTGAAGCGGTACATGTGACATGAATTTGTGCCGGATTATCGTTTTATGGCGTGTCAATCCCTATGTGACCATCACTGCCCCTATGAACGTTGGGAAACGTTGTTTTTTTCGACTCTTTAAAAGCAAAGCTGTTACGTAAATAAACGCATCAACTGATCTGCGGTCAATACCAATAAACCAAACATCAAATGCGACATCACTTTTTCGCTACCACGCACCCGTACTGTCGTGCCACCAAATTCGTCTTTCAGCCTGCCATTGGTACGTTCAGCTTGCGTGCGTTCTTTATAACGCTGTTGTTCATGCGGGGCGAACGGTTTCTTCTCCCCGCCGCGTGCGTTGTGATCAATTAATGGCACGTGGCCAAGACTTTTGCTGTGTGCCCTTAACTCTTCACTGCAATACGCTGCATCCATCAAATCGTACAAATTCGTTACTCGTGCGGCCGTCATCGTTGCTAACGGCACCGCCGTTTGACTATCGTGCACCGAGGCGCTGGTCAATAGCGCACTGATGGCAACGCCGCAGTCAGCGGTGTCGATATGCAGCTTGTAGCCGTTCCAACTCACTTTATAACCTTGCGCATTGCATTTAGTGCCGCGGTCACACTCTTTGGGTAAAGCATTGACGATGCTCGGTAAAGTTTGCGTCAACTGCCAGCCTATCTTGGTCACTTTCTCTTCCTTTGGCGGCCTTATCTCGCCTTTCTTTGGCCGTCCACGGCGCTGCTTTTGGGCCTTTTCTACGGAAACAACTTTCATGTGTTTCTTCGGCTTCTCGCGCGCCGCAATCGCCGTGCCGTCACGGCTGATGTGTCCAATGAGGCTGTCGCCTAAATAACTCTTGATCAGCGCTTCGTGCACTTTCTCCGCTAATTTGGCTTGGGCAAATTCGCCAAAGGCGCGCGAAAAAGTGGCTTCATTCGGAACTTCTTTCCACATCTCAAAGCCGCACAGCCGTTTTAAACTGCGATCCATCGTCAATCGTTCTATTAAGGCCGCTGTTGTATTGAGCCCCAACACAGCTTTGGCGATGAAGGCGCTGGCCAATGCACCACGGTCATGCGGTTTGCGTCCTATCCCTTGCCATTGGTCCGACACAAATTCTTCGATGCGCACCCAGTCTAGTACATGAATCAATTTTTCCAGCTTCGGCGTCAGTGACCCGCATTGCTGTTTTATCTCCGGTAGCAAATCGTGTTGCAGTAAATTCCAGCGTTGCATTATCAGCAGGCGTTGTGTAGGATTCATAGCGGAGCGCAGATGGTTGTTTAGTCACTTTCATCTTGCCAGAAATGGCCGCTCCTTTCTCATCTATTTTGCGCTTCTCGCAATAAAATTACTCTCCGGTGTTTCGTTTTGCAAGAACCTCTATCTACTTAGATTTAGATTGCTTAATGTGTTCTTCTAGCTCACTAAATGTAGGTCGCTCCGTCGAATACAAAACTTTACGCCCAAACTCAACAGCAAGCGCCGGAGCATATCCGTTTAAGCTGGCCAGCAAAGTTACTTTAATGCATTGAAAGGTTTTAGAGGACTCGTCCAGTTGTTGCTCCATCAGACCAGCCAATGGCCCAACGAAACCATAAGCGAGCAAAATACCTAAGAATGTTCCTACCAAAGCATGTGCAATCAAAATACCGAGCTCTGCTGGCGGGATACCAACTGACTCCATTGTGTGGACCACACCCATCACCGCAGCAACAATACCAAAAGCAGGCAAACCATCACCTAACTTAGCAATAAAATGTGCCGGTGCCGCACCTTCATGGTGATGCGTTTCCAGCTCATTATCCATCAGATTTTCGATCTGAAATGCATCCATATTTCCGGACACCATCAACCTTAAATAATCCGCAATGAATTCCATTAAGTGATGGTCAGAAGCAACGAGTGGATACTTGCTAAAAAGAGGACTCTCTTCCGGCTTTTCAATATCACCTTCAATTGACATTAAGCCCTCTTTACGTATTTTTGTCAGCACATCAAACAGCATGGTCATCAATTCCATATACAAGGCTCTGGTGTATTTGGAGCCTTTTAATACACCAGGAATTGCTTTTAAAGATGCCTTCAGGGTTTTACCGTTATTGCCGACCAAGGAAGCCCCAACGGCGGCACCACCGATCATCAGCAATTCGAGTGGCTGAAATAAGACGGCGATGTGTCCGCCGGACATAACAAATCCACCGAACACTGACCCCATCACAACTATATAGCCAACGATGACTAGCACGAGCCAGACTCCTTATGAGAAAAGAACCAAATATAAACGTGGAAATTAATCAGTAAATTAATCATCACATCAATTTGATCAATTAAGAGATACAGGAAACAATTGCAAAAAACCGAATCTATCAACAAAAATAAGAGACAACGCTTCGCTGCTTTTTACGGGAATAGAATATACGTAAATTCAATATACTCCCCATTATTTTTATTAAAAACACCTTACTGTCCAAGTATTACCTGGACAATAAAATATACTACCTAGGAGTACCATAACCGATCACAATCAAAGTTCAAACAACAATAACGCAAAAGGTACGAAAAATTTACATAAAGAGACGTTTATTTCTCACTACTTCAAGCTCTTGGCTAAGCCAAATATTTTATTCTTAGCAGCTCTGCACTATTCTCTTGAAGCTTAAAAGCAATTGAGTATTGCCTGAGGAATACATTACATGATTACTATTATATGCGCCATACATATAGTGTTGGATCATTAGGATTTTTATTTATACACAAGTCGGGAGCAACATTCGGCACTATAAATTCATAGCTAAGCAGTAATGACCCTGGCGTCATTTCTTTCCGCACTTTCTCCCATAACGATGGCATTGCAGCAGGCGAAAGATAAGCAAATACAACATCGAATTGGTTCAAATCAATTCTCTCGTAGCTACGGAATAAAAACTCAACTTTGGCTCGATTAAATTTCGCTCTTAAATAACTGATAAACCACGGCAATGGCGCGATTTCAACACCATAAAAAAAACTGTCCCGCCTTACTTGCGCCAATTTGAGAACCAAGCCGCCCAGCCCACTGCCAACATCAACAAAATGGACAGGTCTGTTTGGCAATAACTCAAATAACGTCGGCAACAAAGAGGATTTAGATGGGTAATACGGCACCTGCGTGCGAAACGTACTCCAAAAAAGTAAAGCCAAAAAAATAAAACCACATAAATAGTAATAACGTGGAATATCAAAGGCCAAGAGTACGAAGACAGCAAGGGGAAAGAAGAAGTGAATAATCCACCACCACCAATCCATTTTTCGCCAATATGAAAAACAACAGGCAGCAATTGCTTGCGCAAAAATGATAATAATTGGAGGAATATTTTTTTTGAAGCTGACGCCTACAAAAAAAGTAATGAGGAGGCAAAGAAGGAAGGAAAAAATCTGTATCAATAACGACTGCAAGGCAGGCGGGAGCAATGGCTTACCCGCCAAAGAAATATCATTTTCGTTTGTTTGCTTTGACCTTAGGTTCAAAAAGGCTCCGAAAAATCGTCTGCATTATGCAACCATCGCTATTGAGTCTAATTCACGCGCTCTTTTAGTCTTGCCTGCTCGTGAAGGGACATGGCATAAACCACATGCATAATCATCATGCAAATCCAATGTGTGTGCAACAAATTGCCCGCCACATTTGTTGCATTTTGTGAATTTCAGAATTTTCGCATCAAAAAACCTCACCAAGGTCCAAGCGCGCGTCAATGACAGCACTGGCTCATCACCTGCTTGAGGCGGTGTTTGTTCTAAATAAAGTCGATAAGCTTTGACAACAGCTTCAATGCCACTGATATCCGCATGATCATGCAAATACTTGTGAATGTTCATAAATAACGATGAATGGATATTTGGCTGCCAAGTAATAAACCATTCTGTAGAAAAAGGCAGCATCCCTTTAGGAGGTGATACACCCTTTAGCTCTTTATATATTTTCAACAATCGCTCGCGAGACAAACTCGTTTCGGACTCCAAAAGCTGCAAACGTGCGCCAAGATTGACTAAATCAATTGCCAACCGAATTTCGTGTGCTTCATTTACTACGCTTTTGCTAGCCATTTTGCTCACCTCAGTGTTGAAAAATTATTAAATAGTCAGAAACTAATGAATCTCTTTAATGAATTTCTTCAACAGCTTGTCCAGCCATTAAAATTGCAGCATGAGAATGTGCCAAGGCGCGTTCTTTATTATAATTTGTCAACATGCACAAAATGGCACTGTCTTCAAATCTAAAGCGAGCAAGCATCATGTTAGAGCCAGCAAGCTTAAGAATCTGTGCGTTGTTCAACCCTTCAATCAGGTCAGCGATTTCTTTCGCTATGCCTAAACGAAATATCGCAGTAGCTTTGTCAGCACGAATCATTTGCTGAGCGAGCATCAGATAACTTAAGTTAGCGTCGCGAATTTCAGCCATCATATCGTTCGGTGTCATTTTTCTACCCTCCATCTTGTTTAACCCGGCACAGAGTTCGTTGCCAGTGAGATACATTGTGGATGCAAGAAAAATACCGGAGTATAGGCAGGAAGAGGTATTTAAGATGAGTAAAAACAGAAAAAACTCGTAGGAGTTTTTCCTACAAGCTATATTTGATTTCTTTTAGAAAGAATTCGAAAAGAATTTTTGATTTTTATTATTTTTAGAAAAGATAGTTTGTTCAATTAAATCAAGAACTTAGGTAAAAAATTAATATACTTTGCTCTATCTTCAATACTATTAACGGCACCGAAATCAATAACTTTAGGGTTTATTAAAAATATTTTTTTATTTATCTATGTTTGTTTAACGACGCAAAAATCCAAAACTTTAGTAAAAAATTGAAAAATATTTTGGAAGAAATCGCTTGCTTGCAACAAAACATGCCGAAAACCATACAAATCAATGATTTTTTATTATTAATTTGTATGGATTTGGAATTGTGGAGGGATGAACTACTGACAAAAGTTGAAAATATAATCATGTGCAATTAAAAATTGCAGTCAATGCAGAGATTTATTCTGCTGTTTGACTATTTGAATGCCAAATACTTTGGCCACGCACTTCTTTACCTAAACCGACCAACAAGGTCTCATGTGCAGCAAGCTCATCATCAGAGGCGCAAACAACAATAACGCCTTGCAGCGGAATGTCTGGAAGTATCTCCTCTACCACAGACACTTTTTCTTCCACTTCAGTCTCTATAGCAAAACTATTTTGCCCACGAGACATCGCCAGGAACACATCCGCCAATAACTCGGCATCTAATAATGCTCCGTGGAGTTTTCGGTGCGAATTAGAAACGTCATAGCGAGTACAGAGGGCATCGAGAGAGTTACGCTTTCCTGGATGCAACTCCTTTGCCTGCACTAATGTGTCAGTAACTTGCTCTACATAGTCGGTAAAGACAGGCAAATTAAGGCGGAGAAACTCGGCATTAAGAAAACCGACGTCAAACGGTGCATTATGGATAACAACTTCTGCATCTTTAATATAAGCGCAAAACTCTTGGACAATTTCTGCAAATTTAGGCTTGTCGCTTAAGAACTCTGTTGTCAATCCATGAACGGCTAACGCGCCCTCTTCCGAGTCACGTTCAGGATTAATGTAGCGATGAAAATTATTGCCAGTTAGCTTGCGGTTAACTAATTCTACGCAACCAATCTCAATCACTCTGTCGCCAGTTCTGGCGTTGAGTCCTGTTGTTTCCGTATCTAAAACAATTTGTCGCTTGATATTTGTCATTTCATACTCGTCATTATTTTTATTAATATTATCTAATTGATAGCAATAGTATTTAAAACTACGTAATTTTTTTTAAATCAATTAGATGAGATCAGGAAAATTTAGATAACTTTCTCGCATTAAATCTAAGGAAAACTAACTATACTCCCCATCATAATTCCAAAAAATGGCTGCTACCTCAATGATTATATGGACGACCTAATATACATACCGGGAGTATAAATATAATCATCTAAATTTACGCATCGACGACAGCATAAACCAGAATAAACACCGCGTATATTTTGGTACCTCACTCTTAAACTTTGATTCTTTTACGTGCTCGGTTAATTAGCATCAGATTCCCACTTGATACAGATTTTTACGTTTGCATCGTCTGTGAAAAATGCGGACTCCATGCCGACACCAGCAGCAAACAAGAGTTTGCTTCCAGCAGATATAAATGGCAAACGTTCTCGTTGCCAAAATGGGATTTTCAAGGTTTGGTAATGACTTTTGATATCTCTGGTTGGCCGATTAAATGCCAACTTCAAGCGCTCACCACCTTGGCGAGGATGTATAGTCAAAACTTGTTGCTTTAACCAAGTCAGATCAACTCCCGTAGAACACTCTTCAAAATATAAGGTTCCACCGTAACTGAGAAATGGGATGCTGGGCTCGCCATTCCAACTAAATTGTATTGGAGTTATCTCACTGCCTTTTACAACATCTTTCGGGGAAGCGTAAATCTTATTCTTGTATCGATGAATCCCCAACGTATCGTGAAAGACACTAATTTTTGCGTCGTCTCGCCCATCAAAAAGCTGATGTCGCATTTCTGTTAGCCTGGCGGTGGTTGGCATGCGCACGCCCTGCTCTCCCAGCCAAAATCGCAATAAATTATCGATGCGGTCAGCGCTGTAATTGCGCAACAAATTAATATCCAATGCGCCATCTATTTCGCAGACACTTCTATCTTGCCGCGCTAATTCCGTCAGTAATCGGTTTGTTGACTGGGCGTGGGAGGCACTTCTTGCCAAGCGTTCAGTGTAGCCTGGCGAAATCACCGATAAGACGGGCATCACCTGATGTCGTAAGGCATTTCGGGCATAACGCTGATCTGCATTAGATTCGTCGTCGACATAAGCAATCGTTGCTTCCTCGGAATAGTCTAACAAGCTTTGTCGCGTCACTCTAAGCAAGGGCCTGGCCAACATGACGGTATCAGACCCTAACAATTTAGGTGCTTTATTAGATAAATCCATCCCGGATAGCCCAGCAACACCAGAGCCACGTAATAACTGTAGCAATACAGTTTCGGCCTGATCGTCTTGATGATGCGCCGTCAGGATAATAGGTAGTTGTCGTTCTTGGCATAAAGCACCTAGCGCTTTATAGCGTGCCTCACGTGCAGAGGATTCGATACCATCCTTGCTTTGCCGATCCACTATGACTTTGACGCCAGCAAAAGTAACACCTGACAAAGCACAAACCGATGCGCAATGTCTGAGCCAAGCATCGGCGTTAATGCTTAAACCATGGTGTACATGAAATGCAAAAAGTGGGATTTTATGCTTCTGGCAAAACTGATTTGCCAAAGCGAGTAAGACTGAAGAATCTAAACCGCCGCTATAAGCGACAGCCAAGCCTTGTTCCGGCAAAGACAACGCATTTTTAGAAAGTATCTCGTTAAGCGTGCGTTCAAAATGATAAGCCAACGTACGCTCATTTTTGGTCGCCGTCATTCTGACAGTTTAGTTTCCTTGAACTTACCATAGCTCATCAATTTTTCATGACGTGCTGCCAATAAATCTTTGGTTTTAACACCTTGAAATTGACGCAAAGTATCTGCTAATGCACGCTTTACGAAAGCACACATTTGCTTAGGGTCGCGATGCGCGCCGCCTAAAGGCTCATTGATAATTTTATCGATCAAACCCATCGCTTTTAATCGATGCGCTGTAAGACCTAATGCCTCAGCCGCATCCGCAGCACGGTCAGAAGTTTTCCATAAAATAGAAGCACAGCCCTCAGGCGAAATCACTGAATAAGTTGCATATTGCAGCATCAATACTGCATCGCCAACCGCCAATGCCAACGCGCCACCAGAACCACCCTCGCCGATAATAGTTGCGATCAGTGGCACTTTTAACTCTGCCATCACATACAAATTGTGGCCAATAGCCTCAGACTGTCCGCGTTCTTCAGCGTCAATCCCAGGCCAGGCACCCGTGGTATCGATAAAAGTAAATACGGGAATATTAAATTTCTCAGCCAGCTTCATCAGACGCATGGCTTTTCTGTAGCCCTCTGGCTTCGGCATACCGAAGTTACGCATTGCGCGTTCTTTTGTGTCGCGTCCTTTTTGATGCCCGATTACCATGCAAGACTGTCCGTTAAAACGAGCCAATCCACCAACAATTGCCTGATCATCTGCAAAACTACGGTCGCCGTGTAACTCATGGAAATCCGTGAATATTTGATTCACATAGTCCATCGTATAAGGACGTTGCGGATGACGAGAAATTTGTGAAACTTGCCAAGGAGTGAGTTTTGCATAAATATCTTTGGTCAACATCTGGCTCTTTTTAGAGAGCCGGTCGATCTCTTCAGAAATATCTACTGCAGAATCATCTTGCACAAAGCGCAATTCTTCAATTTTTGTTTCGAGCTCTGCAATAGATTGCTCAAACCCCAGAAATGTCGTTTTAGTCATTGTGACTCCCAATTGACAACATTGATCTCAACATTAGTCAAAACCAAGCCGCTGTTTCTTAACTTTAAAATATTATTCTGCTACCGGATCAAGGCTGCGCCATAAATACCAAGTTGCAACCGTGCACCAAGTGCCCCAGTTTGCAGCCACCTCTCTTGCATCACTGCGAGAAACGGGCTCACCGGAAAAATAGTTAGTACTAATGCCTTTAAGTAATCCGGGATCATCCAAAGGCAAAATATTCGGACGGAGCAGATTAAATATCAAAAACATCTCTGCTGTCCAGCGTCCTATGCCCCGAATTTGTATTAACTCTGAAATGACGTCTTCGTCGGCCATCTCCGCCCATTTATCGACGTGCAGTCTTTTCTCTTTAAAATGCTCAGCAAGGTCAAGAATATATTCTGTTTTGCGTTTGGACAAGCCGCAGGCAAGCAATTTATCGCTCCCGACTTTCAACACTTGTACATATGTACATTTTGGGCAAAGTTCGAGAAAGCGTTGCCATAAAGCATCTGCGGATTTTACCGAAATTTGCTGAGCTAAAATAGAGCGAGTGAGGGTTGTAAAAGGGTCATCGCGACCAATTAGATACAAATCGCCAAATTGAGGGATCAATTTGCGCATAATTCTATCGCGCTTCATCAACTCAACTTTTGCACTCTCCCAATATGCTGGTACTTGCGGCATATCTTTAGATGAAAGACCTATTTTTTCGATAACACTCATGCCCTGCGCCATTCGGTCAAACCACCAGCTTTGTCCTCAAGAATAATGCCCTCAGCTAAAAGTTCGTTACGAAGCCGGTCGGATTCAGCAAAATTCTTTGCTATTTTAGCCGCAGTACGCGCATCAATCCTTGACTGGATCTGGGTCATATCGTTGTCATTCAAAATTTGGGGAGATGCATGCAAATACTCGCTTGGCGAGCGTTGTAGCAAGCCTATAGTTCCAGCTAAGGCTTTTAATTGTCGCGCAAGTATAGGGGATTTCGTTTTATTCAGGTCATTTGCCAAGTCAAACAAGACAGAGATTGCAATTGGCGTATTGAAATCATCCAACATTGCGTCAGCAAAACGTTCGGCGTAGGCATCACTCAGATCCAGAGGTAATGCGTCACCTGGTATTTCTTTTAAAGCATTGTACAAACGAGTCAAAGCTGATTTTGCATCATCCAAATGCGCATCAGAATAATTTAGTGGGCTACGATAATGCGCTCTTAATATGAAGAAACGAACCACTTCCGGGTCATATTTTTTTAGAACATCACGGATCGTAAAAAAGTTGCCCAACGATTTAGACATTTTTTCGTTGTCCAAACGCACAAACCCGTTATGCATCCAATAATTAACGAAAGTATGCTGATGAGCGCCCTCAGACTGGGCAATTTCGTTTTCATGATGAGGGAACTGCAAATCTTGCCCGCCACCATGGATATCAAATTGCTCACCCAATAAATCGCCTGCCATTGCTGAGCATTCAATATGCCAGCCCGGTCGTCCCGTTCCCCATGGCGATTGCCATTTCACTTCTTCAGGTTCGGTTTCTTTAGCGGACTTCCAAAGCACGAAATCCAAAGGGTCACGTTTACCGGTATTAATATCGATTCTCTCACCAGCGCGCAGATCGTCTAATGACTTACCCGATAACTTGCCATACCCAGCAAAGTCACGAACAGAATAATTAACATCGCCATCAGTTGCTTTATACGCCAAACCATTTGCTTCCAACTTGCCAATCAAATTAAGCATTTGTGGAATATATTGCGTTGCCCGCGGCGCATAATCAGGTGCCTGCACACCTAAGGCCTCAGCATCCTCATTCATATAATTGATAAAACGACCGGTCAGTTGTGAAATTGTTTCACCGTTCTCAACTGCGCGTTTGATGATTTTGTCGTCGATATCTGTGATATTGCGTACATAGGTCACATCAAAACCAGAATTTCTCAACCAGCGCTGCACCATATCAAATACGACCATCACGCGCGCATGCCCTAAATGACAATAGTCATAAACCGTCATACCGCATACATACATACGAATTTTGCCAGGTTCAATCGGGACGAAGATTTGCTTTTCGCGAGTCAGGGTGTTGTATATTTTTTGTTTAGTCATGAGCTGCGTGTAAATTGTTTTGCAAGATGATTGCGCGCAATGGCATTAAGCAAATAAACTCCGTTGTCGGCATGTTTACTTGTTAAAGCTAAAGCGTGTCAAAAACCCATTTTGTGCGCATCTTTGTTAAGATGTCGCTTTATACTCAGTATAACATTGCCGAAGCGATGTTCCTCTGTTCACTAATGAAACCAAGTCCATTTACTATGCGCCACATCTTTAAAAGTGTTTTTGCGTTATCAAGCCTGTCTTTGGCGCTGATGTCATCGCCATCTTTTGCGGATGACGCATCGGATATTTCTAAAATGTTTCGTGCTGGACAAACGGTAGAGGCCTCTGCAAAACTGGACGCATTATTAGTCCAACGCCCTAAAGACGCTCAATTACGCTTTCTTAAAGGTTTGATTCTGACTGATCAAAATAAATCATCAGAAGCGATTGCGGTATTTTCCAAGTTGACCGACGATTACCCTGAGTTGCCAGAACCTTATAATAATCTGGCAGTATTGTATGCCTCCACAGGACAATACGATAAAGCCAGAGCATCGTTAGAAATGGCGATTCGGACCAATCCTACTTATGGCACAGCGCATGAGAATTTAGGTGATGTCTACGCGAAATTAGCAAGTCAATCTTACGATAAAGCCTTGCAACTTGATTCTGCAAACAGCGGTGCGAAACTAAAACTGACGCTGGTCAAAAATCTGATTGGCAATACGACAGGCGGCACCAATCCTAAAGCAGCAAGCAGCACGTCTGCCGTCGCTGCAGCAAATCCAACTAAAGTCGCGCCGGCTAAAGCAGAACCAGACCCGGTTAAAACAGCAAAAGTTGAGACTAAAGCGGTTCCAAAAACCGATCCAAAAGTAGAAGCAAAACCGGTTGTCACCGCAACAAATAATGATCAGGATGACGCTTTGAAAGTAGTAGAAAGCTGGGCAAAAGCATGGAGTAGTAAAGATACCAGTGCATATCTTGCCCATTACGCCAAAGACTTCGATACTCCCAAAGGTGAAACCCGCAAAGCTTGGGCCGAAGAACGTCGCGCCAGGATTGAGGGCAAAGGTCATATTAACGTCAAGATTGAATCAGCTAAAGTCAGTATTGATGGTAACAATGCGACCGTAAAATTCCGTCAAATTTATAGCTCTGACCAACTGACAGCCAATAGTCGCAAAACCTTAGCGCTGGTAAAACAGGATGGGAAATGGCTCATCAAGCAGGAGCGTGCGGGTAGCTGATGTATCGCTCTGCTGTGTTTTTTTATTCTCGTCTGCTCAAAGTTAGACAATACTTTTGTTTGAGTTTTTTATTGTTGATAACGATGTCACTTTTCACAGTGCCATCATTACTTCATGCTAAGTCACGCGCTGAGAAAACAGCGTCTGCCGATGCCACTCAGCACCTGCCTGATCCAGATATTTTATTAATTGAAGTGTATAAAAGTCTTGCCGCGAATCACTTGCAAGAGGCGCAGTTAAAAGCGGATGATCTGATAGAAGCCTATCCAAATTTCCAATTAGGGCATTTGATACGCGGCGATTTACTCTTGATGCATACCCGCTCGGTGAATAGCTTTGGTGGCAGCTCAAACGGATCGGCAGAAAAACTCAAAGATCTGCGTGACGAAGCGATTGTCCGAATAAAAGCAATTCGTGAAAAACCAGATCCTAGTCTAATGCCACGAAATATTCTGCAACTCAGAGAAGATCAAAAACAAGTATTACTAGTTGACGCAAAAAAATCACGCCTGTACTTATATGAAAACGAACACGGTCAACTTAAATTCCTCACCGATTTTTATGTCAGCCAAGGCAAGTTTGGCATCAATAAATCAAAAGAAGGCGATCAAAAAACGCCGATAGGTGTCTATTACATTACGAGTCATCTGTCGGGCTCTAAACTCCCTGACTTTTATGGCCCTGGCGCGCTACCAATTAACTATCCAAACGAATGGGATAAAATCAATGGCCGCAGCGGATCAGGCATTTGGCTGCACGGTGTTCCATCAGAAAATTTTAGTCGACCGCCTATGGCATCTGATGGCTGCGTTGTTTTAACTAATCCTGATTTTTTAAAAATCGCTGCCATGATCGACATCGGCAAAACGCCTGTGATCATCAGCGAGCAATTAGAATTTTTGACAGCAGCAAAATGGAATGTAGAGAAACAATCTGCCAGTAAAATGTTAGAAGACTGGCGTTCGGATTTAGAAAGTCAAAATCCGAATCGTCTGCTGAATAATTATTCAAGAAATTTTAAGACCATGCAGGGCGACAATCTCAACGCCTGGTTTCCAAAACAGCAACAAGCGATTGAGGGCTTACAGCATTTGTCTGTCAAGCTGAAAGAGATAACGCAATTCCGCTACCCAGGCAAAGATGAGTTAATCGTCAGTACCTTTACTCAGGAAACGATTGCAGGTAAAAGTAAAAGTAGCGTACGTAAACGTCAGTATTGGATCAAAGAAGCTGCCAAGTGGAGAATTATCTATGAAGCGCAAGTTTAACCAGCCAAGGAAAACTATGTCATACAACCGCCGTCGCGCCCTCTCTTTATTATCTTTATTGGCTGGATCCGTTCTGGCTTTAAATACCACATTCGCCGTCGCGCAAGACTTTCCCAAAGTGGCATTGAAAACGAATTTGGGTGAAATTGTGTTGGAATTACATCCTGAAGCGGCGCCCAAAACGGTAGAAAATTTTATCCGTTATGTCAAAGCAGGCCATTACAACGGTACGATTTTTCATCGTGTGATTGATAACTTCATGATCCAAGGTGGCGGTTTTGATAAAAACATGAAAGAAAAATCAACCAATAAGCCTATCGCGTTAGAGGCACGTCAGTCCTTAGAGGCTGGCTGGAAAAATGATGTAGGCACCGTTGCTATGGCACGCACCAATGATCCTAATTCGGCGACAGCCCAATTTTTTATTAACGTCAACGATAACGAATTTTTAAATCATCAGGTATTACCAGAAGGTGATCCTGTAGAATTTAGTCGCAGAGGCAATCTGACCAAAGCGCCACGTGCAGAGGCCTTGTTAGCCACCGCTGGTTATGCTGTTTTTGGCAAAGTTATTAGCGGCATGGACGTAGTGAATAAAATCAAAGCAGTCGAAACCAGTAGTTCAGGCATGATGGAAAACGTCCCCAATCGTCCCATCATTATAGAATCTGCCAAGCTAATCAAATAATATACAATCAAGTATCTACCTAATAAAACCTCTTCATCTTTACTTATCAAGGACTATCATGGCCGTTATTCTGACCACCAATCATGGCAATATCACAATCGAACTCGATGCCGAAAAAGCGCCTAAAACAGTCGCTAACTTTATCGCCTATGTCGAGTCCGGCCACTACAGCGGCACGATTTTTCACCGCGTTATCGACGGCTTTATGATCCAAGGCGGTGGCTTTGAGCCAGGCATGAAGCAAAAACCGACTAATGCTCCGATTGAAAATGAAGCAAAAAATGGTTTGAAAAACCAACACTACACCATCGCAATGGCGCGTACTGGGGACCCTCATTCTGCTTCTGCGCAGTTCTTCATTAATACTGGCAATAACAGTTTTCTGGATTATCCTGGACAAGATGGCTGGGGCTATTGTGTCTTTGGCACAGTGACAGAAGGTAAGGATATTGTAGATAAAATCAAATCGGTTAAAACAACCCGTACCGGCATGTTCCAAGATGTGCCGGTAGAAAATGTTTTGATTGAAAAAGCAGAAATCGTTTAAATCATTAAACGAAAAGAAATTAGTCGATAGTGATCGCTCCACATAACCACTCAAAAGCGCAGCCAACTTTGGTTGCGCTTTTTGCTTCTGATGTGCATTTACGCGCATCACTCCCAAAAACTAGCCAGGCTTTTTTTGCGTTTTTAAAAACGCAGGCACCTCAAGCAAAACAATTATTTTTGTTGGGTGATTTGTTTGAATATTGGGCAGGCGATGACGATATTGTCGATGACTATAATCAAAAAATAGTCGACGCTCTACGCGCAGTGAACGATACCGGAACAGAGATCTTCTGGATCGCTGGCAATCGGGATTTTTTAATTGGCGATCTATTTGCAGAGGCAACCGGCGCTCAATTACTACCTGACCCAAGCGTGATTACGCTGGCTGGTAAGCAAATAGTGATTGCCCACGGTGACGCGCAATGTACTGACGATGTTGCTTATATAGCGTTTCGCAATCAAGTACGTCAAACGGCGTGGCAAACACAGTTTCTCAACATGCCACTGACACAGCGCAAAGCTATTATTGAAGGTATGCGTAAAGACAGCAAGATGGAACAAAAAGGCAAAAGCCTTGCGATCATGGATGTCAATCAAGCAGCGATAGAAAAGCTTTTCTCAGAGACCGGCGCGAAGATCATGATTCATGGCCACACACACAGGCCTGCAATACACCAGCACGGACAAACTACACGCTATGTCTTACCTGATTGGGATTGCGATGTAGGCATAACGGAGCTAGCTCGTGGTGGCTGGCTTGCGCTCTACGACAATGGAGAATTCGTCAGTTATCAGTTTGATGGAACACGCATTGGCACTCCATCTAAAGCGAGCTGAATACTCTCATCTTAAATATACTCCTATACAGTATATTTAAACGTCCAATAATAACCTGGTCAATATGGCTATTTTGACGAATTTAAGGGGGAGTATATCAATCCGACATGTAATTCAATGCCATTTTTGATTGATATTTCCAGGGTCTGGCCGACTAAGTTATTTTAGCTCTGTAAGAAAAGAAAAAGTACATTATCGATTTTGCGTAAGTCCTATAAAAATAGAATAATCGCCTCAGATCAATCAACCAAACTATTAATTTGTTCTGGATTGAGCTTATCGGTGGCCGCTTGTTGCTCGCAGGCGATGCCTGCACTGGCAAGTGCGATGGTTAATTTTTCTATTTGCTCTTGCTGTGCGGCGGCATGGTCGATCAACTTATGTAGCACTTTAGAAATCGGATCATCACCGTTCGACGTTACACCATAGGCACTAAACAAATTGCCTGTACCAGCATCGGACGCGGATTCTTTTTTTACGATATGAGCCGGATTACCGACGGCAGTTGCGCCAGCTGGCACGGGTTTAACCACGACAGAATTAGAACCAATTTTGGCACCTGCACCAATCGTAAAACCACCTAGCACTTTAGCACCGGCACCGACAATCACACCTGGTTCTAAAGTCGGATGCCGCTTAGCGCCTTTAGAGAGTGAGGTCCCACCTAAAGTCACTCCCTGATAGATCGTGCAGTCGTCACCGATCTCCGCGGTCTCACCAATCACAACACCAAAACCATGATCGATAAAAACTCTGCGTCCTATGGTTGCGCCCGGATGGATTTCTATGCCAGTCACGATGCGCGCCAAATGGGCAATAAAACGCCCCAGCCACTTCAAACCACGAGTCCAGCACCACTTTGCCCAACCATGCATCAAGATTGCATGAAAGCCTGGATAACAAGTCACGACCTCCCAAGTATTGCGGGCAGCAGGATCTCGTTGGATGATGTTGGCGATATCTTCGCGCAAGCGGCTAAACATGATGTGATCTGTAAAAAATAAAAGAATGAGAATGGCAGAAACCAAAAGGGAGATGCATCTTAGCGCGTCCAGAAAATTCCTGCCGACACTAAACGAACTCCTGAGGAGTCCGCGCTAAGATGAAGAGATCAGAGCACCGCTAAAGAAATGTCGATATAGAGACAAGAATATTATCGGACACCCGGCAAACGCTGTCTACGAGCTTCGTATAGACACAAGCCAGAGGCAACTGAGACATTTAAACTTTCAACCGAACCAAACATTGGAATACTAACCAATGCATCGCAGGTTTCTCTAGTCAAGCGGCGCATGCCCTCGCCTTCCGACCCCATAACGATCGCAATACCGCCCTTAAAATCAACGTCGTAAATCGTCTTATCCACTTCATCAGAAGTACCAACCAACATGATGTCGCGTTCTTTTAATTCACGCAAAGTACGCGCCAGATTCGTTACTGTGATGTACGGCACCGTCTCTGCCGCGCCGCTGGCGACTTTGGCTGCAGTCGCGTTTAAACCAACAGCCCGGTCTTTTGGCGCAATGACTGCGTGTGCACCGGCACCATCAGCCACCCGTAAACATGCGCCCAGATTATGCGGATCGGTGATGCCATCCAAGATGAGCAATAAGGGTGGGCCTTCAATTGCATCCAATAATTCATCCAAATTGCGTGCTAAAGATAACTCACCTGCTTTTGCCACAACACCTTGATGACGGCGAGTGCCGACAATATTGGATAAACGCTGATCATCTGCCGGAATAATACGCACACCTGCTGCTTTTGCTGCACTTAACAGGTCTTTCATACGGCCATCAACACGCGAAGAATCCACGTAAATTTCTTCTACTGAGGACGCCTCATGACGAATACGAGATGTCACAGCATGGAAACCAAAAATCATTTTATTTTTCATTATTTACTTCTTTAATTTATTTCTTTGTTCAACTAAATGGGGCGTTCATTCCATGTACCACAGATCACACGGAATATTTACTACGTCAGAAACTTACTATGTTTGTCGCACTTACTACATTTGCAGCAAATCCAACATATCGTGTGCATATCTGTTTTACTTAAGCACCTTCAATTACGTGCTTTTTGATGCAGGAATTGATCATTTCTTTTACTGTTTCTTTTACCGTTTCTTTTTGCCGCTCCTAGATGCTGCGCGAGGTGCGCGTTCGGTGGTTGCAGGCTTACCGGAACGCGAATTCGCAGCCGGACTAGCGGCTTTAGCTGCGGTTTTATTCGGCGCTTTTGCACTTGCCTTATTTGTCTTCACGCCAGCTTTACCTACGCTGGCTTTACCTGCTTTAGCGCGCTCAGTAGCGCCTGAATTACCACGGGCATCTGCCGCTGGTGCAATGCGAGCAGCAGCACCGCTGGCTGGTACGATTGCCAAATCAATTTTGCGTGCGTCGAGATCAACCCGGCTTACCTGCACTTTGATTTTGTCTGCTAATTGATAACGCTTGCCCGTGCGCTCACCACGCAACTCGTGACGTGCATCATCGAACTGAAAATAATCAGCACCAAGTTCAGTAATATGCACCAAGCCTTCGATATAAATATCATCCAATTGCACGAAAATACCAAACTGCGTTACGCCCGAAATAGTGCCGCTAAATTCTTCACCGAGTTTATTCCTGATGAAATAACATTTCAGCCAGGCTTCCACGTCGCGGGACGCTTCATCTGCTCTGCGCTCATTTGCAGAGCAATGCACACCAAGAGCATCCCAAATGGTCAGATCTTGCTCTGCTTTGGGCTTTTTACCAGCAGCCTTATCAATAATTTGCTGTTTGCGCGCGGCATTAGAAACCGTCGTATTGAGCAAGCTGGTATCTATCCCTTTTGGCTCATATTTTTTGCCTAACAAAATGGCTTTGATCGCTCTATGCGTCAACAGATCAGGATAACGTCGGATCGGGCTGGTGAAATGCGCATAAGCGTCATAGGACAAACCAAAATGGCCGATATTATCCGGGCTGTAGACCGCTTGTTGCATAGAGCGCAGCAACATGGTTTGCAGCAAACTGGAGTCTGGACGCCCTTTGATTTTGCCCATGAGTTCAGCATAATCAGAGGCGGATGGTTTATCCCCACCCGTTAAATTAAGGCCGACTTGCTTTAAGAAGTTTCTGACTTGCGTCAGTTTTTCTTTGGTCGGTCCTGCATGAATGCGATAGGTTCCCGGTTGCTTGTATGTCTCCAGCAAATTAGCAGCACATACATTGGCAGCCAACATGCATTCTTCGATCAGCTTGTGCGCATCATTGCGAGTACGCGGCAGAATTTTTTCTATCTTGCCGGCGGCATTGCAAACGATATAGGTTTCCGTCGTCTCAAAATCAATTGCACCACGACGATGGCGGGCTTTTAACAATGCCTGGAAACAGTCGTATAAATCCAATAAGTGCGGTACTAAGGTCAGACGTTTGTTTGCCTCCGGACCTTTGGTATTACCTAAAATTGCAGCGACTTCTGTGTAAGTAAAGCGAGCGGAAGAATGAATAACAGATGGATAAAATTGATACGCTGTCACTTCCCCGTCGAGAGAAATCACCATATCGCAGACTAAAGTCAATCGATCCACATCAGGGTTAAGCGAGCACAATCCGTTCGACAATTTTTCCGGTAGCATCGGGATAACCCGGCGCGGGAAGTAAACCGATGTACTGCGTAATAATGCATCTTGATCGAGTGCGTCATTTGGTTTGACGTAATGACTAACATCGGCAATCGCAACAATCAGACGATAGCCTTTTGATCGACCAGTTTTAATGGCTTCGCAATAGACGGCATCATCAAAGTCACGTGCGTCTTCACCATCAATGGTTACCAGCGGGATATCGCGCAAATCAACACGATCAACCAAATCAGCATCGCGGATCTCGGAAGGCAATTTACTGGCTGCTTTTTTTGCTGATTCAGAAAACTCATGCGGTACGCCAAATTTTCTGACGGCGATTTCGATTTCCATTCCGGGATCATCAACGTCGCCTAATACCTCAACAATGCGGCCAACTGCTTGTGCATATTTAGTCGGTTGTTCGGTCAGTTCTACGCTAACAACTTGTCCCGATTTAGCTTTGCCAGGCGAACCCGCAAGCAAAATATCCTGACTAAATCGTTTATCTTCTGGAGCAACGATCCACACGCCATTCTCATTGAGCAACCGTCCAATGATATGGGTATTAGCACGCTCTAAAATTTCGATAATGCCGCCTTCCAGGCGACCTCGCCGGTCTGTGCCGACAACACGTGCGGTGACGCGATCACCATGTAATACGCGTTGCATTTCTCTTTCTGGCAAAAACAAATCTTCGCTACCGTCTTCTGGCGTTAAAAACCCATAACCATCGCGATGGCTACTAACCCGACCGGAAATAAAATTATCCTGATTGGCAAGCGTGTAGTTTCCAGACTTATCTTGCTTGACCTGCCCATCTCTTTCCATCGCGTTTAATCGTCGCACCATGCCGTCAAGCTCCTCAGGTTTTACGCCTAGTTGGTCTGCAATCGTCTCCACCTGTTGCTTCGAGCTCGAGGTGCGCAGGATGCCGAGAATTTCCTCGCGGCTTGGAATGGGGTAGGAATGTTTATTCAAGAGTTGAAAATCTTTTCTTCAGTATGATTAAAAATGGGTTCCTGTCACTTTTACAGGAAGTACTTAGTTTACCGGAGCGCAAGCAAATTGCCTAACTTTACTCTCTATCTTACGTCCCTGAACTGGCCAAGCTATTGACTTAGTACGCGGATACTCTATAATCACGTCTTTCGTTGCCCACGTGGCGGAATTGGTAGACGCGCATGGTTCAGGTCCATGTGCCTTCGGGTGTGGGGGTTCGAGTCCCTCCGTGGGCACCAAGTATTTTAAGCCTCGTTGATTTTTCAACGAGGCTTTTTGCTATTTGGATGACTAAATTCGTTTGCATTTTCGCTTTCGCTCAACACCGCTCCTAGCTTCTACTCAATGCATTACACATCGAGTATTTGGTCGCTGAGTTGATTGAGGAGAAATCTCATCTGTTCAGCGAACGGTTTTAAGATTATAACTGCGAATACACGACTCATTGATGACACAAGCGAAGCAAATGTGATCGATCTAAAGATCAACCCCGATCTTTGCTCAAGCCCATCTAAAACTATCGTTTTATTTATACATCTCCTAGCTTTTTATCTCATCTGCTCTTCAGATAACATATTGATTACTAGAGAAATTTAATCTATCAGTTTTTTACCTACGATCACTAAGCAACGTAAAATAAAACTGCAACATAGTGGCAAATACTGCCAGCCAAAACAAAAAGATGCCATACGCCATGGCCATGCTTCACCTTGTGATCGGTAGCATAAAAACCAATTCCTAAAGTATAAAACAGCCCTCCTGCAGCAAGCCATGCAAAACCATATGTGCCTAGCGCAGTGAATAAAGGCTTAATGCCGATCAATGCCAACCAGCCCATCATTACATAAATGATCAGCGACATGATGCGCGCGCCTTTAGCCAGCCATATTTCCTGAAGAATACCGGCCAACGCTAAGCCCCAGACTACGCCAAACAAGGTCCATCCCCAAGCACCACGCAAGGTCACCAGAGTGAACGGCGTGTAGCTTCCGGCAATCAATAAGTAAATTGCACAGTAATCAAATTTTTGAAACACATTTTTAGCTCCTCCACGCAGGCTGTGGTAAAGCGTGGACGCTAGATAAAGAATCAATAAGGTAGCGGTATAAATACTGAAGCTAACTATTTTCCAAGGATCACCAGATTTTGCTGCGAGTACGATTAAGACAGTACCGCCTATAGCAGCCAAAGCGGCGCCGACTGTATGGCTGATACTATTGAAACGTTCACCGTAATGCATAGGTTATTTGTCCGTTATTTGTTAATAATTTACTCATCATTTTGATTGCCTGTTTGCTTATTTATCTTAATTGTTTAGGCTATGTAATCAATCGTTGAATAGTTTGGTTATGTGTACAACAACCGGAATTTCAAGCAACACCATACCGCTTTATATTTATTCACAAGCTGCGAACAGATACAAACTAAGAGTCACTATAAGCAGCTATGCGAGCATCATTGATAGATCTAAACGCTCCAACAATATTAATACTGATAGTGAGTATATTTTAATTGTCCAGAGATTAATTGGACAATACAGCATTTTTATTGAAAATCTAGGGGAGTATATTTAACTCGATAAATCCGTGGATCAAATATCACTCTCAACAATAGGTAATACCGATTTTGTATTCCTGTTGGGCAATTAGTTTTGAATTCGCGTGGGGCTTGATTTCTGTTAATTCGAATGATCTATGTCTTATCAATATCAAAAAAAACGGGAGCAAATTTTGTTTGCTCCCATCATGATGATTACTCTTTTGTCTCACCTTTTTTTAACCAAGCATTTAATTGCTGTGGTCGAATACTGTCGTACTCTTCAAAAGGTTGATGTATCCAAGGATTGCTTGCAAGGTAATCCAGATAAAAATCTGGCTTTACAGTCGAGCAAGCCTTATACCAAATCACGGCTGATTTGGCCTCAGTAACACCTGGGAAATTTTCACGCAGATGATGCAAAACTTTTTCTAAGGTGACACCGGAATCGACCAGATCATCCACTACTAAAACGCGTCCTTGCAAACTACCCTTGGTCATCGAAATATATTTACCTATATCCAATGATCCCTGCACTGTACCCGCGTCTTCACGATACGAGCTAGTCGATAAAATTGCCAATGGCACATCAAAAATACGGGATAAAGTATCACCGGGACGCAAGCCACCACGCGCGAGGCATAAAATCTGGTCAAACTTCCAACCAGACTCATATACTTTTAACGCCAAATGCTCGACGGAGCGATGGTAGGACTCCCATGAAACCCATAAATCTTTATCTGTTGAAGCTGGCAACGTCATCTTACTTCCCTTATTTTATTTATTTGCTGAATTATAGAAATGGGTGACGCAAAACGATAGTCTCTTCCCGATCCGGGCCAGTAGAAACCATATCAATAGGCACGCCAACTAATTCTTCAATACGCTTAATATAATTACGCGCGTTCAATGGCAAGGCATCCATACTTTTTGCACCTACGGTTGTTTCTGTCCAGCCTGGCATTTCCTCATAAACAGCGACACAACGAGCTGCTTCTTCGGCGCCAACCGGGAAGATATCCACGGCTTTACCATCAACGATATAGCCAGTACAAAGCTTCAATGTCTCAACACCATCCAACACGTCTAGCTTGGTTAAGCACATGCCAGACACGCCATTGATCTGTACAGAACGCTTCAGCAGTGCTGCATCAAACCAGCCGCAACGACGAGCGCGGCCAGTGACTGTACCAAACTCATGTCCAACGCTAGCTAAATGTTTTCCAACACCTTGATCCGTCGGCAATTCAGAAGGGAAAGGGCCAGAGCCAACACGGGTTGTATAGGCTTTAGTAATTCCCAAAATGTAATGCAACATATTTGGGCCAACACCAGAGCCTGCGGCAGCGTTACCCGCGACGCAATTGCTGGAGGTAACGAACGGGTATGTGCCATGATCCACATCTAACAAACTACCTTGTGCACCTTCAAACAGCAAGCTAGCGCCATTTTTATATGCGGCATAAAGGGCGCTAGAAACATCGGCAACCATAGGACGGATACGCGGCACATTTGCCAAGGTATCATCCAATGTTTTTTGAAAATCAACGGCTGGCGCTTTGAGGTAATTGGTTAGCACAAAATTGTGGTAATCCAGATTCTCTTTGAGTTTTTCAGCAAAGCGTTCTGCGTTAAGCAAATCGGCAACGCGAATCGCACGACGAGCGACTTTATCTTCATACGCTGGGCCGATGCCTTTTCCAGTCGTACCAATTTTGGCCGCGCCACGCGCTACTTCACGCGCTGCATCAAGTGCCGTGTGGTAAGGCAGAATTACCGGGCAAGCTTCTGAAATTTTGAGGCGCGATACAACCTCTACGCCATTGGCCTGCAGTTTATCAATTTCACGTAATAAATCGGGGACTGACAACACAACGCCATTCCCGATATAGCAAGCAGTGCCAGCGCGCATGATGCCGGAGGGGATCAATTGCAATGCCGTTTTTTGCCCGCCAATCACCAAAGTGTGACCAGCATTATGTCCGCCTTGAAAACGAACTACGCCTTGTGCGTGATCCGTCAACCAGTCAACGATTTTGCCCTTACCTTCATCGCCCCACTGGGTACCAATAACGACGACGTTTTTTGCGATTTTATTTTGTGACATCACTTAACCTACACTTTTAAGAATCCAATGACTACCATCAAATACGACTGCCCTATTACAGTCAAATTCGTCCTGTTCGCTCTCATGACCTGGCAAACTTTGAATAACAATTTCTCCACTTTTGCGTAATTCACCAATCTTTATTCGCAGTGCAGGGTCTTTACTCCATGGGGCAAGAATCGCATCTTTGCGCTCTGCCGATGGCATTAGACGCGCTAACTCGCGTAAATCAAGTGAAAATCCAGTCGCTGGGCGTGCACGGCCAAAAGCTTCACCAACATGATCGTAACGTCCGCCGCGAGCAACTGCATTTGGTAAGCCTGGCACAAAAGCATTAAACATTACTCCGCTGTGGTAATGATATCCACGTAAATCTGCCAAATCTATCGTAACTCTCGCACTACCGGCAAGCTTCACCAGATAGTCAAGCTCATCCAAGGCAACAGCAATTCCAGTAAGTGGCGGCAATATAGCGCGTGCGCGCTCAATCACCGAGATATCTCCATATAACTTAGGCAAATCTAACAAAGCTTGCCTTACGACCGGACTAAACTCTTTAGAAATTAACTCTATTGCAGACAAGTCTTTCGCTTCCAGTAAGGCGAATAAACTAGACGCATGCTTTTTAGCAACGGGATCACTTTCTAACAGAGATCTCAGTACACCAACATGGCAAAGGTCAAGGTGCACTTCTGAGATATTTGCTATTGCTAAAGAAGCTAACGCTAATTCCTGGATTTCAGCATCCGCCTCTAAACCAGCATGCCCATAAATTTCAGCACCAATCTGAATTGGCTCACGTGTTGCATGCAGGCCAGACGGGCGCGTGTGCAATACACTGCCTGCATAACATAAACGCGTCACAGAATTACGGTTCAGTAAATGCGCATCAATCCTTGCGACCTGAGTTGTCATATCAGCCCGAACTCCCATGGTTCGGCCGGATAATTGATCAACCAATTTAAACATACGCAAATCCATGTCCTGACCGGCACCTGTCAGCAAGGATTCTATGTATTCGAGTAAAGGTGGCATGACCAACTCGTAGCCATACAATCTAAAATTGTCCAACAACACACGTCGTAACTCTTCTATTTTGCGTGCTTCGGATGGCAAAACATCAGCAATATTTTCCGGTAAAAGCCAATTTGGCATGAGCTTACAATCAAATAAAAACAAACAACAAATTATCAAACCTCAAACGCAACAAACGTAGGTCTGCCATCATATTAGATAGCACGACCTACGTTATCACCTTGTCAGTTACGGGTATTACTTAATAAATTAATTACTTTGACTTACTTGGAGCGACGGCTGAACCACTTGAGCCACCTACGCCAGGCGCTTTAAAATATTTAAAAAACTCAGAATTTGGATCAACTACCATCACATCATTCTTAGTTTTAAAGCTGGCACGATATGCCTCCAAGCTGCGATAAAATTTGTAAAACTCTGGATTTTGACCGAACGCCTGCGCATAGATTTGTGACGCTTCAGCATCACCAGCGCCACGCATCTTTTCAGCCTCACGATATGCTTCAGCCAGAATTACCGTTCTTTGTTTATCTGCATCTGCTCTGATTTTTTCGGAATCGGCAGATCCGGTAGAGCGTAATTCATTGGCCACGCGAGTACGCTCTGCTTTCATTCGATCGTAAACTGAACTATTGATCTGATCTACATAATCAACGCGTTTCAATCGCACATCAATAATCTCTACGCCGATTTGCTTTGCCTCATCAGTAACTTTGACGCGGATCGCTTCCATAACTTTGCCACGCTCACCAGAAATGACTTCACGTACAGTGCGTTTAGTGATTTCATCATTTAAGGCTGCTTTTACAATTTGATATAAGCGGTCACGAGCTCTGCCCTCATCACCTTTGAAGCTAACGTAATACAATTTTGGCTCGATAATGTGCCATTTTACGAAAGCATCAACCAATATGTTTTTCTTTTCTGCCGTAATGAAACGATCTGCATCTGGAGTATCTATCGTCAAAATACGTTTATCTAAAAACAAAACATTTTGAAACGGTGGTGGCAATTTGAAATGCAAGCCTGGCTCGCTAATCACCGCTTTTACTTCACCTAATGCAAAAACAATGGCATATGATTTTTGATCCACAACAAAAATCGTGGAATACAAAATCATTATTGCAACGATGAGAGCAAGTATCGAGGAAAATAACTTATTCATTATCTTACCTCCCGATCACGAGAATCACGACTATCACGGGATCTGCCGTCTTTACTGTAGCGCAACTCAACCGTCGGAATCTGCTCAGTTACTTGCGGGGTTGGTGCTGCCGGTGTCGTTGTTACAGATGAAGGTGAGGACTTAACATTGGCATTATCCGACGCTTGAATTAACTTATCTAAAGGAAGATAAATCATATTGTTACCACTCTTAGAATCCATCATGACCTTAGTCGTACTGGAAAAAATTTGTTGCATCGTTTCAAGATACATACGGTCTCGCGTAACTGCAGGCGCCTTTTGATATTCAGCCAACACTTGCTTAAAACGCGATGCATTACCTTCGGCGGTCGCTACAATTCTTGACTCGTATGCTTCTGACTCTTGCAACATGCGCGATGCCTCACCACGTGCTTTCGGAATCACATCGTTTGCGTAGGCTTGGCCTTCGTTTTTTTGACGTTCTTTATCCTGACCTGCTTTTACGGCATCATCAAAAGCTGCTTGTACTTGCTCAGGAGGCTGTACACCTTGCATCGTGACATTCGCAACCTGTACACCGGCTTGATACCGTTCAAGAATTTGCTGCATTAAAGCACCAACATCTTGCGCAACCTTTTCTCGTCCCTCGTACAGAACAAAATCCATTTTACTTTTCCCTACAACTTCACGAATCGCAGTTTCTGCAACTTGCTTGATCGTACCCTCTGGATCACGATTATTAAACAGCCAATCAGACGCACTCTTTAATTTATATTGAACGGCGAACTGAATATCGATGATATTTTCATCCTCGGTCAACATCAGTGCTTCTTTTGGCTCTTTATTCTTAACATTGGAGCGATAACCAACTTCGACGGTGCGTACCTGAGAAACGTCGACGATTTCATGAGCCTGAATCGGGTAAGGCCAACGCCAGTTAAAACCGGACATTGTTGTATGGCTGAACTTACCAAATGTCGTAATAACGCCGGTTTGACCTTCTTGAACAATGAAGAATCCACTGATTAACCAAATAAACGCCAGCACAACAACGATGATGCTTACACCTAATTTAGCACTGGCAGCATCAGGAGTGAATCCACCGCCACCGCCGCCATTATTACCATTATTTTTTGAGCCTAGGAAACGACTAATGCGTTCATTAAAGTCGCGCCATAATTTCTCTAAATCGGGTGGGCCCTCAGGTGGCTTCTTGCCATCCTTGTCGTTATTTTGAGAGCCACGACCCCACTGAGGATCGTTCAACGACATCGTTAAGCCAATTTTTTTTAGAAGTGAAACGAACATTCTGTCGTTATCCAATAAAATAATGAGTTGAACTACAAATAGACTTAATACTGAATAAATTTTTAGACAAACCGCGCATCATCAAACTGGGCGATCTCTACTGGATTATTTCTTTTTAATGCGTAGTCTTTAGCAAACTCTGTAACCGCTTGCCGCAACAAACCTACTCCGGCACCAGTTTGCGCACTCAAAAAAACTCTTTGAATTTTATCATACTCACCTAGCTCCAAACTCGGCTCCAAACCAGCCAAATCGATCTTATTCCAAACCAATAATTGAGGAATATGGTCAGCACCGATCTCTTTCAATACGTCATTAACTTGTTGAATTTGGTCTAAGCGCACTGGGCTACTTGCATCAACTATATGCAACAACAGATCGGCATGAATTGTCTCTTCCAAAGTAGCACGAAATGCATCGACCAATTGATGCGGTAGTTCCCTGATGAACCCTACCGTGTCAGATATCACGACACTACCTGCATCGGCAAGATACAAACGTCGTGATGTAGTGTCTAACGTAGCAAACAACTGGTCTGCTGCGTAAGCACCCGCCTTCGTCAACGAATTAAATAACGTAGATTTACCCGCATTGGTATAACCAACCAAAGATACTGAAAAGGTGTGGCTTCTACCACGCGAACGTCTTTGTGTTTCACGCTGCTTATGCAACTTACCCATACGAGCTTTAAGTGCTTTAACTCGATCCCCGATTAAACGGCGATCAGTTTCAAGCTGAGTCTCTCCAGGCCCGCGCAAACCAATACCACCCTTTTGTCGCTCCAGATGAGTCCAGCCGCGTATCAACCTTGTAGCAAGATGCTGCAACTGCGCTAATTCGACTTGGACTTTACCTTCATGACTATGAGCACGCTGCGCGAAAATATCAAGAATCAGACTAGTTCTGTCGACCACCCGTATTTTCAAACGTCGCTCTAAATTCCGCTGTTGTGCAGGTGATAATGCATGATTAAAGATTGCAATATCGAGCTCAGCATCAGCAATGGTATTTGCAATCTCATCCGCTTTACCAGAGCCCACAAATAACGCAGCATCAGGACTAGAGCGCTTGCAGGTAATGGTTGTGATGGGCTCTGCCCCCGCAGATTGGGAGAGCAGAGATAGTTCTTCTAAACTAGCGGCAAAATCATCTTTACCGAAGTCCACACCGATTAAAACGGCGCGCATAGAAAAATTTTATTTTTCAAAAAATAAATGCCTAATAATTACTCGGGCTCTGACTCAGTATTGATGGTCACAGCACGTGCGGGAACAACAGTAGAAATGGCGTGTTTGTATACCATCTGCGTCACTGTATTACGCAATAAAACTACGTATTGATCAAAAGATTCAATATGACCTTGCAACTTAATGCCATTCACCAAATAGATGGATACAGGAATATGTTCTTTACGAAGTGCGTTCAAGAACGGGTCTTGTAACAGTTGCCCTTTATTACTCATAACAGCTCCAATATGTTGTTGTGATCAGGAGTTGGGGACACATTGCAAAAGTTCAAGAGTCCCAATAGTTGATTACCTTGTAACTGTAATCTATTTTCGCTTGCGCTGCTTGCTAGATCCACCAACGATCAAATGAAAATTCTTATTTTTCAGTTTTAGAGAAAGGATTTTTACCTGAGCGCATTTCTATGCGCAAAGGGGTTCCCACTAAAGAAAAGGTTTCTCGGAAATGTTTTTCCAAATAGCGTTTATATACATCACCAATGGAATCCAAGGCATTGCCGTGAATAACAATAATGGGTGGATTTTGACCGCCTTGGTGGGCATAACGCAGCTTAGGTCTTATCGAGCCTTTACGCTTCGGCTGCTGATGCTCCACAGCTTCTATCAACGCACGAGTTAATTTTGGCGTTGATAAGTTCGCTGTTGCTGCAGCATAAGCAGCATCGACTGATTTCATTAAAGAGGCAATACCGCTAGCTTTTAAAGCAGAAATAAAATGAAACTTAGCAAATGTTAAAAAATTTAGCTTACGTTCAATATCTAATTTGATTTCATCGCGTCTGTCGCTTTGCAAGCCATCCCATTTATTGACACCAATAACTAAGGCTCGTCCAGACTCCAAGATAAAGCCCGCTATATGTGCATCTTGCTCAGATATATCTTGCTGCGCATCGAGCATCAGCAACACGACATTTGCTTCCGAAACCGATTGTAAAGTTTTGACTACAGAAAATTTTTCTATTGCCTCAAACACTTTTCCACGGCGGCGAATACCCGCTGTGTCAATCAAAGTGTAATGTTTTCCATCGCGCTCAAAAGGAATTTCAATCGAATCACGGGTAGTACCGGGCATATCAAATGCTATGACCCGATCCTCGCCTAATAGTGTGTTAACTAAAGTTGATTTACCAACATTGGGACGCCCAACTATCGCGAGCTTGATTCCCCTTACGACATCATCTGGCTCCTCCAATTCTGGAGGTCTTTGCGCAAACGCAATGTCTAACGACTCCTCAACTAAATCTGTTACGCCATCTCCGTGCGCTGCTGAAATGACGTACGGATCGCCTAACCCTAATTCATAAAAATCGGCTGTAACAGAGCTATATTTCATACCCTCAGCTTTATTTACTACCAACATCACGGAGCGTCCAGATTTTCGCAAAAAATCCGTAATAGTTTTATCATGCGGAGTCAAACCCTGACGTCCATCAACGATAAACACAACCACATCAGCCTCAGCTACAGCCTGCTTAGTTTGCTTAGCCATTTCATGCATGATGCCTTCTTTGGCAACGGGCTCGAAACCACCAGTATCTATAACCAAAAATGGACGTTCACCAATACGTCCCTCACCGTAATGCCTATCCCTTGTCAAACCAGGAAGATCTGCCACTAGCGCGTCACGAGAGCGAGTAAGTCGATTGAACAGCGTGGATTTGCCGACATTTGGTCGACCTATAAGTGCAATAACCGGCTTCATTTAGTATTACTCGGTTGTCAATGCAACCACTGCCCCTGATTTGGTTTGAACGATCAAACTCGAGCCAACTACAGTTGGAGCTGCCAAAATTTGACTGCCATCGGTACTAATACGACCGATGAAAGAACCATCCTCTCGTGAGAGAAAATGGATAAAGCCAGAACCGTCGCCAACAGCAACAGCTCGACCGAAAGAAATTGGTGCGGACAAACGCCTGTAAGCTAATTTATCATTTCGCCAAACACTAGCACCGGTACTACGAGCATAAGCGGATACAGCGCCCGAATTATCTGCGGCAAAAACAAATCGCTCATCTGCACTTACACCAACTTCGCTGGATAAAGTTTTCGCCCAGCGCGCAGCACCAGTGGTTAAGTCATAACAACCAACACGTCCTTGATAAGCAGAAACACAAGCCTCATTTCCAATAATAAACGGAGTTCCAGAAACATCGGTAATTCGCTCAAGCTCAGTCGCACCTTTAGGATCTGCAACAGCAACCTCCCAACGCAAACCTCCATTAGCTAAAGAAAAAGATGCTAGCTTACCGCCAGGCAATGCGACTATAGCCCACTGATCCGCGATTGCGATGCCTTGAATGGTACGTAAGGTCAAAATTGGCAGTGGTCTCTCGATAGACCATTTTTTTGTTCCTGTTGCTATATCGTACGCCGCGATTTTGTTATCCATACTACGAACAACCACAACATCTTTGGCCACAGCTGGAGAGGAAAGTATCTCGCTGGAAGTTTGTACACTCCAGTGCAACTTACCCTCGGTATCAAAAGCGAATAACATACCTTTTCGCCCTGCAACAACTATTACAGAAGCGCTAGCACCAACTCCAGCAGTCAAAGAAGAGCCTGCATTGATACGCCAGACCGCCCGACCATTAGCAGCATCCAATCTAACTACAGTACCATCCACTGCAGCCGCATATACGTCTGCACCAACTTGAGCAGGCGTAAATACATATTCACCTGATGAGCCAACCGAGCTTGACCAAAGAGTCTTCACTGGCATGGTCACAGTAAAATCCTGCAAGGTAGCCGGAATATTTTTTGTTTCAGACTTACTCGCAAACGGATTCATAGAGGAACAAGCCGCGAGGGAAAGCAATACTAATGAGGCCAGCAATTTGCCAGAAAAATGCATGAACTACTCCTATTATTTACTAGCTGAATTACTTGCAAGCTTAGCCTCGGCACCACCAAGAGCATCGAGCTTTATTTGGATTAACTGACGCGCAGGATTTTTCTCTTTTGTCTTTTCTAATGCACTCTGAAATGCAGCGCGGGCTTCTACAGGTTTATTTTGAGCGAGATAAATATCGCCTTTCCGATCAGCAATATCTCCAGCAAATTCTGGCGAAAAATCACCTGACAAAAAAGCTAGTCCTTCATCGTAAGCTCGTTCATCCAAGGCAATACCTGCTAAACGAATTTTTGCGATCGCTTTATATTCTTCCACACTACTATGATCAATGACCCAATGTAATTGGGCTTTGACTACTTTGATATCTCCAGCATCAAAAGCACTCTTAGCTGCTGTCATTGCGGACATTGCCGCATATGGTGTTTTAGAAAATTTTTGAACGACGTCATTAGCCGCTCGCTGCACTTTTGCATTATCTTTAGCTTGCACCGCCTTTTGTAGCACGTCATACAATTGTGACGCCTGACTTGACTGATCACGCTGATAGCTGGTCCAGCCCGTCCATGCAGCGTAAGCAGATAAAGCGATTACCAACAGCCAAGTAACTAGGTTGCCGTATTGTTTCCACCATGCTTTGAGAGTGTCTAATTGCTCTTGTTCTTCGAGATCGTATGCCATTTTGTATAAAGTCTAGTGATGAATATGAATATGAGTTGGATCGTCACAGCATTCGCCTGCATCACCGATCCCAGCGATCTGGTCAACCAAATAATCAACAGCAGTATCAAACGGCACCGTGACTTGGTTATTCTCCATATCTTCCGTGCGCATTGCTTTGATACTGACAGTATTCGATGCGGACTCATCCTCACCGATGATGACTGCGTAGGCTGCTCCACTACCGTCTGCTTTTTTCATTTGCGATTTAAAACTACCTACACCGCTTGCAGTTGCGCAATGTAACACAACATCTAGCCCCGCATCGCGCAAACGCTCGCCTAATACGAAAGATTGTTCTTGTGCTTTGCTACCTTGATGCACAAGATAGATATCGCATTGGGCTGGCGCATGTGTCTCGCCAGATGCTTTCATTAACTCCAACAATCGCTCAATCCCCATTGCGAAGCCACAAGCGGGAGTAGGTTTACCACCGAAAATACTAAATAAGGAATCATAGCGACCACCTGCACACACTGTACCTTGTGAACCCAATTGATCAGTTACCCACTCAAAAACTGTACGGTTGTAATAATCCATGCCGCGCACCAGACGTGTATTGATCGTGAATGGAATACTATTGTCACGCAATATTTTTTGAACACCTAAGAAGTGTGACATAGACTCTTCACCAAGATAACTAAGCAGCTTAGGTGCAGCATTTACCATTTCTTGCATTGCCGGATTTTTAGTGTCAAGAATACGCAGAGGATTGCTATGCAAGCGTCGCTGCGCCTCGGCATCTAAAATATCTTTATGATGTTCAAAGTAGGCAATCAATGCTACACGATGCTGAATACGCTCTTCTGCGTCACCAATCGAATTTAGTTCAAGACGTACGTCTTGCAAACCTAAATCATCCCAAAGACGCTGACACATAATGATTAATTCTGCATCGATATCAGGGCCACTAAAGCCTAAAGCCTCAGCCCCTACTTGATGGAATTGACGATAGCGTCCACGTTGCGGCTTTTCATGCCTAAACATGGGTCCGTTGTACCAAAGACGTCGCGGACCTTCGTAAGTCAAATTATGCTCTAGTGCTGCACGCACAACGCCGGCCGTGTTCTCTGGACGCAGGGTTAATTTATCCCCATTCATTGCATCTTCAAAGGAGTACATTTCCTTCTCAACGATATCAGTAACTTCACCAAGACCGCGAGCAAATAAGGCCGTAGGCTCAACGATAGGCGTACGAATTTGTTGAAAGCCATAACTCTTCAAAACAGACTGCACCGTATTTTCAAACAATTCCCATAAGGGAGAATCGGTTGGAAGAAGGTCATTCATCCCCTTCACACCAACAATTTTTTCTATTTTTTTATTTTCAGACATACTTTACAACCTAATTATTTATTAGCCGCATACGTTGGTTACACATTAGAGGGAGTGTAATGATTCTTCACATAATCCAATACGATAGCTTGGAATTCTTCTGAGATATTATCGCCTCGCAAAGTGAGCGCCTTTGCTCCATCAATAAAAACGGGTGCGGCAGGAGACTCGCCGGTACCAGGCAAGCTAATCCCAATATTGGCATGTTTGGATTCTCCGGGACCATTTACGATACAGCCCATCACCGCAACATTCATGCTTTCCACGCCGGGATATTGTTTTTTCCAAACAGGCATCTGATCGCGTAAAAAGGTTTGAATACTATCTGCCAATTCTTGGAATACAGTAGAAGTAGTACGCCCGCATCCTGGGCAAGCAATCACCATAGGAGTGAATTTTCTTAAACCCATCGTCTGTAAAATTTCTTGCCCAACTACGACTTCCTTACAACGATCACCGCCTGGCTCAGGAGTAAGAGAAATACGAATCGTATCGCCAATCCCCTCTTGCAACAACACAGATAGTGCGGCTGTCGATGCCACAATACCTTTGCTGCCCATACCTGCTTCTGTCAAGCCTAAATGCAAAGGAAAGTCACAGCGCTGCGCAAGTTCTCGATACACAGCAATTAAATCCTGCACTCCTGAAACCTTGCAAGACAGAATAATCTTATCGCCAGCTAAACCTAGCTCTTCAGCTCGTTGTGCATTTTCTATTGCAGATGTAATCAACGCCTCATACATCACCGTTTGCGCACTCCACGGCTCTGCACGCTGTGCGTTTTCATCCATAATACGCGCGAGTAAAGCTTGATCGAGACTCCCCCAGTTCACTCCGATACGAACAGGCTTATCGTAGAAACATGCCATCTCTATCATCTGTGCAAACTGAGTATCGCGTTTTGCGCCCTGCCCTACATTGCCTGGATTGATACGATACTTGGATAAAGCCCGGGCACAATCAGGAAAGTCTTTTAGCAACGTATGTCCGTTGTAATGAAAATCCCCAACCAAGGGAACATCTATTTCCATCTTATCCAATTGCGCACGAATCGCTGGCACTGCTGCCGCAGCTTCCGCATTATTAACAGTCAACCTAACAAGTTCAGAACCAGCTCTTGCTAACTCTTTAATTTGAATGGCAGTACCGATTACATCAGCGGTATCCGTGTTTGTCATCGACTGAACCACAACTGGCGCAGAACCACCAACGATAACTTGACGCGAGCCATATACAATTTTTGTACTCCGGCTCAAGCGGCGTATAAATGGTCCAGATGCTATGCCAGAAAAAGAAGATGTCATACTTACTTCACACTTAGGTTAAAAACGTTGCTTTCTTTTGTCGGCGCAATATTTAGAGAAACGCCACGTAATGTCCCATCAACACCAGCTGCATTGCCAATTTTTATCTGCAAAACTTCTTTTACATCAAAACTCTCTTCTGTTCCGGCCTTTGCCATGTGGGACGTTAATACGCTACCGTTTTCACGCTTTAGTAGTATCCAAGAATCTTGCCGAAATTTAAATTTTATTAAATTATTTGGTGAATTAACTACCGCAGGCAGGGTAGATTGAGCGGAAATAGTTGCTTGCTGATCAGACACGTTAGTATTTAAAGGTGGCACTGGAGAGACATCCGCAACTGTGCCTTGATCAGACTGCGCAACCTTAGCCCGCGCCGTATCAGAAGACGGGATTTGAAGTTGTCCATCTGAGCTCTTTTGAGTGGTTAGAGTGTCTAAGGCAACGGGGGGCGCCAAATCTGACGGGATCGCGATCCTGGTCGTTGTCCCCAAACTGGATGAGGATTTAGAAGATATTAAATTTTGAATAAAACTGATGCGTTCATATTTTTGCATCACAAAAAAACTAATCGCCAACACAGCAAGAACAATGGCTCCCCACACGTATTTTTTGTTATTTGCGTCCTGACGTCCCATTAAAGGCAATCTGGATTCAAGAAACGGAGTTGTCAGTGCAGGTCTCAAATACGCGGACTGAACTGGAGGTTCCAAATTTTTCGGCAACAATGCCAAAATTGGTTCTCCGTCTATTTTAAGTAACTTAGCATAAGACCGTATAAAACCTCGAACTATTACCATTTTTGGCAAAGCATCAAATTGATCAGCTTCTAATGCAATTATCTGCCTTGCAGAAAGCTTTAACTGATCCGCTATTTGCTGGACAGTAAAGTCTTTTTGTTGCCTCATCAATGCAAGAAAAGCTCCTGCAGACTTGATTGTAGATGTGTCAATTACTACATCATCGGCAACTATAGATAAATTTAATTGATCTTCAGGCAAACTCACACCAGCATCATTCATTAAAAGCTCCCTGCTGAAACAGAGCGTATTCTTTAGAATTGGCGTAACGTCGCCGCAATTGCACGCCCAAACCGTTGACAGCCGACTGATCACCCAGTTTATTTTCTATTTTAATAGCCAACCAAAGGACATCTGCAGCAAATACATCCGCTTTGAGTACACGGTTTATATAAAACTTGGCTTTCTCGTACTCACCCCGATCAAAGTAAATTTTTGCAAGATTTGCATTTATGGTTGGACTAGATGGGTCAGCCCGAAATGCCTGCATAAAATATCCCTCTGCTTTGGCAGTATCTTTTAGCCGCAAACTACAAACACCAGCGTTGTTAAGCACCTTAATCGGATTCGAGTACGTAGGATCTTTCAATGCCTTATCGAAGTAAGTCATTGCCTGTTTTTCTTTTCCATTTTGGCACAAGAACCAACCGTAGTTATTTGCTATATCCGAATTATTGGGAGTCAATTTTAAAGCACGTTGAAAATCATCTTCCGCCAGCTGCTTCTCACCAGTATCCATGTATATCAAAGCTCTGACGCTATAGGCATCAACTAAATCAGGGGACATGATCAACGCCTGCCTAATTTCATCCAGTGCGACTTTATATTGTCCTTGCTGATAATAGCCAATCGCCAATTCCATGCGAATAGCTGCTCTCTTTTGCAAATCGACGCTTTCAGCTGGCGGGTTACTCTCAGGCTTAAACCCCTCAGGTTTTTTGCTTGCACATGCGGACAACATCAGCGCCAGTACGACGCCGGATAAAAAACGATAGTGCAATCCAAAAATTTTCACTGAGTGATCTCCACGATCTTGCCAAAATTTTTACCGAACTTGGTTTGATATTCCGCCATTTTTTGCATACGTTCTTGCACTCGTGTTCGGTCCTGGACCTCACCTGCTAACTGCCCACAGGCGGCATCAATATCATCGCCTCGCGTCTTACGTATGGTTGTCACTAATCCCGCATCCATCAGCACTTGGGCAAAAGCCTTTATACGAGGATTGGCCGAACGTTTTAAACCCGACTCCGGAAAAGGGTTAAACGGGATCAAGTTAAACTTACAGGGAACATTTTTAACTAATTGCACCAGCTCACGAGCATGTTGATCGGTATCATTTACGCCATCCAACATGCAGTATTCAAATGTCACGAAATCACGTGGAGCATAATCCAAATACCGCTTGCAAGCCGCCATTAATTCATGCAACGGGTGTTTTTTATTTAATGGTATTAAGCTGTCGCGCAGAGTGTCGTTTGAGGCATGTAAAGACACTGCCAACGCCACTGCACACTCTTGGGACAACTTATCAATCATCGGCACCACACCGCTGGTAGACAACGTAACACGACGACGTGATAAACCATAGGCATTATCATCTAACATCAGACGCAAAGCGGTGACCGTTGGCTCAAAATTCAATAAAGGTTCGCCCATCCCCATCATTACTACGTTAGTAATTTGACGTTCGCCTTTTGGTCCCGGCGCTATACCTTTAGTTTTACGTAATAAAAACTCAGCCATCCAAAGTTGACCAATAATTTCACCAACGCTTAAATTACGATTAAATCCTTGCTTACCCGTTGAGCAAAAGCGGCAATTGACTGCACAACCGGCCTGGGTGGAGATACACAAGGTTCCACGATTCTCTTCGGGGATAAATACTGCTTCTACAGCATTGCCCTGTCCCACATCCAACAACCATTTGCGCGTCCCGTCTGTTGACGTATGGTCGCTAATGATCGCAGGAGCGGCAATAAAGGCTCGCGTAGATAATTTTTCTCTTAGCGATTTTGCGAGATCGCTCATCTCTTCGAAACTACTGGCACCGAACTGGTGTATCCAGCGCTGCAATTGCTTGGCGCGAAACGGCTTCTCACCCAACTCACCGCAATAAGCGACGAGTTGCAAGGGATCTAGGTCCAACAAATTGGTGAGAGCCGTCATATGCATCCTCCTTCACATCCTGCTTAAGTATCACTATCAAAACAAGACGATATTACAAACTGTGATTAACGTGAGTACACGTTCAACGCTGGGAAGAAGTAAGCGATTTCGATGGCGGCTGTTTCAGCTGCATCGGAACCGTGTACTGCATTTGCGTCGATTGATTCTGCGAAATCTGCACGAATTGTGCCTTTTTCTGCTTTCTTTGGATCTGTTGCACCCATCAGATCACGATTTTTCAAAATCGCGCCTTCGCCTTCTAATGCTTGAACAAAAACTGGGCCAGAAATCATGAAATCAACCAGATCTTTGAAGAATGGGCGTGCAGCGTGAACTGCATAAAAACCTTCTGCTTCAGCGCGGGACAATTGCGTCAAGCGGGCAGCGACTACTTTCAAGCCAGCAGCTTCAAAGCGGCTAACAATTTGACCGATAACGTTTTTTGCAACTGCGTCAGGCTTAATAATAGACAATGTACGTTCGATAGCCATCTAAAAACTCCAATAAAATGAAAGGGTTAAGACAAAATTTCAAGAATTCGTCTAACCCTCTATTTTATCATAAAAGCGACCAATCTGAGGTAAGTTGCCAATAAAGACAATTACTTGCAAGAATTATTTTTAAATAAGTACTTGGTCGCCGAAAGCACCAATCAGATCAGTTGTTTATCTCCAAACGCGAGTGTAAAAACTGCAAAATGGTATATGCGACGATCAGCCCGGTTAACTAAATCAACATTTAATCTAGAAATTTTTCTGAATTACGGGGAGTATATGCATAATTAGCCGTATTATCCAGCATTTCTATGGATAATTTTAAATACACCCGCCCAGTATTAAACTAATCCAAATCAAAAACTGCCATCGATTCTACGTGAGAAGTATGTGGGAACATATTGACGACGCCAGCAAAACTCAAGCGATAGCCGGCCTGATTGACCAACATGCCAGCATCACGTGCTAGCGTGGATGGACTACATGACACATACACAATACGCTTAGGCTTCAACTCTGGCGCTAAGCTGCCCAAATCGATCAGGGCTTGGCAAACTGCCATCGCACCATCGCGTGGGGGATCGACCAAAAAACGATCAAACTTACCCAAGGCAACGAAATCTTGCGCAGTAACTTCAAACAAATTACGCGTACCAAATGAAGTCGTCGCCTCTAATCCGTTGGCACGAGCATTCTCCATTGCCCGCTCTGTCAACGTGGAGCTACCCTCGATCCCCACAACTTCTTTTGCTAAAGTTGCAATCGGCAGCGTGAAATTGCCTAAACCGCAGAACAAGTCGGCAATGCGTTCGTCTTTTTGCACATCCAGCAAACGCAGAGCACGCTCGACCAGAACTCGATTGATATGATGATTAACCTGAGTAAAATCAGTCGGCTTAAATGGCATTTTTATACCAAACTCGGGCAATAAATAATGCAATTCACTTTGCTCTGGATAAAACGGGGTGGCTGTTTCTGGCCCTTTGGTTTGCAACCACCATTGGACTTGATATTGATCTGCAAAAGCCTTCAGCTTTACTTCATCCTCGGCAGTCAGTGCCTCCATGATGCGTAATACCATTGCGGTTACGTCCTCGCCTATCGCTAGCTCGATTTGTGGTAACGCCTCAATAATCGATAAAGACGAAATCAGATCACGCAATGGCATGAGCATTGCAGACACATGCGGCGGTAAAATCTCGCAGGTTTCCATATTGGCGACATAGCGAGATTTTTTCTCATGAAAACCGACTAAGACTATGCCTTTTTTATGTACATTACGCACAGAAAGCCGGGCGCGATAACGGTAGCCCCAAGTCGGACCATAAATCGGTCGCAACATCGTCTCTGCTTTCACCTTGCTAATATGCCAGAGATTATCTTCCAGCACGCGCTGCTTCATCGCCACTTGTGCATTTGACTCCAGGTGCTGCATAGAGCAACCGCCGCATACGCCAAAAAATTCACATTTAGGCTTAACCCGTTGTGACGACTCGCGCACCAAGTGCGTCATATTGGCAGCTTCCCAGGTCGCCTTCTTTTTGAATGTACTGAAGCCAACTACCTCACCTGGCAAAGCTCCTTCAACAAAAACAACTTTTCCTGGAGTGCCATCTTCATTTTCCAGATGACCAACGCCACGTGCGTCCATGTCGAAAGAACGGATATTAATAGTATTCATAATAATTGCGGCGTGATGCACAGATCACGCCGATCAGGTTTAATTCAGAAAACGGGATTATAGGAGAAACTACGGAGAAAGCGCGTAGAAACTTGGGAGCAGGCTCACAACCAGCTAGAAATTACCTTACTTACAGTGCAGCCCAAAGCACATCAGTCAGGTAAATCACAGTAGTGCATCACGTTCTACGCCGCGCGACGAGAAGGATCGCTTGAGCTTAATCAGCGCCTCTTGCTGGATTTGTCGCACACGTTCACGCGTGATACCCATTTCATCCGCCAAGGTCTCTAGCGTTGCGGGATCATCATTATCAAGGCCAAACCTACGCACGATGACGATACGTTGCTTGTCCGGCAGCTTAGACAACCAATCTCTGACCAAAATAGTCATCTCATGCTGCTCTGCACGAATATCCGGTGTGTCATCGCTATCACCTGGCAGCATGTCCATCAAACTAGATTGCGGATCATTATCCAGAGGCGTATCGAGCGATGTTGCATGCTCAGACAAAGCAAGAATATCTTGCACCTCATCCAGCGGTCTGTCGACCAAATGGGCGATATCTTCTAGCGCAGCATCACGACCATCATGCTGCTGTGATTCCAGATGATATTTGGCACGTAAAATCTGGTTCAGTTCACGCACCATGTGCACAGGCAAACGGATAGTGCGCGCTTGGTTCATGATGGCGCGCTCAATACTCTGGCGTATCCACCATGTGGCGTAAGTCGAAAAACGGAAGCCGCGCTCAGGCTCGAACTTATCAATCGCATGCATCAACCCCAGATTACCCTCCTCTATCATATCGAGCAAGGCGACGCCGCGATTGATGTAATGCTTAGCGATGGAAACGACGAGCCGCAAATTGTGCTCGATCATTTTTTGGCGTGCTTCAAAATTACCTTGCTTGGCCAAAGTTGCATAGTGCAATTCTTCTGCGACAGAGAACAATGGGCGAGTGCCGATTTGATTCAGATAATGCTGCGTCGTATCGGTCGACAACTCAGCGGCTAATACTGTTTTCAGCTCATCAATCGGAGCAACGATTAAAGAAATCGGATTATCGTTTTGCCCATCCTCAGCCTCTTCAACCTCATCTTCAGAAAAATCTGATGAGTTGGATCGTTCAGCGTTGGCATCAACCAGACCATCTTGATCTTGATCGTCGTCCGTTTCAGGCGATTGCAGTTGATGTTTAGTTGAAGTATTGGGCATAGTGTGAGTTAAACGACTTATCCTATTTTGAACTTACTGACTAATTATTTTCTAACCAAAATTAAATAATGATTGCTCTTGATTCTAGCGTTGGCTCTAGCATTGTTTCTAGTAACCGATTACTAATTACTGATGCGGCAAAAATTTAGACGGATCAACTGGCTTGCCTTGCTGCCTGATTTCAAAATGCAACTTCACAGTATCACTATCAGAATCACCCATCTCGGCAATTCTCTGCCCTTTTGCAATAGTCTGTCCTTCAGTGACCAAAATGGTTTTGTTGTGAGCATATGCAGAGAGCAAGGTGCTTGTATGCTTGATGATCACAAGATTACCATATCCACGAATACCGTTACCGGCATACATTACTTTGCCAGCGCCAGCAGCCATGACACTCTGTCCCAGTTTGCCTGAAATATCGAGGCCCTTATTTTTTGCATCATCAAATCCGGCGATTACTTTCCCCTCTGCTGGCCAGATCCAATCCACCACATCGCTGTCTGGAGTTGCAGCGTCAATTGGTTTATCTCGCTTAGGAACAGCAACTACCGCAGCCGGAGGCACGACATCTGATTTAGCAACAACCGGAGTGGCAGGACTCACTGCACCAGTCGAATCAAGCTTTTGTAGCTCAGCTAAATTGGCGTCTGAATATGGACGCTTATCACCGCGTGGACTGGTCTTATTGGTTGATGGATTTATTGGTGCCGCCGTAAGCGATCTCACTTCTACGCCACTGGTGTTGACACTGCCTGTTTGCACAGAGGCGGTTCCATCTGGCGGCGCTACGCGCAAAACTTGATCTACTTTAATGTCATTAGGATTTTTTAAGTTATTCCATGCGACCAGATCGCTATAACTTTGCCCATTGTCTAACGCAATTCTGAATAAAGTATCACCACGCTTAACAACATAAGTCCCGCGAGTATCGGCTGGTTTTGGCGCGACTTTTGATACGTCCGTAACACCTTTGGAGTCTGCTTTTATGCTGTCACTTCCGCGATCAATCACCGGGGCATTATTGGGCGTGGTACTACACGCAGTGATAACACCTGATAGAGCAACTGCGGGGACTAATGTGATTAATAACTTTAATTTCTTCATACTCATTGCAGATTCAATTAATTAAATAATGGATTCATCAAATTTAGATGACGCCTTGATGTAAAGGGACGAAATGACATTGCTCAAGTATCGAACTTTGCCACTCATGTTTTGCGGTACGCTGAATTAATTGTAAAACTTGTTTAGCGCCACCCACTGGTGCGATCAGGCGGCCACCAATTGCTAGCTGCTCCAATAATGCCTTTGGCACTTCCATACCTGCGGCAGCCAAGATGATACCGTCAAATGGCGCAACTTGAGGCAAGCCCAACATACCATCGCCATAATGCAATCGAATATTCGCAATTCGCATGGGGCGCAGGTTGTTTTTAGCGAGTTCGTGCAGCGCTTTAATCCGTTCAATCGAATACACCTCTTTTGCCACCAAGGACAATACGGAAGCCTGATAGCCGCAGCCAGTTCCGATTTCTAAAACACGATTGAGTTTGCCATCATTACGCATAATTTCTATCATGCGCGCCACGATATAAGGCTGTGAAATCGTTTGGTGATGCCCAATAGGAAGCGAAGCATCAACATAGGCCTGACTTGACATACCAGGCTCAATAAAAAGATGGCGTGGAATTGCCTCCAGCGCAGCTAATACTAAGCGATCTTTAACACCTTGCTGAGCAACACGTGCCACCATTGCACGCCGCACACCGTCCGAGACTAAAGGACGAGAGCTCACTACGCTGGACGATGTCTGATCAGATTTTGTCGTTGGATTAGGATTAAGCGACGATGACCGGAGCGAATTTTTTGCGGCATTTTGTTTAGTGGCTCCATGTTTGGCGGCATTTTGCGTCGCGGTCTGGGGTGTCGCCGTTTTTACCAAATGCGCTGAAGTAGATTGACGATGCGTTTGCTGCTTAGCGCTATCCATCACGGAAGACAATTGCAAGGGAAAACGTTTTTCATTTTTGGTCATGCTTCACCCACACCAAAATCGTCTTGCAATTGCGATAGTTGTTTTGTATTGGTCAGATCAATTTGCAAAGGCGTGACCGATACATAGCCTTGCGCTGTCACAAAAAAATCTGTGCCTTCGCCTGCCTCTTTTGCTTTACCTGGTGGGCCTATCCAATAAATAACACGACCATGTGGATCTTGCGCTTTAATCACAGGCTCGGACATATGGCGCTTGCCCAGGCGCGCAGCACGGATCCCTTTAATATCCGGCATAGGCAAATTAGGGATATTCACATTCAACAAATAGGGTATGGGCAGCGCGGTAAAACCTTGCTTGACCATGTTCAGTGCTATTTTTGCCGCATCCTCAAGATGTGACCATCCTTTATCGACTTGCGAAAAAGCGATGGCGGGTATGCCAAATAAATATCCCTCAGTCGCGGCGGCTACCGTACCGGAATACAAAGTATCGTCCCCCATATTCTGTCCCTGATTAATACCAGAAACGATCAAATCAGGCTTCTCCTGCATGATTGATGTCAGCGCAATGTGCACGCAATCAGAGGGAGTGCCATTCACAAAATAAAAACCGTTCGACGCGCGCTGAGCTGACAAGGGTCGATCCAATGTCAAGGCGTTAGAACTACCGGAGCGATTGCTGTCAGGCGCGACCACGACAATGTCGGCAATAGATGCTAAAGCATCGGCCAAAGCGACAATGCCAGGAGCGAGGTAACCATCGTCATTACTGATCAGGATTTTCATAAGAAACATTTTAACCGATGCAACATTGTAATTTGAGACAAGCGTCGGATTTTTGCGGCATAATCACAAAATCAAACGGTCGTACTATTTTAAAGAGGAGACAAATACATGAAAGCCGTACTTTGCAAAGCATGGGGTTTACCAGATACCTTGGTCGTAGAAGAGTTGCCAGATCTTGTTGCAAGCGCTGGACAAGTGGTGATTGATGTAAAAGCCGCCGGGGTTAACTTCCCAGATGTTCTGATCATCCAAAACAAATATCAATTTAAACCAGAATTGCCTTTCACCCCGGGCAGCGAATTGTCTGGAGTGGTGAGGGCCGTCGGTGATGGAGTCAGCAATATCAAGGTCGGCGATAAAGTAATTGCCTTCATCGGTCACAGCGCATTCGCACAGCAGGTCGTAGCACCTGCGCAAGCGGTGATGCCTATGCCACTTGGAATGGATTTCGATACTGCAGCAGCGATTACTCTCACCTATGGCACATCGCATCACGCGGTAGTCGATCGTGCTCAGTTAAAAGCCGGAGAAACGATGTTGGTGCTAGGCGCTGCCGGTGGCGTTGGCCTGGCAGCGATTGAAATCGGCAAAGCATTAGGGGCACGCGTAATCGCCGCGGCCTCGTCCGATGAGAAGCTCGCTATTTGCAAAGAACATGGCGCCGATCTGACGATCAACTACAGTACACAAGACCTGCGTGAGGCAATCAAAGCGGCAACAGATGGTAAAGGGCCAGATGTTATTTACGATCCGGTTGGTGGCATCTATGCAGAACCTGCATTCCGCTCCATTGCTTGGCGCGGACGTTATCTGGTCGTGGGATTTGCAAATGGTGAAATCCCGAAATTGCCATTAAACTTAACGCTGCTCAAAGGTGCTTCTTTAGTCGGTGTGTTTTGGGGAGAATTTGCCAAACGCGAACCTAAAGCAAATCTGGCAGCAATGCGCGAATTAATTGGCTGGTTAGCTGAAGGCAAAATCAAACCACGAATTTCTGGGCGCTATGCATTAAAAGATACGGCGATTGCGTTGAACGATATAGCCGCTCGCAAAGTTACCGGCAAAGTTGTTATACAGCCAGAGAAGTAATTTTCAGTTTTTTGCATGCATAAGACTTACGCAAAGCCGCCCAGCTTCTTGCAGCACTAAAGTAATTTCTTCGTTGCTGCGCTTTACTGGGACAATTTTGTGTAAGTCTTAATTAAAGATATCGACGCAGAACTTGTGCAAAACTCATCCATCATAAAAGAGACGGATAAGATTCCCCGCTTAATCTAGCGCAAGTTCAATACGCCGAAAATCAATATACTCCCCAATATTTTTAAAAAATATGCCTTATTGCCCAGTTAATCTCTGGACGACTAAAATATACTCATCATGAGTATTATATTTACCTTGAATAGCAATCCAAATAAAAAAGCAATCAAAATGAGTGCTTATTCATGTCGCAACAACCATTAAGAATCGTCTTTTCAAATGCCAATCAAGCAGTGGGGGAAGTCGCATCACCAAGCCAATAACGACTTATGTCTTTTAAACCCCACTTACTAGCATCCTCACGGCCTACAATTTTATCTTGTGAACCAGCCCGGGCTAAATCAATCAATTCCGGCACAATATAACCTAGAGATTTGATGGAGAAAAAAACGCGCACTTTAGGTAACAACAAAGACTTACCGACTTGCTGCTCGACCACCACGCCAAGCCGTCCAGACTCCAGCCGGATTAATGTTCCGACTGGGAAGATGCCAATACTTTTTACGAAAGCCTGGAATATTTTTTCGTCAAAATGACCTTTGCTCCACTCCGCCATTTTCCGCAACGATTCCGCCGGGCACCAGCCCTGTTTATAGGGGCGATTAGATGTGATGGCATCATAGACATCGCACACAGCGCCCATACGCGCAAACAAGCTAATCTGCTCACCCGATAAACGATCGGGATAACCACTGCCGTCCATTTTTTCGTGATGATGCAGACAAACATCCAAAGCAACGTCGCTAATTCCCTTTACCTCTAACAACATTTTATAACCAGCTGCCGGATGTTCCTTCACCGATATAAATTCATCGTCTGTCAATTTGCCTGGCTTGTTTAAAATATCAGACGAAACCATCATCTTGCCGATATCGTGTAATAAACCGGCCAGACCAGCATCGCGTATTTCGGCATCACTCAACCCGAGTTGCTTAGATAACGCGATCATCAATGCACACACCGCGATGGAATGCATGTAGGTGTAATCGTCTTTTGTTTTGAGGCGAACCAAGCCGATTAAAGCACCAGAATTACGCATGACTGAAGAGGCAATTTCCTCAACTAATGGCAAGGCATTCTCGACATCAACAGCATTGCCCATGCGTGCCTCGTGGAACATCGAAAAAACAGCTTGCTTCGATTTGCTAACAATTTTTGCTGCACGTCCTAGCTCTTCATCCATTGAGACACTTCGTATCTCTTTAAACGACTGCATCTGGACGGCTTCAGCCGGCTCAACTGGTTTAGCAACTGTTGGTTCTGCAACAATTTCTTCAGGCTCTTCATCGCTATCTTCCGCGGGATGAAAAACATCAAGTCCTTTTATCGTATCAATCCAAGCTTCTTTGATCTTTGTGCTGAGTACCTTATTTAATACATTTTGATCTTCTAGCAAAAAAGATTTTTGCCAAAATGGAGTGTCCATCCAGGAACTGCATAACTCCTGCACGTACATTCCGACTCGCAGTTGATTAGTTTCTATTTTTTTCAGCATGTTTGATCTTAGTTACACTGATTATCTCGACTGGCGATGACCTTATCTTCGGTAGCTTAGACTGAAGCAATTTTATGCGATACAAAGCAACAAATTTTCAGTTCTTAGTTTATTCCACAATTGAAGATTTGAATCAGTATCCTAAGTATTTTTATTACGGTTATTTATCGTAATGGTAAATCTAGCTAACGATCAGAATGAGTAGAGGTATTTATGCAAGACGTTTATGCAACAAGTTCATCGGGGCAAAAAAATCTTGCATATTTTTATTCCCAATAAATGACAAGTTGTACGGATGCTCAGCAATCTGTTGTTGAAATAAAGATACCACTGACATCTGCTGTAACTGTTCAGCAATTTTGCCCCATAAGACCAGAATGGTGGGCTTTACTGTCGTTTGCTGTTGATCGTTCAATGCCAAAAAAATGGATTGAAGAAATGGCAGCCAGGCTTTTGCATCTTTGGCAGGTGCAACATCGGATCGAAACACCAATGACGCATTCAATAACAAAAATCCTTGTGCGAGCAAATTATCTTGCAACTCTGGCAGAGATTGAATGAAGACAGAATCAGTCGCTCTCGCTTTGCTTGCGACCTCAGCAACCGCAGAAATAGAAGTGTTTTCTAGCGTCAAATAGCCGCCCGTAACCAATAACATTTTGATGAAATTACGTAGCGATGTTGCACGATTCACTTTTTTGGATAAGCCGCCGCCAGTCTCTTGCGACCATAAATCTGTGACGGCACCATCCATAAAACAAAATCCGGTAGCACTGTCTTCCCGAGGATAAGGACCCTCACCTACCAGCACATAACGTACCGCATCAATAGGTATGGCAAATGCAGCAAATAAACGTCCCGCGGTAGGTAAAAAATGGGAGCCTGACAGATTACTCAAATACTCTGGATCTGCCGCTTTTACTGCGGCCAAACCTTGGTGCAAAGCTGGATGCCAGGATGGATGAGCCTGAGCCAAGGCATCTTGTAAAAATTGAGGAAGTGTATTCACTAATAGGCTTAATAGACTTAGAAGACTTACCGGCCTGATTGAGCCGTATTGAGACTAATCTTCAGTTATTGCTGATTATCTGGAGGCGTTGGTGTAGAGGCTGGTTGCGGCGTTAAAACAGGTACGCCACCACTAATAGAAATACCAGGATTATTTCCACTAAAAACCTGACGACTGTTTGATGGGAACGCAATTGGATTTGGCGGAGCCATGGTAGCAGCACCATTTGGACTGATCGGTGCGCTGGTAATAGTTGCTGATGGTGGCAGCTCAACTCGCTTGGAAATACCGTTTTCAGAAATCAAAATATATTGATCATAAACGGCCTTCAGCGTGACCCCTGGAGATAACTCTTGATCAATCCCAACAGCTTGAGCTGGCCTGCCATTGGCGCTGATGATGGCGACACTTTCTATTTGTCGAACAGCGAGTATCACGCCTTTTAATTGATAATTACTAGCCGCTTGTGCTACTTGACTTTGACCAAATACACTACCCCACTGGCCAGCACCTGGCTCAAATGCAGCAGACTGCATCGGTACGGCTACAGCACGTGCTTGCGGTTTAAATAGATGGATACCCCAAAAACTAAGGGACATACATAAGGCAATAAACATCAAAAAACTGACTATTAATGGGGCACGCTTCATTTCATTCCTTGCTTATGGCAGATAACTCAACTTAGTTAATCATCTAAGTTAATCGCCTTGATTAATCTACCCAATAAATTGGCCTGATTAGTCAGGATCAATAGCTTGGTAGTGTTTGCAATATTGGTGATTAAGTTGTCAGCGAACCAGTTGATTAATTTCAATAATTGGCATCAACACGGCAAGTACAATCAGTAGCACAACTACACCCATTGCCAGAATTAATGCGGGTTCCAGCAGACCTGCCATCGTCAATGCACGGCGCTCTAAATCCTGTTCTTGTGCATTAGATGCACGCTCCAGCATCGCTGGCAGCTCACCGGTGACTTCGCCTGCACGTATCATATGAATTAACATAGGAGGAAAGTGCTTATGTGCTGACAACGCGCGCGCTAAGCCCACACCTTCACGTACGCTGGCGGTCGCATCTTCCACTTGCTGGCGCATTGCGACATTAGACAAGGTCTCCCGACTGGTTTGCAAAGCACGCAAAATAGGTACGCCAGAGCCAGTAGTAATCGCCAGAGTGCTGGCAAAGCGTGAGGTATTCAAACTACGTTCAAACTTGCCATATAAGGGTGCCGTTAACAACCAGGTATGCCAGCGCATTTTGACATCTGGATTCTTAAGCGCCATGCGCCAGCTCCAGAACGCAACTGCAATCACGATTCCGACGAACAATCCATAGCTACGCACAAAATCAGATATCGCCAACATCATCACGGTTAAGAAAGGTAATTTTTGTTTTGTATTGGCAAAAACAGAGACGATCTGCGGCACCACATAGGTCAACAAAAATATCACAATCGCAAACGCAACGACCGTGACAATGGCCGGGTAAGTAAAGGCTAATTTGACTTTTTGCACCAAGGCATTGCGGCGCTCAATATAATCTGCCAAGCGCGATAATACACGCGACAAATGACCGATTTGCTCGCCGGAAGCAACCAGTGCGCAATAGATATCGGCAAAGTCATTTGGATGCTGTTTCAGACCATCAGACAGAGACGCGCCGGCCATCACTTCTGAGCGAATAGATGCAATCAAATCACGGATATAACTGCGTTCTGATTGCTCTAACAAGGCTGACAACGATTGCTCTAAGGGTAAGCCTGCTTCTAACAAGCTCGCTAACTGTCTGGTAAATAGCGCAAGTTCTACTGTAGATAAATGCTCGCCAAAAATACTGCGTCGCTTCTTACCTTCCGCATCGAGTTGATTGGCAATCAGTTCAACAGTGATGGGTAAAAAATTCTGGCTACGCAAATCGGCACGCGCTGCGCGCGCACTATCTGCGTTGACCACACCTTTTTTGCTTAGTCCATCTGGATCAATGGCTTCATATCTGAATGCTGGCACGATGGTTTACTCTTTCGTTACTCGCAATAATTCTTCCCGGGTGGTAACGCCTGCCGTCAACCAACGATCGCCATCTTCACGCATCGTTTTCATGCCATCACGCTGCGCTACCGTGCGGACTTCTGCCTCGGAAGCCTGATGATGAATTTGCGAGCGAATTTCTTCTGTCGTCAGCAACAATTCATAAACCCCTACTCGTCCTTGATACCCGGTATGACCACAATGCTCACAGCCGACTGAATGCCAGTCCTGACCATCAAAACGTTTGCAACGGGTGCAGAGCTTACGCACTAATCGTTGTGCGATAACACCGAGTAAAGACGATGACAGCAAGAACGGTTCTATGCCCATATCAAGCAAGCGAGTGACTGCTGCCGCAGAGTCATTCGTATGCAAAGTCGCTAACACCAAATGCCCAGTCAACGACGCTTGCACCGCGATTTGCGCTGTCTCTAAATCGCGAATCTCGCCGATCATGATGACGTCGGGATCTTGTCGCAAGATAGCGCGAAGTGCCTTGGCAAACGTCATATCAATACGCGCATTAACCTGAGTTTGTCCCACGCCAGCAAGTTCGTATTCAATCGGATCTTCTACTGTCAGGATATTGGTCTTACCCGCATTTAAACGTGACAATGCCGCATACAGCGTAGTCGTTTTACCTGAGCCAGTAGGCCCGGTGACCAGCACGATACCGTGTGGCTGCGCGATCAATTTATCAAACTGTGGCAGCACATCGGGGCTCATCCCTAAGGTACTCAGATCTAACCGACCTGCCTCTTTATCAAGCAGACGTAATACTGCGCGTTCGCCATGCCCTGTTGGTAAGGTGGAGACGCGGACATCAACCGGTTTACCACCAATACGCAAAGTAATACGTCCATCTTGTGGTAATCGCTTTTCGGCAATATCTAGCTGCGCCATGATTTTAATTCGCGATACTAATGAGGCATGAATCGCTTTTTTCGGACGCACTACATCACGCAATGAACCATCAATACGAAAACGCACTATCGAAATTTGCTCAAACGGCTCAATATGAATATCTGATGCACCGTCCCGCAATGCTTGCGTCAGCAGAGCGTTAATCATTCGAATGACTGGTGCATCATCGGCAGACTCCAGCAAATCCTCAATCGCTGGCATATCCAGCATCAGCTTCGCCAAATCTAGATCAGACTCTACTTCACCAACTACGTCAGCAGCATCACCGCCAGATCCTGCATAGGTTCTGGCGATCATTTCCAGCAAGTCTGCATGCGGCATCACGTTTAATTTAACGCGGCCAAAACGGCGCCCTACTTCAGCAATAGCGGCAGGTTTAGTTTCGGTGGATACAGCTAGTTCTACACATGCCGCTGAATCGTTCAAATCACGACAAGCAAGTACTGAAAAGTCACGGGCATACGCATACGACAATAATCGGTTCTCTAGCATGCTGTTATTTACTCTCTTTGCTTTCCGTCGCAGATTTATCACCCGGATTTACAACAGGCGTTTTAAATAACTTACCTTTTTCAATTTCCGGCAACAGACTATTCATATCAGTTCCTTTTACCGGGGCAATCTGCGTACGCATATAGTCGTAGCGATCCAAGGATACATTGCCGCTTTGTTCTGCATTACGAATCACGACTGGCCGTATAAAAATCATCAGACTTGTTTTACCGCGGGTCTTAGTTTGATATTTGAATAAATTACCTAGTACAGGAATATTACTTAGCAGAGGTACGCCCTCGCTAGAATCTTCGATCGAGTCTTTCATCAAACCACCAAGTGCGATAATTTGTCCATCATCGACCAACACATTAGATTCGATCACGCTCTTGTTTGTGATTAGACCTGCACTATTCGTCGTCGTGTTGTCTACGCTTGATACTTCCTGATAAATCGACATTCTGATTGAGCCACCATCAGATATTTGTGGTTTGACTTTTAAAGACAAACCCACATCTTTACGCTCCACCGTAGTGAATGGATTTACGCCAGCACTACCGCCAGCAGAAGCAGATGTCGCATATTGACCAGTAATGAAGGGAACGTTTTGACCAACGATAATTTTCGCTTCTTCATTATCAAGAGTAATCAAAGTTGGAATTGAGAGAACATTCCCATTGCCATTGGATTCAAGAGCATGCGCCAGCGCACCTAAGCCAAGCTGGCCATTTACCTGTTTAAACAATCCCAAGGTCAAACCAGCGCCAGGCAGTGCCGATCCATTGCCTGCGATTAGCGCACCAATGTTATTGCTCGTGGTAGTTTGAAATGACGTACCGCCGCCAACGCGATAATCGCTATTGCTATTACCAGATAATCCCAACCATTGAATACCAAAATCGTTCTCTTTACTCGCTTTAATTTCAACGATTAAAGCCTCAACATATACTTGGGCACGGCGTGCATCTAACTGGTCAATAATCGTTCTCAAATTTCGATAAACGGTCTCACTTGCAGTAATAATCAAAGTATTAGTTGCTGCATCTGCCTGAATAAAACCACCTGCACCACCACTCGACAAGCTACTTTGAGAAGAGCTAGCAGTGGACGATCCAGAGGATAAGCCACTCGTCGATGACCCGCCAAGGCTAGCATTAGAGTTAGTGCTGCTACCCAAAGAACTCGCGCCGTTACTACTTGAAGATAGAGAAGAATTTCCGCTGGACGGCAATGAGCTGTCTTGAGTAATAATCGAACGCAAGGTTTGAGCTAACTTCACTGCCTCTGCGTTCTTCAGATAAACCACATGCACGTTACCTGGCAAAGTAGTCGGCTGATCCAATTTAGCGATTAAGGATTTGATTAAATTGGCTCGCGCTGCTGAAGGCGCTTTAATCATAATGGAGTTAGTACGCGAATCTGCCAACAGAACAGCTTTTCCACCTTCAGCAGATGCGCCACCACTTTCAGTTAAACGAGTGACCATCGTTGCGATATCACTAGCAATTGCATTTTTAACTGGAATGACGTCGACATCATTTGATGCGGGCACATCTAATGCGCCAATTATTTTTGTAAGACGCTTTAAATTATCAGCGTAATCTGTAATAACTACGGAATTGTTCCCAGGGTTGGCATTGATCGTGTTATTGGGTGAAATCAATGGACGCAGAACAGTAACGATATTATTTGCCGACTCATAATTTAAGCGGTAAATCTGAGTAGCAATCTGATCACCTTTTAGCGATTCAGCTTGTATTGGTCCCGCTTGCAACTTGGCATCTGACTCAGGAACCACTTTTGTATAACCGTCCCCGGTGACTACCGAATATCCCTGCAAGCGCAAACTAGAAGTCAGTAGTTTGAACGCCTGATCCTTACTTAAAGGCTTTTCGGAGACTAAGTTAATTTGTCCCTTTACTCGTGGATCGATAATAAATGTCACACCAGTATAGTGACCAATTGCCTTGATCACAGACTCAATATCTGCGCCGACAAAATTAAGCGCAGCAGTATTTTGCGATGGATCTTGCGCATACGCGGGACACAAACTTAGCGTAAAACAGGCGGCCGTTATGAATGCGGCTATCGGCAATCGCTTCAAATTAGTTTGCCGACTCTGTTGGGGATGCAACACATTCTGTACTGATACGCTCATGGCAGATCTTACTTTCAATAGATTTTTTCTCATTTGAACTCTAACGCTATCACATCTTTATTGCCGTCCCTACGGCGCTGTCCAAGCAAATTCAATAAATTTGCCAACCTGTCTTCTTGCCCTGCCTCTGCCATTGCCCGCCCAGAAAATTGCATATGTCCATCATGCAAATTCCCCGCTCCACTTAGCAACATTGGTCCCTTGATACTGGTCAATGTAATGTTCGCTGTAGAGCCTTTCCAATCCATCGTCAGCAAATAACTACCTAATGGTTTTATGGGTGATAAACGCGACGCCATTTCATTCATTTCTAAACGCATGGTGCCAATAATATCCAATTTCACGCCCTGTCTTATGAACTGCAAACTATTCCAAGACAAACGCAATTGACCGGACGGACCTATCGTATTTAACGGAGCTCCCAGCCCCTCCAACCGCTCCGGCGGCACAATCAAACTTGAACCACTAACGCTCCATTGACCCAGATTACCTTCTAATTTTATAGCTTGAGATAAAGATGTCGGATTATCCAAATTTATATCAAGCTGCCCCAATATTATTGAGGGTGAAATACGCCAGGTAAAACGTCCTGGAAGCAAGGGAGTTAGCGGAGCATTTCCATTCGGAGCCCCTCCAATAAATGCAGAGCCGCGCCAAAAACTACCTTGGGCATCCCCTAAACTAATACGTCCCATCGTTTGCTTCTCAACCAACAGAGCTAACCAACTTGCCGGCAAAAAAATTAACACTGTAAATACCATGCTGAGAATAGCTGCAAAAACCCAAAGCAATCGACTAATCTTAAACATATCAGAGATTATTCTTTTGCTGCTTTAAGGTGATCGTTACACTGACCTGACCACTCTCTGGCAACGCTGCTAACTTCGCTTCTTCGACCGTTAATCTCGTTGATTTTTGCGCTTCGAGTAACCATTCCATCAAATTGGCATAGGCAACGGTAGCAATCTGAAATCTGACAACATCGTCATTCACAGATAAATTTTGCGCTTTAATGCTACGGCGAGCCAAAGATGTCTCAATCGATTCACGCGACACAGTATCTATATTTTCAGACATAGCGTTGCCGAGTTGCGCGCTTTGCTTACTCATTAAATCCATTTCTGCAACTTGCTGTCTTAATTGCGGTATGGCTTTTTGTAAACTCTGCTTACCTGATAAAGCGGGATTAATGCCAATCACATAAATTAAAGCACAAACTATCGCAAGCAAGGCTAACGACAACATCCAGCGCTCCCGCGGCACACGCTGCTGCCAAAACAAAGATAAGCTTTCTACCAGCATCGAGTTTTTCATTTCAAGCCCCCTGAGTTTGCGGCAGTATTGTTTTTAGCATCAAGACTAAGACCAGTCTTGACCTGTAACAAACCATCTTTAGAGGATACTAAAGTCAAAGATTGCTCTTGTAACGCAGCTTTAAGCTGATCCTGCTGATTAAACGAGCGTGTTTTTATAAACAAACTATGTTCGCGGTATTCCATACTGAGCACGCTAGCTCCTGGGGAAGCACCACTGATTCTGTCCCATATTTGAGAGAACTGGGCAGCGAGAACAACAAAATCGTCTGGCACCGATTGTCCAGCTAGTTTTTTAGATAAACTGATTTTTTGCTGCATTTGCGCTAGCGGATCAATGATGACGGTTTCTTTAGGATAAGCGGCACGATAAGATTGCACTAGTGACGAACTCAGTTGCTGAGCCTCGCGCTTGAGCGAAAACCACTCAAAATTTATGCCAATCAAATTGATGATTAGAACCGCAGCAGCTAAACCTATTGGCCAACGCCATGCAAACAAATCAATCGCCGACGGATTTGCCAAAGCTACGCCGGCCATCAGATCTGGGCTGGCCGGAGTCAGACCAGCAATCCGGTTTTTCCATTGAATTGGCTGCAAGGTAATTCTCTGGGCAAGCTCTATATCTTTTTGTATGGCTTGTTGATAAGCCTCTATTTTTTTAGGCTCAAGATAAACAACAACACTATCTTCTGACAGAAATAACTTCAAAGTCTGTAAAACCGTGTTTAGCTCAACGTCCAATTTCTCATTCACATCAGAGCGCTGAGCTATCTCGTCAACACTCAAACCTAAACCTAAAAAATTACCGTCAAGGCAGCAGGCTGCAAACTCCAGCATATTGCCATCTTGTTCGTACATGACGGTGGCACTATCGTTGTTGTGCTCCATCGCCATTTGCACGGGGTATGCAGAGATTTTTTTTGCACCAAGTTGCAGCATACTTTTGGCAAGTGACTCCATCCAACTTTTGTCAACCACAGCAACTGAGCACATGCCATTAATGACCATAGTCGATTGCAGAATTACATCTGAAGCATCGGTTGCCAACTGATCTTCTAATAAATTTGGTAAAGACTGGCGCAGTTTTGCGGCTGACATTGGTGGCACTTTAGCTTGCAACACACTTACGTCGCTAGCGGCCAACAACAATATGACTTGGCGCGCCATGCTAATCATAGTTTTTAATTGAACTAGCGTTTGATGGCCTTGTTGCTCTATTGTGCCATTATTAGAAACCAATGCAAATGGACGAGCTTGAGTCGTCCAATCGTTACCATTTTGGACAGTGATTTTTGACGGTGATAGTATATATAGTGTACTTGCCATATTCAATTTTCTATTTTAGTGCGATACAAAATTTACCTGTATGACGACTATCAAAGCTCTCTTATCCAGATAATTTTTGTCACTATATCGATTCGCTCGATCAAAGCACTAAAATTCAGTGTTGATCTTCCTAATTTTATTTTACCTGCCGCAATAAAGTAGTCAGTTGCAACCGATACGTCGTTAGCAGAGATATCCGTTAATTTATCAGGGAAGCGCTGCTTAAAATCAGCTATATCCAAAAACTCTGCCCGGTCACGACTGGCAATAATTGCGGCTGCATCTGACAAAGAGAGCGCAGTAATTCTTGCCGATAGTACTTCTGCCGATGCAGTATTCACGTTGATGGGCGTGGCATGCGGAAGCACCGTCACAAAGTCCCTCAGCTTTAACAACATATCTGAAGTAAATCCTGGCACCGACAACACATCGTCGATCTGAGTAAAGCGCAGGAATTGTACTTCAGGAATTGTGTCAGTTGACGCCTGATTCGCATTGCTCGTACTTTTTGAAGCATCTGTTGTATTGGGTACAGTCGGAATAGACGCATCCGTAGCATTAGAACCGCTTACCGCACCGATCACAGTGGCAGGCCCGCTTGCATTAGCAGAGACTTTTTTTGTTTGAGAATTAGCAACGGCTGTGGCTGTCGCAGCAGCGAGAGAGGGATCTAACTTTACATTGGTCAGCAAGCGCTCAAACGCGAGTACCTCTTTCGGGTTGACGATACCGTTCGTAGCCAAATTATTTATATTGAAACGCGACTGGGCATCCGTAATTTGGCCGGATAAAGTCGCGTCAGAAGCCTCTGTATCCGCACGACCGTTCTCTACATATTCGTCAAGTCTAGTTTCTGCCAAAGGCGTCGCCCAAGCCTCTTTAAGATGATCAACTTTACGTCCACGACCGTCCTCGCGCAAAATCAGACGAGCCCAATCCAATGCGCCACGAAGCACCCATTTTTTTTGCAGTTGAAGTCGTTGATTTTCAATTGAGCGAACCTGAACTTGCTGTTGCCAAAATAAACTAGCAACAATCGTAATAGCAAGCGTCGTTAGCAATAGCGCGGTCACAACGGCGACGCCAGATTGATGCTGTGGCAGTTTTTTCACGCCGCCCCCAGCAAGAATACTTTTAAGATGACATTCTCGCGCCCCAATAGCTGGAGTGACACCTCAAGCCCACTTTTTAGAGGAATAGGCTTACTTGCAGAACCCGTTTTGGCATTTTGTGATGTATCAATATCAGTGCCTGCCACCCGCCAAGTATTCTCGTCCTTAGTCCAGGTACGCATAGAAATGGATGCGACCTCCGTTTGGAGTACAACGATGGGCATACTGTCGGTCTCGTTAAGAGCATTTTGCCAATCAGCGTCAATCGTTTTTAGGTCTCGAGTAGCGATAGATTCCCGGCGACTCAAAATGCCTTCTTTCAGGCGATAGGCGACGATTTGCAAGCGCAAAGGTTGGTTATCATCAAACACTGTACGTATCATGTACAGGCCTTGAGGTGATGCTCGCAGACTCTCATGGGTAGCAAGCAAATCCGTCCCTGCAAGATGAGCACTGTCGTTTTCTAGCTGAGCAAAACTAATCTGCGTACCGCGAGATTGCTCTAGCTCGTTGGTCAAAGTAATACGCGCCCTGACGATACTGTCTAGACCACGCCAGCCCAGAACAGCGACAATCGCCAAAATAGTAATTGCAACGAGTAGTTCAACCAAAGTAAAACCAACTATTGTCTTTACTTGTTTTGGTCTGCCATTAGTAGCAATGTTGGTCGAAATTTTGAAGCGATTTTTATTAGATGGCATTGGGCACCACCTGCGTTAATTTAACAATCCTTCGTTCTGGATGATTGGCATCAAATACATACACTTCCACTCGTCTAAACAAAGGATTTGGCGTTGCCAATACGTGCTCTTCGCAAACCAGATTCAATTCACCCTGAGGGCAAGGGAAAGAACGTTCACCAACTGCAGGCCATTCAGAACCAAGCCGGATTTGCGCCAATCGGTTTTCTGCTGACCAGCTAGCCATCATTGCAGCCCGTAAATCATTGCTATTTTGAGTCAGGCTTCCTATCGCACGCAAACTTGCGCCCAATGCAGTCCCGACAATCACTAGCGCAACCAGAACCTCAAGCAAAGTAAAGCCTGAAGTTTTTTTCAATTGATATGGCGTCGCGCAATACGTACTCAACTTCATACCTACTCCACCACAAAATGGCCAATGCCATCTGCACGTATAACTATCTTGTCTTCCCCGACAATCATGCTCAGGACAAATGGCTTATCGACTGGTTCGCGACCAAATACAATGCGCAGGTCGGTCGTGCTGGCGAGTGATACTGGATCGATAGCTAGCTGGACTGGACTCATGGCGAACTCGCGTTCGCGCAACATATCAACATCAAGGATTGGTTCCCATGTCAGATCGTTGCGCACTAAAAAATGGTACCGATTTTGATCTGCCTCGAATGCAATAGGACGGTTTCGGACAATTGCTTCTTCCCGGGCTAATTGCAATAGCAAAGCAATACGTTGTGCGTCTGTTTGCAACCGCTGACGGCTACTTTGCATCGCATTAAATGACACGGCACCTAACATAATGCCAGCGATCACTAGCACCACCAGCAACTCTAGTAGACTAAAACCAGAGTTGTAGCGAGAAGAGCGCGACACAGAAAAACTTACAGATCCCACGAACCGATATCTGCATCGTTACCTGTACCGTTAGGCTGACCATCTGCACCTAAGGAAAAGATATCGACTTCCCCTCTAATGCCGGGCGATAGATATTGGTAAGGATTACCCCAAGGATCTTTCGGGAGTTTATCGATGTAACCACCGGTTTTCCAGCCGTTGGCAGCGGGGCCGGAAGTTGGTTTTACGATTAAAGCCTGCAAGCCCTGCTCAGTGGTTGGGTAACGTTGGTTATCAAGGCGATATAGTTTGAGGGCTTGCATTAAGGTCGAAATATCTTGCTTGGCAGCTGCAATGCGAGCGTCATCTGTACGTCCCATTAATTTAGGTACTACTAAAGCTGCCAAGATCCCCATGATGACAACAACAACCATGATTTCAATCAGCGTAAAGCCTCGCACAATGACTTTACGAACTTGACTAGTTTGGCGAATTTGAACTTGTTGGGACGAAGATGAATAGCTCATGTTAGATAAAGATAACTCATTTCTACTTGCTAATGCTTTAGCGCATTGGCAATAAATTAAATCGATCAAAATTTTGAGAGCAATCAATACTGCTGATTACTGCCAAGACTAATTTCAAAAATACATTATGCGTCACGAAAATCAATGCACCTAGATTTGTCACATTTATTTACGCGAATTTACTGTACCTCAAAAGTATTGCATATTACGTCAAATATATTTCAAAAGAATAACAATTTAGAGCTAATGGAGCAAATATTAGCAGGACAAGCAACGTAAGCAGCCATCTACTCAGAACACTCTAAATTAGATTGAGCGTATCAAATGAATATATCAACATCTCCTCACAGCCTCATTCATCAACGACTAAAAAAAATTCCCTCTCTAAATAGAGCGGGAATCTAGAGCACTTGAATACCTAATCAGTACAAATTAAGTATTACCAGCTTTATTGATAAGTAGCTACCAAAGAAGCGCTGCTTATCGCTGCATATGCACTTACAAGCACATAGTAAGTTGCCGTTTTTGGAGCTGCAATCGTGACAGTTTCTGCATTAGTAGATCCTTCAGATTTACCGTCATAAGAACTTGTTGTTGGAGCAGCGCTGGCTTTTACATAAATATCACCGTCACCACTACCGCCAGACAATTTAACGCTCAGGTTTTTAGCTCCAGCAGGAACTACGATGGAGTACAACTTAGTTGCGCCTTTTGCCAGGTTAATGCCAGTAACAGCAGCGCCCTTGGTCAACACGGTTGCAGTAGGTGCAGTTGTTGCGCAACTGACGCCAACGGTTTTGAAAGCAGCCGTCACGTCTGTAACGGTATAGCCACGATTAGTAGCGGCTTTTTCAACACCGCAAGCACCTTGGTTAAAAGTACTACCAGCGGCCCAGTACAAATGATTTGCATCAGCCATTACTTCAAATGCCTTGCGAGTATTCCAACCAGAGGTTGTCGCTAACAAGTAGAAAGCTTTGTTGTACACACCACTGCTGTAATGCACGTCAAGGCTACTCGTGTAGTTAGCAGCATTATCGATAGAGCCTCCATCCAATGGCGGGTTGTACATATAACGTAATGCACCGCTTGCTTTAAAGATATCAACGCCAACTTTGAAGTCGTTTGTACCTTTGACATAGTACTTAACTGCCTCACCAGCCATATCAGAGAAGGCTTCATTCATACCGCCAGACATGCCAGAGTAGGTCAGATTAGAGTTTTGCTCTGTAAAGCCATGGCTAATTTCATGACCGGTTACATCTAGCGCTGTCAAAGGATAAAAAGTTGATGCGCCGTCACCAAAATTCATCGCAGTACCGTCCCAAAAAGCATTTTCATAGGCGGAACCGTAGTGGACTCTCATCATCAATTTTTGACTAATAGGGCGAAGTCCAAGATATGCTTGGTACATATTAAAAACTTGGTTGCCAAAATAATGTGCATCATTCATTGGAGAATAAGCGCCATTGATAGCTTTAACCGTATTACGCGGACAAGTGAAAGTTTGCAAAGTACCAGAACCAGAAGTGGCACTGTTCATATTGTAAGTATCAACATTGGTGCTACTCAATTTGCAAGTAGATCCGCTAACCAACACATCTAAGTAACCGTAACCAGCGGTAGTACCGTACTCGTATTGACCAGTTTTAGTGTTGCCACCAGGACCTGTACCACTCAATGCGTGGGTTAAACCTTCCCATTTGTCCAAAACAGCGCCTGTATTTGCATCAATAATAAAATGCGGGCGGCTTGGTTTATTTGGATTAGATGTATCGAGGAAAGAAATCACATAAATCAGTTGGGCAACATTATTTGCGCCCAATTTAACATGTAATTTAGATTGATCATTTTCGGTTGAATTAACACGAGCTTGTGTTTTTGCCAAAGCAAGAGCTTGATTTGCCGAATAAAGTGGTGTCGCACTTGGCAAATCATTAGCTACATTGCGCAGCATTGCGCCGGATAAAGTCGGTTGAGCAGCGCCAGGAGCTACGCTCTCTACTACACCTTCACCCCATACTGGAATGCCTTGATGAAATTGTTGATAGCGCGTGACAACTTTGCCATTAGCATAAGTTTTGCTACGCAATGCTTGCAATTCACTGGTAGTAAGTCCGAGTAAATCATTAACACTTGCGATACGAGAAGTCCTAGACTGGACTGCCGCTGTGTTTGCTGATGGGGTTAAAAAGTTATCCAGCTCAATGCGGTCTGCCGCCATCGCGCTACATGCACCAGATACCAGAACTGCCAATAAGGTAGGACGTAAAACTTGGTTCAATTTCAAAGCTTGTTTCATTTTCTCTCCATTTTCAAATTGCCGTAGGGATTTTGTCCCCTATGAGTATTAGCCAACGCGGTAAGCGTTGAAGTAAGTCATCGAAGTAATTCGTTGCAGTAAGTCAAACTAAAAAAACAAGTGGACCAGAGTAAAGGCGTTTGATCTGTATCCCAGCAAAAACACTGAAATGGCGTTGTAGATCCGAATAGATTCTTAATGAGGATTCAACAGGCTACTGCCCAAGTAACTAAGAAACAGTTAATCAGACATCAAAACAGTTGAAAATATGCTCGTTGTTTTTTCGCGATATGGGAATTTTTGTGAACAAATCTTTACAAGAGAAAATTTTGGTAACAAAAGAAAGACCGTCACTAATTCAAAAAAATGATCGGCTTATTAATATAAAAAAATGTATTTACATCACTTTATGTAAATTAAGTTTTTATAAAAATAAATGAACTAATTTTCAAAAATCTAAACAACTTGGAATTTTTAATCAGCCTTTTTAGATTTTGATTCAATTAATATAAGAACTAGACAGCAATTATTTGGAGAAAAGAAGTGAATTTCACAAAATAACTAGGTAACGAATATGATTTTTTTCAAACGGGAGATCCATATTTGAAATCAGATCGGAACTTGCACACATGGCTAACGGCATGCAAAAAAAATACTCCCCACTGGTTTTTTTAACTCCCAATACGAAACCTAGACAACAGGTGAATTTTATTAAAAACAAAGGGGAGTATATTTAAATTTCCAGCACCAAGCCTACATAAATAAAGGGCGGATTCAGCTACGAAGAGCAACGGGAGGTAAGTTTTAGGGGGAGTATATCCAAATTATAAAAAACCTCAAACGGCGTTCGATAGCCGAGGCATTTCCTAGGGCGATGATTGAGTTGATTGACTGCCCGTTGCAACTGGGCTTGAGTGATTTCCTTGAAGTTGGTGTTCTTTGGAAAGTAGTATCGTAATAAGCCGTTCGTGTTCTCGTTGAGCCCCCGCTCCCAGGAATGATACGGATGAGCGAAGTACACTTGGGCTTGCAGATGTGCTGCGATGGACTCATGCCCTGCAAACTCCCTGCCATTATCGAACGTGATGGTATGGCAGTGCTGCTGATGTGGCGTGAGCAGTTGCTCGATGCTGGCAGCAACTCCTTGCGCGTGTTTGCTATGATGTTGCCGGGCTAAGGTAAAACGAGAGACACGATCGACCCGCGTAATGACGATACCTTGCTGTTTCTTGCCAATGATCGTATCGCCCTCCCAGTCGCCTAAGCAGATTTTTTGATCCACGATCGCGGGTCGTTGGTCAATGCTGATACGGTTCTTGAGCATGCCCCGGCGCTGTTGACCACTACCGTAGCGTTTGCGGTAGGGCTTCTGACCCCGCAGATGCTTGAAGAGAGTGCCGCCCGCTCTGCGGTCAGCGTAGATGCGCAGATAGACGGTTTCATGACTGCTCTTCATTTTTTCCTGCCGTTCCAGGCTTAACCGTTCGATTGCTTGCTGCGGCGATAAGTCCATGCGCAGGTAGGTCGAGACGGCGAGCCAGTCGTTGTCATCAATACGTCGTGCGTTACGACTATTCTTTTGTCGTTCGTCGGCTATTTTTTTCGCTTGTAAGGGGCGCCACCCGCTTCCTCCGGTATTGCGCTTGAGTTCCCTGTGGATGCTGGACTTATGACGATGGAGTGCGGCAGCAATCTCGCTGACTGTCTTTTTTTCTAACCGCAGTGCGTAAATTTGGTATCGTTCGTCTTGGGTTAGGTGTGTGTAGCGCATATTCGGCAACTTTCGACTGGCTGGTCAAAAGGCAGAATGCTATCGCATCTGACCCTTTGACTTTTTATTCAACGTTGCTCTTCGTGCTTGAATCCACCAAGCAATATAGTTCTTTACTTAACCAGGCAGAATTTTTTATACGGGTCCATTAGCTTAAGCCAGATCGCGTGGAAAGCTAGTCAGAATAATATTTAGGTGATATCCAAATGCAGAGGCAAGCTACGAAGACGCTTACCTGTCAGTGCAAATAAGGCATTAGCGACTGCCGGGGCAATCGGTGGAGTTCCTGGCTCGCCAATACCTTCTGGCGGATTGGCACTTTTGATAATAATTACCTGGATGTCTGGAGTGTCATTTATCCGTAAAACAGGATAATCGTGGAAATTGGTTTGCTCCACCTGTCCGTTCTTAATCGTAATATCGCCGTACAAAGCTGCTGACAAACCAAAAATAATTGCCGACTCCATCTGCTGCGTAATGATATTTGGGTTAACAGCGATCCCGCAATCCACGGCGCAAGTGACTTTGTGTACGCGAAGCTGATTATTCTCAACCGAGACCTCAGCCACTTGCGCAACGATAGAACCAAATGATTGATGCAATGCCACGCCATGCGCCCGTCCATCTGGAGCAGCACCAGCCTTGCTCACTGCCGCCTCCAATACGGCTAGATGTCTGGGATGTTGAGTCAACAATTCACGTCGAAAATTCACTGGAGTTTTGCCAGCAGCGTGCGCCAACTCATCAATAAAACTCTCTTTAAAGAACGCATTGTGAGAATGTCCTACAGAGCGCCAATAGCCTAATGGTACTGGCGTCGGCACAATCACATGAGCGATCTTTTGGTGCGGAAATTCATACGGCATATCGAACTCACCTTCTGCCGTTGTTTTATCAGGACCACCTGCAGGCAAGCCAAATGTGCGTTGCATCACTTGATGTGTGACAGAACCAGAAGCAGATTTATTGTCATAGGCGGTAATTTTTCCACTTCCATCAACGACCGCTGCAAAGCGTGCAATTGCGGCCGGACGATACATATCGTGGGTAGTATCTTCCTCGCGGCTCCAGATCAATTGAACTGGCGCGCCTTTAGTTTCTAAGGCGATTTTTACGGCTTGGATCACCATATCAACTTCTAGCCGGCGTCCAAAACCGCCACCCAAATAGGTCATATGCAGATCAACATTATCGGGAGAAATATTCGCGATCTTGGCTGCAACGCCAACGGCAATACTTGGAACCTGAGTCGATGCCCAGATTATTAATTTTCCGTCCTTAAACTGGGCGGTGCAATTCATCGGCTCCATCGTGGCATGCGCTAAAAACGGTGCACGATACTCTGCCTTAATCAACTGATCTTTGGCTGTCGCAGCAGCAAACCCAGACGCGGGATCGCCAACTTTATAATAAGTAAAACCAGATTCGGTATCCAATTGATTACTAAGTTCTTTAAATATGCCAGCACTAGACAAACCTGCATGTGCACCGGGAAGCCACTCTACCGGCAATGCCAGCAAGGCTTTTTTTGCCGACCAGTAATTTTTAGCCACCACCGCAATGCCAGCGACGATATGCTCTTGACCAGGACTGGACAAGTCCACAACATGCATCACTCCAGGCATAGATTTCACCGCATCGGCATTGAAGTTTTTAATACTGCCACCAATGGTCGGACTCATCTTTAGCGCGGCATAAAGCAAACCCGGCGGTCTGACATCAAGACCGAATACCGCACTACCATTGACCTTAGACGCTGCATCGGTGCGCGCTTGCGGCGTTCCTATTACCTTAAAGTCTTGTGGATTTTTTAAGCGTATTTCGCCAGGCTCAGTTTGAGATGCCTTCTGCGCTAAATCGCCATAAGCGAGGCTTTTGCCTGAGGAATGGATTACTTTGCCATCGGAGGTGTGACATTGCTCTGGTGGCACGGCCCATTCTTTTGCTGCTGCCGCTACAAGCATCGCGCGTGCGGTGGCACCCGCTTCACGCAATGGCCCCCAAGAATCTTTGACACTCGATGATCCGCCTGTTAATTGCAAACCCAGCTCGCGCGCAAATTTACCTGTCATCCATACCGCTGTCCGCTTTAACACCCCTGTGTCATCGGGATGAAATGGCAAACCATCAGCCATGACGACAACATTCCCATAAATTTTATCGATGGGAGCGTACATCGTTTTGATGCTATGCATGCCGACATCAAGTTCCTCTGCAATTAACATCTGCAAAGCGGTATGTATGCCCTGCCCCATCTCACTCTTATGCAGGGCAACCGTAACCGTGCCATCTTTAGCAATCTTGATCCAACCAGTCAAGCTTACTTCGTCATTCATCACAGGCAAAGCAGTACCACCGTTTTGACGTTGCCGTGGCGGCATCACACCCCAACCAACCACAAGCGCACCAGTAACGCCCAAGCCGCCCAGGACAAAACGACGACGCGACTTATTTTTGGGTGCTGCTGCAGTTATTACTTTGGATGTTGATTCCAGCTCAGGCTTTGTCATCGCTATGTCTCCATAATTTGATTATGTTTTTTTGGAACTTACGCAAAATTATCCAAGCTGCGTTGCAGTTCGTGTATTGAGGTACTAAGTGAAGTCCCAAGTGAAGTACTAAGAACTAAATTACTGCCCTCGTCACCACTCCTTGCTGAGGTGGTTTTTCGTAAGTTTTATTGTTAATTAAAGTTAGCATAGATAAAACACAGTGGTTATTTGTTCCGCCGCGGATACCCCTCAGACAATATGCGGCTCCATACAATTTCTTTTTGCTCTTGTGACATGAAAACCCACTCAGCAACCTCCGCCAATGTGCGACCACAACCGCGACATACATCGTCAAATGTAGTGGAACATACTGCAACGCAAGGGGTATCAGGTCGTTCTTTATTTTCAAACATAATTATTGCCATTCAAAGTCAAACTTAGTGATTTTAGTCCGTCTACATATACAAGCATCATCCAACGGGACATTTACCAGCAAGGACACAACAGTCAGAGCGTAATGTAAAGACCCGGTACTCGTTATTTATGACGAATAATAACGCGCTTTCTAAAATTGTCTTGTAGCACCTCGTCAATTCACTTACGATGCCTTACAGTCCATAGAACACCATCAAAGCACGCTAAAAAATTATGACCAAAGACTTTTTTCAATCTTTTATTTTACTGATACTGGTCACTGATCCGTTCGGTAACGTCCCAATTTTTGTCAGCGCACTGTCACATGTTTCGCCAGAGCGTCGCTGGCGTGTCGTGGTCAGAGAATGTGCGATTGCCTTTGCCCTGTTATTACTATTTATGTTTTTTGGTAAGCATTTTTTAACAGCGATGCAACTCTCGGATGTATCACTGCGCATCGGTGGCGGCGTAATTTTATTCTTGATCGCATTGCGTATGGTGTTTCCGCAAGAAGGCGGTATTTTTGGCGATGTGGAAGACGATCACGAACCCTTTATTGTGCCGTTGGCTATTCCTGCATTAGCAGGTCCCTCTGCTTTAGCAACCGTATTATTATTTTCGTCCGATAGCAAAATGGATGTCGCCGTACATCTAGCGGCACTCACCGCAGTAGCCATAGTCTGGCTCATTGTTTTACTCAGCGCAGAACAGATGCAACGGGTATTAGGCAAGCGTGTAATGACAGCGTTTGAACGTTTGATGGGATTGATATTGACAGCAATGTCAGTAGAGATGCTGCTAGCAGGAATACGCGATTATCTGAAAACTTTATCTTGACGCACAAGATTCAACGTCAAGATTAAAGGCAGAGATGAACGTGGAAATTAAACGTAAAATAAAATCCGACAACTCAAAATACAAACTCAGCAGATGAAGGTATCAGAGCTAAATTGTGTGCAGAATAGCGCAATTGCAACTCTGCATTTTGCGCGAGACCTTGCTCTACATTTTGCGCAAATAACTTATTATTAAAAGTAAAGTAACCGAGCAAAAACAGCAGCAAAGCGATAGCGAATTGTTTGAAAAATCGTCGATTCATATTGTCATCCTTACCTACTCAGTTAACTACCTACTTGGTTACCTAGTATCTAAAATCATTATGCATCTACCGGGTATTGATGCATAAATTGATGCCTGCTAATCCGTACTACATTATGTGGCGCGACGATCCAACATTGCCCTTGCAATCGTCCCGGCATCTACATATTCAAGCTCACCACCAACTGGCACTCCTCGGGCAAGACGGCTAGCTTTTAATCCACGTGATTTTAAAGTCTCGCCAATATAATGCGCAGTTGCCTCGCCCTCATTGGTGAAGTTGGTCGCTAACACGACCTCAACCACAATGCCATCTGTCGCACGGACGATCAGTTTTTCCAGATGAATATCTTTCGGCCCGACACCATCCAGCGGAGACAAACGCCCCATTAATACAAAGTACATGCCTTTGTATGTCATGGTCTGCTCAATCATCATTTGATCTGACGGCGTTTCTACTACGCAAAGTAAAGAGGCATCGCGCTCAGGATCAAGACAAGTCTCGCAAACATCACTCTCGGTAAAGGTATTACAAAGCTGGCAGTATTTAATTTTCTCTACAGCCTGCATCAATGCCCTACCCAATTGCGACGCACCGTCCCTGTCGTGTTGCAGCAAGTGATATGCCATACGTTGTGCAGACTTAGGGCCGACTCCGGGCAAGCGACGCAAAGCTTCTGCAAGAAATTCAAGACTGGTATGGGGTTTCACTTAGGGGGAATAGACCGTTAATAAATAAAAAACAGATAAAAAGCGTAGCGCGAAAAAGCGAAGAGACGAATTTTCTGCATGAGGACGAATAAAAATACGGAGGCAAGATACCAAAACTTAACATTGCAGAGGGCTTTATACCCTCTGCAAAAACGTACTTAGAACGGCAGTTTAAAGCCTGGTGGCAATGGCATGCCAGATGTCAACGCAGACATTTTTTCAGCCGATGTGGCTTCTGCCTTGCGTACTGCGTCGTTAAAAGCTGCTGCAACCAAGTCTTCTAACATATCTTTATCGTCGGCCAGCAAAGACGGATCAATCGTGACGCGTTTTACGTCATTTTTGCATGTCATCACTACTTTGACTAAACCTGCACCAGATTGCCCTTCTACCTCAACTAGCGCCAATTGGTCTTGCGCTTTTTTCATGTTGTCTTGCATGGCTTGCGCTTGCTTCATCAAGCCTGCGATTTGGTTTTTCATCATAAAAATCTCCTAAAACTTGTTCAATGGTGTTGATAAATGCTTAATTAATTTGTAGCTATTGGCCGAATCATTTTGTAAGAAATCAAACAGGTTTAATACTGCCAGTCACGATAGACGCGCCGAATTCTCGCATTAAAGACTGAATGAAGGAATCACTTTGTATCGATTTTTCTGCAAGCTGCTGACGCTCTGCGCGCTCAGCAACTGCCTGGGCGTTAGCGGTTTGCTCGACGGCACCGATTTTAGTCTCGACCTTAACTGTCTTTGCAAAACGCTCTGACAAAGCGAGCTCTAATTTTTCAACGCTGCCAGATGATAATAATGTTTGCAAAGGTACGCGCAAACTAAATACGAATGTATTACCGTTGATCTGGCAATCAATTAACTCACTTTGCTGCACTAATTGCTGTGCCACGCCACGCATCGGCAAACTGCTTGCCAGATTAGGCCAATGTCCATCCCAATTTAATTCTTGTATTGGTTTAATTTCTGTAACGCGCAATGCTATTTGTGGCGACTCCCCAAATGCTACAGAGTCAGTTGGCGCTTCACAAGCATTTATAGTTTGCGCCGAAATTGATATGGTCGGCTGAGGAGGGTTAACGGGAGGTGCTGGGTTTTCTGACTTCACTTGCACGGGAACAATCGCAGCCTGATCAAACTGATCATCAAAAGCAGCGGACTGAAAATGTGGCGGTAACTCATTAGAAGAGCTCGCTTCCATCATATCTTCGTCCCAAGGCGGCATGTCATCCATCCCGGCTGGCGCCGCTATTTTTGTCTGGCTTACGGTTGATGTGTGCCGCTCTTTTGTCGGAGAAACAACTTGCGTAGCGTTGGCAAATGACTCAACTGGGGCAGTTGGCCTAGCTGGTGCCGAGCTTAAGACTGGCACCGTAACAGGTGCCGCCATCGGACGTGTTGCAGATATTTCGGCAACTGCTGCACGACTGGCAACCGAAGGCTTACGTAAACCAGCAGCAGCTAACGCAGCATCACGAGGCGATAAAACAGGGACTGCCACCGTTGCTGGTAGAACTACCTGCGCTGCGATTGGAAGCGCTTCTGGTATTACTTCTGGAAGTATTTCCCCCACCTGCTGAGCAGTCGAAACAAGTTCAGCCACACGAGCTACCTGATTATCTTGAGCAGAAGATTCAACAGCCGGCACAGCCATAACTGGCGCAACGGGCGGTATCGCTACAGACATTGTTGGCGAGACTATTGCAGCGGAGCTTAAAGGTGGGCTGGATGCTAGCTGCCCACTAATTGAACTAGCTGAATTTACCGATCTGACTGAATTTACTGGGCTTACTACACTCGGCATAATTGGACGTTGAGGAACGCGGCCAGACGGCGCAGATCCACCCGAGCCACCAGCGCCATTACCTGCAATTGCCGCGCCACTATCAGACGGACGGAAGGCTAGCAAGCGCAGTAGCGTCATACTAAAACCAGCGTATTCATCCGGTGCTAACACCAACTCATTACGACCATGTACCGCGATCTGGTAAAACAGTTGAATCTCTTCTTTACCGAATAAAGCAGCGAGGCGAATAACATCATCGCGCTCTGGCATGTCCTCAGGCACAGCATCCGGCACCATTTGTGCGATGGCAATCTGATGCAGCAAACTACCTAAATCTTGTAGAGCGGATTTATAAGACAAGCTACGTGCCGCCATTTCGTCAGCGACATCTAGCAAAGCTTTGCCCTCTTTCACAGCCAAGGCATCGAGCAAGCGGATCAGATACGACTGATCTAATGCACCCAACATACCTTGCACTGCCTCTAAGGTCACTTTGCCAGCTGCATACGCAATTGATTGATCTGTCAGCGACAAGGCATCGCGCATAGAGCCATGCGCACCTTGTGCCAGCAAGCGAAGTGCCGGGACTTCAAATTCGATCTGCTCTTGGCCGAGAATATTTTCCAGGTGCGAAACAATATGACCAGGTGGCATCTGCTTCAAATTAAATTGCAGACAGCGCGACAATACCGTCACTGGAATTTTTTGTGGATCGGTGGTGGCGAGGATAAATTTGACATGCTCAGGCGGCTCTTCCAGCGTCTTTAACATGGAGTTAAACGCATGGTTAGTCAGCATGTGCACCTCATCGATCATATAGACCTTGAAGCGTGCATTCGATGGTGCGTAGACCGCTTGCTCTAGCAGCGCTGCCATCTCATCCACCCCGCGATTAGACGCCGCATCCATCTCGATATAATCAACAAAGCGTCCGGCATCAATCGCCACGCAGGCTTCGCACACACCACAAGGGTGCGAGGTGATGCCGCCGTTACCATTGGCACCGATGCAATTAAAGGATTTAGCGAGTATGCGTGAGAGCGTCGTTTTACCGACACCACGAGTCCCTGTGAATAAATACGCGTGATGCAGCCGTTGCTGCTCCAGCGCATGCGATAAGGCACGAACCACGTGCTCCTGCCCAACCAGCGTTTCAAAGCTTTTGGGACGATATTTTCTGGCGAGAACTTGATATGACATGACAGGATTTTACCTTATCCGACTCTGTTTTGACGTAGTGCAGACAAAGATCATTGATTAAAAATAATGGAGGTAGCAAACGGTTAATTCTCTGCCGTCAAGAAGGTGAAATATCTAAAAACACTGATTAGACTACTCAGGGCGATCCGGCAGCTTTTCAGATATGTCTTACAAACATTTGCTTAAGCCTAATAATTGTACTATAACGATAACATTTCAAAATAGATAACAAATGAAAGCCTGCCAGTCATGATGCATGACTGACTTCACCGATGTTCGTTAGAAAAATACGTCAACGTTCTCACAAATTACGCAGAGGCGTTACCAAAAACTAAGGATGGTATGAGCAATCCAAACGCCCCTTTTTACCCGATCATCTATGTGCGTGGCTATGCGATGACGCCTGCGGAAATCGATGAAACTAGCGCCGACCCGTTTTGCGGCTTTAATCTTGGCTCCACCGTATATCGTGCAGTGCCGGACAAAACGCGACAACCGCGTAAATATATTTTTGAATCACCCGTGATCCGGCTCGCCTCCGATTTTGACTATAGCGACGTGTACGAAGATGGTTATGACATCCTCGATCCTGAATGGGTCGCCGACCCAGACAATAAGCTAAGTAACCGCTCCATCATTATCTATCGTTATTACGACGAGGCCTCCCGCTTGCTGGGCATCGGAGAGACACCTAGCATCGAAGTATTCTCACAAAAATTAGCGGAACTCATTTTGCGTCTGCGAGATTTGGCCTGCGCTAATCCAGACAATCAAATCACGCCAGAAGATTTCCGCTGCTATTTAGTTGCTCACTCTATGGGTGGGCTGGTCTGTCGCGGCCTGTTACAAAATCCTGCAAATGACCCGAATAACGCCAAACAATATGTCGATAAATTCTTCACCTATGCTACACCCCATAACGGAATAGACATATTGGGAGCGAACATTCCCTCATGGCTAAGTGCATCGGACATGAACAATTTCAACCGCGAAAAAATGGCGGGCTATCTGGATTTGCAAGACACTTATGCCACAACTGGCCGCGTCGATTGGTTGCCGGAAGATCGCTTTCCATCCGACAAAGTATTTTGTATGGTCGGTAGTAACCGCACCGATTACGAAGTAGCGATGGGCTTATCCCGCACCTTTGCGGGTCATGGCAGCGATGGCTTAGTCCGTATTGATAATGCAATACTCCATGGCATCCATCAAGATGGCAGCGCCAGCACACCATGTGCAAAAGGCTTTGCCTATCGCTCACATTCTGGATATTTTGGCATCGTTAATAGCGAAGAGTCGTATCAAAATTTAACCCGATTTTTGTTTGGCGATGTGCGGGTAGATATCTGGGTTGATGTAGAAGAAATCCGCTTACCTGATGAAGTACAAAAAGCGGTAGACGATGGCCGCAACATCAACGCTTTATATCAATTTGAAATTCTGGCATCCCCTCGCGGCAAACTCTGGTATCTGACACGCCGCACCAGCGAAGAAGATTCTGTTGCCTGTATGAGCCAAGACGAATGGCGTACCGATCCAGTCAAAAACGGTCCTCAATACTTGTCCACCGTTTTCCTCGCCAACCGCTCCCGCGTCAACAAACAGCGCCGCTCCTTAGCGTATAGCGTCGCGCTGGGTGTAAGGGTACCGGACTACGAAATCGACCGTAAATTATGGATTAATGAACATTACGAAGGTGGTTACTTATTCCGTAACGCTATCTTGTTAGAAATGGTGCCGCCTGCCACTGATGGCGAAACATGGAAAATCCATTACGCATGGCAAAATAATGGTAGCGCTGCGGCCAATCAAGAAATAGAAACTGAAGGATTATGCGAGGGCAAAATTGATGTCAGCATCCCGTTCGATAGCGACACCACACCGGGAATTAGCGGCACATTGAGATTTGTTATTACCTGCTGGAATACATAGGCAGGACAGACCGCTTAATCAAACAAATAGATTGACAATATCCAAATATGTGCAGAAGTTAAAAAAACAAATCAAAAATAATTTTCGGCGTATTTTCAAGACAAATAGATAAAGAGTAATTCTGGGGAATTAGTTTTCTTGGTTTTGCTGCAATCCAGAGAAGAGAAAAATAAAGCCACCCCGCTCAGAGTGACTTTATTTTTGGCGATTTTTCGAATTTACTAACAACGCCGCATACATTGCATTTAATATCCTCCCAACATTTTTATTAAAAATACCCTACTATCCAATGATTAAATGGACAATTAAATATACATACTGGGAGTATATAATTTACATCCACCGTATTTTAGAATAAGGAAGAGGGCGGATTCAGCTACGAAGAGCAACGGGAGGTAAGTTTTAGGGGGAGTATATCCAAATTATAAAAAACCTCAAACGGCGTTCGATAGCCGAGGCATTTCCTAGGGCGATGATTGAGTTGATTGACTGCCCGTTGCAACTGGGCTTGAGTGATTTCCTTGAAGTTGGTGTTCTTTGGAAAGTAGTATCGTAATAAGCCGTTCGTGTTCTCGTTGAGCCCCCGCTCCCAGGAATGATACGGATGAGCGAAGTACACTTGGGCTTGCAGATGTGCTGCGATGGACTCATGCCCTGCAAACTCCCTGCCATTATCGAACGTGATGGTATGGCAGTGCTGCTGATGTGGCGTGAGCAGTTGCTCGATGCTGGCAGCAACTCCTTGCGCGTGTTTGCTATGATGTTGCCGGGCTAAGGTAAAACGAGAGACACGATCGACCCGCGTAATGACGATACCTTGCTGTTTCTTGCCAATGATCGTATCGCCCTCCCAGTCGCCTAAGCAGATTTTTTGATCCACGATCGCGGGTCGTTGGTCAATGCTGATACGGTTCTTGAGCATGCCCCGGCGCTGTTGACCACTACCGTAGCGTTTGCGGTAGGGCTTCTGACCCCGCAGATGCTTGAAGAGAGTGCCGCCCGCTCTGCGGTCAGCGTAGATGCGCAGATAGACGGTTTCATGACTGATCTTCATTTTTTCCTGCCGTTCCAGGCTTAACCGTTCGATTGCTTGCTGCGGCGATAAGTCCATGCGCAGGTAGGTCGAGACGGCGAGCCAGTCGTTGTCATCAATACGTCGTGCGTTACGACTATTCTTTTGTCGTTCGTCGGCTATTTTTTTCGCTTGTAAGGGGCGCCATCCGCTTCCTCCGGTATTGCGCTTGAGTTCCCTGTGGATGCTGGACTTATGACGATGGAGTGCGGCAGCAATCTCGCTGACTGTCTTTTTTTCTAACCGCAGTGCGTAAATTTGGTATCGTTCGTCTTGGGTTAGGTGTGTGTAGCGCATATTCGGCAACTTTCGACTGGCTGGTCAAAAGGCAGAATGCTATCGCATCTGACCCTTTGACTTTTTATTCAACGTTGCTCTTCGTACTTGAATCCACCGAGTTAATTCGTTATTGCTTATAGATTCCGCAGCCAATAAAAAAATCGTCCACTTTTTCAACGTAGGTCGATTTATTCTCCAATGCCTTGGTCAATGGATTTGGCCATTGATAATCAACCCAGCCGCTACCTTTGCTCTTGATGATGGAAACCATTTCTTTGCCAACATAAACGTTACCGGCTTTTAGTTCTATTAAATTTTTACCGACCATTCTTGGGTTGTTACCATGCGCTAAATTGACCGCATTCATGTCGTAAGCAATCAAATACAGATCGCGGTCATGAAACTCTTTATTCGCCGGATTACTAAAATCGGCAAATGCTTTTTCTTTACCTTGCGCTTTAATTGCTGCAATACCTTTTTTTACCATCGCGATGGCCTGATCTGCTGTATCGTGATCATCGGCCGCAAAAGCTACTGGCAAAAAGCTGATACTTAGTAGACATGCGATCAAAAGTTTATTAAACAATTTCATTATGAATCTCCTCAATTGTTGCCGTTAAAATTCTTGAAACACGAATACACGATAAAAAAAGTAGAACTTAAGTAATGATTAAATAGCGATCAACTAAACTATGAATCAACAAATCTGGAAACCAAAAAAGCCACTCTGATTTGAGTGGCTTTTTAATATTAACGCTATTTGTAGATACCACATCCAACAAAATAATCGTCAACTTTTTCTACATAAGTCGATTTAGTTTCTAAGACTTTAGTCACCGGATTTGGCCATTGATAATCGATCCAACCGCTCCCCTTCGATTTGATAATGGCAATCATTTCCTTAACTACAAATTTATCGCCCGCTTTTAACTCAATCAGATTTTTGCCCATCATCTTAGGATTATTCCCATGCGACAAATTAATACCGTTTAAATCATAGGCGATTAGATATAAATCACGATCATGGAAATCTTTGTTTGCTGTATTGGCAAATTCAGCAAACGCTTTTTCTTTTCCTTGTGACTTAATCGCTGCAATACCCTTTTTTACCATCGCTATCGCCTGATCTGTAGTGCCACGATCTTCTGCAGCAAACGCTACAGGCAGAAAGCTCAGACTCAACACGCATGACATTAGAAATTTACTAAAAACGTTCATTATTTATCTCCTCAATAGATCGATTGGGACGAATCAACAACTCTTGAAATGCAATTTTTAAAGCCTGTCGATAATTGATTTACACGCAGCGCGCAAAACTAAACAGATTTTTAAATCAGTTTTCAACATGCTGTTACCTAGAATAAATACAAAGCTGTGCTAACGCAAGCAGATAAAGCGTGAATAATTTGGGAGGAATTTGTTTATCAGCGCATTTGAAGAAAATTCAAATACAGACATTGATGAAGCGATAAATCTTGGAAGGGGAAGTTCTTCGGAAGGAGGCGAGCCTGATCTGCGGCACTTACGGGAAATGACTGTGGCTGCTTCGTTCCCGACCTGACCAGATTGGCCACGCCGCAATGCGCAGGGGCCCGCCAGCACACATTATAGCGTATGACCACTGGCTCGTGCTGGCATTTTTATCTGGAAAATTAATCCTGCCAAAATTAATCTATACCTGATCTAAGCCTACTCTATTCAGGTTTGGATTCAGGTTTGGATTGGGCGTTTGTGCCGTATGGGCTCTGTATTAATCAATTCGTGACCCACTCACCCATCCTGAGTTTTAGCATGCTCTTCATCAAACACCTGCTTATTCCATCCCCATAAATTCTGTTTTCATCTTCACTCAGAGCTATTTCGTCGCTTTTTGATGGAATGCAATGACCAAGTCTTTTATTGTGCAAACTGCAAAAAATATAGCTCAGTGACGACATTAATAAAGGCATCAATAAAAAATTGATCGATGCAAAACATATTGTAATTTTGAAAATTACTGATCACAATTCAACAGCTTGCTTTTTTTGCACTGCGCCGTATAAAACATCAGCACTTTAAAACACTTTTTAGGGAATGGTCATGGAACTACGCATACAGAATTTATCCAAGCAATATAGCAATGGTGTACAGGCACTTAATCATATTTCTTTGACGATTCCGGCTGGCATGTTTGGCTTGCTGGGCCCCAACGGTGCGGGCAAATCTACTTTGATGCGCACCTTGGCAACATTGCAGGATGCTGATTCTGGTACTGCGCAGTTAGACACAATGGATATTAAGACGCATAAAGATGACGTGCGTCGCGTACTCGGCTATTTGCCACAAGACTTTGGCTTGTATCCTAAAGTCAGCGCCTATGATTTATTGGATCATTTTGCGGTACTCAAAGGACTTTCTAACGGTAAGCAACGCAAAGAAGTCGTAGAAGGTTTGCTACATCAAACGAATTTATTCGACGTAAAAAATAAACATGTCGGTGGTTTTTCTGGCGGTATGCGCCAACGTTTCGGGATTGCGCAAGCGCTACTGGGTAATCCAAAACTGATTATCGTCGATGAGCCAACGGCTGGCCTTGATCCAGAAGAACGCGTGCGTTTTCACAATCTGTTATCTGACATCGGCAGTGACAAAATCGTTATTCTCTCTACCCATATCGTGGAAGACGTAGCAGATTTATGTAATCACATGGCCGTCATTAACAAAGGCGCTGTTATTTTGACGGGTCAGCCATTGCAATTGATTGATCAGATTCAAGGCAAAATTTGGAAACGTTTTATCGAGAAGAGCGAGCTGGCGCACTTCCAACAACAATATCAGGTGATTTCTAGTCGCCTGACATCCGGCCGCACGCTCGTGCATGTGTATGCAGATAGCAATCCTGGCGATAGTTTTACCCAAGCGCAAGGTAATTTAGAAGACGTCTATTTCTCTGCCATGGCAAATCTCTTGCCGCAGCAGTTGCCGCTAGGGCTGCAACAACATTCAGCATCTGCTGTGCAAGCCGCTTAAGGGAAAAATATGCTTCCTATTATCCTCTTTGAGCTACGGCAAAAATCCCGCAGCATCTCTACCTACGTGTATTTCCTGATGTTTTTCTCACTGGCGATGTTGTGGATTGCAGCAGCCGGCGGTGTGTTTGATGGCGCAGTGATCGACTTCGGTGGCAAGGTACACATCAACTCGCCAGTGGCGATTTCGCAGACCGTGACTTTCCTCGGTTATTTTGGTGTTGTGATTGTTGCGGCCATGATGGGCCGGGCGATACAACAAGATACTGAACACAATATCTGGCACTTTTTCTATAGCTCACCGATCAGCAAATTTCAGTATTTAGGTGGTCGTTATGTTGGTGCGCTACTCACTCTGATTCTGATTTTTTCTAGTATCAGTCTGGGCGCATGGTTAGGTTGTTATTTACCGGGCCTGAGTAAAAACTTCCTTGGCCCTATGATTCCCGCGGCCTATGTTGCGCCCTATCTGACTTCATTAATCCCAAATCTGATGATCTTCGGCGCCTTGTTTTTTACGCTGGGTGCGCTGTATCGTCGTATGTTGCCGGTGTATGTTTGTAGCGTCGTTTTACTCATCGGTTATCTGGTTGCTGGCACTTTAGCGCGCGACGTTGATGACAGAACATTAGCCGCTCTGCTCGATCCGTTTGGGTCGCGTGCAATCAGTCGTGTGACTGAATACTGGAGCATTACGGATAAGAACACCCGTATTGTGCCTATGCAAGGCCTGCTGTTATATAACCGCTTGATCTGGGGTGCCGTCGGATTATTAGCACTGGTGCTTTGTTATTGGCGTTTTGATTTTGCGGCAATCACCGCTGGTGGCAAACAAAAAAAAGAAACGACTAAAAAAGTTGCGCCAGCAGTAGTTAACATTCCACTGGTAACGCCCAACTACAGCAGCTCAAATATCTTCTCTTTGTTTATCCGCCAATGCTGGCTTAACCTGCGCGAAACCGTTAAAAACGTTTATTTCATCGTCATTGCGTTAACCGGTGTGATGTTCATGTTTTCGCTCTCCGGCGCGCTGAGCAAAATGTATGGCACAACGACCTATCCGGTCACCTATGCAGTACTGGATTTACTCGGTGGCAGTTTTAGTCTATTCATGCTGATCATTACTACCTTCTACGCAGGCGAGCTGGTATGGCGCGAACGTGATGCCAGAATTGCGCAATTGCTGGATGCGTTACCAATACCGAATTGGGTACCATTGATGGCGAAGCTAGTTGCCTTAATCAGCCTGCAAGGCATCTTGTTATTCGTTTTAATGTTGTGCGGGATTGTGATTCAAACCTTTAAGGGATATACCCATTACGAGCTTGGTCAATATCTGCAACATCTGTTTCTAATGCAATGGCCCGGTTACGCCTTAATCGCCGTTCTGGCAATCTCTATCCAAGTGATATTAAATAACAAATACGTCGGTTATTTCGTCATGATCGCGTATTACATCGCCACGATCGCATTACCTGCGCTGGGTCTTGAGCATCCTATGATCATGTACGCCGGTGGGCCGACACCACGTTATTCCGACATGAATGGCTACGGACATAACTTGCCGCAAGTGTTCTGGTATCAACTGTATTGGACTGGTGCCGCGCTGGTGCTCTTGGGTTTGTCGATGTTGATGTCGGTACGCGGTACGGCTGGCGAATGGCGTCATCGCCTGGGTCAGACGCGATTGAGTATGACGCCTGCGATCAGGTCTACCCTGATCGTCGGATGTCTAATGTTTGTTAGTGTCGGCGGCCTGTTGCTCTACTACACCAATATCGTCAATCATTACGAGAACAGTTTTGACCGGGAAGAAGACCGAGCTGAGTATGAAAAGCACTATAAAAAATACGAGGCAATGCCGCAGCCACGGATTACCGATATCAAAGTGGCAGTAGATATCTTCCCCGAGACACGCACTGCCCATGCCAAAGCCAGCTATCAACTCGTCAATAAAGGGACGACACCAATCAGCGAAATCTTTATCACACAAAATAAAGATATTCGAATGGATCAAGTCCATTTTGATCGTAACGCTGTATTAGCGATCCAAGACAAGACAGGTTTCTATAGCTATAAACTCACGCCCGCCTTAGACGCTGGCGACAAACTCAATCTTGATTTTGAACTGGAGTTTGCACCAAAAGGTGTGGCAGGCATGGGTAGCGAAAGCCAAATCCTGAACAACGGTAGCTTCTTTAACAGTAGCGCTTTTCCACATCTCGGGTACCAATCTGTAACAGAACTCAGTGATGACAAACAGCGTAAGAAACATGGCTTAACTGAGAAAGAAAGAATGCGCGAACGCGACGACCCCAAAGGTCTGACCAATAGCTATTTAGCTAACGACGCCGACTGGATACGCTTTGACGCAACCGTGTCTACCAGCGCAGATCAGATTGGCATTGCGCCGGGGCGACTAGATAAAGAATGGACAGAAAACGACAGGCATTATTTCCACTACGCGCCGGATAAACCTATTCTGAATTTCTTCGCATTTTTATCAGCACGTTACAGCGTTAAGAAAGCGCAATGGAATGATGTCGCGATTGAAATCGACTACCAAAAAGGTCATGAATACAATCTGGATCGCATGATCAAAGGTGTGCAAGAGTCGCTGACGTATTACACCAAGAACTTCGGCCCTTATCAACATAAAATGGTTCGCATTGTCGAGTTCCCGCGTTATGCAAGCTTCGCGCAAGCCTTCCCGAATACGATTCCATTTTCGGAAAGTATCGGCTTTATTGCCAAAGTAGATGACAAAGATCCCAAAGACCTGGACTATCCGTTTTATGTTACGGCACATGAAGTAGCACATCAATGGTGGGGACATCAGGTGGTGTCGGGCAATACCAAAGGTGCGACGATACTGGTAGAAACCTTAGCGCAATATTCTGCCCTGATGGTCATGGAAAAAACCTACGGTAAAGACAAAATGCGTAAGTTCCTCAAATACGAACTGGATCAGTATTTATTCGGTCGCGGACAAGAGCGTAAGAAGGAACTGCCAATTGCCTTTAACGAAAATCAAGGTTATATCCATTACTCAAAAGGTAGTCTGGTGATGTACTTGCTACAAAGCCAGATTGGTCAGGACAAAGTCAATGCTGCTTTACGCGATGTGCTAGCGCAATATGCCAACAAAGGCGCGCCCTACCCTAGTAGTAAAGTACTGGTCGATGCACTGCGCAAGGTGACGCCAGAGGACAAACAAGCACTGATCACTGACCTGTTTGAATCCATCATCCTATTTGAGAATCGCGCCTTGTCCGCCAGCGCCAAAGCAGTTGGCAACGGTCAGCATGAGGTCACGCTCAAAGCCAGTATGAATAAACTCAAAGCTGATGAACTTGGCGCAGAAAAAGAAGTCCCGCTGCACGAATGGATAGATATCGGCGTCGACGACAAAGATGGCAATCCCTTGCTGCGTGAACGTAAATTCATTGATCGTAAAGAGATGACATTTACGATGTTAGTCAAAGGTGAGCCAGCTAAGGCAGGGGTTGATCCAGACAATTTATATATTGACCGCAAACCTGACGACAACTTGATTAAGGTGGAAATGGCGCGAAGTAATATCGAAAGATAAAGCACCGCGCCAGTAGAGTAGTAATGATCAGGGCGAACATGGCAAGCACTTGCTGTGTTCTCTTTTTTATTTGAGCTGAATGAAGTTTTCGCCACTGCAGCGTTGTTACGGGATATAACAGATGTAAGTAATCATGCCTAAAAAAATTGCAGAAAATTTAAATAAAATAAATCAGAAAATTAATATACTCCCTCTATTTTTAAATAAATATGCCTCAAAGCCCAATTAATATATGGACAATTTAATATACAGCCAACCAGTATATTAAATAATGTCAATTGTTTGCCATAACGAGGTTACGGCGCAAGCAGCGATGTTATTTGATCTGCTTGATTATTTTTCTGGCGCCACGGGACTCTGGCTCAATCACAATCCACGCACAGGCTTATGGCTGGATCATAGTGCCGAGATTATTTTTGCCGGATTGGGATTGCAGTTAATTGTGGGTCGCGAAGCAAGCTTGGCACATCACTAAAGCAAATCACTAATCGACACCACAGGCACTTTCGCCATTACAGCAATAAACAAATCCGATTGTAAGAATCCCTCCAGCCAGGCAATGAGATGTTTGTACCGGCTGGAGTAAAACCAATCTGCATCTACCAGCGCACATTGGCGTACAAACGGCAAAATCGCCAGATCGGCCATACTTAGCCGCTCGCCGCTTAAATATTGGTGTTGTTGCAGGCGGCTATTTAGTATTGCCAGGAATACTTCGGCTCTTTCTCTATATGTTGTTGCGCTGTGCTCTGGAAAACGCTCAGCATACTTATATCGATCCAGAGCCTGCTTAAACGTGCTGTCATTTTGACTAATCAAGTTTTGCACTTCGGTTGGCAATGCGCCGTCGGGCATCAAACATAATGCAGCGTCGTTTTGGTGATGTTGCGCCAGCGCCCAACACATGATGTCCAGGCTCTGGTCGATTACCCGTCCATCCGTCAATACCAACACAGGCACCGTGCCTTTGCGAGAAAGGTCAAGCATCTCTTGCGGTTTGTTACGCAAACTGACTTCTTGTATGTCAACATCGATACCACTGAGCTTGATCGCCAGTCGAGCACGCATGGCGTAAGGGCAGCGGCGAAAACTATATAACAAAGGTCTGGCAGTGGTGCTCATAAGGACTGGGTTTGATGACGGACTATAAATGATCGCTTAAGTATTATTCTCTTCCGACAAATACGTAACCAACCAACAAGCTCAGCTCCGCATTTGATTCTGGATATATAAAGTCGAATCTACAACCCCAACTCCTGCCAAATCAAATCGACCTTCGCTTTCACTTCAGGCGACATCTGTATTGTGGTGCCCCACTCCCTACTAGTTTCGCCTGGCCATTTATTCGTGGCATCCAATCCCATTTTGCTACCTAGTCCGCTGACGGGTGAGGCAAAATCAAGATAATCGATCGGTGTGTTATCGACCAGAGTCGTATCACGCAGTGGATCAACTCTGGTGGTAATCGCCCAGATCACTTCTTTCCAGTCGCGGATATTCACATCCTCATCCACCACAATGATGAACTTGGTATACATAAACTGGCGCAGAAAACTCCAGACACCAAACATCACTCGTTTGGCATGGCCTGCATAGGCTTTTTTTATCTGCACTACGGCCATGCGGTAGCTGCAACCTTCAGGTGGCAGGTAGAAATCCGTGATTTCACTAAACTGCTTTTGTAATAAAGGAATGAACACTTCATTGAGTGCTACTCCCAGGATCGCAGGCTCATCTGGCGGCTTGCCTGTATAAGTTGAGTGATAAATAGGATCACGGCGCATCGTAATGCGGTCAATGGTAAAGACGGGAAAACTGTCTTGCTCATTGTAGTAACCAGTGTGATCTCCATAAGGTCCTTCAAGCGCATGCTCGTAGCCGGTAGGGTGTGATTCATCTGGGTAAATATGCCCTTCCAGCACGATCTCGGCACTGGCAGGGACGCGCAACTCACTACCCATCGCTTTAACCAGCTCGGTGCGACTGCCACGCAAGAGTCCTGCGAATTGGTACTCGGACAAGCTATCAGGCACTGGAGTGACCGCACCAAGGATGGTCGCGGGATCTGCACCAAGTGCAACGGCAATCGGATAAGGCTGACCTTTATTGACAATACCATGCTCACGGAAATCCAAAGCGCCACCACGATGCGCAAGCCAGCGCATGATAACTTTGTTGCGACCTAGAACCTGCTGCCTATATATACCCAGATTTTGGCGCTTCTTATAGGGGCCTTTGGTAATCACCAGACCCCAGGTAATTAAAGGAGCGACATCGCCGGGCCAGCAATGCTGGATCGGCAATTTCGCCAGATCGACATCGTTACCCTCCCAGACTATCTCCTGACATTTGGCGCCGCGTACTTCTTTGGGCGCCATATCCCATACCGCTTTCACCAGCGATCCGAGACCCAGAATATCTTTAAATGCCTTCGGAGGCTCTGGCTCTTTCAGCGATGAGAGAACGTGGCCGATTTTACGTAAGTCACTGATACTATCTGCGCCCATTCCCATCGCGACACGATGCGGTGTACCGAATAAATTACCCAGTACCGGAATGCTATGCCCCTTTGGCTTAGTAAATAAGAGCGCAGGACCTTCGGCACGCAAAGTACGATCGCAGATTTCTGTCATCTCCAAATAGGGTGAAACAGGTGTAACTATTTGTTTTAATTCATTTTGTTGTTGAAGCTGAGAAATAAAATCTCTCAAATCCGAATATTTCATGTTTTTAGCTTTTTATGAGTTTGAACTAAGTAAAGTAAAGAAATCTGCTAAGTACTTGATTTGACACAGATTTGCTGCGATGCAGCATGAATTTTAAGATTTAAAAGTAATAAAGATTAACTTCTATAGTATTGACTTGATATAAAACCGACCCTACAATTCGCCCAACTTGATGAAGAGGGTAAACTCGTTGCTCTTAGTTGCCGTCTAACGACGATGGCAAATCCAAACGGTAACATCATTCACGGGGATCGGGCCCCACATACAACATTGTAAGGATTGTTTTCAAAAGGCGTCTGCCTTGACCCGAAAAAAGTTGTTTGTCATTGGAGAGACTGCGAGTCGCCCATATATGTATATATAACTGACAAATAATTCCGGCGTCTTCCGGTCGCGCCTGCGACGAAGGCGATGTTTCTGATTCGTAGCTAGTCCGCTATACAGCAAACCAGCATTAACGCTGCATAGCAAGGGCATAGATTACGAAGGTTCAGGAGGTAATATGATACAAAGTTCTAACGTAGTACTACAAAAAAGTAATTTGCAAAGCAACTCTTTATTTGTTAGCAAGGCTAACACCCTACTCATCGCGGCACGCGATGCCCGTAGCGGTTTTATTACAACTATGCACCACCTGCTGATGATCTTTGGCATTGGCGCGATCGTCCTGCTTGGGATGATGTTTATCAAGCCCGATTTGCTTGAAAAATTTAAACAGCTTTCACCGTTTACCGTCGCCGGGCAGGATGCCGAGGAAGATACTGCCCCGCCTAGTCTGGCAATGCTGATGGCAACCCCAGAACAAGTTGCACAGTCCGATCAGGCAACCGCTAAGCCAACAGAACTAACTGAAGAAGACCGGAAAATGCTAGGCAATCAACGCCAGCAACAATGGGTCACCAACTGGCTGGCTAAGCGATATCGCATTGCCAGCGATGCGACCAATATGCTAGTTTCTGCCAGCTACTTAACTGCAAAAGAAATCAAACTCGATCCTTTGTTAATCTTGTCTGTGATGGCAATTGAGTCCGGCCTGAATCCTTTTGCCGAAAGTCCGGTTGGTGCGCAAGGTTTGATGCAAGTCATGTCCAAATTACATCATGAAAAGTTTCAGGAAATGGGCGGCATTAAAGCGGCGCTGAATCCAGTTGCCAACATCAAAGTCGGTGCCCTGATCTTAAAAGATTACGTCTCACGTGGTGGCTCGGTTGAGGCAGGTTTAAAACTGTATGTTGGCGCGGCTGCGTTTGAAAATGATGCCGGTTATGGTTCGCGCGTTTTGGCTGAATATCGCCGTTTAAAAGATGTTGCTAACGGCAAAAATATTCCTACTTTTAATGCACCGGCACCGATCCCAGTGGCACCACCAGCACGTCATATAGAAAATATCGCGACTAAAGTTGATGCCGTTACAGAGACTAAAGCTGCCGAGCAAAAGCCAGCGCATCCAGAGCAAATAGCAAAACTGTAACAATGTAATTAAAAACTTCATCAAGTCGTAAAAAAGCCACCTCCACTAAAAAAGTCAGGTGGCTTTTTTACGCATCAAAGCCAAAATCGTAGTCCTTTGCTACATCCAGAGCCAGCTCGCGGAAATCATGCATTAACTCTGACCGTTTGCCACCACTTGGGTATGCCAGGACATATTGGTGACGAATATCGCTGGCAAACGGTCGCACAATCACCCCGTTAGAGCGCCACACCTTGGCACCAAAAGGTTCAACAATTGAGATACCCAAACCATTCGCAACCATCGCATAACGTGTATGCGAGGTTTGGGTCTTAACCCGATGGCGCGGACGAGTGCCGGTCTCGTCCAGACGAATCTTTTCCAGCTCATAACTTTGCGAAATAATCGGTAAGAAACCGATGATATTTTCCCCATCCAAGTCCATGGGGTCGATCATCTCTTTTTCAGCCAGGCGATGCCCTTCTGGCAAGCCACACATGACACTGACTTCTTTAATAGTTTCTTGCTCCATACCGGCTAACGGCGGAAACGCCATGCAAATAGCGATATCCACTTTAAGATTTTGCAATCGCATTAAAATCTCTGGCGTGTTGCAACTATCTACAGTCACTGGCACATCGGGATGATGTTTAAAAAATTGACGCAAAATCAGCGGCAAAATCGTCGTAGACAAGACGGGTAGACAAGCGATCGTAATGCCTTCCGGCGCTTCATTACGAATGTTGCTGGCGACCTGAGTCAAGCGTTCCAGTCCCAAAAAATTCTCTTCCACCGCGCTATAAAACCGCACACCAGCTAAAGTAGGCTCTAAACGTCCTTTGTCGCGGTTAAACAACCTAAACCCGAGAGCACTCTCTAAATCAGCAATAAGACGGCTAATGGCTGGCTGAGTAATATTCATTTTCCGAGCGGCGCCAACACTGGTTCCGGCGATCATCAAACACCGGAATGCCTCAATTTGCCTGAATTGAATCATAGAGTTTCTTATCCCACATCGAAAAATAAACAGGAAAAAAATATACTCCCTCCATGTATTATTTAATAGTCCATATAAAATATTGACAATAACGCGTATTTTTAAATAATTATGGGGAGTATTTATTTTTCATCTTAAAAATCAAGATCAACATAGCTTTGTTAGCGTTTTATCCAATTACTCAACTTTCTGGATAAAACAATATAACTAGACGCTTGTCACATAACGAATTCACATTAAGTATGCGAATTTGTGAGTGGACATGATATGGCAATATTGTGATAATTTGTTACACTTTGTTAAAATTAGTTCACAAAGACAACCAAACAGTCTGTGCAAATTACTTTTAGCATCGTCGTAAGCTGCTCTGCTATTCAAAATCCAAGGCCAATATAGCGGCTTGTTGGTAAGCCCAGCATATTGCATTACAGCATCAAGGTAATACCCACAAGGTGAAACATCGACGCGCTTCCATCTCCCATAAGTAGATAGAGTTGCGTCGACTACTTATTTTTATCATCGTCATCAACGCATTCCAACCAAGACCTGGTGCGGAATTTAGCGCTTTAGCTTTTTAGCTAAAGCACTTGATGACATAGTAAAGACACTATTTGTCTGTTGTTTAACAACATGAGGGAGAATATGCTTGCCGTAGGAACTGTCAAATTGAATGGGATGGATGAAAAATTCAACCAGCACACGGGGATGATGCAATCCAAGGTGAAGCACCACTATGCGGGTGACATCGAAGCTGAGTCTTGTTTTGAATGTCTTAGTTTTTCCGCCAACGCCAATTCCGGAAATTTTGTCGGACTAGAATATCTGACGGGTCGCATCGGCAATCGCCGGGGCGGATTTATTCTGCAACACGTAGGATCAATCAAATCGGGTAAATCTGAAAGCACATTAAATGTGTTAACCGGCTCAGGCACAGGAGAACTGGCTGGCATCAAGGGTTACGGACGTTGTACCTGGAGCGATATTGGTGGTCAGGTTTCTCAGGTTTTACTTGAATATCATTTTGACTAGGCATCAACGCTAAAGTCAATAAACCAAACTAACGATTTCGATGAGAAGTACTCGAAGTGCTACTCGACTTCTTAAGCGATTAACTTCAACTCTGTTGTAAGCCCTATCGTTAGACCGATCTTTAGCCCTGCAAATAGTGCGCGATTCTCTTCACTGCTTCTTTTAAATTATCCATCGAAGTCGCATAAGAAATCCGCACATAACGCTGTGCGCCGGATGGACCAAAATCCAAGCCCGGCACAATCACCACACCTGCCTTTTGCAACAAAGACCGTGTAAATTCGTCCGCGTCGTCTGAGAAGCGCGAACAATCTGCATACACATAAAAAGCGCCGTCTGGCATCACCGGCACATCAAAACCTAAAGCGATCAGCGCAGGCACGATGTAATCGCGACGACGTTTAAACTCCGCTTTACATTCTTCATAAATTGCCAGAGCCTCGGACGAAAAACAGGCAATCGCCGCATATTGCGCGACCGACGAGGGGCAAATGAATAAATTCTGTGCCAATTTTTCGAGCTGAGGCACGATGCGCTCTGGCACCACCAGCCAACCCAAGCGCCAACCCGTCATATTGAAATACTTACTAAAGCTATTGATAATCACCACATCATCATCCAGCGACAACGCAGAAAAAGGCGCAGCGTCATAGGATAAACCTTGGTAAATTTCATCCACAATCGTAAAACCGCCATGACTTTTGACCGTGGCAATAATCTTTGCCAGCTCATCAACAGCAATTGAGGTGCCAGTTGGATTAGAGGGCGATGCGAGTAATACGCCTTTAGTCGCGGCACCCCAATGCTGACCTACCATCTGATCAGATAGCTGAAAACGCTCGGCTGGCCCGCTCTCGACCAATACCGCCTTGCCTTCAAACGCAGCGACAAAATGCCGATTGCACGGGTAACAAGGATCTGGCATCAAAACTTCTGCCCCGGGTTCCACCAATGCAGCGCATGCCAGTAACAATGCAGCCGAAGCACCTGCGGTAACAATGATGCGACTGGCCGGAATCGCCAAACCATAAGTACGTAAATAATGCTGGGCAATCGCCTTACGTAAGGCAGGCACGCCCAGTGCTGAAGTGTATTGCAAACGACCGTCGGCCATCGCTTTGCTGGCAGCATCAATCACTACTTGCGGCGCAGTAAAGTCTGGCTCACCTATTCCCATATGGATAATATGCCGCCCCTGCGCCTCCAGATCTGCCGCCATTTTGGCTAGCTCCATGACATGAAAAGGCGCGATATTATTTAAACGGGTGGCGAGATTGTGGTCCATAGAAGTCTCAATAAGAATCAATTTCAAATCAATTGCGGAGATAATACGGCTAAAAAAAACCGCCTTACTTCAGAGCAGAAATAAGACGGCTTTCGTAAAATTATGTTGATTGCTACTTTCGGGTAAAAACCTGACTCAGATTTACTTCCCTGCGCTGATCTCAGTAGCACGCAATCTGGCAGCTAATTTATCCAAAACGCCATTCACATATTTATGACCATCCAAACCGCCAAACGACTTGGTCAGTTCTACCGCCTCGTTGATGACGACGCGATAAGGGATTTCTATATGGTGCTTTAATTCGTAAGCACCGATCAGCAAGGCAGCATGCTCAATTGGCGACAATTCAGCAATGGTGCGATCAATCAAAGGTGCGATCTCTTCGCGCAATTGGATCGATTGTTTGATTGCGCCATGCAAGAGCGCGTCAAAATGCTCACGGTCCGCTTTGTCAAAGCCATGCGCCTGACGGATATGGGCATCAATCACGCCAGAATCTTCATTGTTCAATAACCATTGATACAATCCTTGCAAAGCGAATTCGCGGGCGCGATGTCTTGGCGAACGGCTTTTACTCGGGTTGGCGTGGATTTGTTTGCTTGTCATATTTTTCTCTTGCAAATGTATTTTGATTGCGCTCTGTTTGATTTTTTACGCAATTTATTTTAACTCTGTACTATGAATATTGGTCACTCAATGATCAAGCATCAAAATCAGCATCGTCAGTAGCTTCTGCCAATTCTTCCAATGCCAGCGTCAGATTGGCCATTTCAACTGCGACGCGGGCAGCATCAGTGCCCTTTTCTACCATGCGCGCTTCTGCTTGTTCGTCGTTTTCAGTCGTCAAAATCGCATTTGCAATCGGAATGCCACTATCCAGGCCAACACGCGTAATCCCTGCGCCAGATTCATTCGACACCAGTTCAAAATGATAAGTCTCACCGCGGATCACTGCACCTAGCGCAATTAAAGCATCAAACTGATGGGTTTCAGTCAATTTAAGCAAAGCCAGCGGTACTTCTAAAGCACCCGGTACGGTGACATGCAAAATATCTTCATCCAAGACACCAAGGCGGGATAATTCGGCCAGGCAAGAAGAGAGCAAACCATTGCCAACTTTTTCGTTAAAGCGCGCTTGCACGATACCAATGCGCACGCCAGCGCCATCCAAATTTGAGTCGTAATGTCCAACGGTCATGATGTTTCCCTTTTGCGCCTTGGCGCTGCAATAAAAAAAGTAAAGAATGGATCTCAACAAGAATAGGTTATTTTCTCCTACTCAAATAATTTTCTTCAAACAGGTTTGTCCAGATAGCCAACTACTTCCAGATCAAAGCCTATCATTGACGGCATTTTTCTTGGATTGGCGAGTAACTTCATACGGCTGACACCGACATCCTTCAATATCTGGGCACCGATACCGTAGGTACGCAAATCCATGCTGGCAGCGCGTCCTTGCGGTTTAGTTTTAGGTGTCGTCAATGCTTTGAATTGATCAAACATCTGCTCGGCTGTTTCTTCGCAATTCAACAATACCAGCACACCGCATGGTGAGGCCTGCACTGCCGCCATTGCGGTGGCGACATTCCAAGAATGCGTAGTGATTTTGCTCTCTAACAGATCAAGAATCGAGACCGGTTGATGCACACGCACCAAGGCGACCTCTTCCGATTTAATGTCGCCATGTACCAAAGCTAAATGGGCAGAGCCACTTGGTTTGTCGCGATAGACGATGGCGTTAAACGTGCCATGCACTGTTTGCATTTCGCGCTCGGCCACACGTTCGACGATACTTTCGTTCTGACTACGATAATGGATCAGGTCAGCAATCGTGCCAATTTTCAAACCATGTTCTTTAGCGAATTCCATCAAGTCCGGCAGACGCGCCATGGTACCGTCGTCTTTCATGATTTCGCAAATGACCGCGGCTGGCGTCAAGCCTGCCAAATCCGCCAGATCGCAACCGGCCTCAGTATGGCCAGCACGCATTAAGACGCCGCCTTTTTGTGCTTTGAGTGGGAAAATATGACCCGGCTGCACTATGTCGTTCGCGGTCATTTTTTTATCAACGGCTACTTGTATTGTACGCGCACGGTCTGCAGCAGAAATCCCCGTAGTCACTCCCTCAGCGGCTTCGATCGAGACTGTAAAATTAGTGCCATAAGCGGTACCGTTACGACTGGACATCATCGCCAGGTTCAACTCATCACAGCGCTCTTCTGTTAGTGTAAGGCAGATTAATCCGCGACCAAATTTGGCCATAAAATTAATCGCCTCTGGCGTCACAAACTCTGCTGCCATCAACAAATCGCCTTCGTTTTCGCGATCTTCTTCATCAACCAAAATGACCATACGACCAGCGCGCAATTCGGCAACAATCTCTAAGGTATTCGACATGTTCATGGGGGGAGTCCTGGAGTTTTTGTGTTGTGCTTCAGTTGGAATTGCGAGTACTTCGTGCGCTTAGACTTAAATACAAGACCGCACAAATAAAAAAAGCCGCTAAAAAGCGGCAATTTTTTCTCAAAACCAGACTGCTTTAGTAGGCCGCATTATACAACTTAGTCAGACTGACGCAAAATCAGGGGCAACTTCGATATACAACGTCTAAACATAGTTAGCGGGGAGTTATATAAAAATCAGACCTGAATGCTGCCTTCCCCAAATGCTCTCGCAAGATTTTAGATAATCTGATTAAAAATCCACTCGCAATATAAATATACTCCCATCAGGTATATTTAAGCCGTCCAAATAACTATTGGAAAATTGACCAATTTTCAAAAAAATAATGGGGAGTATATTAAATTTTACTCTAACTAAGTTCTAACTAAGTCCTAACTAAGTTCTAAATGAGTTCTAAATAAGCCATTACTAAACGTTAACTGGTTCCAAACAAAATTAAAACAAAATGCAGAAATCTGGATTCCACTTTCAGTCTCTGCATTCATGCGATCTACTCATTGATCACAAAGGACTATCCTGGTCCGTCACCATCGCCGTGTCCACGGGTTTCTACCGGGACCGCACCGCCATTTTTACCTTCGAAGAAGAAAGGCTTTCTGGCTTTAGACGTACCACCCACTTCGTTCATCGTGTTGACATCGTACAAACGGCCGTTCAGCATCACATTGGTAATTTTGTCGGAGTTTTGGATGTTCGCCAAAATGTCGCCGTTGATGATAACCAGATCGGCCAGTTTGCCGGTCTCTAATGACCCGACATCTTTTTCCATACCAAGATATTTAGCACCGTTCAGCGTTGCGACACGGATCGCTTCTAGCGGTGTCATGCCACCACGACCGAGTGTCCACATTTCCCAATGGGCGCCCAAACCTTCACGCTGACCGTGTGCACCCAGATTGACCGGGACGCCAGCGCGTTGCAATTCGGTTGCTGTGCGGGCGATGTTGAAGACGTTGTAATCCTCTTCTGGTGCAGTCTCCACCCGCACACTACGTGCTTGCAACACCGTCGCGGGTACATAACGCGACAAAATCGGATGACGCCATACATCCGTGTGTGCATACCAATAATGCTCGCCATCCAGTCCGCCATAACCAACGATCAGGGTTGGTGTGTAGCCCACTTTGGTTTGCGACCATAATTGTTTCACGTCGTCATAGGCATTGGCGACCGGGATTGCATGTTCGATGCCCGTATGCCCATCAACGACCATCGTCATATTATGCTCAAACAGTGAACCACCTTCTGGCACCACCATCATGCCGGTCTCACGCGCCGCTTCCAAAATTTGCTGACGCTGATCGCGACGTGGCTGGTTATAACTCTTGACTGAGATGGCTCCGCCCGCTTTCAGGCGTTTTAAATGCGTGAGTGCGTCATCCAAATTATTGACGATGGCGCTCATGTTGGCCTTTGCACCGTACAAAATCGTCCCGGTAGAAAAAATCCGCGGCCCCACCACTTTGCCCGCCCGTTGCAGTTCGCTCTGGCTAAAAATCTCAGCCGTGTCGTTGGATGGATCATGGATCGTCGTCACACCAAAGGCAAGTGAGGCATAGTTGATCCAGCTTTGCTGTGGAATGATTTCATCCTCACCCATACCGCCGTGCCAATGCACATCGACGATGCCAGGAATAATCGTTTTACCAGCAGCATCGATTTGCATCGCACCAGCCGGGATTGCGACGTCTGCGGCCTTACCAATGGCGACGATGCGATTATCTATAATCACAATGCGTCCATTCTCGATGACTTCATCCCCGCGCATGGTCACAATACGCGCACCAGAAATTACCTTGGTGCCGACGGGCTTATTCGCGGCTTCCTGGAAACCAATTTTCAACCCCGCCTCGGTTGGTTTAGCGACTTCTTTAGGAGAACCCGGCAAAAACGTGAACGCATTTTTTAATTCGCTACTAAACAGTTCATCACCCAGCGAGAAAAAAATCTTGCTGCTATCGCCCGACCAATGCGTATAGTCACCCGCATTAACATCAAGCTGCTTGACGGGCAACGCATCCATTTTTGGCCCTACGGTCACAGGCTTACCCGCGATCGGCAGCGGTGTGACATAGGTATGGAAGCGCTCGGTAAATGCCAGCCAGTTGCCGTCTGGCGACAAGGCAAAGTCACTCACAAATTCGCCTTTAGCCACGGCTTGCTCTTCCCCTTTGTTTAAATCAATGCGGACAAGCGATGTCGTCCAATCTACTTCACCGGCGCGTTTCATGCGGGACACATACAACTGATCATTATCTTTGCCAAACTGTGGCGCGCTGCCCTCATCAGTGACTAAGCGCGGAGTCGCTTTACCATCCGCACTCGTCACAAAAATACCGGTATCCAAACCAAACCAGGGTGTCGTCAAATAACCGCCATGCATTTTTTCAAAAGCGATTTGTTTGCCATCGGGAGAAAATTGAGGATTCACATATTTACCAGGACTCTTGGTGATAATCGTTTCTGAGCCGCCACGCACATCAATGGTACGCACCGATCCCAGTTTTTCATCATCCCAGGTGGTGAATACGATGCTGCGACCATCACGAGAAAATCGTGGGAAAAATTCAAAATGGTCTTGTTGTTTGGTCAAACGCTGCGGCGTGCCATTTGGCAAATCGCGTACATACAATTGCCCTAAAGCCGAGTACACCACTTTATTACCTTGTGGCGAAACATTCACCCAGCGCAGTTGATGCACATCAAATTTATCTGGCGCGACGGGCGTTTCAAAACGGACGGCAGCACGGATTTCTCTGGTGTCTTTGACGTGAAAAGCGATTTCTTTTGCGGTATGCGCAAATGGATCAACACGCCAAATTTTACCTTTGGCCCACAGCACCATTTGTTTGCTGCCCGGCAGCCAACTCATCGACGGATACACGCCATGCACAGCCCAGGTTTCTTGCATATCGCGCTCTAGGTCACTCCATGCAACTTTCTCTTCACCGGTCTCTAAGTCTTTCAAAAATAAAGTACTTTGGTTGCGCACGCGACGCACAAACGCCAAGTATTTACCATCAGGCGAAGGCGTTGGACGTACCGCACCACCAGCGCCGCTGACAAACGCTTTGGTCTTACCGTCTTTTAAATCTTTACGGAAAATCTGATAAATCTGGGCATTCCCATTTTTATTGTATTCAAATGAATTCCCCGGTGTCGTGTCCTGGGAGTAGTAAACATAACGACCATCAGGAGAAAAAGCAGGCTCGCCCAAATCTTTTTGCCAATTTGGTTTCTCATTCAATTGCACACCCGCGCCACCGCCAATGGAGTACAACCAAATCTCGCCAGACCCCAATGAACGCGTACCAGTAAAGTGCTTACGGGCAGCAATATACTGACCATTCGGATGCCAGACAGGATTATTCAATAAGCGGAAATCTTCTTTGGTCAAGGCGTGTGCGTTGCTGCCATCCACATCCATCACCCAAATATTGTCGCCACCACCGGCATCTGACATGTAGGTTAATTGCTTACCATCTGGCGAAAAGCGCGCCTGCATTTCCCACGCGATGCTATGTGTCAGTGCTTTAGCCTCGCCACCTTCAACTGGCATCAAATACAAATCGCCCAGCAAATCAAACACAATTTGCTTACCGTCAGGGCTGACGTCAACACTCATCCAGGTACCGGTTTTGGTATCGACAGCCACCGTGCTCGCCACACCTGGCGGCGCATTCACGTCCCATTTTTTCTTGGCATCAGCGGCGTCTTTGGGGGTTTCTGCACTGATGGCGACGGTACTACACAAGCTGAGTAGTAAGGCGCACCAATGTGCTTTTGTGATGAATTGCATCTTGTCTCCAGTGGGTATTGAATCAGCAGGATCAGCGTTAGGAAAATTTGGATAAATTAAACCAACAGCACGGCGATTAAACTCAGCGATTGCTTAGCGATTGAATTACGCTGCTGATATTGTAAAAGAACATTGCCAGATTGAATTAAGTTGTCTGATTTAATTATGTGTTACTTGATTATGTATCAGCACAATCTCGCATGTTGATCGCTATTAAATGGATGCCCAAAGGAGTTAAGGCGTCATTCCCGCATGGTTTTAGCCGAAATCCAGCGACGTTTGTTGCGCCGCACGTCTGAATTGATAGCGACAATACTATTTATCAGGCTAACGACACGGGATACCGTTTAAAAACATGCCAGAATGGCATGAAAAATCCATCATCCATAAAAATCTGCCCACATTCAAACTATATGCCAACAAGAAATCAATATACTCCCCATTATTTATAAAAAAATTACCCTATCGTCCAGACTTTATATGGACAATTAAAATATACTTACCAGGTGTATATAAAAATTTAAACTAGCGAGTAGACGTACTGCAGATCAAAAACAAATCCAATCTAAAGAGATCGGTCAACAACCCTTACTGCATTGCGCAGTAAGGGCTCGGGGCTCACTTCACCTAACTTCGATTACTTCACTTACTTTAGTTAAACACCAACACCCCATTATCAACATCAACCTTAATCACATCCTTAGGTCCAAACTTACCTTGCAACAGTAACTTGGATAATGGATTTTCGATCTCTTGCTGAATCGCGCGTTTGAGTGGTCGTGCGCCGTACACCGGGTCGAAACCTGCTTCTGCGATTTTCTGCAATGCCGCTTCGCTGATGTGCAAACCCATATCCATTTGTGTCAGACGTTTTTCTAAATCATGTAACTGGATCTTAGCGATGGCGCCGATGTTTTTGGCGTCAAGCGCGTGGAATACGACGATATCGTCAATCCGGTTAATAAACTCTGGGCGGAAATGCATTTTTACTTCGCCCATGACCGCCATTTTTATCACTGCCGGATCACTGCCTTCCATTGCCTGAATCTGATGCGAGCCAAGGTTGGACGTCATCACGATGACCGTATTTTTAAAATCCACCGTGCGACCTTGCCCATCGGTCAGACGACCGTCATCCAGCACTTGCAGAAGCACATTAAAGACATCCTGGTGCGCTTTCTCTACCTCGTCTAACAGAATAACGCTATACGGCTTGCGACGCACTGCCTCGGTCAGATAACCGCCCTCTTCATAACCTACATAGCCAGGAGGCGCGCCGATTAAACGCGAGACAGAATGCTTCTCCATAAATTCGCTCATGTCGATACGGATCAGAGAATCTTCTGTATCAAACATAAAGCCTGCGAGGGCTTTGCAAAGCTCGGTTTTACCAACGCCCGTTGGGCCCAAAAATAAGAAAGAACCGTAAGGCCGGTTGGGGTCACCCAAGCCAGCGCGGGAGCGGCGGATGGCATCAGATACCGCGCCAATAGCCTCGTCCTGCCCGACCACGCGCTTATGCAAAACCTCTTCCATTTGCAGCAACTTCTCGCGCTCGCCTTGCATCATGCGCGAGACTGGGATACCGGTCGCACGCGAGACAATCTCGGCAATTTCTTCCGCACCGACTTGGGTGCGCAGCAACTTGTGCTTGCCTTGATTGCCCGCCTGAGTTGCGTCTGCTTGCTTCAGCTGCGCCTCTAGTTCTGGCATACGGCCATACTGCAACTCGGACATGGTTTGCCAGTCACCGCGACGTTTGGCATCTTCCATTTGCAGTCGGATTTTTTCTATCTCTTCTTTGATATGGGTGCTGCCTTGGACAGTAGCTTTTTCTGACTTCCAGATTTCTTCCAGATCGGCGTATTCCAGCGAGAGTTTGGCGATTTCTTCTTCGATTAACACCATCCGTTTTTTAGAACCTTCGTCTTTCTCACGCTTGACTGCCTCGCGCTCGATTTTAAGTTGGATCAGACGACGATCCAGCTTATCCATGACCTCCGGTTTAGAATCAATTTCAATCTTGATTTTAGCCGCTGCCTCATCAATCAAATCAATCGCTTTATCGGGTAAAAACCGATCAGTAATATACCGGTGCGACAATTCTGCCGCTGCGATAATCGCAGGGTCAGTGATGTCTACACCGTGATGAACTTCGTACTTTTCTTGCAGTCCACGCAGGATGGCAATGGTTGCCTCGACGCTAGGTTCATCGACGATAATTTTTTGGAAGCGGCGTTCCAGCGCTGCATCTTTCTCTATATATTTGCGATATTCGTCCAGCGTCGTGGCTCCGACGCAATGTAATTCGCCGCGTGCCAATGCAGGTTTAAGCATATTACCGGCATCCATAGCGCCCTCTGCCTTACCCGCGCCGACCATGGTGTGCAACTCGTCAATAAAGACGATGGTCTGGCCTTCATCCATGGCGATTTCTTTGAGCACCGCTTTGAGACGTTCTTCAAACTCACCGCGGAATTTAGCGCCTGCAAGCAAGGCCGCCATGTCTAGCGACAACACCCGTTTAGACTTCAGGCTGTCAGGCACTTCACCATTGACGATCCTTTGCGCCAGACCTTCCACAATGGCGGTCTTACCAACGCCAGGTTCACCGATCAATACCGGATTATTTTTACTGCGACGTTGCAAAATCTGAATAGCACGACGAATCTCGTCATCCCGACCGATCACAGGATCAAGCTTGCCCAGACGGGCGCGCTCGGTCAGATCGAGCGTATATTTTTTTAAGGCTTCGCGCTGACCTTCGGCCTCTTGCGAATTGACCGTACCGCCGCCACGTACTGCGGCAATTGCGGCCTCTAAGGATTTACGAGTCAGACCGTTTTCACGCGCCAGCTTGCCGGCTTCTGATTTGTCATCAGATAAAGCCAGCAAGACCATTTCACTGGCAAGGAATTCATCACCCCGCTTCTGAGCCTCTTTATCCGCCAGATTAAGCAAGCCCATCAGCTCGCGGCCAATTTGTACTTGCCCGTCGGTACCAGACACCTTAGCTAAACGATCCAAGGCGCTTTTTAACGCATTAGTCAACGCTGGCACATTGACGCCAGAGCGCTGCAACAGCGAACGGCTACCGCCATCATCCTGATTGATCAGTGCCAGCAGCACATGCACTGGCTCAATATATTGGTTGTCATTACCCACCGCCTGACTTTGCGCGTCAGAGATGGCTTCTTGCAATTTGGTAGTAAGTTTGTCGAGTCGCACTGGATGCTCCTTAAGTAATCTCAGGACTTGTGCAAAATTGTTCTAGCAAGACGTCGCGACGAAGACAGTGCTTTTCAGTACGGCGAGGCACTACAACGTAGCTGGGAGGTTTTGCGTCAGTCCTGTAATCCGATGAATTTAACCTTACATAAATCAGGGCTTTAAATCACAATTCAAGGACCTACGCAGCAACTAACCATAAAAAATCTACTAGCGACATCCAAACCACATACTCGCCAGCAAGAAAAAATATTTTCAACAAAGTATCACTCAGGCATCATTCTCAGACAAAATAACGCTGCCGCAAGTTAATTCAGATGTATTTAGGACTTATGCAAAATTGTCCGAGCAAGTCGTAGTGACGACAGTACGGTTGTACGGCTAGTCGCTGCTTCAAAGCTGGGGCGGTTTTGCGTAAGTCCTGAATTTGATCTGTCTTGCCTTCTCAGTCTTACCGCCAACTACTTCTCTCATCTCAACGAAAAAGTCGAACTCAACAACATGAAAAAATCACTGCAACGCAGCATTCTCTCCCTCGCTATCGCCTTCACCCTACCCGCCTTCGTCCATGCGGAGACCGAAGCAGATCGCTGGAATCTGAAGGACCTTTATGCCACCAGCGCCGATTGGGATAAAGATGCCGCCAAGCTTGATGCACAGTTAAAAGAATTTGCGGCTTGCAAGGGACAGATCGGCAGCTCCGTCAAACGCTTTAAGACTTGCATGGACTTGTATCAGGATTTGCAAAAACATGTCACGCGTCTCGCCAACTATGCCTCTTTTTTGCATGATCAAAATACCGGCGACAGTGCAGGCCTGGACATCAATCAGCGTGCCGAAATTTTGTTGAGCAAGGTCGATGATGCCAGCTCGTTTTTACGTCCAGAAGTTCTGCACATCGGTGCTAAAAAAATCCAAGGCTTCCTCAAACAAGATCGTTCACTCAGCATCTACGCCCACCCGATGGATGACATCCTGCGCACGGCAAGTCATACGCTGGACGATAAAGGAGAAAGTATCGTTGCCACATTCGGCATGATCGCGAACACGGCGGAAGCAGTACACGGCACCTTATCCAACGCCGATACCCAATGGCCAAAAATCAGCGTCGACGGCAAAGAAGTCACGCTCGATCAATCTGCTTATACCAAATACCGCACCAGCAGCGACCGTGCTGTGCGCAAACAAGTGTTTGATCAATATTGGGCAACTTGGAAATCATACGAACAGACCTACGGCGTCACTTTTTATGAAATGCTGAAAAAAGACGCCGTCTACGCCAAGGTCCGCAACTACCCCGACTCACTCGCACAAGCGCTAGATGCCAACAAATTGCCGCGCGGTGTGTATGACATGCTGATTGAGCAAACCCACGCCAATCTGCCAACGCTGCATCGCTACTTCAAACTCCGTAGCAAACTGATGGGCATCCCCGATCTGCATTACTACGACATCTATCCACCGATGATCGCAGAGCAAAATAAAGAAGCGCTCAAGTTCCCCATCGATAAAAGTGTAGAACTCATGCTCGCCGCGGTAAAACCGCTGGGCGATGATTATGTAAAAGCACTCACCAAAGCCACCACCGAACGCTGGATGGACGTCTACCCGCGAGCGAAAAAACGTTCTGGCGCCTACATGCAAGGCACGTCTTACGACGTCCACCCTTACCTGCTGCTGAATCACAATGATGATTTTGAATCCGCCTCCACCCTCGCGCACGAATGGGGTCATGGCATGCACTCGTATCTGGCGAATAAGACTCAACCTTTCATCACCTCCGACTACCCGATTTTCACCGCAGAAATCGCCTCCACTACCAATCAGGTTCTGCTGCAAGATAACATGCTTAAAATCGCCAAGACTGATGCAGAACGCCTAGCGTACTTAGGCTCAGAGCTGGAAGGCATACGCGGCACATTCTTCCGGCAAGCCATGTTCGCCGACTTCGAGCGTACCGTGCATGCCAAGGTCGATCAAGGCGAATCCTTAACTGGCGAAGCCCTGACCAAAATCTATGGCGACATCCTCAAAACCTACCACGGCGATCAAGAGAACATCCTCAAAATCGACGACCAGTACGCCATCGAATGGGCCGCCATCCCGCATTTTTATAATCGCTTTTATGTATTCCAATACGCCACCTCCATCGCCGCCGGCACCATGTTCGCCGACGAAATCCTCAAAGGCAAACCCGGCGCACGCGACAACTACCTCAACATCCTCAAAGCAGGCGGATCGCAATATCCGTACGAGTTAGTCAAAGCAGCGGGCGTCGACCTCGCCACGCCAACGCCCTACAAAGCGATTGTGGCGCGCATGAATAGCATCATGGATCAGATCGAGGCGATTGTTGCGAAGAGGAAGTAGTTTAATTTTTTACGGTTTTTCTTTACATTAGAAAGAAGCTTTATCGATTTTGACAACGCTTCTTTCTAGTTATTCTGAAATTAAATTTGCTACTCAGTATCAATAAAGAAAGCCACTTCACCGCTCGCGCTACTCAAGAAAATTTGAAGCGGAATTATCCTAGAAATTGCATATCGCACAGAATTTCTATGTAAAGTTAACCAGATCACTAAACTAAATATAGCGACTATAAAATCGCTAAGTGAAAAATTTATTTTTCCCAAATCATTGTAGTTGAGCGCTATTAAAAAAATTGACCCGAAAAATACGCAGCTAAAAATAGAGCACATCAATTCAGCAAGCATTCTTTTAGCAAGATATTTTTTTACTCGCTTATCTAATTCGACGCTTACCGATTTTTGAACTGCAGCTTTTTCTTCAAGCGAAAGCCCATCGACGGCAATTCGCGCAGCCGCCTCCCAACTAGTTATTTTGTCTGAGACTTTACTTACAGCAAAAGAAAACTTTAAACCCCGCTTAAGAATGAAGGTATTAAGCATAGCAAGAATAAAAGCGCCTCCAATCGTTAATATACCTACACTCCAAAACAATCCTCCCTTTACGCCGATCAGGTCCTCAATCCCTAAATGGCTAAAAACTTTGAGAGGAGAAACAGCTTTTTTGTTTAAAATCTGATCAAATGTAACCGCCATGAAAAAAATAAATACTAGCTGACTAACAGGCATAACATTTAAAATTAATTCGAGGCACTGTTCTTTAACTTTATCAATTGTTTTGTCACTCATTATTGAAAATTTCTAAAAATTGAATGTCTCCTGCAACAAGGTCAAAAGAAGAATATTCGATAATTGGACATGCAATTATCTTGAATTCATTTCCATTTAAATATGGTATCAAGCTCGAAAAATCCTCTTCGCTTTGAATAAAAATGACAACATCTTTATCATTTTTCACATTTATAAATTTCCCTTTAAAGTTTGTTTTTTGGTTGTGACCTCGATCTAATTGTCGCAGGTGTCCTTGATATACGACAGGACTTCCGAGCTGTCGAGTTCCGATCACTTTTTTAAATGCCAGAGCAGTCGTTTGATCAAATTCAAATGTCTCAGCAACGTCATTATCGCTAGGTTTAAGTACCAACTTCAAAATTGCATCCGCGTCCTTTCTTACGGGAGACAACATTTGATCAATCTCTTTATTAATAGATTTGTCGCCATAAGTTCGTGTCAACAACGCACTTGGGGCTTTTAAGAAATCATCAAAACTTTGCGGGTGTAAGATTTTATTTTTTAAAGCACCCTTATTTGCCGCGATCTGATGACTAATTGTATAAATTTGTTGGTCACCGCCAGCAGCGGCTTGGATGTATGGATCTTTTATTGCTTCACGCAAACGGCGAATAATGTCTTGTCCGCGAGTTGACAAAAACTCGATGACATAACTACCCTCTTTAGGGTCACCAACGATAAAGTCAGCCTCGCTGTATTGCGAGTAATGTAATCTCTGATGCTTTGATACTCCACCGTAACGAATATCGAGAAAAGCTCTGTCTGTAGCTGCCTGTATGGACAGCAACGCTCTAGATAAAACTCTTAGTGAAACTTGATGTCCGTCTTGTACCAGAGAGCCATCTAACGTTAATTGAATTAAAGCTGAGGTTCTTGCAAAACGAAACACCGGAGAGTAATTTTATTGCGAGAAGCGCAAAATAGATGAGAAAGGAGCGGCCATTTCTGGCAAGATGAAAGTGACTAAACAACCATCTGCGCTCCGCTATGAATCCTACACAACGCCTGCTGATAATGCAACGCTGGAATTTACTGCAACACGATTTGCTACCGGAGATAAAACAGCAATGCGGGTCACTGACGCCGAAGCTGGAAAAATTGATTCATGTACTAGACTGGGTGCGCATCGAAGAATTTGTGTCGGACCAATGGCAAGGGATAGGACGCAAACCGCATGACCGTGGTGCATTGGCCAGCGCCTTCATCGCCAAAGCTGTGTTGGGGCTCAATACAACAGCGGCCTTAATAGAACGATTGACGATGGATCGCAGTTTAAAACGGCTGTGCGGCTTTGAGATGTGGAAAGAAGTTCCGAATGAAGCCACTTTTTCGCGCGCCTTTGGCGAATTTGCCCAAGCCAAATTAGCGGAGAAAGTGCACGAAGCGCTGATCAAGAGTTATTTAGGCGACAGCCTCATTGGACACATCAGCCGTGACGGCACGGCGATTGCGGCGCGCGAGAAGCCGAAGAAACACATGAAAGTTGTTTCCGTAGAAAAGGCCCAAAAGCAGCGCCGTGGACGGCCAAAGAAAGGCGAGATAAGGCCGCCAAAGGAAGAGAAAGTGACCAAGATAGGCTGGCAGTTGACGCAAACTTTACCGAGCATCGTCAATGCTTTACCCAAAGAGTGTGACCGCGGCACTAAATGCAATGCGCAAGGTTATAAAGTGAGTTGGAACGGCTACAAGCTGCATATCGACACCGCTGACTGCGGCGTTGCCATCAGTGCGCTATTGACCAGCGCCTCGGTGCACGATAGTCAAACGGCGGTGCCGTTAGCAACGATGACGGCCGCACGAGTAACGAATTTGTACGATTTGATGGATGCAGCGTATTGCAGTGAAGAGTTAAGGGCACACAGCAAAAGTCTTGGCCACGTGCCATTAATTGATCACAACGCACGCGGCGGGGAGAAGAAACCGTTCGCCCCGCATGAACAACAGCGTTATAAAGAACGCACGCAAGCTGAACGTACCAATGGCAGGCTGAAAGACGAATTTGGTGGCACGACAGTACGGGTGCGTGGTAGCGAAAAAGTGATGTCGCATTTGATGTTTGGTTTATTGGTATTGACCGCAGATCAGTTGATGCGTTTATTTACGTAACAGCTTTGCTTTTAAAGAGTCGAAAAAAACAACGTTTCCCAACGTTCATAGGGGCAGTGATGGTCACATAGGGATTGACACGCCATAAAACGATAATCCGGCACAAATTCATGTCACATGTGCCGCTTCAAACAAGAAAACCAATCGCAACAGTGGCCACACCCATGCTCGACTTTACTGGTTTGGGTATTTTGCAAGAAGCTCAGCTGACATTTAATTTATCTCTTAGTTTGCATTATGGCAAATTAACACGACAAGTAATGAATCGATAATCTTAAATCTAGATTGTTGCTTTTTATTCAAAAACCTTATTACCTCGTCTATCGACACACGCCATCATTCATTTTTTAGCGTGCTTACTTTTCGCTTATTTACTAACAGATAAATAACGACAGATTGTCAGTGCAATACATGATGTAATTTCATTAAACATTTTCAATCTAGAAACAAGTATTCTGTTGTGCGCAGCAATGACGCCACTCCATTTACGAATAAAGATTATTACGTATAGTTTGCGTAAGTGCGGTGCGTATGGCGCGCTCTACGCCCTACCAAATCACCAAAATAACTTGTTGTAATTTAGCTCGCCTACCTTGTCTTCCATATTCACATCATCATGTCTAGGACATGATGAAACAAAAATTGCATTGGAAGAGGCCGCTGTTTTACCTCGTATTACCAATATTGATCGTGATGGTTTTTCTTGGCTTCCCTCTGCCGATTGCCCCGCCGCCTGCGACCAAAGCGCGGCAGGAGCAATCTACTCCTGCGACGAATAAAAAAAAGCGTATTCATTTTTGGTTACGTCAACGTGACGACAGCGACGACAAACAAGAATCCTGACGGGGTATATTTTTAATTTTTGCTCGGTCTTTTATGCAGTACGCCTTGCCTACAGTTGCTTGTTCGCGATATCAATTATTGCGACCTTGTTCGTATGACAGGTGTGCATGGCGCACCCTACCAGGTGTTTTTTTCCGTTCCTGCCTGACGATATACTCTCACCATGTATATTTTTATTGTCCAATTATTACTTGGACAATCAGGCATATTTATAAATATTTTAGGGGAGTATATTGATTTTCTGTATATTCGTGATCAATCGTGACGAAATCAGCCAGCTATGCGGTGGCTGATTCTGTTGGCGTAAAATAACTCATTACATCAAATCAGCTATTGGCCGTATTAAATTGAGATTTGAAAAATATACGGCCAATTATTTTTAAATCATCGGTTCAATCGTTTTTCCTATTTGTCTGATCCTCTTCGCCTATTTCATATAGAACGAAGGCGTTACGCTATCAATATAAATGACCGCATCGTAGGCTTTGTTAGGAATAATTTTTTCTGGATTGCCACCCCAAAATCTGGCGTTGACGGGAGTAGACATCCAGCTATGCGCGGTATCTGCTTTGGCTTGTGAGAAGTCAACAAAATTCATTTTAAGAGCGCCATTGGCCAGTATGCTTTCTAAGCTGTCTACGGGTGGTGATGGGATTTCTGAATAGGTTTCTTGGGCATAGCTGCCGAGTACGCCTCGCCCCATATACAGTCCTATGGTGTACATCTCTTTTCGGCGTTTTTCTGCCATCCAGACGCCCATGGTTTTAGGGCTTTCTTTGCTTACCCAGTTATTAACGACGTGGGTGTTATGTGCCCATACGATGAACTTCTTTTGCGGATAAACCTTATCCAGTAAAAAATTCAAATTGTCTGCCATGGCCTGATCGCGGATTTCCATATTTTTTTTATTTGAAGTTACGTATGCAAGTTGATTGCACAACGCGACTCTTGATCTGGCTTCCTGTATTGTCATATCCACTTCTGCCAGTGTGTTGGCATCGTTTGCCAAGAGTTTTGTCCGCCCTCTATTGAGTTCGTCTGCAATCGCGCTGTAGTGCATTGCTAACTGGCTAGCCGACATGGTGGCTTGCTGGGTGTTGTATAGAAGATTGAGCTCCTGCTCTAGATGATCTATTTGTCTGGCGAACTTCGTCTCGGTAGTAAGTTCAGAATGATCTTCAAGCAGGTTCAACATCGTTTTAAATCTGGCTGAAATAATGGCGCTAGATTTCCAGCCTGAGTTTTGAATATCAAAACCCGCGAGTTGAAGAGGATGATTTTCTGTGCGGCTTTGTTTTAGGTATTCAAACAGACCGAGTGTCTCTTTCGTTCCTATGGTGCCGAACTGACTGGTGGTCATGGCGTCAACCGCAGACATGCTAGCAATATTGGCGTTGATTGCATGACTGGTCGTCATCGATGCTTCCATAGCGATCACATCAAAACCCATCTCTTGGTGTAAAAATTTAATCAGCCTGATTTTCATCCAATTGAATTCGGCAACACCATGTGCGCTCTCACCAAGTTGCACAATGCGCTTATCTTTTAGCAGCGGCTTGAGGAACTGTAGATCGCTAAAATCATCACTAAACAAAGAGCGTAGGCCGTGCGAACTTTGCCTTATGCCCATTTGCCATTCCGGCGTTGTTTGTGACCTTCTTTGTGACCTTATTTGTGAACTTATTTCTGGCATAAGGCTCTCTGGCAAAACCATGCTTTGCTCGTCCACTAATTGCATGGATTTTTGTGGTGGTGCTGGTCGGCGTACGTCTGCGACATCGGCTATCTTGATGCTTTCATCGATCTCTAGTTTTAGGTCATCAAACCAGGCTGTGCCGGTGCCTGAAAGTCCGATACCAACATAGATGACTGCCGCGTTACCCGGCACGGGGACTTGAATCTCAAAGCGTTGCCAGTCGTTCGTACCTGTCGGGCCTTGTTCGCCAAGTATGGCGTTAGCAAAGACCTTTTGAGCTTGACCATTGACTTGAAATATCAGCACCGCACGCCCATTACGAAGGTCTTTGGTCTTGATCCAGCCAGACAAATGTAAGGGGTGGCCGTCTGCCCTGCTCGCATCTAGTGTTTGGGCGACGACGGTCATGATTGCTGTTTGCGTCTGCGGGTTGCTCTCTAATTTGAGTGAGCATTTTCCCTCTTTGGCGATCTGGCAATCGGCACTGACAGTGTGGGTTTGTACCATCAGGTTCCAAGAAGTGGGTAGGTTTTGCCCAGCCTGCCATTCTTCAAAACCCAGATTGGCGGCGTTGAGCGCACCTGCACTGGCAATCGATGGGCTGCACAAGGCGATGGTGATGCTGACATAGAGGATAGGTTTATGGAAACAAGCAAATAAATGTCGGAAGAAACCGCGTAACATTGAAGACATCTGCAATCTTGTTTAGGTTGAAGTAAGCAATCTATCTGAGGAAGAAAAGTTCAAGCTTGTAATTATAAATGCGGCATACAGATGCGATAGAAACAACTTTTCTCGATTAATTTACAGTCTGCACCTCAATCAGCTCTAAACAAATCAAGTTGTTACAGCGAGTTACACTGAAGTTTTCAAAGTGACATTGCAATAGCTTGCGTTGTCGTAGAGAATGAAATTCGTGGTTTTAGGAAACTAGGGCTGCAATATTAACCAGCAATATTAACTGGCAAGACGAATTTAAAAACATTGGAGTTATCATCTGCTATTGTTTTTTGTGCTGTTTTTTGCCATCGCTCTTGCCAAGGTTTTCGATGATCTGGCAAATTAAATCAATTCTGTAGTACGTCAATTTTGGAGCATGTATGTCAATTTCATCAGTAGGGACTAACAGCTATCAAGGCGTAAGCAGTTTGACATCCACTTTAGCTAATGCTGGGACTACTTTATCTACTGTAAATAATGCCGATGTTAATACCATCAATTCGACAGCCGCTGCATCAGGTAATACAAGTCAAACTGCTGCAACATCTGCTAACGGTTTTAACAGCAGTAGTCTGGCAGCAGCTTTGCAATTGTCGCTATCGCAGTTTAATGCAGGCTCTAGTATCAGTGCTTTGTTTGGTTCTTCAGACAGTTCTCAGCAATCGTCTTCTGATTTTTTGAGTAACTTATTGGGATCGTTGCCTGGCTTGTCTTCGTCCACGACGTCGTCATCGAGTTCTCTGACAGATTTGCTGAACGGGTCAAATGGATCTGGTAGTTCCGCTAGCCAAACGCCTGCAGTCGTGCAGTTGGATTCAACGAGTGCAACATTTAAATTACAAACCAGCATCCAAAACTTGATTACGCAACTTGATAACGGCAGCAGCGCTAGCAGTAGCGGCGATTTGTTTGGTGCCAGCGGCTCTGGCAGTTCATCGTCGTTACAGAGCTTGCAACAATCATTTAATGACCTGATCACATCTAGTGGCGGCAACCCCAGCCAAACGTCTTTGCAGAGCTTTCTTAAAGTTGTAGCAGCCAATGTCCAGGGCAGTGCCTCTATTGGTAGCTTGTTTGATGCCAGTGCCTGATGAGTGTATTCATATAGCGGCTCTAGCTCCTGTCCCTGAGTAGCATCAACCAATAGCCAATAACTCCAATCAGCTTAAAATTTGTTTTCTGGTCAAATACAGCTAGACAAAACCTCATCTGGCGAAATTCTGGTTAAAAATGTTACTCACCATTATCGGACGCATCTCCAAATCAAGAAATAAAAATCCCACCTCCACCGTCCGGAATTCTTTTGTATTTATTTGCGGTATCCTTGCCTTGTTATCGGCACCCTCTGATATCTCAGCTTGTGAAAAAACGGTGCGCTGGGATGACGATAAACCTTATTCATCAAAGAATGCAGGCGGTGTCGTCGTCGGTTATTACGTAGATATAGTGAAAACTGCACTAGAAAGAATGGGTTGTACGGCCAAGTTTGTTGAGCTCCCATGGGCGCGTGCCTTGGCGGAACTAGAAGCTGGAAGATTAGATGTCTTGCCAGGCGCTTTGAAAACGGAACAACGCGACCGCTTTGCGCTTTTTTCAAGGGTGATTAACCGCTCGCCTAATGTCTTGTTTGTTGCGAAGTCTTCGCTAAAGAAATATCCATTAAAGAATCTTGAGGACATCATCAAAACTGACTTCAAACTAGGAACGCAGGTTGATGTCTCTTATAGTCCGCAATTTGATGTGCTGTCAAAAAACCCGGCATTTTTAACGCATCTAAATCCAATTTATAACCGCACTAATGGCTGGAAAATGTTGCATGTCGGTCGTATCAATGGCGTCATCGCCGATGAAGTGACTGGCCTGATCGAGTTACAACAATTACATTTGAGTACCGAGATCGTTAGAAGCGCGGTCATCGTTTCTGACGATCCAGCGATGATCGCCTTTAGCAATAAGACGATTGATGCTGCTTTTGTCAGTCGCTTCAATACAGCGCTGGAAAGCATGATTGCCGATGGCCAGTATGTTCAAATTAGAAATCGCTATATCCCCTGTAAAACGTCGGTGCAAACGCTTGGGTGTAAGTAAAACAAATTCATGTCTTAATTAATGCAGTTTGCTCATCTCAAATAAAGTTTTTACGGAGAATTTTAATGTCAGCTTACAAAAATCAAAGCTTGTCTGGAAATCTGGATAAATTGCTTCAATGGACCGGAATACCCAGACTCGCTGAACGCGGCGTTCGACGCCGCAATATGCGTTTTTTACCATTAATAGTTATTTTATCGGGATCCATTTCCTTAGCAATGATTTTGCTTTTTCCCGAAAAATATTGGTTTGCCTATGCAGGTCTGATGATGAGTTTTTCGGTAGCGAATTTTCTACCTGTCTATGGGCCGGTTAAACAAGCACTCAACCCAGCCGATGCACTTAATGAGCATGATTTAATGATACGGCGGAATGCGTATTTCGCTACGTTTGCAACGATCAGCGCCGTCGCATTTTTAGGTATTTGGATGTTAGTCGGACTGACTGTATTAAGAGATTGGTCAGGCGCGACATTGATGCGATCTATGATTGCTATTAGTTTTTATTTGATGTTGCTTCTAACAGCAATACCTACTTTATACGCAAGTTGGGCGGCATCTGCATCGCAAAAAATTGATGCCTGACCCCACTTCCCAAAGCGCATGTCAGACTTAAAAAACTGGTCTGTGCAAGTTAGCTTATTAAATTTTTCCTAAATTTTCTAAATGCCAGGCCATTTAAACGCTAACGCTTGCTTGCTCAAAAACCGTTTAACAGCGTCACGATGATAGCTTGTGGAACGCGCTAGGCCTTGACCTGTTGCTTCCATTTCTAACATCGTCGTCAAGTTACTTCCTAGTGATGCGTTCATCGCGCGCTTGGCCAGGCTGATGGCTGTTTGTGATCCCTGGGTAAAACTGTGTGCCATTTCATGCGCACGCTCAGCTAATTTTTCTTCTGGCTGTATCTCAAAGACGATTCCCATTTTCTTAGCTTCTTCAGCAGTGATTTCTCTGGCAGAAAATGCCAATTCTTTTGCTCTTTGTAATCCGACGATGCGCGGTAAAGTATAAAAAACGCCGCAATCGGGTATCAGACCTAAACGTAAGAAGGCAAGGCAAAATCGTGCTCTTGGGGTAGCTATAATAAAATCTGCTGCTAATGCCAGTCCAAATCCAGCACCGTAGGCGGCACCGTCTACCGCCGCAATCACAGGACGATCTAATGTAATCAACTCCTCCAGCCAGAGGTGTAGCTCTGCCATTCTGCCGCGCCCGTCTTCTGCGGTACCGTCAGCATCCATTGTACGAATGTCGCCGCCAGAACAAAAAGCGCCTCCTGCTCCAGTAATAATCAAGGACTTGATATGACGATCATGACGAATAGCCGACATGACATCGGCGATCTCGTTTCGCATCGTCATATCAAGCGCATTTTTTTGTGATGGCCGGTTCAAAGTCAAGGTTGCGATGCCGTCGTCGACCGTATAAATAATGGCCTGTTTCGTTGCTTGCTGCATTGAAGTCTCCTTTGTTATTTCTGTATTAACGTCCACCTTTTAAGGCACAAGCTTATCCCAAACCGGAGTGGTTCTGATATTGGTCGCGTAGCTCTCGTTTCAGAATTTTTCCTATCGGACTTCGCGGCAAAGAAACGACAACTTCGACATGAGCAAGGCGCTGCATTTTTCCTAGTCGGGTATTTGCCCAGGACAAAATCTCGGCTGCCGTCACATTAGTGCTATTGACCACTACAAAGGCTATGGGAGTTTCTCCCCATTGAGAGGAAGGAACTCCGACTACCGCGAGATCAGCAACATCTGGATGCTGAGATAGAATCGCCTCTATATCGCTCGGGTAGATGTTGAAGCCACCTGAAATGATCATATCTTTTTTACGATCCATTAACGTTAAGAAACCGTCTTCATCAAACCGGCCAACATCACCGGTCCGAATAAAGCGTACACCATCAGCGTCATACCATTCTGTCTCAGCTGTCTTCTCTGGCAATTTGTGATAACCGGACATCATACCCATAGAGCGTCCGACGATTTCACCCTGCTGCCCGACCGGTAATGGCTGACCTTGCTCATCAATAATCCGAAACTCGCTACCGGGAGCAGGCTGTCCCACGGTATGCAGCTTGGCTGGATACTGATGCGCCAGCAGCATACAAGTGCCGCCACCTTCGGTCATGCCATATAACTCAGTTAAACCACCAGGCCAGCGGACCAGCACATCTTTTTTCAGCGCGGCAGAAAATGGCGCGCTGGTTGAGAACTTAAACCGATATGACGACAAATCGTGCTGATCAAAATCAGGATACGCCATTAGACGCTGGTACTGTACTGGCACGAGCATGGTGTGTGTAACCCGGTACTGCTGCGCCAAAGAGAGATATGTTTTTACGTCAAACTTCGCCATTAAAATGCTTGTTCCGCCCATTGCCACCGTGGCAAAAAAACTGACCAGCGTAGTATTTGAATACAGCGGGGTCGATAGCAAAGTCACAGTATCTGCACTATAGCCGCTAAATTGGCCTCGCTGTACATGCGCCCAACGCATCGCGTAAGGTTGAACGATACCCTTAGGTTTGCCTGTCGTTCCTGACGAATAAATAATATTGAACGCGGAATCAGGCCGAATATCTGGTGCGTTAACGGGACTGTCGTCAATGATGGAAGGTGCCAGCCAGCTCACCAGAGAATTCTTTGCAACAGAACCGACAGAAATAATGGGCACATTGATCTGATCAAGGACGGATGCCATCTCCAGAGTCATATCCTGATCCAAAAAAACGATGCTCGCATCAGCATCAGTGATCATCGACAGCAAACCTTCTGCTGTAGTCGATGGTGCCAGCGGTGCAACAACTACACCCGCTCTCAGCGCGCCTAAAAATACGATGACATAGTCGAATGAGGTCGAGGCGCAAATCGCGATCGCGTCGCCAGCTTGTATCTGGTTGCGCTGCAACGATTTAACGACTAGATCCATCATCTGGTCGAGCTCTTGATATGTCAGCGTTTGAGCATTCTGAATATAGGCCAAATGCTGCGGCCGATATACTGCATGCAATTGAATCAGTTCTGAAATGGTCGCAAACTCCTTTTGTAACACCGTCGCAACCGCATTTTGATACTGATCCATTGGAGGTCTCCCGTCTTTATTATTTTGACTGAAATACTGAACTACCTAAATAGATGCACGTTGATAGGTTTCGGTCACCATGCCCCTACCCGCTTTTTAAGGCAACATCTTTTCAAAATCGACATCAGTCAATCGACCAAATGTAAAACCCTCCGCCTGCAAAGTAGCGACGATCTTATCTAATTGTCTGATGGTATTGGGATGAATCTCATGCATCAGAATAATACCGCCACCATGGGTACGGACTGATGATAGTACATGCTCTAAAAAGTTTTCTCGGTTTTGCGGGAGAACGCCGCAACTCAGTGCCTCTTTTAAATCTACAACGCCTTTGTGATCAAAAGCCCAGTCGCAGGAATCAACATGCCATCCTACGATTTTATAATCTAAGGACTTCACTAATTGATTGGAATCGCAAGTTGAGTTGCCATAGGGGTAGCGGAAGAATTTTTGCGGCGTCGCTTTAGAGAACAAGGCCACACTCTTCTCTACTTCTGTAGTTTGCTCGGCGACAGAGATGTCGTGAAAATTGGGATGACTCCATGAATGCACGCCGATCATTGCATGCGTCGATGCCTGTACCAGACTGACTAGATCAGGATGCGCCTGCGCTTTTTCTCCAATCATGAAGAAACTACCGGGCACATTATATTTTTCCAGCACAGAAAGTATGTATTTAGTTTGCTCTGGATCAGGGCCATCATCAAAGGTCAGCACGACTGTTTTATGTGGCGGCGTGGCGGCAATCTCGGACTCATAACGGCACTGACGATGCAAGGTATCGCTATCAATCGACAGGTGCTCTATCAACTTTTTCAAGCGATGTTTGCGTATTGTTTTAGATTCCTCTGCGACAGAGTGCTCTTGGGCTGTCGGGACGCTTTCTTGTGCTTTTGCCAAAGAACAATTTAAAAAGATCAACGTCACGAAAATACAGAGAATGAAATTACGCATAGAGTTCTTTTATTGGGTGATTCGTGATGCAGGGCAAAACTGCGAGGCAAAAAAATTGGTCAACAAGAGCAACAGACTAGCTCCCGATTGACCATTTTGACTTTCTAAGAAGTATTCAATGTTGGTAGATGGCGACCGGGTGCCAACCGCATCACAACATCACAACATGAATGCGACTGAATTAAAGCGAGGTAAAACCACCTAATTGCGCCAGTTTATGTTCTTGACCATCATGCGTTACCGAAACTAGATCAATCTGGTAAGGCGCATTCAATTCATGACGCAAGCCAGCGCCTTTATTAACAGCGGCCAGATAATCGTCACCTGCTTCTACGGTTTTAGTCGGTTCATCTTTTTCATTTTTGCAGATTAAACGGTAATGCATTTATAGATTCCCTATTGAGTTTGGTTTTAAAAATATTGGAGGCTAAACGCCTGCTCTAACCATAAGTGTAAACAAAAACCCGCCAATAGCGGGTTTTAAGAACAAGAAATAATATTTTGAAACAATTTATCCGCTATTTCAGATTCTGATCAACACTAACTCATAAAAATATACTCACCACAAGTATATTTTTATGTCCAATAAAAATATGGGGAATACCTTATATTTACCCATATACTCCCCATTTTCTACTCAAATAACAGTTTTAGCTGACAGAATCCCCTGCTCAACCGTCGGATAAAGCAAACGCATGCCCAGTTCTGCTTTGATGCGCTGATTTAACATGCGACGCGACTCCGACATAAACGACAGCAGCATTGGTGTCACCTGTTGCGCTAGCTCAGAGCGTGGCAAGCGCGGCGGGTGCGGCAAATCAAACGCATCTGCGACCAGATCAAAGTAATCAGCCATCTTCATATCGCTGTCGTCAACGGTGTGATAAACACGATTAGAACTTGCGCGAAATAAGGCCAGCTTGATCAGCATCGCCAGATCGTCCGCATGGATATGGTTGGTGTACACATCATCTGATGCTTGCAGCGCTGGCGTGCCTTTTTTTAAGCGATCAAGCGGCAGGCGATCTGCTGCATAAATCCCTGGTACTCGCAAAATAGATAAGCTGGATTGGCTGCGCCTGGCCCACTGTCTTAAGCACTGCTCTGCAGCCACACGACGACGGGCACGGGCGTTTTGTGGTGCGACTGGGCGGGTTTCATTAAACTGTGCACCTTGACAATCGCCATACACGCCAGTCGTACTGACATAAACAAGGCGACTCTTGTCGGGTAAAATGGCGGTCAAATTTCGGGTTCGGATATCAGCTTCACCTTCTGATCGCGGCGGTGCCAAATGGACAACCATTTGCGCCAGCCCCTTTAGACGTGCCAAGGTATGCGGCTGATCCAGGTTAGCGGTGATCGGAATGGCACCGGCGGCCCGCAATTCGGCATGTCTTGCCGGCTGACTGGTCACAGCAAAAATGCGGAAGCGTTCACGCAATAGGGGCAGGAGACGCATGCCAACATCACCGCAGCCAAAAATCAGTAAGCGCGGCTTGCCTAGTTGCTTGTTATTCGTTGTCATAGATTTGTTGCCATAGATTTATCGTTATAGATTCATTATTTAAAATTGCACGCGATGAAATGACCCGCTAAGTTCATCGCATCAAGTTCGCCACACAAAATTCGTTTTTTCATTCATTTTTTTGTTTCATTTTATTTGTCCGGAACTGTATGACTTTTCAAGTAACTGTAAATCCAAGCGGCAGCCAATTCAGCTGCGATGAAGGCGAAACCATCCTGGCGGCAGCGCTGCGCGCCGGCGTTGGCTTACCTTATGGCTGTAAAAATGGCGCCTGCGGCTCCTGTAAAGGCAAAATTAGCAGCGGTAGTGTAACCCACGGCAACCATCAGCAAAGAGCCTTATCGGATGCGGAAGAAGCAGAAGGTATGTCGTTATTTTGCTGCGCCCGCCCTGATTCTGATGTCATTATCGAAGCACGGGTTATTGCCTCTAGCGGTGACTATCCGCTGAAAAAAATGCCAAGCCGCGTTGCGAAGCTAGAAAAATTATCCGACGATGTGATGTTAATTGCACTGCAATTACCGGCCAATGAGCGCCTGCAATATCGTGCTGGTCAATATATTGAATTTTTGCTGCGCGATGGCAAGCGCCGCAGCTACAGCATGGCAAATGCTCCTCATCTGGATGAACAGATTACTTTGCATGTACGTCATATGCCCGGCGGATTATTTACTGATCAGGTATTTGGCACCTTGAAAGAGCGCGACATTCTGCGCTTTGAAGGTCCGCAAGGCACTTTCTTCCTGCGTGAGGATTCAGACAAGCCCATCGTGTTACTGGCTTCTGGTACCGGTTTCGCACCGATCAAAGCGCTGGTCGAACATATGATTTACAGCAAATCCACTCGTCCGGTGACGCTGTACTGGGGTGGCCGTCGTCCACAGGATTTGTACATGAACACATTGTGCGAGGAATGGGCAAGCACCATCCCTCACTTCACTTATGTACCAGTGGTATCAGACGCTTTGCCAGAAGACAGCTGGACAGGCCGTACCGGCTTTGTGCATCAGGCAGTTATCGCAGATCACACGGACTTGTCTGGCTACCAGGTGTACGCCTGCGGTGCACCTATAGTGGTGGATTCTGCGAAACGCGATTTTGTACAGTTGTGCCAGTTGCCGGAAGACGAGTTCTATGCGGATTCGTTCACGTCGGAAGCCGATTTGGAGAGCTGAGGAGGATGCGGAGAAATGTGCTGCCTCATAAGCTAATCCATAAGCTGATCCATAAGCTGATCCATAAGCTGATCTATAAGCTGATCTATAAGCTGAAAAATATTTTGACGCAGTGCGCAAAACGTCCTACTATCCGTTTTATGAAAAATTTTCCTAATATGTCTTCACCAAATATCGCGCGACGTCGATTCTCGCTCTGCGAGCCCGGGTAGATGTGTTAGTGAGCGTGCGCGTCCGATAAAGCGCACCACCAACCAAAGCCACAGGCTCTTACCTGTGGCTTTTTTTTCGATTTATTTTTGTCGCTTTTGCTTATCTGTCTTATTTTTTATCTACTCGATCAACGCCCTACCCTCTACCATCATCAGGAGTTTTAACATGGAATTCAGTCAGTACAACGTCAATGCCCTCATGTACATCACACCGCGCCCGGAGCTGGTTTTTACCGAAGGCAGCGGTATGTGGCTGACAGATCACAAGGGCAAACGTTATCTGGATTATCTGCAAGGCTGGGCGGTTAACTGTCTTGGTCATTCACCACAATGCATACAGGATGCGCTGGTCGCACAGTCCAAAAAACTGTTGAATCCATCACCGGCTTTTTACAATGCGCCGATGATAGAACTGGCCACGCTGCTGACAGCAAACTCATGCTTCGACCGCGTCTTCTTCGCCAACAGTGGTGCAGAAGCAAATGAAGGCGCGATCAAACTAGCGCGCAAATGGGGCAAAAATAATAAAAATGGCGCCTTCGAAATCATCACCTTTGATCATGGCTTCCACGGTCGCACTTTGGCCACGATGTCGGCCTCTGGCAAGCCAGGTTGGGACACCATGTTCGCCCCACAAGTCACTGGCTTTCCAAAAGCCGATTTAAACGATATCGCCTCGGTAGAAAAACTCATCACCGACAAAACAGTCGCCGTGATGCTGGAACCTGTGCAAGGCGAAGGCGGCGTCATCCCTGCCAGCCGCGAGTTTATGCAAGCGCTAGGTGCTTTAACCAAGCAGCACAATATTTTGTTGATCGTTGATGAAGTGCAATCAGGGATGGGGCGTACTGGAAAATTATTCGGCTATCAGTTATCGAATATTGAACCGGACATCATGACCTTGGGTAAAGGTATCGGCGGTGGCGTGCCATTAGCTGCTTTATTATGCCGCGAAGAAGTCGCTTGTTTTGTACCAGGCGATCAAGGCGGCACTTACAACGGCAATCCACTGATGACCGCTGTCGGCGTTGCAGTCATCAAAGAATTATTAGCGCCAGGCTTTATGGAATCGGTCAATGAAAAAGCGGCTTATCTTAGTACAGCGTTGCTCAAATTGTCAGAACAGTTTGGGATGCAAGGCGAACGTGGTGAAGGCTTGTTGCGCGCGCTAAAATTGGGTTCTGATATCGGACCAAAAATCGTCGAAATTGCACGAAATATGGAGCCCGTCGGCTTACTGCTAAACTCGCCGCGCCCGGATTTACTACGTTTTATGCCTGCGCTCAATGTCAGTATTGCAGAGCTGGATCAGATGATCGCCATGCTGACCGAAGTGCTGGTTCAGTTGAAAAAATAAGCCGTAAAAAAGATATCCGCAGCGAGTAAAAAAAAGAGACTGCCAAGGGTTTGATCGAGAGCGTTGAGGGGATAAATTAAGCTAAATTGAACTCGATTTTAGCGATCATTCCCCCTCAATGCTTTTTGTATTTTCACCTGCGAATAAAAATATACTCGCCGTTAGTATATTTTAATTGTCTATATAATCTATGGACAATTAAGCATTTTTTTAAAATAAATTCGGGAGTATATTGATATTTAGCTAAATCTAACTGAATAACTATGATCAACGGAGGCAACGTTGATCCCCCAAATTAGAACCTTCATAGAAAGCGGACAATGTATCTGCCAACCCACTTCCAGCAAAACGATCCGGCTTTGTTACTAGAAGTCATGCGCCGCTATAACTTTGTCAGCCTGGTCTGCAATGTAGATGGCGTGCCGTTTGCCAGCCATGTGCCGGTGCTGGCGGAAGAATACGAGGGACAAATCATCATCGACGGCCATCTTGCGCTACCAAATCCACAATGGAAAGCCATAGAAGCTGGTACGGCTATGCTAGCGATTTTTCATGGTCCGCACACCTACGTTTCGCCCTCTTTATACCAACCCGGCAATCGGGTACCGACTTGGGATTACATCGCGGTACATGCCACTGGCACTGCGCAGACACTGCATGATGCTGATAGCAAATTAGCGGTACTTGGCAAATTAATTCAGCATCACGAACCAGACTTCCAAACTCGCTTTGATGACATGCCCACGGCTGCAAGAGACGGCCTGTTAAAAGGCATCGTCGCATTCCGTATCAAGGTAGAAAAGCTGGAAGGAAAATTCAAACTCGGTCAACACAGAATCAAAGACGACATCAAAGGTGCGAAGCAATCCTTATATCAAACCGGCGACGATAATCAGCAAGATATCGCTGCTTGGATGCAGCGTTTGGGGTATTGGGATAAGGACTGATTCAATCAAATATGATTGACAGAACTTACTCAAAACCGCCCTAGCTGTGTTGCAGCTCCTCGACGGGACAATTGTGCGTAAGCCCTAATTGAAAAAAAACTGATTGGTAACGCAAACAATTTCAAGGCGTCAATACAAAATGCATCACCGAGCTGGCAGGCAAACGATAGCTGAATTTATTTGAAGCGATGTTACTAACACCGGTCCGGGCGGTGATGGCGGTGTTGGTGCCACTGACACCCCAAACTTGTGCCGTCTTGAAACTCGTCGGATTAGTAATCTGAAAACTGGTACTTAAGCTCGTCGCCAAACGATTGATGGCGATAATGTGTAAAGTATTTGGGTCTGCTGCGCTGACCGCTGCATATACTGCGCCATTGGCGTTATTACTAGAAATTGCCTGTACTGAGATTTCTGGGAAAACCGATTTATTGCCGTCGTAATTACGGAAAATTTTAAAACCCGATGCAATAAATCCTTCCGCATCACCAAAATAAGTCGCCAGATATAAGCCTTGTTTACCAAATATGCCAAGTGCATCTGCTTGTGCAATCGCGCCGCTAATATCGTCCCGTCCACCAAAATCATATTCTGTAATCGCCAATTTAGTATCGGGATAAAAATCAGCAATTGCTTGTTTAAGTTTGGGTACGATTTGCAAACCACGTCCATCGGTAAAACCGTTACCGGTCTGAGTGATCCAGGTTGGCTCTACATAATTAGCATCCCACAAACTACGCGCTGCTTGTACCCGGTCTATCGGGGTATACGAGGCTTGTGGGTAGTAGTGAAAAGAGAAAACATCCAGCAATCGTTGATTAGCTGCCTGCGATGCCTGCTTCATGCCGGACAGGTAGGCATTTGCTAAGGTCATGCCGTTGTAGCGATAACGATCGCCCGTATTGTTGGTCGCAAATGGTTCTACGTTGTAGTTGGCCCAATCGGCTGGCTGATGTGATTGCACCCCGTCCCACACTGCCCATAAGCTGAATAATCCTAAATAACCACTAAGCGCCGGGCCATAGGTTTGTGCTGTTGCATCCATACGTTTAACCGTCGTGGCAAGTGCAATGTTTCGTTGAAAAATATCGCCAACCGTCGTCAAATTGGGATACAGATTGTAGTGCGTACCGCTACCATTATTGACATCGGCCCAGTGGTGCCAGAGGTCTGGCTCATTATCCAACTCATAGCCTTTGATGCCGCGACTATTCGCCGCATTGCCATATTGCTGGATTAAAAAATTCAATTCTTCGTCGATATAAACAACATTATCTGCAAGACTGGGCGATGTAGATAAAGCGCCGGTCGTCGTCGGTTTGTCGTTGACGATATCTAACCAGCGCGCGGTATCGATATTTGAAGGCCCGGCGGTGTTTTGCCATAAACCAGATCCTTTACAAATCGCAGGTGGATACAAATTGATAATGTCTTTGGGTAGTTTGCCAGCTGCTGGCAACTGTAAAAGAGAATAGGTATTTAATGTCAGCGATTGATCATGGAAATTAGTCAATCCGGCGCCGGGAGTGTAGTAGGCCAAGCCTGAAGTTTACGAAGGATCACCTGCGCCGGTCGCCGCACTTACTCCTGCATTAGATGAATTGCACCAGTCGTCGCCAGAATTACTGACGCCGTTTTCCCAGTTGAAACTAGTCATCGAATTGCCACCTAAGCGACGCGATGCCAGATTCAAACTTTGTAACGCAGCCTGCCCACCTTGATTATTCCAGCCTGTTCGATTGGTACCGTCAGCATAAGCGTTATAGCCATAAATCAGCGGACTGATCGACTTTTTCTCTAAGCTGGTATTGATTTTAAAAGTGGCACTTTGTGCGTATAACAAAGGCATTTGCAAAGTCACAATAATTACTATCAGAGCTTTGATGGCGTTAAGTAATCTCATGGCATCCTCATTTCTATCTGACGTTAGCGATCAGATTTCCATCACGACGCAAGGCCTTATGCATTGCAATTTATTGCCGTATGGAATTTAATTGAGTTGATTATGCACTTTTTTTTACAAATAAATTGCCGCAAGCCAATTATTTTTATATTTTTATGCGCATCTTTTATGAGATAAATAATAAGTGATCAGATAGAGAAGACAAGATGATAAATAAAATTATCTTTACTGAATTTTTATAGCGTCTTAAGCATGGACTCGCTAGATCCAATAAGAAACTATTTGAAAGTAAATTTGATAAAACGCAGACCAGAATGTCAGCAACAACGCGAGAGGACGAAATTTGCGCTGGAATATCAAGCGATTAGGGTTTTATCGTGCCCGATAATCAGAAAGATACGAAAAAGGAGCTAAGAAAATTTAATAGCATCCACCAAAACCTGTAGAAACTACTTAAGCCACTTACCTATTTATCGCAAGCGAGATGCATTAAGAAGAGTTATACGCAATCACGGACGCAAATTGTGAGCTCAAATCGCGAACTCAAATCAGTCGCTTGAATTGGAGGCGACTAAAGCCTCTTCTGATGGCGCATCAAATACAACATCCATATTCACAGGCCACATTTCTGACAGACGTTGGGTGTCATCAATCAATTCCCGAGTTGATCCCTCACTGACAAGATCGCGACTATCCATTTCTTTTTTACCGAAATCGATACTGGCAAGCAACATTAATTTGTATCCTTCCAGCGTGTCTTGAGAAACGCCCTCACCGTTTAGATATTTCAAACCCAAATTAAATCTTGCACTTGCCAAGCCTTGCTGTGCTGCTTTGGCGTACCAATATACTGCGCGCTTGTCATCATGTAACACGCCTGTGCCGTTGGCATACATGGCACCTAAGCGGTACTGCGCATGCGGGTTGCCTTGGTAAGCGGCTTTTTTATAAGATGCCAGCGCTTTGCTTAAATCCTGTTTGACGCCGTCGTCAGCATCATCATTTTCAGAATATAAAATTCCAAGATTCAGGTAGGCAGCCGTGTAGCCTTGCACTGCGGCTTTTTGATACCAGTACGCCGCGGTTTGTTGATTCTGGGGCACACCCAAAGCATTGCTATACATCAAACCCAAATTGGTCTGCGCACCCGCATGACCACGCGCCGCCGCCTGTGCAAACCAGTAAGAAGCCTGCTGATAGTTTTGCTCTACGCCTTTGCCCTGGAAGTAGATAACACCAAGCCTGGTCTGCGCCTGCGGATCACCTTTTTTGGCATATTGCGTCAATGTGCTGATGTCAGCCAGAGCATCCCCCTTGAACGCCGTCTGTAGCTGATCTGTGACATCGTCACCAACGGCTGTGGTGAATGACACCAAGCCCACGAGAAATAAGATTCCTTTTTTGAACCGTGTCATCTTCACTCTCCCATCAAACCTAAGCTGATCGTACGGACATCCTTTTCAGGATGAATTACGCTCACTAATCATGCTCGAAAAGATACGGTAAAGATGTTTCTTAACTATATTAAAAAGTAACAGAATGTAATTGCCAGATTATTATTTTCCAACAATCGATCGGGGGATATGTTCAAATTTAAAATGAATAGTCAAAGCACAAAAAATAGGAGAATAATAATTACAAAGTTCAAAAAAAATACATACTCCTCAGATAAATTAAGAAATATGTCTTATCCACCAATTAATATATGGACGACTAATAATTACTGACTACCAGTATAAATAAGTAAGCGGAATACAAATTCAAGGCTTTAATTAAATTTCGTGATTGGTTGTAGCACCAACCACTCTGCCACCCCTTACATCGCGTATGGATAATCAGTTACTTGATTAATTTAATCAGAGGCTACACGCACCGTATTTCGCCCAGCTTGCTTGGCCTCATATAACATCGCATCAGCACGCTGAAACCAGGACGATCCGGTCTCTGCCGGCGTAATTTTTGCAACACCAATCGACACCGTAATCGGAAAATTAATCAGTAAAGGCGCATTCTGAATCAGCGCCCTCAACTCTTCTGCCAGCTTGCTTGCAGCTTGTAAATTAGCGCCGACTGCAATCACGACAAACTCCTCACCGCCATAGCGAAATACTGAGTCTGTCGTGCGAATTCTGGTGCAAATTAATTCGCACAATCGAACCAAAACCTGATCGCCGACAATATGGCCAAACTGATCATTCACGTTCTTAAAATGATCTAAATCAAATAAAAGTAGACAAGATTCCGGCTGCATATTTTTAGGATCAGCCAATTTCGCTAAACGGCGATCAAGTGCACGGCGATTACCGACACCAGTCAAAAAATCGCGTTCAGCCTGCTGATTTAATTCTTTATGCTGGAGATTAGTGCGGTACGAAAAAATCGTCGAGAACAAATTAATGAGGATAATCGTGATGGCGATGCTAGACAAATTAATCAGCTCCATCTGACCGTATAAAGCAAACAACATAGCAATCAGAGACACTGTATTGATCAGCAAGGCCTCGTGAGCTTTCAGCATAAATAAGCAGCGATCATGGTCGGATAGACCCAATACACTAGCGGTGCACCCCTTATAAAAATAACCGCGAGCATGCCTGAAGAGTAAAAAATCGTGACGAAAATACTAGCCCAGCGCACTCGACCCGTATTAAATACATACAGAAAGACGCACGCCATGCCGACCACAATTGTTAGATCTACGGCGGCGAGCACCCAATTATGTTGCAACAGGCGAACTATCCCGAACGGAAAAATACTCGGGATACTGAGTGCGCACAACATCAAGAGAATAATTTCCTCTTTTGATCTATTGCGTCCTCGTTTGGGTAAATCTGATCCCAAAGGAAGTTGTTCACGTTGTCCTGACATCATCGCTCACTATGAAATAAAAGCGTTTTGCACAAAACCAACCCTGGCAGCGAACTACGGTTAATTTCCGTTCGCTGAGTACAGATCACTTAGTACAGGCCACTTATACAGATCACTACATTAATATAGTATGAACTGATTATGAATGGATTTTGCAATAGATGCACTATACATAAAGCATAGATCGCGCCATATAACAATGGCTTACATTTAAAGAAGTCTTGAATTACACGCGATCCATTATCATTATTATGATACGGTAACAATATTGTGCAAGGCCGTTACAAACAAGTATTTTTGAATCCGGTTCAAAATACCGCTCTTCTAGGAAGCTTATCTTTATGTCAGTCAGCAAAAGGATGCGTAGCTTCTTTTTATTTTCGTTATTGATGCTATCGACCGGGATTGCGGCGTCGGCGATTTTGTCCAGCGCGTTTAATGTGCAAAATATACCGTTGTTGATTGCTGAAACTCGGGATGAAAACGGTGAGATTGCTTCGATTCGCCCAGAGAATCAAAAAATCCTTGACTATTTTGAGCGTACTTTAGGCATCCACTTTGACATAAAACGCTATCCGCTCTCTCGTCTGGTAGAGAATGTCAAAGCGGGCGAAGGATTGGCGTTTGGCCTGTCCAAAACCTCGGAGCGACTGAGCGAAATGCGTTACTCCATTCCCATCTTCTCCGACTTTATTTGGGTCATTGTGCGCAGTGATTCGGCACTCAAATTCAATTCTGTCGAAGACCTGAAAGGCAAGTCTGTCGGCATCGTCAGAGGAATACGGTTTGGTGACGAGATCGATAGCAAAAGAAATCGCTTGTTCAAAGTAGAAGAAGATCAGCCGCAAACTAGTTCCAGATTAAAAAAGTTATTGTCCGGTCGTATGGATGTGATGCTATTTAATTCCAGAACCGCCAATCCCAAAGAATTGGAAACGGAACTGAACAACTACCTCAGGGATAAAAACATCCGTATGGCTGAGCAGACGACATTCAGCATCAAAGTTTTAAGCAGACCCTTCTTGATTGATGACATCCACTTCACCAATGGATTGCAAAATGATGGCGATATCATTAACAGGGTCAATGCAGCAATTCTCAAGGGACGTAAATCAGGCGAACTGCCTGCGCTGTGGAAGCCAGAACATGAGGCTAGGTAATTTAGCTTAGGCTAGTCGTCAAAGCACTATGAGTTAAAGCTTCAGAAAACTCCTTTCTGGCTCAAAACAATATACTCCCCATTGTTTTTACTAAAAATAGGGCGGATTCAAGTACGAAGAGCAACGTTGAATAAAAAGTCAAAGGGTCAGATGCGATAGCATTCTGCCTTTTGACCAGCCAGTCGAAAGTTGCCGAATATGCGCTACACACACCTAACCCAAGACGAACGATACCAAATTTACGCACTGCGGTTAGAAAAAAAGACAGTCAGCGAGATTGCTGCCGCACTCCATCGTCATAAGTCCAGCATCCACAGGGAACTCAAGCGCAATACCGGAGGAAGCGGGTGGCGCCCCTTACAAGCGAAAAAATAGCCGACGAACGACAAAAGAATAGTCGTAACGCACGACGTATTGATGACAACGACTGGCTCGCCGTCTCGACCTACCTGCGCATGGACTTATCGCCGCAGCAAGCAATCGAACGGTTAAGCCTGGAACGGCAGGAAAAAATGAAGAGCAGTCATGAAACCGTCTATCTGCGCATCTACGCTGACCGCAGAGCGGGCGGCACTCTCTTCAAGCATCTGCGGGGTCAGAAGCCCTACCGCAAACGCTACGGTAGTGGTCAACAGCGCCGGGGCATGCTCAAGAACCGTATCAGCATTGACCAACGACCCGCGATCGTGGATCAAAAAATCTGCTTAGGCGACTGGGAGGGCGATACGATCATTGGCAAGAAACAGCAAGGTATCGTCATTACGCGGGTCGATCGTGTCTCTCGTTTTACCTTAGCCCGGCAACATCATAGCAAACACGCGCAAGGAGTTGCTGCCAGCATCGAGCAACTGCTCACGCCACATCAGCAGCACTGCCATACCATCACGTTCGATAATGGCAGGGAGTTTGCAGGGCATGAGTCCATCGCAGCACATCTGCAAGCCCAAGTGTACTTCGCTCATCCGTATCATTCCTGGGAGCGGGGGCTCAACGAGAACACGAACGGCTTATTACGATACTACTTTCCAAAGAACACCAACTTCAAGGAAATCACTCAAGCCCAGTTGCAACGGGCAGTCAATCAACTCAATCATCGCCCTAGGAAATGCCTCGGCTATCGAACGCCGTTTGAGGTTTTTTATAATTTGGATATACTCCCCCTAAAACTTACCTCCCGTTGCTCTTCGTAGCTGAATCCGCCATGTCTTATTGTCCAAATATTATTTGGACGATTAAAACATACTGATGGTGAGTATATTCTATGGGAATAATAAATGTGATTAAATCCTGCCCGATATCAACACCCAAATAGCAAGTTTAAGCACGAAAAAAAGCTCTTGGTGCTAACGTGCACCAAGAGCTTTTTTGGACCAATTCAACTATTAGGACTTACGCAAAATTGTCCCGGCAAGGCGTAGCGACGAAGATAGTACTGTAGCACAGCTAGGAGCTACAACGCAGCCGGGGCGATTTTGCGTAAGTCCTACTGATAACAACTAATTACTTTTTGCGCATAGGCGGCAAATCAGTACAGACGCCTTTGTAGACTTCGGCAGCCATCCCGATAGACTCACCCAAGGTCGGATGCGGATGTATCGTTTTGCCGATATCAACTGCATCTGCGCCCATTTCAATTGCCAATGCGATTTCGCCGATCATATCGCCTGCATGCGTGCCAACAATACCGCCACCTACAATGCGTTTGGTTTCTGCATCAAATAACAATTTGGTAAAACCTTCATCACGTCCATTGGCGACTGCGCGGCCCGAGGCTGCCCAAGGGAAATGGCCTTTTTCAAGCTTAATGCCTTTAGCTTTAGCTTCGTCTTCTGTAATACCGACCCAGGCGATTTCTGGATCGGTGTAGGCAACAGAAGGAATCACGCTCGCATCAAAATAGGCTTTCTCACCGGAGGCGGCTTCTGCAGCAACATGCGCTTCATGTACCGCTTTGTGTGCCAGCATAGGCTGACCGACCAGATCGCCAATCGCAAAAATATGCGGAACGTTAGTGCGCATTTGCTTATCCACGTTGATAAAGCCGCGGTCGGTGACGCTAACACCTGCTTTATCGGCAGCGATTTTTTTACCGTTAGGACTGCGGCCAACTGCCACCAACACCAGATCGTAAATTTGTGACGCTGGTGCAGCCACGCCGGCCTCTGCTGCTTCAAAGCTGACTTTGATACCTTCTGGAAGCGCTTCAACCGCAACGGTTTTTGTTTTCAACATGATATTGTCGAAACGTTTTTCGTTGAACTTTTGCCAGACCTTTACCATGTCGCGGTCTGCGCCTTGCATCAGGCCGTCCATCATTTCAACGACATCGATACGTGCGCCTAATGTGGAATACACGGTTGCCATTTCTAAGCCGATGATACCGCCGCCAATTACCAACATACGTTTAGGCACCTGACGCAATTCCAAAGCGCCGGTGCTATCAACGATACGTGGATCAGCCGGAACAAAGGGTAAGTTCACCACCGACGAACCAGCTGCAATGATGGCTTGTTTGAACTGAACAGTTTTCTTAGATCCATCAGCGGCAGTGACTTCAATATGATTCGGGCTGACGAATTGACCTGTACCTTGTACTACATTGACTTTGCGGGCTTTAGCCATGCCAGACAAACCTGTCGTCATTTTTTTGATGACGCTTTCTTTGTAGCCACGCAATTTATCAATGTCGATCACAGGTTTGGCAAAAGTCACGCCATGCACTGCCATCGAGGCGGTCTCATCAATCACAGCGGCGACGTGCAGCAAGGCTTTGGACGGAATACAACCGACATTCAGGCAAACACCGCCAAGGGCTGCATAGCGTTCTACCAGCACTGTATTCATCCCAAGATCAGCAGAACGGAAAGCGGCTGAATAACCACCGGGACCTGCGCCTAAAACCATCATGTCGCATTCCACATCCACTTTACCGGTGTAGCTGGATGCGATTGGTGCGGGGACGGCGGAGACGACAGGAGCGGCGGCGGACGCCACCTGTGCAGCAACTGGTGCAGATACTGATGCTGGCGCGGCCGCAGATGCACTTGCGCTAGACACTTGGCCTGCGGCTTCTACCAGTAATAACAAAGCACCTTCGGCAACTTTGTCACCGACTTTGATTTTAATTTCTTTGACCACGCCAGCGTGGCTGGATGGAATTTCCATACTGGCTTTGTCCGACTCTACCGTGATCAGTGATTGATCAACTTTGATGCTGTCACCCACTTTGACCATCAATTCGATGACTTCTACTTCTTTAAAATCACCAATGTCTGGGACTTTAACTTCTACGATGCTGGACGCCGTTGGTGCTGATGGTGCTGTTGGTATTACTGGAGCGCTGACAGCGGCTGCAGGAGCAGCTGGAGTGGCAGGAGCGGCTTGGGTTACTGGCGCTGCAACTTCTGCTGCACCTGCTGCCTCCAACACCAGCAGCATACTTCCTTCTGCTACTTTGTCGCCCACTTTGATTTTTAATTCCTTGATGACACCGGCGTGCGTGGAGGGAATCTCCATACTCGCTTTGTCCGATTCGACCGTAATCAGGGATTGATCGACCTTAATCGTATCGCCCACTTTAACCAGTAATTCGATAATTTCTACTTCTTTAAAATCACCGATATCAGGTACTTTGACCTCAATTGTGCTCATGTATTTTCTCCGCTCACAGCAAGGTTTTACGCAGATCAGCCAAAACATCGGCTAAATACGCGGTGAACTTGGCAGCCATTGCGCCATCAATGACGCGATGATCGTAGGACAGGGATAAAGGCAACATCAAGCGTGGAATAAATTGCTTGCCGTCCCACACTGGTTTAATCGTCGATTTAGACAATCCCAAAATAGCGACTTCCGGTGCGTTGATGATAGGTGTAAATGCCGTACCACCAATCCCGCCCAAAGACGAAATCGTAAAAGTAGCGCCTTGCATATCAGCTGGCTTCAGCTTGCCGTCACGCGCTTGTGCAGACAACTCACCCATCTCGACAGCGATTTGCGACAAAGTTTTTTGGTCTGCATTTTTGATCACAGGAACAACCAATCCGTTTGGCGTATCAGCTGCAAAACCGATGTTGTAATACTGTTTGAGTATCAGGTTTTCTCCCTTCCCATCCAAGGAGGCGTTGAAGGCTTTAAATTTCTTCAAAGCGGCGACGCTAGCTTTGATGACAAAGGCCAGCATCGTTAGCTTAACGCCCGATTTAACCAAAGCTTCGTTGGACGATTTACGGAAATCTTCCAAGTCAGTAATGTCAGCTTCATCGAACTGCGTTACGTGCGGAATCATCACCCAGTTGCGATGCAGATTAGGGCCGCTGAGTTTTTTGATGCGGGACAAAGGCAACAATTCGGTGCTACCAAATTTGCTGAAATCCAGTGAGGGCCAAGGCAACAAATCGAGACCAACACCGCTGCCATTTTTTGCCGGAGCAGAAACAGCCGATACTGCTGTACTACCAGCCATAATGCCTTTGACGAAGTTTTGCACGTCCAATTGCGAGATACGGCCTTTAGGTCCGCTACCTTGCACGCGCAAGAGATCAACGCCAAGTTCGCGCGCAAATTTTCGGATTGACGGTGATGCATGTGGCTTGCTGCCATCGGCATTGCTGACAGGAGTTGATGTTGTCGCTGTGCTAGCTGGTACCTCAACCGCAGCGGCGGCAACTGGCGCAGCTGGTGCTGGCGCGGGTGCTAATGCAACTGGAGCTGCCGGTACGGTTGCTGCTACTGGCGCAGCTGCCGGAGTAGTTGCCGGAGCAGTTACCGGAGCAACATCGCCAGACGCCTCAACCACAACGAGTAAAGAACCTTCGGCAACTTTGTCGCCGACTTTCACTTTAATTTCTGTCACGACGCCAGCATGGCTGGAGGGAATCTCCATACTGGCTTTGTCTGATTCGACCGTGATTAATGATTGATCAACCTTAATGGTATCGCCAACCTTGACCATCAATTCAATCACTTCTACTTCTTTGAAATCGCCGATGTCCGGCACTTTGACTTCAATCGCACTCATAGTTTTCGCTCCGCGTAAATTATTTGAGAGAGGCGCATCACTTGCTGAGTGCGCCCTTCTTTGCTCATGCTTACTTAGGTAACTAAATTAACCCAGTTAACTTAGACAGTGACCGGATTAGGTTTGTCTGCGTTGATGCCGTACTTTTCAATAGCCTGGGCAACAACAGAGGCAGACAACACACCTTCATCAGCCAAGGTTTTGAGTGCAGCGATCACCACGAAATAGCGATTGACCTCAAAGAATTCACGCAATTTTGCACGGCTGTCAGACCGACCAAAACCATCCGTACCCAAGACTTTGTAGCTACGACCTTTTGGAATGAAGGCGCGTACTTGTTCCGCAAAGGTACGCATGTAATCGGTAGAAACGATTATCGGACCTGCCGTATCTTTTAAGCATTGCGTAATATGAGCCACACGCGGCTCTGCCGTTGGATGCAACATATTCCAACGTTCTACATCCTGACCATCACGGGCTAATAAAGTAAAGCTTGGTGCAGACCAGACATCAGCCGCGATACCAAAATCATTTTGCAACAATTCTGCTGCAGCAATCACTTCGCGCAGTATCGTGCCAGAGCCCATCAGTTGTACTCGGTGCTTGGTCACGCTCTCGGATTTTTGCAACAGGTACAAACCTTTGATGATGCCTTCTTCTTGTCCCTCTTTCAGTCCCGGATGGCTGTAGTTCTCATTCATCAGCGTGAGGTAGTAAAACACATCTTCCTGATTTGTGACCATACGGCGCAAACCATCATGCATGATGACCGCGACTTCATGTGCGAACGTCGGATCGTAAGGTACGCAGTTTGGTATGGTCGAAGCTAATACATGACTGTGACCGTCCTCATGCTGCAAGCCTTCGCCGTTCAGAGTGGTACGGCCGGCGGTACCGCCTAACAAGAAGCCGCGAGCACGCATATCCCCGGCGGCCCACGCCAGATCACCAACGCGTTGCAGACCAAACATGGAGTAGTAGGTATAAAACGGAATCATCACGCGGTTGTTGGTCGAGTATGAGGTCGCAGCGGCGATCCATGAACTCATACCACCCGCTTCATTAATCCCTTCTTGCAAAATCTGACCAGCTTTATCTTCGCGGTAATACATCACCTGATCTTTATCGACTGGCTCATACAATTGACCAACCTGACTGAAGATACCGATCTGGCGGAACAAGCCCTCCATACCAAATGTGCGGGACTCATCGACCATAATTGGTACGACACGCGGCCCCAAGCTTGCATCGCGTAATAAGGCAGTCAAAATACGTACATACGCGGCAGTGGTAGATATTTCACGACCTTCAGCGGTCGGTTCCAGCATCGCTTTAAATGCCGACAACTCAGGGACGATCAGTTCTTCATCGGCTTTTTGACGGCGTTGTGGCAAATAGCCGCCGAGCGCCTTACGACGTGCTTGCAGGTACTGCATTTCTGGCGTGTCGTCAGCAGGTTTATAAAAAGGAATACCTGGCAAATCTGCATCAGCGATTGGCAGTTGGAAACGATCGCGCATTGCTTTAATCGCTTCATCGTCCAGCTTTTTGGTGTTATGCGCCGTGTTACGTGCTTCACCCGATTTACCAAAACCAAAACCTTTAATACTCTTGGCCAAGATTACGGTCGGTTGCCCTTTATTTTCTTGTGCCACTTTAAATGCAGCATAAATTTTGTGGGGATCATGTCCACCGCGAGTCAGGCGCCAGATGTCGTCATCTGACATTTTGCTGACCATTTCCAATAACTTGGGATGCTTGCCAAAGAAGTTCGCACGAACATAAGCGCCATCTTTGGCTTTGTAATTCTGGTACTCGCCATCGACAGTTTCCATCATGACTTTTTGCAAGATACCGTCTTTATCTTTAGCGAGCAACTCATCCCAACCGCTACCCCAGATCACTTTCACCACATTCCAGCCTGCGCCACGGAAATCTGATTCCAGCTCTTGAATGATCTTGCCGTTGCCACGTACCGGACCATCAAGACGTTGCAAATTACAGTTGACGACCATCACCAGATTGTCCAGTTGTTCGCGACCCGCCATACCAATCGCACCCATAGATTCTGGCTCATCCATCTCACCATCACCGCAGAATGCCCAGACTTTACGCTTCTCAGTATCAGCGATACCACGTGCATGTAGATACTTCAGGAAACGTGCCTGATAAATCGCCATTAAGGGACCAAGGCCCATTGATACAGTTGGGAACTGCCAAAAATCTGGCATCAGTTTTGGATGCGGGTACGACGACAAACCCTTGCCATCGACTTCGCGACGGAAATGGATCAGTTGATCTTCGGTTAAACGGCCTTCTAAAAAAGCGCGGGCGTAGATACCTGGAGATGAATGGCCCTGGATATACAGTAAATCGCCACCGTGATCTTCGGTCGGCGCATGCCAAAAATGGTTGAAGCCAATACCCAGCATATTAGCCAGTGAGGCAAAACTGGATAAATGACCGCCCAGATCACCATCAACGCGATTGGCCTTAACTACCATTGCCATCGCATTCCAACGCATCATAGAGCGCAACCGCTCTTCAATTTCCAGATTGCCGGGGCAATGCTCACCCAGGTGGGCCGGGATCGTATTGACATAAGCCGTGTTGCTGGAAAACGGGATATGGGCACCGCGACGACGTGCCAGATCCACCATGCGCTCCATTAGATAGTGCGCCCTTTCCGGACCTTCTTTATCGATCACAGACTCCAGCGCGTCAAGCCACTCGGAGGTTTCCATAACATCGGGATCATTGACGGCTTGCGCCAAAACTTGGTCGATCTGGGGTGAAGAAGTTGACATCTGCTGGGTCTCCTGATAATGCGCTTTCGAAGCGAAGCGCGGTGGCGTATCGACAAATTAGTGCTTGTTTTTAAATCATAATAATTCTTTGCGGAGGTATTTTAACAGCAGTTTTTAATTTTTCAAATAGCGATATTTGATTTCATAATGTGATATTTTGGTTGCGGTGCAATATAACTTAGGACTTACGTAAAATTGTCTTGGCAAGGCGTCGCGATGACGACAGTAATCTAAGCTGGGGCGGTTTGGCGTAAGTCCCACACTGTAAAAATTAGACGTCCAATGGTTATGTGCCTCCTAGCCTGTTTTTGGCTTGGAGGCACATAACCATTGGACATTCATTTTCAAACTTTTAATATCTCCAGCGAGTCAATGTTCTCCAGCAACACAGCGCATAATTTATAATCTCGGCTTGATCTTCTTTTGCAAAGCCCACCATGACTGCCCATATCATCAGCGGAACACAGCTCTCCCAAGAAATTCGTACCGAAGTCACACAACGAGCGGCAGCACTCACAGCGCAAGGCAAACAACCCGGTTTGGCGGTGATTCTGGTAGGTGAAAATCCAGCGTCGCAAGTGTATGTGCGCAACAAAGTCAAAGCCTGCGAAGACTGCGGCTTTTACTCTGTGTTAGAAAAATACGATGCCGGTTTGAGCGAAACCGCCCTGCTCGCGCATATCGCAAGACTAAACAATGACAGTAAGATCAACGGTATTTTGGTGCAATTACCTTTGCCAGCGCATATTGATGCGAATAAAGTGATTGAAGCGATTGCATCAGAAAAAGATGTAGACGGATTTCATATCAGCAATGCAGGCCTGCTGATGACGGGGCAACCGCTGTTCCGCCCTTGCACACCGTATGGCGTGATGAAAATGCTGGAATCAATCGACTACCCTATTCGCGGTGCCAACGCAGTCGTCGTCGGCGCATCCAATATTGTCGGTAAACCACAGGCAATGTTGCTCTTGCAAGCGGGCGCGACCGTCACCATCTGTAATTCTAAGACACGCGATTTAGGCTCCCATACCCGCAACGCCGACATTTTGGTGGTCGCCACTGGCAAGCGCAACATCGTGACTGCTGATATGGTCAAACCGGGTGCAGTAGTATTGGATGTCGGGATGAATCGTGATGAAGAAGGCAAATTATGTGGTGACGTTGATTACCTTCATGTCAAAGAGGTCGCTGGCTACATCACTCCCGTCCCTGGCGGTGTGGGCCCAATGACGATTACGATGCTATTGGTCAACACGATAGAAGCCGCAGAACGCCTTTAAGAACTCCTCAAGAATTTAAACGAATTTAAAAGCTGACTGGAACAACAATGACGCAACAAAATCCCCTGCTTGACTTTAGCGATTTACCACGCTTCGATGCCATCAAACCTGAGCACATAACGCCAGCGATTGCCTTGTTATTGGAAGAAAATCGTGCAGTGGTTGCACAACTGGAGGCGGCAACAGATCCCGTCACGTGGGACAATTTTGTTGAGCCTTTAGAAAACGCGACAGAAAAACTCGGTCGCGCCTGGGGCATTATTGGTCACCTCAACGGTGTTGCAGATACGCCAGAATTACGTGCCGCGTATAACGAGAACCAGCCCATTATCATGGAGTTCTGGACCGCTTTGGGTCAAAACCTTGCGCTGTTCGACAAGTACAAAGCCTTGCAATCTAGCCCGGAATTTGCACACTTTACGCCAGCAAGACAAACCATCGTCAACAACGCTGTACGCGATTTCCGTCTGGGTGGAGCCGAATTATCGGACGACAAAAAAGTCCGCTATGCAGAAGTACAAGAAAAACATGCCGCACTTTCTACTAAGTTTTCAGAAAACGTACTAGATGCAACTAATGACTACAGTTTGTTCATCGATAATCTGGACGAGTTAAAAGGCTTGCCTGACGATGTGTTACAAGCAGCAAAATCGGCTGCTGAAAAAGACGGTAAGCCGGGTTGTAAATTTACGCTGCATTTCCCGTCTTATTTCCCACTACTGCAATACGCAGATAATCGTGCCCTGCGCGAAACGATCTACCGCGCCAATGCAACCAAGGCATCTGAGTTAGGAAGCAATCCCGAGTGGGACAACACTGAGATCATGACTGAATTGCTAGCCTTGCGCCAGGAAGAAGCTCATTTGCTGGGCTATCACAATTTTGCCGAGGTATCGCTGGTGGCCAAGATGGCAGAAACGCCAGCGCAGGTCAGTCATTTCTTATTAGATCTGGCGAACCGCGCCCGCCCTTTTGCAGAAAAAGATTTAGCGGAGTTACGCAGTTTTGCTAAAGATCAATTGGGCATCGATGATTTGCAATCCTGGGATACGACTTACGCCTCGGAAAAACTGCGTGAACAACGCTATGCTTTTTCTGAGCAAGAATTGAAACAATATTTCCCAGAGCAGCAAGTCGTCGCAGGCTTGTTCAATGTGATCGAAACCTTGTTTGCAGTAGAAATTTGGCTAGACCATGCGCCAAGCTGGCATCCTGATGTCAAGTTTTATCGGCTAGAAAAAGCTGGCAAACTCGTCGGACAGTTCTACCTCGACTTATATGCACGTAGCGGTAAACGAGGCGGCGCATGGATGGATGATGCACGTGGCCGGCGCCGTACTGCCACCGGTATACAAACGCCAGTCGCATATCTGACCTGTAATTTTAGCGAGCCAGTCACGACTAACGGTGTGACCAAACCTGCCCTGTTCACGCATGATGAAGTGATTACACTGTTCCATGAATTTGGTCATGGGCTGCATCATTTATTGACGCAAGTCGAGGAGTTGTCCGTTTCGGGCATCTCCGGCGTGGAGTGGGATGCGGTCGAATTACCATCTCAGTTTATGGAAAACTTCTGCTGGGAATGGGATGTTTTGCAAGGGATGACAGCTCATGCAGAATCAGGCGAGCCATTGCCGCGCGCGCTGTACGACAAAATGATTGCTGCAAAAAACTTCCAGTCAGGTATGCAGACCCTGCGTCAGGTCGAGTTTTCTTTATTTGATATGCGTCTGCATGATGCGATTGGCTCTAACCAGCAGCAAAATGTACAAGCGATTGCAGATGCGGTACGAGCACAAGTGTCGGTATTCAATCCACCAGCGTTTAACCGCTTTCAGCATTCTTTCAGCCATATCTTTGCAGGCGGTTATGCAGCGGGTTATTTCAGCTATAAATGGGCAGAGGTTTTGTCTGCCGATGCGTATGCGGCATTTGAAGACGCCAGCGCAGCGGAAGGCAGTACACTGTCACGTAAAGTGGGACAACAATTTCAGTCACAAGTATTAGAAGTCGGCGGCTCGCGTCCAGCACTAGAATCTTTTAAGGCGTTCCGTGGCAGAGAGCCTGCGATTGACGCGCTATTACGCCACAGTGGCATGGCTGCCTGACGTTTATAGAGAACACGGAGAATATGATGAAACAGCAAATATCAATACCTACCCGGCTCTTACTAATCAGCACAGTGTTAGGTGTATTCGCCATGGGCAGTGCCCAGGCGCAGTTATATAAGTGGGTTGGTGCGGATGGCAAAGTCACTTACAGCGACGTACCGCCGCCACCTTCTGTGAAGCAAGTGCAAACCAGATCACTGGATAGCGGTGAACCTGCCAGTAATTTGCCGCCCGAGTTAGGCGCCGCAGCAGCAAAAAACCCGGTGACGCTCTACACAGGTCCCGATTGCAGTCCTTGCAACGAAGGGCGCGCTTTTCTGAAAGGAAGCGGTATTCCTTTTAAAGAAAAAACGGTCAAATCCGATGACGATGTAAAAAAACTCAAAGAAGTGAGTGGAGATACTCAGCTGCCAGTATTAGTTATTAACAGTAGCAAATTCCGAGGTTTAGATACCAGTGAATGGCGTACCGCGCTCAGTAGTGCGGGCTATCCAGAAACGGACAAACTGCCAAAAGATTTCAAATATTCAGCAGCAGAAGCGGCCGCACCAACACCAGCTGCAAAACCCAAGGATGCTGCCAATAATGGGAACAGCAGCAAAGCACGGCAAAAAAATCTGCCTCCGGCTAACACCAATAATGAAGGCGGATTCCGTTTTTAAGCTTAACTTTTAGGTTCAAGAGCTTCGCTGCAACAATAAAATGACAATAAAATAAAAACAAATTTAAAGATCAAAAATGATGCGGATTGATTTCCATAGCAATGTACCCGACAAGCTGAACTACACATGCCGCCTGATCCGTAAGGCCAGAGCGGCAAATTGTCAAGTGGTAGTATTTGATAGCAACCGGGCACAGTTAGATGCGCTGAATAGTGCGCTATGGACGTTTTCAGAAATCGACTTTTTACCGCATGTGATGCAGGGCGATGCACTGGCGACTCATACACCAGTGATCTTGACGGATGACGTCACAGCGATATTTCCGCATCATCAGTTATTGATTAACTTAACGGCAACTACACCCAGCCATTTTGATCAGTTTGAACGCATGATAGAAATCATCGCAACGGACGATGCCGCTACCGCCGCAGGACGGGAGCGTTATCGCTTTTATCAGCAACAAGGACATACTTTATCCCACACCAATGCCAATGCGCCTAACGGCGCTGCAAAAGTAAGGTAATTAAGTACAGCAGAGTAAGCTAAGTTATTCCCCACAGCCCTTCATAAGTTATCACGTCAAATGAGCAATCAAATCGATGCCAGTATTCCGGTACTTACCGAAATTATTCAACCCGGCACGCAATTCTCCCCGGCAGTCGCCCCTGGCACTGCGACGATAGCTGCGCCAGTCAACCAGATTACTGGATCAGACGTAGTATCGAACACAGCACCAACAGCAATGCAACTCAGCGAAGAAGACTGGCAAAAGCTAGAGCAAACCTTAAGAGAAAATGTATTACGTCAGGTGTTATCAAGAGTTGATTTTGTGCTGGAGCATCGTGTACGCGATAGTCTCGCTGATGTATTACAAACCGCCGTCGAGAGCCTGGCAATCGAAATTCGTGGTGGTTTACACAAAACAATGGAAGAAGTAATCACCCGTGCGGTGACACAAGAGATCACTAAAGTCAAAATTACAAAATAAAAAATAATTTTCGATTATTTTTGTTTTATAAACACAATTCAAAAAATTACTTTTAAAAATAAAAACATTTGCCCTCTGATTGATTGCATTAATAAGCAATAACTTTCTACAATCTCGCTATCGCGAATTCCTCGCAAAACTGTCGCTCTAGGAGATTCTCCCCATGAAAGTTATCGTTCTCGGCTCTGGCATTATCGGCACCTCTTCTGCCTGGTTTCTCAAAAAGCAAGGTCATGATGTTACTGTGATCGAGCGTCAGCCCGGTGCGGCACAAGAGACCAGTTTTGCCAACGGCTGCCAGATCTCTGTCTCTCACGCCGAACCCTGGGCGAATCCTTCAGCACCACTTAAAGTCTTAAAATGGTTAGGCAAAGAAGACGCGCCTTTACTATTCCGCCCACGGGCAGAATGGTTGCAATGGCTCTGGGGCATGAGTTTTTTACGCGAATGCACACCAGGGCGCACAGCAGACAACATCCGCCAAATCGTGGCGATTTCTGAATACAGCCGTCAAACCTTGCAAGCAGTTCGTGCTGAAACAGGCATCGACTACGACTGTCTAACCAAAGGTATTTTGCATTTTTATACTGACAAAAAAGAATTTGATGACTCCTTACCAGCCGCAAAATTGATGCGCGATCTCGGTTGTCAGCGTGATTCAATCGGCGCAGACGAAGTCGTACGCATCGAGCCAGCACTTGCCAGTATTCGGGACAAAATCGTCGGTGGCGATTACACAGAGACCGATGAGTCCGGCGATGTCTATAAATTTACTAGCGGCTTAGCTAAAAAAGCTGCCGAAGCAGGTGTCGATTTCCAATTTAATACTAGCGTTACTCGCTTACTGACCGAGGGCAGCGGCTCGTCGGCTAAAGTTGTCGGCGTCGAAGTCATTGATGCAGAAGGCCGTCATAAAGTCTTGCGCGCGGATTCTTTTGTAATGGCAATGGGCAGCTTCTCACAGCCATTGTTAAAGCCTTTGGGCGTCAATCTGATGATTTATCCAGGCAAAGGTTATTCCGCTACCTACCAGATCACCAATCCTGACGAAGCACCAACGGTTTCGTTGACTGATGACGGCTATAAATTAGTTGTGTCGCGCCTGGGTGACCGTTTGCGCGTTGCCGGCACTTGCGAGGTCAACGGCTATGGCCGTGATTTAAATACGGCTCGTTGCGAAGCAATTACCCGCCGCACCCGCGAATTATTCCCGAACGCCTGCGACTACGAGAATCCAACCTACTGGACCGGTTTGCGTCCGTTGACACCATCCAATGTGCCATACATCGGCAAGACCAAATACAGCAATCTTTACCTCAACACAGGTCATGGCACTTTGGGTTGGACAATGGGTGCGGGATCAGGTCGCGCGATTGCAGATATCGTTTCTGGACACTACCCTGAAGTTGATTTTGCCTTCACTGGCATCGCCAGACGCAACCCTGGCAGAATATTGTTGCCGGCATAAACGCTAGATGAAATCAAGTTACTTGCCTGGTATTCAGCGAATTAATTAGCAAATTAATTAGCAAATTAATTAGCAAAAAGCCTTATAGATCATGATGGTCTATAAGGCTTCTTATTCGTCTTACAATGCAACAAGTGCGACTGAATAATACGAAAATAATACCGAGAAACAGATAAGCGTCTGGACATTTTCAGCTCATCTTACGATATAAACAGGACTGGATGATTACGCGCGCCAATGGCATACTTGTAGTATGTATATATTAATTGTCCATGTAATCATTGGACGATGACTCAATTTTAAAATGGAAAATGGGGAGTATATTAAACCCAGATTTTCCATTGGAACAGCGACATGTGTGCCTTTGGCGAACTGACTGGCTAGACGCGACGACGACGCAAGCTGCATCTTGCTAGGAGGAGCAACAACGCCAAGCAGTTCGCCAAAGGTGCAATTGTCGCTGTAGCGTTCCCACTCAAATCGCGGTGGTGCTGTCCCTCTGAAGACCGCACGCCGTCTGCGTTTTTTGCGAAGTGGTAGCGGTCTAATGGAAAATCTGGGTCAAATAAATCCGTAATCAAAACATCGACCCACAACGCATCGACCCAAATGATTACGGATAAAAAACTAATTAAGATTTTGTACTTACCAATACCGACTGACAGGCTGCACGTTGCGGATCGCTCGCTGGTAATTTGCCACAAATGCCGTCAAGCTGGCTGCGTACTTTTTGGAACGACGCCTGATGCTTGCCATTTTTATTCCAGTCCATCAGCTTTTTACCCATCCGGTCCAGCGAGGAACGGTTACGCTCATAAAACGCATTTTCAGTTGCGCCAATTTCTGACAATACACTTTGAGTCGCCTTCTCAATGCGTGCATCTTCAGTCGGTGCCAACTCAATCAAACTATTCACATAGCTAGCGCCCCATTGCAGACGTGTGGCAGGACCTTTTGCCGCATTGTAGGCTTGCTCGTACCAATTGACAGCGGCGGTCTTGTCACCACGTTTTTTTGCATTAGATGCGAGACTGGACATAAAGTAATACGGAGAATGAGAGCGCTTTAATTCAGCTTTCAACAAATTATCTGACTCATCCATCATGCCTGCTGCACCAAACGCATGTGCCGCAGCGTTGACGACTGACTGGCGCTCGTAGGCATCGGTAGTCGCCTGCTCAATTTGTACTACCCGCTTTTGTATATCTTTTAGAAATGCGGCATCAGGCTTGGCATTATCTAGCGTTGCCAAAGTGGCCAAACCATTAATTGCTCCCAACCGATCCGTCTTCGATAAGCTGGCGTCATCTGCGAGCTTGACTAATGCAGCATTGAAGGTGGCGACTAATTGATTGCGTAAATCGGATTTAGCACTCGTCAAAAATTCGACCAGTTCACCCGGTACGCCAGTCACCAGATCCATGTTGTCACGAGCGTTTTTTTGATCGGCTAATGCTTTAGTCAGTTTATCTAAGGCCTTCGTTTTATCAATACTTACTTTTACTGAGCCAGGAGATGCGCTCGCGGTAATCGCTAAAGCCTTGAGGTAAAAACGTGTCGCATTAGAAGGATTTGGACTCAGCTCTGACAAACGCAGGAGCGTTGCAACGACATCTTTGCTGCTGACCAATTTCTGTTCAGGATCATCCCAAGAATAATCTGCCAGCAAGCTCCAGTCCTCTGCGCTGATTTTTTTACTCCCAGCAAGCGCCAGCTTCAAACTATCTTGCACAGATAAACTGCTGTTCATCGCCGAGGTCAGTACTTGTAAGTAGCGGTCAGAGTCAACTTCGCCAGGAAGGCGCGTGATTTCAGTGCCATCTGGCTTAAATAAAATCATGGTGGGATAACCGCGTACCTTGAAGCGCGCCGCTAATTTTTGCGCACTTGGCGTATCGCCATCCAAATACACAGGGATAAAATGACGGGAACGGTCAATAAAATCCTGACGATTAAAAATCGTTGCTTTGACCTGATTACAAGGCGGGCACCAAACTGCTCCCCAATACAAGAACAAAGGTTTTTTAGCTAATTTAGCTTGGGCAAAGGCAGCGTCAACATCGTTATCTTTGCGCCAGTCAATCCCACTGTGATCGGCGCTGGCTGCGACAGAACTAGATTTGTCTGTCGCCGCAAACAATGGAGACGCCACCAAAAATAAACTAGCGATAAGAGCAGATTGAATTTTCATAAGTAACCAGAATAGTAAATGACACTAAAGATGAGTGTTTAAGTGTAACAAATATAGTGAAAACAAGGCTACCTCCAAAATGCGATCCTATTGGATTGGAATGATTAGGCACAATCAATTGCAAGTTGACACTCTTTAACTAGCGTCTTTAATCTTGGATTAAAAACAAAAATGCGCAGGTTTTACGCTGCGCATTTTATATTTCAACTGAAATTTCAACTACTTAATATTTGTTTAACCGTTGAAGCTTTTTCCTTCTACTGCCAGCTTTGCCAGCAACGGTGCTACTTTCCATGCGTCGCCGTGACGACCTTTGGCGTATTTATCCATCGCCATGACGACATTTGGCAAACCAACAGTGTCAGCGTAGAACATCGGGCCACCGCGATGCAAAGGGAAGCCGTAGCCGGTTAAGTAGACCATATCGATATCTGATGCACGGGTAGCGATGCCCTCTTCTAGGATGTGTGCGGCTTCGTTGACCAATGCGTAGATCAAACGTTCAACAATTTCCTGATCGCTGACTTTGCGACGCTCAACACCAAGATCGGCAGAATGCTTGACGATCATGTCGTTGACGATTTGCGATGGATACGCTTTACGGTCGCCCGGTTTGTAGTCATACCAGCCTGCACCTGTTTTTTGACCATAGCGTCCTAACTCACAGAGTAAATCTGCAGTTTTGGAATAGGTTACTTCTGGTTTTTCTACATAGCGGCGTTTGCGAATATACCAACCAATATCATTACCAGCCAAATCGCCCATGCGGAATGGACCCATTGCAAAGCCCATTTTTTCGACCGCTTTATCAACCTGCTCCGGTGTGCAGCCTTCTTCCAGCAAGAAACCGGCTTGACGGCTGTATTGCTCGATCATACGATTACCGATAAAGCCATCACAGACACCAGACACTACGCCGGTCTTCTTGATTTTTTTGGACAAGGCCAAGGTCGTAGCGAGCACGTCTTTTGCGGTTTTTTTGCCACGGACGATTTCTAACAATTTCATCACATTGGCTGGGCTGAAGAAATGCGTTCCGACGACATCTTCCGGACGTTTGGTAAAACTAGCGATCTTATCGACGTCCAGTGTGGATGTGTTCGACGCGAGTATCGCACCAGGCTTCATAACCTCATCCAACTTTTTGAATACCTGCTCTTTCACACCCATGTCTTCAAATACGGCTTCTACTACGATGTCCGCTTGGCCGATGGCTTCGTAAGACAAAGTACCAGTGATCAGCGCAACACGCTGGTCAAATTTTTCTTGCGTCAGCTTGCCTTTTTTCAAGGTATTTTCGTAATTTTTACGAATCGTTGCCAAGCCTTTGTCCAATGCTTCTTGCTTCATTTCTAGAATTTGTACCGGGATGCCGGCATTAGCAAAGTTCATCGCAATGCCACCGCCCATCGTACCTGCACCGATCACGGCAGCAGATTTGATTGGACGAACTGGAGTATCTTCCGGTACATCAGGTAGTTTGCTGGCGGCACGCTCACCGAAGAAGGCATGACGCAAAGCTTTAGATTCTGTGGTCTGAACCAACTCAAGAAATAGTTCGCGCTCAAATTTAATACCATCGTCAAACTTGTGCGTGATGGAAGCCGCAACGGCTTCGACACATTTCAATGGAGCAGGGAAAGGTCCTGACATGGCACGCACAGTGTTGCGTGAGAACTGTAAAAAGGCTTCGTAATTTGGATAGTTAACTTTAATGTCACGTACTTTTGGCAAAGGTCGCACATCCGCGACTTTAGCCGCGAATGCTAGCGCACCTTGCATCAGATCGCCCTCGATCATTTCATTGAACAGGGCTGTTTTTGCCAACTTTTCAGAAGGAATAGCAGTTCCGGAAACGATCATGTTCAGGGCCATTTCCAAACCTAATACGCGTGGCAAACGCTGCGTACCGCCCGCCCCCGGCAAAATGCCGAGTTTAACTTCTGGCAGAGCGATTTGTGCGCCAGCGATAGCGACACGATAGTTACAACCCAACGCCAATTCCAGACCACCGCCCATGCAGACAGAATGAATCGCAGCGATAACAGGCTTGCTGGAACCTTCCACCACGTTGATCACCGTATGCAGCGTTGGCTCTGCCATGGCTTTAGGTGAATTGAATTCTTTAATGTCCGCACCACCAGAAAACGCTTTGCCCGCGCCCGTGATGATAATTGCTTTAACCGCGTCATCGTTTAAGGCTTGCTTCATGCCCTCAACAATCGCACTGCGCGTGGAGTGACCCAAACCATTCACAGGGGGATTATTTAGCGTAATGACGGCAACATTGCCGTTGACTTGATATTCTGCGCTCATGTCTCTTCCTAAAGGTTGAAATGTTATTGATTTGGCAGGCTTAGATAAGCTATTTAACCAGTACAGTGCAGATCACTGCCAGATTAAAACTATTGCATTAAATAATGCTTTAGTTTCATTCACCGACATTCACTATACCGCAAAATAGTACGATCGTATTATTTCAACATAAAAATTTTTTAAACATCAACTATTCGACATACTCCCCTTAAAAACAAGGAAAGTATGCCGATTGTCCAGAGAATCATTGGACGAATAAATATTACTGGGGTAGAGTATATTTAAACTTCCAGCCACTCACGACGGATAGCATCATTAGCACGTAACTCGCTTGGGGTGCCTTCAAACACAATGCAGCCATGTCCCATGACATACACCCGTTGAGAAATCTCTAGCGCAATTGCCAGCTTCTGCTCAACTAATAAGACTGAAATGCCGCGATTCTTAAGCTCTTTCAAATATTCAGCGACCAGTTCTACGATTTTTGGCGCTAAACCTTCGGTCGGCTCGTCAATCATGATCAAATCAGGATCACCCATCAAGGTGCGGCACAGCGTCAGCATTTGTTGCTCGCCACCTGACAAAACCCCAGCAGCAGTATGCTGGCGCTCCTTCAGGCGAGGAAACATCTGATACATATCGTCCAGAGCCCAGCGTGATTTTTTGCCGGATTTTTCGCCCAGAATCAAATTTTGCTCGACGGTCAGTGTTGGAAAAATATCGCGATTTTCCGGAACATATCCCAAGCCTTTGTGAGCGATCTGGAACGCCTTCAAGCCGATAATTTCTTCGCCCTTAAACTTGATCGAGCCTGTCGAATTCACCTGCCCCATCGTCGCTTTGACTGTCGTCGAACGACCAACGCCGTTGCGTCCAAGCAGGCTAACAATTTCTCCCTGATTCACCACCAAATCGACGCCATGCAGAACATGGCTCTTGCCATAGAAAGCGTTTAAATCTTTAATTTCTAACAATGCACTCATGCTGCTGCCTCCACAGGTGCATGCCCACCTAAATAAGCGTCTTTCACTTTTTGATTGTTTCGGATGTTCATCGGGGTGTCGCAGGCAATGACTTCACCATAAACGACTACGGCAATTTTATCTGCCAGACCAAACACCACACTCATGTCGTGCTCCACCATGAGCAATGTTTTGCCCACGGTGACTTTACGAATCAGCTCGACTGCGGCATCCGACTCTGAACGACTCATCCCTGCAGTAGGTTCATCCAGCAAGATTACATCGGCACCACCGGCAATCGTAATGCCAATTTCCAGCGCACGTTGTTCGGCGTAAGTTAGCAAGCCAGCAGTAATATTACGACGCCGCTTGAGACCAATTTGCTCCAACACCGCCTCGGCACGTTCATGTGCGTCTTTTAAACCATTCAGCCGATGCCAGAAAGAATATTTGTAGCCTAGCGACCATAAGACCGCACAGCGCAAATTTTCATATACCGATAAACGGTGAAAAATATTGGTAATCTGGAAAGAGCGCGATAGACCACGACGATTGATTTCAAACGGCTTGAGCGTAGAAATACTTTCACCATTCAATAAAATATCGCCAGAAGTGATCGGGAAGCGACCAGAAATTAAATTAAACAGCGTCGATTTTCCCGCACCATTTGGTCCAATAATCGCAAAGCGTTCGCCCTTGGGTACTTGCAAGGTCGCACCACGGATGATTTCTGATTTGCCGAAACTTTTTCTGACTTCTTTTAATTCGAGGGAGAACTGACTCATGCTTGCACCCTCCGCATTTGCTCTTCGATTTCGGTATTCACTTCGCCCCATTTTTGTTGGAATGGTGGTTTAGCAAAGATAAATCCGGCGACGCCAACTACGATAAAGGCGGTAGCAATCAGCCATGAACTTGGCAAGGCTGTATCGAGATTGACACCAAACAGGTTCATTGTGGAAGTTTGCGACGCCTCTAAGGTGCGCTGATATAACATCTCGATGGCGAGTACGATGCCAATCACGGCGATGGCGGACGCCAGCAATAATTTCCACATCGGTGACCAGACACGTTTAAACAATCCAAACTTAGCAACGCGTAAATTCATCATCAAAATACTGGCCACACCACCAGGTGCATACATCACCACAAGAATAAAAATAATCCCTAAGTACAATTGCCAGGCTTTGGTGAAATCAGACATCATTACTGTCAGCATGACGCCAAGTACTGCACCGATCAATGGTCCAAAGAAGAAGCCAATTCCACCAATAAAAGTGAACAACAAAACACCACCAGAACGCACGGCACTGACATTCTCGGCGCTGACAATTTCAAAGTTAATCGCCGACAAACCACCTGCAATCCCGGCAAAAAACGCAGAAAGAATCAATGTTAGATAACGCACCCACTGTGTGTTATACCCGATGAACTCTACCCGTTCTGGATTATCTCTCACCGCATTCGTCAAGCGTCCCAATGGGGTTTGAGTAAAAGCATACATACCGATCGTGCTGATAAATAACCAGAACGCAATCAGGTAATACACCTGAATTTGGGGGCCGTAAGTAATACCCAAAAATGGCTGACCAATGACACGATTAGTTGAAATGCCGCCTTCGCCACCGAAGAAATTTGGAAACATCAAAGAACATGCAAATACCAGTTCAACGATCCCTAATGTGATCATAGAAAATGTTGTTCCTGATTTTTTGGTCGTGACGTAGCCAAACAAGACGCCAAATACCATACCGGCAACGCCGCCGATTAAGGGAATGAGAGTAATTGGGAAAATGAGCGAGCCATTCGTGACTAAATTCATCGCATGAATGGAAAAGAATGCCCCCAATCCCGAATACACTGCATGTCCAAATGAAAGCATCCCACCCTGCCCCAATAGCATATTGAAGGACAGGCCAAAAATCATGAGCGTACCGATTTGAGACAGCAGAGAAAGCGATCCGCCGGACTTAAAAATCAATGGCGCAACGATCAACATCAGAGCAAAGCAGCCCCATACAATCCAGCGCACCAGATTGAGAGGTTTATAGTTAAGAGTATTTGTCATTTTTTATCCTTCGCGAGTACCCAGCAAACCACGTGGCCGGAAGATGAGGATAAGTACCAACATTAGGTAAGGCATGATGGGTGCAGTCTGCGCAATTGTGAGATTGAGCAGAGCATAACCGGGTGTTGTATCGGTAATTTGTGTCCCCATTTTTGCGAACACCGTCACAAATGAATAGTCCAGTGCGACAGCAAATGTTTGTACGACGCCAATCAGTATTGAGGCGACAAAAGCACCCGCTAACGAGCCCATGCCTCCGACCACCACCACGACAAAAATAATACTACCTAGTGTCGCTGCCATACCTGGCTCCGTAACAAAAGCATTGCCGCCGACAACGCCAGCCAATCCTGCCAGCGCGCAACCGCCGCCAAACACCAGCATAAATACGCGTGGCACATTGTGTCCCAGCGCCTCTACCGTATCTGGGTGTGTCAATGCAGCTTGTATCACTAGACCGATACGAGTTTTGGTCAACAATAAATAAATCGAGATCAGCATCAGTAAGGCGACAAACATCATAAAGCCGCGATACATCGGGAAAGTCGTTGTGTACAAAGTGAATAAAGGGCCATCCAATGCAGCAGGAATCGCATACGGCACAGTAGAGCGTCCCCAGATCAACTGCACTAATTCCACAATCACATAAGACAAGCCAAAGGTGAATAATAGTTCGGGAATATGCCCGTATTTATGTACTGAACGCAGGCCATAACGCTCTACAAGTGCTCCCAAGACGCCAACAAGCAAAGGGGCAACGAGCAACGCAGGCCAAAAGCCAAGTTTGGAGCTGATGCCATAGGCAAAATATGCACCTATCATATAAAAACTGGCGTGGGCGAAATTGAGTACGCCCATCATACTGAAAATCAGCGTCAGTCCAGAGGAGAGCATAAACAAGAGCAGTCCGTAACTAACCCCGTTCAGCAAGGTGATCAATGTAAATTCCACTGCAAAGATCCTTTTGGAAAAAATGGACGATCGTACTAATTAACAAGAAAAAAAGAGAGCGCACCAAAGTGCTGCTCTCTTTATCTGATTAATTAACCTGGACGCTTCATTTGGCATGAAGAAGGCTGAGTAGCGACAAAGGCATCAATTTTCTGATTTGTCTTCCAGCCCATGCCTGTATTTTCTTGATCAAACTTAACGTCTTTGTCGTTCACTTTGACCCAAGTTGCGATGTATAAGGGCTGCTGAATTTGATGATCCAGCTTACGCATCACGGTGTCGCCATTTAAACTTTTAACTCTGGAACCTTCCATAGCGAAAGCAACATCTTTTGGCTCTATCGATTTGGCATCTTTCACGGCTTTAGCCATGTACGAAAGAATAGAATACGTCGCCATAGAATAGTAATCTTCTTTGTACTTTGCTTTATAACCCTCAACGATATCTTTACCGGCGAAAGTTTCATTATTCGGGTTCCAGTAGCCGACGTATTTCACTTTATCTATACCCGCCGCACCCATTGCAGTCGGCACACCTGTTGTTGCAGCATAGTAGGTGTAGAAGTTAGCTTTAAGATCTGCATCTTTAGCCGCTTTAATTAAGAGCGCCAAGTCAGCACCCCAGTTGCCTGTGATGACACTATCTGCGCCCGATGCTTTAATTTTTGCAATATACGGAGCGAAATCTTTGACTTGACCAATTGGATGTAAATCATCGCCAACGATCTGTACATCAGGGCGTTTGCGTGCCAGATATTCTTTCGCGGCACGGGTAACTTGCTGACCGAAAGAGTAGTTCTGACCAATGATATAAACCTTCTTGATATTTTTATCCTGCGCCATATAAGTCGTCAGGGATTCCATTTTCATGTCTGAGTTGGAATCAAAGCGGAAATGCCAGAAGCTGCATTTGCTATTGGTCATGTCTGGATCAACAGCTGCGTGATTGAGGTAAACAATTTCTTTGCCAGGATTACGTTCGTTGTATTTGTTGACCGCATCCTCTAACGCCAAACCGGCACCAGAACCATTACCTTGCGTGATATAACGGAAACCTTTATCGATTACGGTTTTCAGTACGCTTAAGGATTCTTGTGGGCTACTTTTATTATCAAAGCCAACCACTTCAAATTTATGCGGACCAGCCCAGCCCTCAGCATTGGCTTTATCTGCCACGTACTGAAACGAGTTCAGAATATTTTGCCCCACGGGTGCAAATGGGCCTGACAGTGGATCGATGTAAGCGATTTTGATTGTGTCTGCCATCGTCAGTGGTGCGGATAATGCCAGGGCAACAGCTAACACCGGTGTACGTAATTGAAATTTCATTTGTCTCACTCCAATATTTTATTTGTGGATGTTGATAGAATTTTTAAAATCTTTTTTATTGTTGTCTGTGCTTCTTTCTTGCTTTAGAACTTTTGAGTAAAAATGCGCTACTCAATCCTGCCTCCCTTTTAAATCAAGCCGTTGGTAATTGATAGTCTTTGAATTGATCTCTCAATTTATTTTTCAAGATCTTTCCTGTTGCACCTAAAGGTAAGGCGTCAATGAAAACAACGTCATCTGGCATCCACCATTTTGCAATTTTTCCTTCATAAAAACTGATCAGTTCTTGTTTTTCTATCTCTGCACCTGGTTTTTTTACGACCAGCAAAAGAGGACGTTCGTCCCACTTTGGATGAAAAATACCAATACATGCAGCTTGTAAAACGGCAGGATGGGACATTGCTACATTTTCCAGATCAATCGTGCCTATCCATTCACCGCCCGACTTAATCACATCTTTACTACGGTCTGTAATCTGCATATAACCATCAGCATCAATAGTTGCAACGTCACCTGTCGGGAACCAGCCATCCTCAAGAACATCACCACCTTCGTGCTTATAATAACTGCTGATAATCCATGGACCTTTGACTAGCAAGTTACCATAGGTTTTGCCATCCCAAGGCAATTCTTTGCCTGCATCGTCCACAATCTTCATGTCAACGCCATAGATTACGTGGCCTTGTTTTTCCAAGATTGCTTGTTGTGCCTCATCGGACAATAAACTGTGCTTTGCCATCAAGGTACCAGTAGTACCTAATGGCGACATCTCAGTCATGCCCCATGCATGGACAACTTCTACCCCGTAGGTATGGCGTAAGGTTTTCATCATGGCTGGAGGGCATGCCGAGCCACCAATTACAGTTCGTTTAAAACTAGAGAACTTCAAATTATTTTGTGCGACATACGTCAGCAAGCCCAGCCAGACCGTAGGTACGCCCGCAGAAAAGGTAACTTGCTCCTGCTCAAATAATTCGTATAAAGATTTGCCATCTAGGGCTGGGCCAGGGAAAACCAGTTTTGCTCCCGTCAGTGGAGCCGAATATGGCAAACCCCAGGCATTGACATGGAACATCGGCACCACAGGCAGCACGCAATCACGGCCAGAGACATTTAATCCGTCTGGCATTGCCGATGCATAAGAATGTAAGACAGTTGAACGGTGCGAATACAGTGCGCCTTTGGGGTTACCCGTAGTACCAGACGTGTAGCACAAACTAGATGCGGAGTTTTCGTCAAATAAAGGCCAGACAAAATCATCTGAATTAGCGTCGATCAAATCTTCGTAACACATCAAATTAGGTACAGCACCGTCTGTGGGTAAATGCTCGCGGCTGCACATCATGATGTAGCCTTTGATAGTCGGACAATGACTGGCAATGGCTTTGATGATAGGCAAAAAATTTATCTCGAAGAACAAATATTGATCTTCCGCATGATTCACCATGTAGCTGATCTGTTCTGGATGCAAACGAGGATTGATCGTGTGCAATACAGCACCGGAACCGGAAACCGCATAATAAGCTTCCAGATGGCGATAACCGTTCCACGCTAATGTGGCGACTCTGTCACCAATTTTGACATCCAATTGTTTAAGCGCATTGGCGAGCTTTTTAGCGCGGCTATGGCATTCGCGGTAGTTATAGCGATGGATATCGCCCTCTACACGCCTTGAGACTATTTCGCTGCTACCAAAATAACGATCTGCATGTTCAATCAAACTGGAAATAAGCAGAGGCTTACTCATCATTTGTCCCATCACCGGACTTTGTTGATACTGCGACATCTGTTCTCCCGAAGTAGTGCTAAGTTATTCTAAGTTATTAGATATCTGGCAAGCATGCAAGGTTTTGTAATTCGGTTCGCTTTTTTGTTTTATTTACCGAATTAAATTCTTTCGCCCTGATTTTTGTACGACCGTACTAATTCGTCAATCCTTATTTATGTTGCAAGGCACCATGTTTTTTGAGAAATTTTTTATATTCTGGCATCCTCATTAGAGTAAATCCTCGATTTCATAAAAATACCGATATTGCAATGCAACAGAGAGGTATTAAAAACCGCCAATTTGAGACATTTTTCAATCGGTTTTTGATGTATTTTTCTGTGACTGAATTTGCATATAAAAAAATTGCCGGCGACATTTCTGCCCCGGCAATCTATTTCAAATCATGGATCACATCATTTACGCCAAAGTTGCTCCAACGTTGGCTCAAATTACTGACGATATTTGCTCCGCAGGCAAATAGCACTTGCACAACGATTAAGTCGTTTTTTTACGTCCCTTACCAATAGTTTGCGTCTCTCCAGATTCCAGCAGAAAACCTGCGGCTGCATCGCGACCCAAGACTTTGACCAGATACGGCATGACTTCTCTCAGCGTGGCTTCCAGTGTCCATGGCGGGTTAATAATAAACATACCGCTGCTATGCAAACCAAAACCGTCTGGCGTGGGTCCGCTAATCGATAAAGTCACATTGAGCCAACCGTTGGCTTGCAAACGCTTCAATCTTTCAGGTAATTGCTTGGAATCTTGACGATTCAGCACTGGGTACCAGACAGCAAATGTACCGGTAGGGAAACGCTTTAAACCATCTTCCACCGTATCTTTGACGCGGCGGTAGTCATCTTTTACTTCATACGGAGGGTCAATTAAAACCAGACCACGGCGTGATGGTGGCGGCAACAAAGCCTTTACACCCTCAAAGCCGTCACCAGCGGCAATGATGACACGCTTGCCTCTGGTGGTCGGTCTGTGTCCCTGCGCTGCCAGATGCGCATCGAGCTTACGGAAGTTCTCGCTCAGGATTTTAATCTCGCTAGGATGTAGCTCGAATAAACGTAGACGATCTTGTTCACGTAAGATTTTGTCGGCACAATAAGGCGAGCCGGGGTAGTAGCGCATCTTGCCGCTTGGATTTAGCTCTTTAACCAGGTCAACATATTCAGCCAGGCTAGGCGGCAAGTCTTTGCGATCCCACAGCGGAGCAATGCCGGTTTCAAATTCGGCATTTTTTGTTGCATAACCAGCATCCAGCGAATACAAACCAGCACCAGCATGCGTGTCTATGTAGGTGTAGGCCGTATCTTTCTGACCTAAATAATTCAGTAATTGAATTGTGACGAAATGCTTGAGAACGTCTGCGTGGTTGCCTGCATGGAAGCCGTGGCGATAGCTCAGCATAATGAGTGATTCCTATAAAAATATATGGCTTGTCTTCCGTTGAGAAAGCAAGCCATTGAGGTTCGATGCCGGATTTTACTCTTTTTAAGCCTAGACAGGCTCAAAACGACTTAAAGCACCTTAAAACAGATGGAAGTTCAGTCTCAGCTAATCCGCTTCCCCATGATGATCAAATCACGTTCAATGCCATCCAAGTTAGCAACACGGGGCATATTTGCCCAAATCTCAAAGTTAAACTTGGCAAATAAATTCATGCTGGGTGTGTTGTGACCGAATATAAATCCCAGCAGAGTATGTACTGCGATTTGCGGAGCATAGGCAATCGCCTGATTCAGAAAATATCGCCCCAAGCCTTTACCGCGGGCATCCTCATGTAAATAAATAGAAAGCTCTGCTGTGCCGGAATACGCGGGCCGTCCATAAAAATTAGAAAATGACAGCCAGCCTAAAATTTTTCCATTGTCTTCAATCACCCACAGCGGACGTTTGTCTGGCGTATGCTCGTTGAACCAGGCGTGTCGGGACTCAACCGATATTGGGTCAGTATCGGCAGTGACCTGACGGGAAGCAACAGTAGAGTTATAGATAGCGACAATCGCTGGCAGATCAGCGAATCTTGCCAGGCGATGGGAGGGAACAAATCCAGACATAATTATCAATACAAGGAGAAATTTAGGACGTTTGAACCAACATAGTCTCGTCAACGAACTCAAGGCAAAGCGCTTGAGTTGAAAAGTGGATGCTAAAGCGTATGAGTTGCGCGCGATGAACGAATCGCAGCGCCTAATAACTCTTCCACCCTTAAACGGATACGTGTACCACTTTCATCATCGGGAAAGTGGACGCCGATACCTTGTGACTTGTTATTGCCAGCACCTGCCGGGGTGATCCAGGCTACTTTGCCAGCGATAGGATATTTATTTGGGTCATCTAATAAAGTCAAAATCAGATAAATCTCTTCGCCCAAGCGATAAGATTTATTGGTTGGTACAAAGATACCGCCATTTTTTAGGAATGGCATATAGGCAGAGTACAGCGCTGCCTTCTCTTTAATTGCCAATGACAACACGGAAGGACGCGCCGGTGTTGGCATGTTCAAAGGAATACCAGGATCGGCGGGCAAGTCGGCCATAAACAAGCTTTCAGTGAAATAGTGAAGAGTAATCCAACAGCATATCTTCAATAAAGAGTTTGGCAGACAAAGGATGACTGGCAATTGCCTGACGCTCATTCGTGCTCTTAATCACATTTAATAAAGCATGGACGTCAACACGTTGGGCGAGCACAGCTAACTCTTTTTGATATCGAGGATGATACCGGATTCTTCCTGTTTGTTTATAAGAAAAAATATCATACAACCAACGCTGCAACCAGGCGACCGTATTCGGCACACTAAGTTTTTGTATTTTTTCCGCAATTTTCAAGCTGGAATCAACACCCGGCTTACTTAACTGACGCAAAAATTCGTCTAACTCCGCTCTGTCTTCCGACTGCGACATCAATAAGGCAGATAAGGGCGCGCCACCTTGCTGCGCCAGCCAGGTCTCTGCATCGCCTAACTGTTGGGTTTTCAACCAGTCCAAAGATTGCTGTTTGTCTGGCAAACCCATTCCAAATTTGTGACAGCGCGACAAAATCGTCGGCAACAATTTATCCAGACTGTTTGAGACCAGAATAAATACCGTATTGGGATTCGGCTCTTCCAATGATTTAAGCAAGGCATTGGCCGCCGGGATATTCAAGGCTTCGGCCGGATACAACACGATCACACGTCGTCCCTGACGATGGGTAGAAATATTCATAAAATCGCCCAATGCCCGCACCTGATTGATGACGATTTCTTTTGATGGTGCTTTGCTAGATTTTGTTTTTTTCTCAGGCTCAGGAGCATCGCCCTCGCTGGCGGCGCCCTCTTCCTCATCCAGTAACTCGGGCCTGACCCGACGGTAGTCCGGATGACTGTACTGCCCAAACCAGCCGCAAGATAAGCAAGTACCGCAGGCATGGCCGTCTGCGGAAGGTGCTTCACACAATAAGGACTGCGCCAGATGTTCGGCAAAAACAGTTTTGCCGATGCCTTCAGGACCGTATAGCAAAATCGCATGAGGCATACGCTGCCGTAGTAAATTCAATTGTTGCCAAGCGTCTTGCTGCCAGATAAAAAGTGGATGCGTCATACCTGCGTCTGCTGATTTGAATGCGACTTAAATGAATATGGTTCAGGTTCACTACACAAGCGCTCAATCAAGGTATCAAGATACGCACGGATGTCAGGAATCGGACGGGTCGAATCGATGATCTGAAAACGTTCTGAAAACTCAGCGGCGCGGCGCAAATATTCAGCGCGGGTATCTGCAAAAAATTCTGCTTTTTCCTGCTCAAACTTATCCAGATCGCGGCTTGCATCCAGACGGGCACGTGCTACTTCTAAAGGCACATCAAACAAAAATGTCATGTCAGGCTGTAAATCGGGATGTACCCATTGTTCCAGTGCATTCAGTTTTTCCAGCGCCAATTTACGTCCACCACCTTGATAAGCAAAACTCGCATCGGTAAAGCGATCAGAAATAACCCAGTCACCGCGAGCTAAGGCCGGTTCTATTACTTGAGCGATATGTTCTCTGCGTACGGCGAACATGAGTAAGGCTTCCGTTTCTAAATGCATTTTTTCCTGCAAAAGCAGATCACGTAATTTTTCGCCTAATGCCGTACCACCGGGTTCACGGGAAGACACAACCTTAATCCCATGCTGCTGCAACTGCTCTGCCACATATGCAATATGGGTGGATTTACCGGCGCCATCAATACCTTCAAAAGTAATGAACTTGCCTCTTGTTGCTGCACTTGTTTTGCTTGCTATCGACATACAAATCAATTCTTTAATCAGTTCTTGCTATAGTTTTTGGTAATTCAATTTGGTTTACTTCAATCTTGATCTAGCGCTGATATTTATTAACGGCACGATTGTGCTCACTCAAATCATCAGAAAACTGGCTAGTACCATCACCTCTGGCGACAAAATATAAAGCACCACTTTTCGCGGGAGTAAACGCCGCTGTCAATGAGGCGATTCCGGGCAATGCGATCGGCGTTGGCGGCAGACCAGTGCGAGTATAGGTGTTAAACGGTGTATCGGTGAGCAAATCGTTTTTTCTGATTTTGCCTTGATATTTATCCCCCATGCCATAAATCACCGTCGGATCTGTTTGCAGAAGCATGCCTAGCTTGAGACGATTAACAAATACCGCAGCGATCATAGTGCGCTCAGATTTTTGGCCGGTTTCTTTTTCGATGATAGATGCCATGATCAAGGCTTCATAAGCTGTTTTATACGGCAGCATTGTGCTCTTTGCTGCCCACGCCTCGTTGAGCTTTTTAATCATCACACTATGTGCTTGCTGATAAATTTGCAGATCGCTAGACCCTTTGGCAAACAAATAGGTATCAGGGAAAAATAAACCTTCCGGCAATGCGTAATCAGGATCGATTTTTTTCATCAGGTCGCGGTCGGACATACCAGCAGTATCATGCTTTAAGTCAGAATTAGTATCGACTACTTTACGCATCTGCTGAAAAGTCCAGCCCTCAATAATCGCCAAAGCACCAAACGAAAAATCACCGCTGACGATTTTGTTCAATAGGTCTAACGGCGTTTTATTAGATTCTAATTCGAAAGAACCTGCTTTTAATTTATTCGCCTTGCCGGTAGCACGTGCTAGCACTTCGAACAATATAGGATTAATCGGAACACCCGCTTCGTAGATTTGTCGGGCAGAACTGCGAACACTACTACCGGCTTTGATGCTGAAATCAATTGGTTTATCTACCGATGTGCCGCTACTTATTTCTGGAATGAAGATAGGTTGCATTGCCCAATAAGCAAAACCACCGCAAGCAGCGCCACCAAGCAAAATAATGAGAACGAAAATTTTTTTTATAAACGCCATACCAAAAATTGTGACCTGATTAAAAATGTTGAGTTAAAAGCTTAAATTATTAAAAACTTGGAATTAAAAGCTGCGCATTAAAAACTGAAAGCTAAAAGCAATGAGAACGAAAAGCGATTACAAACGTATTTTTGCGGACAGCACTATAATCCGCAGGAGATAGAACATTCTAGGTAGCACATAGTAAGTGAGACGTATTTTAAACCGAGACTCCATGAATACAGAAACAATGACTAGTTGGCAGGATTTTTTAGCGCAACACGGCGCCCATATCGTTGATCAAAAGGTGCAAGGCTTTGCGACCGCTACAGAAGCGCACTTTTTGATCGGCTCTAATGGCACAGCAGGCTTTATTTCTGCATTGACCGATCAAGCATTGCTATTAGCGACGGGCGAAGATGCTGCCAGTTTTTTACATAATCAATTGAGCAACGATGTAGAAAAACTGGGACAAGATAATGCCAAATTAGCCTGCTACTGCACGCCAAAAGGTCGCATGATAGCCAGCTTCGTTTACTGGAAAACTACCGATGGTATCGTCTTGCAATTGCATGCTTCGATCAAAACAGCCATCCATAAACGATTGCAAATGTTCATTTTGAGAGCAAAAGCTAAACTAAGCGATATCAGTAATGAGCAAGTTGTGCTAGGTCTTGGCGGCCAGGCAGCAGAAGCGGCGTTAACAACTTGGTTTCCCTCATTGCCACAACAAATCTACGGCAAAGTTGATACTGCCTTTGGCACCTTGATCCGCGTCGCAGATGCACATCAGTTACCACGTTACCAGTGGATCGCCACGAATGCTATCGCACAACAAGTCTGGCCGCAATTAAGCAAACAACTGCAACCTGTCGATACAAGCGTATGGCATCTGACCAATATCCAAGCAGGTGTCGCGCAGATTATCGATAAAACTCAAGAAAAATTTGTACCGCAGATGGTCAATTTTGAATTGATTGGTGGGGTCAACTTTAAAAAGGGCTGCTATCCAGGTCAGGAAATCGTCGCTCGCAGCCAATATTTGGGCAAACTCAAACGCCGGATGGCAATCGCCCGCATCGCGCATGACGCCAGCAATCCTATTTTGGCGGGTAGCGAAGTGTTTGCTGCAACGGAGGGCGATCAGCCTTGCGGCATGATCGTCAACGCCGAAATGGAAGATGCGCAGCACAGCCTTTGTCTGGTTGAAATGAAGGTAGCGGATCAGGAAAATGGCGATATTCATCTGGGGTCGGCGACTGGTGAGCAACTACTATTTCTGCCACTGCCTTATGCGGTGGTTGACATCACTGCATAGTTAAATCCGTCTAGCTTGAAGAATGAGATTACAGGTGAAATCAATATACTCACCCTATGTATAAGAATATGATGGCTTATTGTCCAATTAGTCTCTGGACAATTAATCAAATTAGTCAAATACTCCCCTTTTTTTATACATTTAACTGCATTTTCAGATAATTGCGAAGCGACGACCAGAATCTACTATGGACTGCTATATTTATTACAAAACACCGGTCGAACATCAAGATCAGGTTTTAGAACAAGTACAAGCGATGCAAGACATTCTTCGCCGTGACACTGGCATTAGATCAGGCCTGCAGCGTCGACCCGAAGTCAGTGGTGGCATGCAGACCTGGATGGAAATTTATCAACAAGTCCCGGAGAATTTTATCGCCTGCATCACCCTGGCGATACAACAAACCCGCTTGCTAGCTTTGATTCATGGTGAGCGACATCCTGAATTTTTTATGGAGATAATTCCATGTGTCTGATCGTCTTTGCCTGGAAATTATTACCGCATACGCCTCTCATCGTCGCCAGCAACCGGGATGAATTTTATGATCGACCGGCAGCACCGGCAATCTGGTGGGAAGGTGCACCCCATGTATTTGGCGGACGTGATTTACAATCCGGCGGCACCTGGATGGGGGTAGCCAATCAGGAAGATCAGAATGCTGCGGCGAAAAAATTTGCAGCTATTACCAATGTACGGGCGCCCTCAGAGAAGCGCACTGATGCACCCTCTCGCGGCACGCTGGTATCCAATTATCTGACAGGTACACTATCTGCCAAAGACTATATCGTCAGCATCAAAGACAAGGTAGCAGACTACAACGGTTTTAATTTGTTGGTGGGCGATGAAGAGGATTTGATCTGGTTCTCTAATCGCAAACAAGACGATCCACGCAATGGTCAACCGCTGTCGCCGGGTATTTATGGCATTTCAAACGCAGCACTTGATACACCTTGGCCCAAAGTCGTCAAAACCAAAGCGGAGTTTGCCAGCTTGCTGTGTCAGCGTGCGCCGGAAGAAGCTTATTTTGAAATGCTGTCAAACACCACACCAGCACCCGACTGCCGCTTGCCAGATACAGGGATCAGCTTTGAGATGGAACGTCTGTTGTCATCCCCATGCATAGAGTCGCCAGATTACGGCACGCGCGTATCTAGTCTGATCAAAATACATAGCCACCATCCGGCTGAATTTCATGAGAAGCTGCTACGTTAATTGATGCATCGGTGCGACATTAGTTAAGCCGGCACATCGACTAAATCAAAGAATTGCAGATATCAAAACACCTCAAACATCTCGCAAAGGTGCACGCCATAACATTAGTGCAGCAATCAATTTAAGAGCACAGGGCAAAATCGCGTACGCAACGCCCAGCGCTTGGATACCTTGCAGGTCGCTGGTACCGGGCACGTAGCCAAGAAAATCAAGCAAAGGCAAAGACACTCCGGCAGCCAATGCTAGATTCATCTTGGTGGCCCAATTCCAGGCACCAAAATAGGCGCCCTCTCGCTGCCCGCTATGCCCGCCTTTTCTGATGACCGCAGCCAATAAGGCTGGTGGCAATGCCAGATCAGCACCAAGCGCCAAGCCAGACATTGCGCAAATGATCCCGAATGGCATTGCTGCCCCGACACCCAGGCCAAACACCCAGACAAAAGAGGCGATCGATAGCAGCATCCCCAACAACCATGCGCGTGCCTCGCCCAGCTTACTTGCGGTGAAGACCCACAGAGGCATAGAAATCGCAGCCGCTAAAAAATACAGTATTAAAAATACGCCCGACAAATGCCCAAGCTGCAAACGATCTTTAGCAAAAAACAAAAATAAGGTCGCGGGAATGGATGCCGCAATTCCGTTGACGACAAATACCGCGAATAAACTACGAAAATATGCATTACGAAAAGGGATGGTCAATGACAGAGGCTCTGCTGCCAGAGCGTTCTCCGGCACAGCCTTTATCTTAACGTCGGCCAATGCCGGGCGAGGTGCATAACGAATCAGTAAGCCACTAGCGACCAATAAGCTGACCACAAATGCAGTCGACAACCACGCAATACTGGCTAACTGCGACAAGGCTGCAGCAGCAATTACACCAATCAAACCGCAGGCTTCGCGGACAGCCGTAATCCGCGTGCGTTCAGTGGGAGCCTGGGTCAATGCAGCACCCCAGCTTTGATGAGCGATTGTCGCTAGACTAAAACCCGCATATACCACCATCAATGAACATAAAAACCAAATAAACGGCGCACCGTTCGCGATTGTTAATGGATGAAATAGAGCGAGAAATCCTATAATCAGCGCAGGCAAGGACCAAAGTATGTAGCGCGAATACGATTGACTACGATGATTTTTATCGATCCACCAACCGATTGCCGGATCAATAAAAGCGTCCAGTAAACGCGCTAGCAATAGCGCCGTACCGATCAAGGTAAGTGAAATACCAAAATGCTCCGCATAAAACTGGGGAACATAGACATAGATGGGCAGCGCGACCAGCGCTAGCGGCAATCCGAACAGGCCGTAAGTCAGTACCGCAGAAAATGAAAAAATCTTCACTGGGACGTTAACCAAGTACGGCGACATTCACCGCAATAAAAATCGGTACGCGAGCCTAAAACAAGATCTAGGACAATCATCTCAAGCCTTCAATTTAAAAGGATTGAAATCAGTATCTATGTCGTAATAGTCCTCGTTCTCTTTCCGTTTTAAGAACGCGACAATTTTATAGGTGACAGGCGTCATCAGAACTTCCCAACCGGTCTTAAAAATATATTGGGCAATAATCACTGAGATCAGTTGGTGGTTCGACCAAATACCATAAAAAGCGATCACGTAAAATAAACTGGAATCTACCAGCTCACCGCAAACCGTGGATCCTATAAAGCGCATCCATAGTTGGCGACCTGCCATGGCAATCTTCATTTTTGCCATGACATAACTATTCACAAAACTGCCGCACCAAAACGCAATCATCGAGCCCAGGACGATGCGTGGCGTATTACCGAACACTGCATCCAGATGCATCTGGTAATCCCGGTTAAACGGATCAGCTGCGGGCTTTAACGCCAGCACCACAGCCGACATCACGGCAGCAAAAATCAAAGCACCAAAACCCGCCCAGATGACACGACGGTCGCGACCATAGCCATACACCTCAGTCAATATGTCGCCAAAAATGTATGAAATCGGAAAGAATAAAACACCCGCACCAAAGGTTACCGTGCCTAACACTGGCAAAGTCACTTCGGCAGCCTTAGCAGCGCCAATCAGATTTGAGCAAAGCAATACCGTCACAAATGCCGCCATGACGAAATCATAGTATTTGTATTGAGCGATAGGACGAGCCATAGTCTGGTTTTCTGACAATAAAATGAGTAGTTAAAACGAGAGTGACAACAAATTTGGTGTAATCAGCAAACTGATTTCTAAACGACGCTAAATACTAACTTAGAAAGAAAAACAGCGTCATTCTCTTGTAAGGATGACGCTGTTTTTTGTCCAAGATGAGCGGGTCAGGCTGAATTGTGTTGCTGAATTTAGCTAAGCTCTTCCAAACGCAACTTAGTAACAGAGCCGAATACCGTCGCCAATGCTTCAATTTTAGTAATCGCCGCCAAAATATTTTTCTCTTGAGTTTGATGTGTCAGCATAACGATATCGGTTTTTGCCTCGCCGTCTGCTGGCTCCTTTTGCAGCATTGCATCAATGGAAATAGAAAAGTCTGCCAGAATTTTAGTCACATCGGCCAGCACGCCAGCCTTGTCTGCAACATGCAGGCGCAAATAGTAGCTAGTGACAATTTCAGACATCGGTAAAATCGGTAATGCACTCATCGCGTCAGGCTGGAACGCCAGGTGCGGTACGCGATGCTCAGGATCAGCCGTCGCCAGCCGGGTAATATCGACCAGATCTGCGATGACAGCAGACGCAGTCGGCTCTGCACCTGCACCTTTGCCGTAATACAGCGTCGCACCAACCGCATCGCCTTGCACTAACACCGCATTCATCGCGCCTTCTACATTGGCGATCAAGCGCTTTTCCGGGATCAGGGTTGGATGAACACGTAATTCAATTCCATGATCGGTACGCTTGGTAATACCCAATAATTTGATGCGATAGCCCAGTTGCTCTGCGTAGCGGATATCAGTCGCCTCAAGTTTGGTAATGCCTTCTACATGCGCTTTATCAAATTGCATCGGGATGCCGTAAGCAATTGCGGCCATGATGGTCGCCTTATGCGCTGCATCGACACCTTCGATATCAAAAGTCGGATCTGCCTCGGCATAACCCAATGCTTGCGCTTCTTTTAGAGCAGTCCCGAAATCCAAACCTTTATCACGCATTTCGGACAAGATGAAATTGGTCGTGCCATTGATAATGCCGGCAATCCACTGAATACGGTTCGCGGTCAATCCTTCACGCAGAGCCTTGATAATCGGAATTCCGCCAGCAACCGCGGCCTCAAATGCGACCATCACACCTTTGGCTTGTGCCGCAGCAAAAATCTCGTTGCCATGAGTTGCCAGCAAGGCTTTGTTCGCGGTGACGACATGCTTGCCGTTGGTGATGGCTTTTAACACCAAGTCTTTAGCGATGCCATAGCCGCCAATCAGTTCAATCACGATATCAATCTCAGGATTATTGACCACTAAATTGGCATCATTGACGACTTCGACTTCTCCATTAGTCAGTTCGCGCGCTCGCTCAACGTTGAGATCGGCTACCACGGCAATTTCAATCGAACGTCCTGCGCGACGCATAATCTCTTCTTGATTGCGCTTCAAGACGTTAAATGTGCCGGAGCCAACTGTGCCTATACCTAACAGACCAACTTTGATGGGTTTCATATTATCTCTATACGTACTAAATAAAAAAATTAAGCGGTGGCAGGTTAAAAATCCTGCCAGTAAATCTTACAAATTATCTATAAAAACAAGCCTTGCTAATTCGTACCATGACGTCTGCGATAACCCTCCAGAAAACTGGCAATCCGCCCGAATGCTTCCGTCAAATCATCGGAATTAGGTAAAAACACGACGCGGAAATGATCTGGATGTATCCAGTTAAATCCTGTTCCTTGTACCAGCAAGACCCGCTGCTCGGTGAGTAAGTCATGAATAAATTCTTGATCATCCTTGATCGGATACATCTTAGGATCAAGTTTAGGGAACATATATAAAGCGGCTTTGGGTTTGACGCAAGTCACACCGGGAATATCGGTCAGTAGTTTATGCGCCAGATCACGTTGTTTTAACAGGCGACCGCCAGGACCGACCAGATCATTGATACTTTGGTAGCCACCAAGGGCTGTCTGGATGGCAAATTGTCCGGGCGCATTCGCGCACAGACGCATGGAGGCCAGCATATTTAAACCTTCAATATAATCTTTGGCGTGACGTTTCTCACCAGAGACCACCATCCAGCCTGCCCGATAACCACAAGAGCGGTAATTTTTGGACAAACCATTTAAGGTTAAGAACAGGACATCGTCTGCCAGCGATGCGATCGAAGTATGTGTCGCTTCGTCATACAAAGTCTTATCGTAAATCTCATCCGCAAAAACGATCAACTGATGCTGGCGGGCGACTTCAACGATTTGCTGCAAAATTTCAACCGGATATAAAGCACCGGTAGGATTATTCGGATTGATGACGACAATTGCTTTGGTATTCGGCGTGATCTTACTTTTGATATCGTCTATATCTGGCATCCAGTCCGCGGTTTCGTCACAGACGTAGTGAACAGGTTTACCGCCAGACAAACTGACTGCGGCTGTCCACAAAGGATAATCCGGCGCTGGCACCAAGACTTCATCACCAGAATTGAGTAAAGCATTCATACTCATGACGATCAACTCAGACGCGCCATTACCGAGATAGACGTCCTCAATAGTGACACCACGGATATGTTTCTCCTGGGTGTAATGCACGACCGAACGACGCGGTGCGAACATCCCTTTAGAGTCGGTATAGCCTGCAGCATTTTGCATGTTCAGTATCATGTCCTGAACAATTTCATCGGGAGGATCAAAATTGAATACGGCCAGATTGCCGATATTCAGTTTGATGATCTTATGTCCCTCATCCTCCATCTGTTTGGCTTTTTCCATGACGGGGCCACGGATGTCATAACAGACGTCTGCTAATTTTTGTGATTTTTGTACGGGGCGCACTGATGCAATCCTCTATAAAATAAGTCTAAATTGGTGCGAGGCTGCAAGATGATGGCTCATTGATGGGCTCATTGACGATTCATCTCAGTCAATCTATCGTTGATTGCTGCACTGCCAGATTGTGCATTTTGCCCAATGAACACCGTTTTATCAATTCGTTTCGAGAATTCGTCTAATTTTGTTTGCTTTTGGTGAGTTTTAACAAAAATTACAGGGCATTGATTGGATAAACCCTTGTGATCAGTCGAGTATGAGATATCAATGGCAGAATGCGCCAGCCTTTGAGAAAAAAAGCTACAATGCGCCAATCTTGAGACTTACGCCTGCATCCATGAAGCTACATTCAACTCAAACTCAGCAATACCAGACTGTCACTGCCTACGATCAACAAGGCGTGGAATTTAATGCCAAGCGCTTTGAACATAGTCTGATCGTTTTACCCGAAGTCGCTCCCTCACTTTGGAATGTTACGCATTTTGATACCTTAACTGCCGACGATTTTGCGCAGGTGAATGCGACTAAGCCCGATGTCGTGATTTTGGGTACGGGTGTACGTCAGCGTTTTATCCATCCTAAATTAATCTCTGTATTGACGAGTCAGCGCATCGGTGTCGAATGCATGGACAATCAAGCTGCCTGCCGCACCTACAATATTTTGATGGCAGAGGGACGCAAAGTCGCTCTGGCCTTGATTATGGAATCTGCATGAGACCAAGCCGCTCGCCTTACGACTCCCACGCTACGCTTTGGCTGATTGCGATTGTTTTTACTTTGCTCTGGTTGTATATGTTGGGTGCACGGACTTTGGTGCCCACGGACGAAGGTCGTTATGCCGAGATGGCACGTGAAATGGTAGCTACCGGCGACTGGATTACGCTACGTTTAAATGGCATTAAATATTTTGAGAAGCCACCACTACAAAACTGGATGAACGCCATCAGTTTTGAACTTTTTGGTCTTGGCGAATGGCAAGCCAGATTGTGGACTGGATTATGCGGTTTATTAGGAGTTGCAGTAACCGCTTATACCGGCGCCAAAGTATTTAACCGTCGGGTGGGTATCAGTACTGCGCTGGTTTTGGGTTCCAGTTTTTTATGGTTTGGTCTGGGTCATATCAATACGCTAGACATGGGCTTGTCCGGCATGATGACCTTGAGCTTGTGCGGTTTGCTATTAGCGCAAAGAACCAACGCCAGTGCTGCTGAACAGCGTTATGGCATGTTGCTGTGTTGGGTCGGGATGGCGTTGGCGAGTATGTCAAAAGGACCGATTGGCTTGGTCTTGCCAGGGGCTGTACTCGTCATTTACACCTTGGTAACGCGTGATTGGGCGCTCTGGACACGTCTGCATTTGGGTAAAGGCTTGATCGTCTTTTTCTTGATCACTGCCCCCTGGTTTATTTTGGTCTGGCAAAAAAACCCCGAGCACCCCTATTTCTTTTTTATTCACGAAAATTTTCAGCGGTTTACCAGTAAGGTCCATCACCGTGAAGGCGCATGGTATTACTTCATTCCCATCCTGATACTGGGAATCATGCCTTGGCTGGGCTTGTTGCTACAAAGTCTTTGGTCGGGCTTGCGTGAGAAAACGATAGGAGAAAATTTTCAGCCTAAAAAGATGTTGCTGATCTGGTCAGTCTTTATCTTTGTATTTTTCAGCATTTCCGGATCAAAATTACCGTCTTATATTTTGCCAATTTTCCCTGCGCTGGCTTTGCTCGTCGCGGTGCGGCTAGAACGGACATCTATCCTTTCGTTGCGCATAGCAACAGGCTTATTTGGGCTGATCGGACTGGCTGGTTTAATTTTTGCTGGTAAAGTTGGCGGCCTCACTAATGACGCTTATGAAATCCCTCTTTATCAAGCATACCAACCTTGGGTTTATGCGGCCGCAGCGGTTGCTTTTACTGGCGGAATACTAGCGAGCTATTTTGTTGGACGGAATAAAGATGCCGCAGTTATAACTTTGGCGACAGCAGGATTTTTTGCCTGGCAAGCGCTGTTTCTAGGACATGAGCCATTAGGTCGTTATGGCGCGGGATTGCAACATATTGCTGAGATACAAGCAGAATTAACGCCTGCTACACAGATTTTCGCAGTGGGTCGCTATGAACAATCATTACCTTTCTATTTGCATAGGACGGTCACGTTGGTGGAGCACCCAGACGAGATGGCGTTTGGACTCGGAATACAACCTGAGCTATGGATACCCAAGCGTGAAGATTTCGTAAAAAAATGGCGTGAAGACAGCCTGAGTAGCAAAGCAGATGTTGCAATTCTACGTACCGATATTTATCAGGCATTTGTAAAACAAGAAGTGCCAATGCGCGTCATTGCAGAAGATCCAAAACGCGTTATTGTGTCAAACATACTTACTAAATAAATAAAACGACAAAGTAAGACAAGCAATCCAATTAATCCAGCTAATCCGGCCACAGGAACAAGAAAATAATATGAACATCGGCACTTTTGGTTTTATTCTGACCGGCATTTTTTTAAATGCAATCGCGCAGTTACTACTTAAAATAGGCACTAAAGCAGTGGGCGCCATCCATTTAACAGCGGAAAACTGGCTCCCTATAGGATTAAAACTAGCGACTCAATTGCCTATCATTGGCGGCCTCACTTGCTACGTGTTGTCAGTGCTGGTATGGATTGTCGGCCTGTCCCGGGTTGATGTCAGTATCGCCTATCCGCTGCTGTCTATCGGCTACGTTGTGAATGCCTTCCTTGCCTGGTACCTTTTAGGTGAAGTCATGTCGCTGCAACGCATACTCGCTATCGGCGTCATTATCATTGGTGTCGCCCTCCTGATAAAAAGCTAAAGCATCGCTAAAAATCAACATGATTTGAAGGTAAATTAAAAAATAAGGGGAGTATGTCGATAAATACCCCTTATTGTCCAAACAATATCTGGACGATTAAATTTACTCCATCCCAGTATATAAATAAAGGAATCAGCAATGACTACAGCACTGCCCTTCTTGCCATTCACAAAACCCACCATGGACGAAGAGACGATTACCGCTGTCGGTAATGTCTTGCGTTCTGGCTGGTTGACCAGCGGTCCTAATGTGCAGGCGCTGGAAGCGCAATTGTCCGAGTACTTTGGTGGCCGACCAGTGCGCACCTACAACTCGGGCACTTGTACGATGGAAATCGCTTTACGCATTGCGGGCATCGGCTCGGGTGACGAGGTAATTACGACACCAAATTCCTGGGTTGCTACCGCCAACGTCATTATCGAAGTCGGTGCTACGCCAGTATTTGTCGATATCGATCCACGTAGTCACAATATTGACCTGGATAAAGTTGAAGCGGCGATCACACCGCGCACAAAAGCAATCATCCCTGTTCACATGTGCGGCCTGCCCTGCGACATGGATAAACTTTATGCAATCGCTAAGAAACACAATCTGCGTGTCGTCGAAGATGCAGCGCAAGCCATTGGTTCTACCTGGAAAGGTCAGCGCATCGGTGCCTTTGGCGACTTTGCCTCATTCAGTTTTCAGGTCAATAAAAATATCATGACTGGCGAAGGTGGCTGCCTGGTCTTAAATAATGCAGAAGAAGCCCGCCTGGCAGAAAAGTATCGGCTACAAGGCGTCACCCGTAGCGGCTTGGATGGTATCGATGTTGATGTCCTCGGCGGCAAATACAATATGACCGATATCGCCGCCGCGATTGGTCTTGGACAGATGAAGCATCTGGCAGAGTTCAACGCCAAACGCAAAGTGCTGGCGCAGTATTATTTTGCGACATTTGGCAGCGAATTCGAAGCACAAACAGGCGCCGAACTACCGGTCGCTGATTTTGAAAACAGCAACTGGCATATGTTTCATATTGTTTTGCCAGAACGCGTCAATCGCGGCGAATTTATGCAGCAAATGATGGATGTGGGCATCGGCCTCGGTTATCACTACCGTGCTATTCATTTGTTCAGCTATTATCGTGCTCGTGGTTTTACAGATGGCATGTTCCCGATCGCAGAGCGTGTTGGTAAGCAGATCGTCACACTGCCATTATTCCCAAGCATGACCCAAGCCGACGTAGAACGCGTCGTGTCTGCGGTAAAATCTTGCCTTTCCTAATTTTGAGCCTCGATTGATGAAACCAGAACTCTCCGTCGTCATCCCTGTTTATAACGAAGAAACCGGTCTAGCGCAGTTGTACGCTCGGCTATATCCCGCGCTGGATGCCCTGGCTGCGCGTGGTGTTAGCTATGAGATCGTATTCGTCAATGACGGCAGTCGCGACAATACGGCGTCGATACTGGCGGATCAGTTCAGACTGCGTCCAGATGTTACCCGTGTCGTCTTATTCAGTGGCAATTACGGCCAACACATGGCGATACTGGCAGGATTTCAGGCGACCCGCGGTGAAATCGTCGTCACGCTCGACGCCGATCTGCAAAATCCCCCTGAAGAAATTGGCGCACTGGTCGACAAAATGCGCGAGGGCTATGACTACGTTGGCTCTATCCGCCGCAAACGTCAGGACTCAGCATGGCGTACCTACGCCTCCAAAGCAATGAATCGCTTCCGCGAAAAAATCACCCGTCTCAAAATCACCGATCAAGGCAATATGCTGCGCGCTTATGGCCGCAATGTGATCGACCTGATCAATCAATGCAGTGAGGTCAACACTTTTGTGCCTGCCCTTGCCTATACTTTCTCGCGCAATCCGACCGAAATCACGGTGGAACATGAAGAACGCGCTGCTGGCGAATCCAAGTATTCACTGTACAGCCTAATCCGCTTGAATTTTGATTTGATGACGGGCTTTTCTATTATGCCTTTGCAGTGGTTCTCTATGCTAGGGATGGTGCTGTCAGCGGCATCTGCCCTGCTGGTATTTTTGCTCTTAGTTCGTCGCTTTATTTTGGGTTCGGAAGCAGAGGGCCTATTCACGCTATTTGCGATTGCTTTCTTTATGATGGGCGTGATTCTGTTCGGTATTGGTTTGCTCGGTGAATATGTTGGTCGTATTTATCAACAAGTACGCGGTCGCCCACGTTATGTGGTACAAACAATTTTAGAACATACCAGCAATGATGTTTCAGAGACCAACTGAGATGACAGATAACAATCTCACTGGCAGTGACGCCACCAATGCCACTGCTACTGCCGTCGTCTTTGCTTACCATAGCGTCGGTGTTCGCTGTATCAAAACCTTGTTAGCTCGCGGTATCAACATCACGCTGGTTGTGACGCATGAAGACAATCCTGCTGAGACCATCTGGTTTGAATCGGTCGCTGCGCTTTGCAAAGAACACGGCATACCGACCATTACCCCAATCGACCCAAAGTCTGCTGAATTACATCAGCAAGTCGCAGCTATCGCGCCCGATTTTATTTTCAGCTTCTATTATCGCAATATGTTGCCCGTTGAATTATTAGGGCTGGCAAAACGCGGTGCCTATAATTTGCACGGATCTTTATTACCCAAATACCGTGGTCGTGTACCAGTCAATTGGGCAGTTCTGCATGGCGAAACTGAAACGGGGGCAACACTGCATGAAATGGCGCTTAAACCTGATGCAGGCGCGATCATCGCCCAGACCATGGTGCCGATTTTGCCAGACGACACGGCGTTTGAAGTATTTGGAAAATTAACGGTCGCGTCCGAACAAACCTTATGGTCAGCTTTGCCCGGCTTGCTAGCAGGCAACGCAATTAAGCTGAACAACGATCTGTCGCAAGGAAGTTATTTCGGTGGACGTAAGCCAGAAGATGGTCGCATTAACTGGCAGCACACTGCGCAGCAGGTGTACAACTTGCACAGAGCCGTTGCTCCACCCTACCCCGGTGCGTTTACTGAATTAAATGGTCAGACTTATGTTATCGGAAAAGCACGTTTATCAACAAACTTTCCTACTAACAATAGATCTGATTTGCCGACAGGCTTATGTGTAGTGGATAATGCTATCTTTGGCGTTTGCGGCGATGGTCGCGCACTATCGATTATTGAATTATTATCCAATGGCAAAGCGGTTTCCCCTGAAGTTTTGGAAGCTGCCATCAAGGCTTAAAATTGGTTCAATCCAATGAAGCAGACATAATCAAAAAACGGTCGGCAAGAATAATAAGTAAATCAAATTTTAACTAAAGAAATCACAATGAAAAAAGTCCTCATTCTCGGCGTGAACGGTTTTATTGGCCATCACCTCTCCAAGCGCATCCTGGAAACTACCGATTGGCATGTCTATGGCATGGATATGCAAACCGAGCGTTTGGGCGACATGATCAATCACGAACGTATGCACTTTTTTGAAGGTGACATCACCATCAATAAAGAATGGGTTGAGTACCACGTTAAAAAATGCGATGTCATCTTGCCATTAGTCGCCATCGCGACCCCGTCGACTTACGTCAAACAGCCTTTGCGTGTGTTTGAGCTAGACTTTGAAGCCAACTTGCCTATCGTCCGCTCCGCAGCTAAATACGGCAAACATCTGGTATTTCCATCGACGTCTGAAGTGTATGGCATGTGCCATGACGAAGAATTTGATCCAGAACAATCAGAACTGATTTGCGGACCGATCAATAAACCACGCTGGATTTACTCTTGCGCCAAGCAACTGATGGATAGAGTAATCTGGGGTTATGGCATGGAAGGTTTGAATTTCACACTGTTCCGTCCTTTTAACTGGATCGGTGCTGGCTTGGATTCTATTCATACACCAAAAGAAGGTAGCTCACGCGTTGTGACGCAATTCTTTGGTCATATCGTCCGTGGCGAAAATATTTCTCTGGTAGATGGCGGCGCGCAAAAACGTGCGTTCACTTATATCGACGACGGTATCGACGCCTTGATGCGTATCATCGCTAATAAAGATGGCATTGCCAGTGGCAAAATCTACAATATCGGCAATCCAACCAATAACTTCTCTATCCGCGAACTCGCGCACATGATGTTGACGTTGGCGGCTGAGTACCCGGAATATGCAGAAACAGCGAAAAAAGTACAACTGACAGAAACAACCTCAGGTGCTTACTACGGCGCAGGTTATCAAGACGTACAAAACCGTGTACCAAAAATCACCAATACCTGTGAAGAACTGGGCTGGGCGCCGACGACAGATATGAAAGACACTATGCGCAATATTTTTGATGCTTACCGTGGGCAAGTCGCCGAAGCCCGCGCATTGATGGACTAATCCAGTAACAATGCCAAGCATCGTTCTCAAAATTGACGTCGATACCTATCGCGGCACAAAAGAAGGCGTACCAAATCTGGTACGCCTTTTAAAACAACATCAAGCTGGTGCGAGCTTTCTGTTTTCTTTAGGTAAAGATCACACTGGCTGGGCATTGCGACGCGCATTTCGTCCTGGCTTCTTCAAAAAAGTGTCCCGTACCTCGGTAGTTGAACACTATGGCATCAAGACTTTGATGTACGGCGTTTTTCTGCCCGCGCCGGATATCGGCAAAGACTGTGCGGCAGAAATGCGTGCGGTCAAGGAAGCTGGCTTTGAATGTGGCATTCACACCTGGGATCACGTGGTCTGGCACGACAATGTGCGCCAACGCGATGCAGCCTGGACCCAGAGCCAGATGCAGCAGGCGTATGCGCGCTTTACACAAATTTTTGGTGAAGTACCAAAGACGCATGGTGCGGCCGGCTGGCAAATGAATCCGGATGCGTTCGCTCAGTTAGACCAATTTGGTATTGCCTATGCTTCAGACGGTCGTGCGATGCTCAACGACGACGGCAGCTTGACTGATCCCGCAGCCGGACCGTATCGCTTACAGTCGCATGGCAAAACCTTCGCCTGTCTGCAAATGCCAACTACACTCCCAACTCTGGATGAAATTTTAGGGCGAGAAATTGACGGCGTCGTCATCAATGAGTCAAATATCGCCGCTAACATACTTAAATTAACGGCGACGCCAAGAAATCATGTATTTACCTTACATGCAGAACTTGAAGGACAGAAACTTGCCCCCATCTTTGACCAATTATTGAAGGGTTGGCGCGAGCAGGGTTACGATTGCATCTCCATGGCGACATATTATGACGCCATCAAAAACGATATTTTGCCGGTGCGTCCGATTACTTGGGCTGAACTGCCGGGACGATCGGGAGAATTGATCGCATTACTGCCTAGCAAGTAGCACAGTAGTAATTTCCAGGCGCCTCAGTCCGACTCTTTGCTTGAATTGATGCTGACCCGAATTGACTCCGGGTGGCATCTAAGTGTCTCGCATTTAAATGCCTCGCATCTAAGTGTCTAATTTAAGCTTCTTATTTAGCACATATTCAATCTACCTCAGGAGATCACCGTGGCCGATAGCCCATCAGCACTGCAATGCCAAGTCCCCGATTTTTCTGCCCCGATGACAAATGATAAAACTTTCCAACTCAGTAATTTTGCTGGAAAAAATGTTGTCATTTATTTTTACCCAAAAGACAATACTCCCGGCTGTACGACAGAAAGTATGGCTTTCCGAGATTTATACGACAGTTTCCAGCAAGCCAATACCGAAATTTTTGGCTTAAGCCGCGACAGTCTGCGCTCTCATGAAGGTTTTAAAAGCAAACTGGGTTTGCCCTTTGAACTAATTTCTGACCCGGACGAAACTGTTTGCAATCTGTTTGACGTCATGAAAATGAAGAGTATGTACGGCAAACAACATCGCGGTGTCGAACGCAGCACTTTTGTGATTGACGGCAGCGGTAAATTAGTGAAAGAATGGAGAGGAGTTAAAGTAGCTGGACATGTTGATGAAGTGTTGGAATTTGTGAGCGCAAACCAGTAATTGAAATCAAAAATTTTCTTCGAGAAAAAGCCGTGTATGGAAGTGTCCCGGATTAATCCGGCGTCATCCATAGCGGCTTTTTGACTTTTAAGCTCTCACACTTTTAGAAGAGGTCCTAATGCCCCTGCCCAAAATGCCGACAAAACCTGCGGCTCTGCTGTCCCCAAAGGATTATTCAAAAGCAGATAAAACCAAGTCTTTAAATGTCACTAAACCCGCTAACAAACCGGAAACCAGATTGAGCCCGGTAGCGACAACTGCAGCCAGTAACGCTGTAAGTAACGCCACTGGCCGTGCACCAGCAGCCACGCCGATTAAGGCCAATGTGGTCGCACCGGTTAAGAACCCTGTCATAGCTAAAACGGCCATACCAGAAACTCAGGCCAAAGCTAGCCCGACAAAAATTAATGCAAAAGTGAGTGAAAAACCAGCGCCTAAAACTGGCTCATCGGCACACGAACATCGTGTCAAGTCAGGTACTAGCCGGGCGGCGGATAAGTCGGGCGTAAAAAAATTATTTGTACTCGACACCAATGTGCTAATGCATGATCCGTCATCGCTCTTCCGCTTTGAAGAGCATGATGTGTACTTGCCTATGATCACTCTGGAAGAGCTGGATGATCATAAAAAAGGCATGTCAGAAGTCGCACGCAATGCACGTCAGGTATCGCGCTCACTTGACGCTCTGGTTGGCGATATTGATCATCACGAGATTGAAAAAGGTATCTTACTTTCCAAGTTAGGGAATAAAGACGCCAAAGGTCGCCTGTATTTCCAGACCAAATTGCAAAGCGCAGCATTGCCGCAAGGCTTGCCTCAAGGTAAAGCAGATAACCAGATTTTGGCTGTGGTGCGCGCGTTAGAGGCAGAAACACCAGGTCGTCCTGTCGTATTGGTCTCTAAAGACATCAATATGCGAATCAAGGCGCGCGCCTTGGGTTTGCCAGCAGAAGATTATTTCAACGATCATGTGCTGGAAGATTCTGATTTGCTGTACACCGGCATAGTGCAACTGCCAGATGATTTCTGGAACAAGCATGGCAAAGGGATTGAGACCTGGCAAGAAAATAAGAACGGTCTGAGCACCACGTTCTATCGTATTACCGGGCCGATTATTCCTAGTTTGCTGGTTAATCAATTTGTCTATCTGGAACCGAAAAACGGCGAGTCTTCGTTTTATGGTCATGTGCGTCAAATCAACGGCAAGACTGCTGTATTGCAAACCTTGCGTGATTATGGTCATGCCAAGCACAGCGTATGGGGCGTAACTTCTCGTAATCGTGAGCAAAACTTTGCTCTCAACTTATTGATGGACCCAGAATGCGACTTTGTCACCTTGCTGGGGCAAGCGGGTACAGGTAAAACTTTATTGGCATTAGCGGCGGGCTTAGCGCAAGTGTTAGAAAGCAAAACCTACAATGAGATTATCGTCACCCGCGTAACCGTGCCGGTCGGCGAAGACATTGGCTTCTTACCAGGTACAGAGGAAGAAAAAATGTCGCCGTGGATGGGCGCATTTGACGACAATCTGGAAGTGCTCAATAAATCAGACAACGACGCAGGCGACTGGGGTCGTGCTGCGACACAGGATTTGATACGCTCCAAGATCAAAATCAAATCGCTGAATTTTATGCGTGGCCGTACTTTTGTGAACAAATTTTTGATTATCGACGAAGCACAAAATCTGACGCCAAAACAAGTTAAGACCTTGGTTACTCGCGCCGGACCGGGCACAAAGATTATCTGTCTGGGTAACATCGCACAGATCGATACACCGTACCTGACCGAAGGTTCCAGCGGGCTGACTTATGTGGTTGATCGCTTCAAAGGCTGGGCGCACAGCGGTCATGTGACCTTGGCGCGTGGAGAACGTTCTCGTCTGGCAGATCATGCGAGTGAAATTTTGTAGATCATAATCGACTCATTACTAAATAAGCTTTAGCAAAAGACTAGCGAACGCTTAAGCAAAAAATAAAAATCGGTGCATTCAATATGCACCGATTTTTTTATGCCCACAAATCTAGAAGGAAAGGGAAATTCACATACTCCCCACCATTTTTTTAAAATATGCTCTACTGTCCAATGATTATATGGACGATTAAATATACTACCTCATAGTATATAAATAGATTTAATCACTCTCCCTGAATAAACCATCACTCCATTAAAACTGAGAAGACTAGACGTTTTGAAGTCCCGGCGCAGCATCGTTAGTGCACAAGGATCAGCACAAGGATCAGCAACGCCAAATTAGTAACGCCAAGCAAGAAAATATTTCTTGATATAAAATCTTGCCCAGGCAACTAATTCATCAAGAAATTAATCAAAAATATGGCTCAGCCCTCCTCCACTTTTCCGCTCGACGTGTATCAGGTTGAAGAAAGCCTCGGCTATCTCATCTCTCGTGCGAAAACCATGCTGTCAAAATCAGTTGATGAATCGGTATCAAAACTAGGGATCACGCATGCCCAATCCAGCGTATTTATGATGCTGGCAACCGGTAAATGTGAGACCGCCGCCGAGCTGGCACGTGATCTTTTTATCGATGCTGGTGCAATGAAGCGCATGCTAGACAGGTTAGAAGTAAAAGGCTTACTCGTACGTGTTACAGACGAGAGCGATAAACGTCTGTTTAAATTGGAATTGACGCAAGCCGGACATGAATTAGTGCAGCATTTACCCGGCATCTATAACGATGTTTTAAATATCGGGTTTACGGGATTTAGCCCGGAAGAAATTGGCTTTTTAAGAAGCTTACTCAAAAAATTATTAGCCAACAGAACTTTATTAGAGCAAACAGCAGTTCCTAAATAATCATTGCCCTGACAAACATTATTTTTCTATTTCAATAAAAACTATGAAAATTCCATTCCAAAGACAAGCATCGATACGACTGGGCTTAGCCAGTAGCGTCTTTGTCTTGCTCACCGCCTGCGCCAATTTTAGTGGCATACAAAGCGATGCCAAGTTGAAGTCCTTTGACTCTGGCGACAAAGCTAGCGCAACGGCACTGCAAAATGCAGCATGGCTCAATGCCAACTGGGCTAAAGACATTGGCGGACAAGCCTTGCAAGACCTAATTGACGCCGCAATTGCCGATAACCCTAGTCTGCAAGTTGCGGCTGCCCGCGTAGCAAGCGCCAGAGCCATGATACAAGCCACGCGCGCCAACGAATTACCTAGTGTTGGCGCAAGTTTTGACAGTACCTACCAGCGCTTTACTGAGAACGGATTAATTCCGCCGCCACTCGCCGGCGCTGTAGAAACAAATAACCAGCTAGCGTTGAATTTTTCTTACGACCTGGATTTTTGGGGTAAGCACTCCGCCGAAATGCGAACTGCTCTGTCGCAAGAAAAAGTCGCCTTGGCAGAGCAACAAAGTGCCCGCTTAATGCTGAGTACCGCAGTAGCGCATGCCTGGGTGCAGTTGCTGCGTCAATACGAGCAACTAGATTTGAGCACACAACAACTGGCAATACGAAATAAGTTTGACGAGATCACACGCCAACGCGTGAAGGCAGGTTTGGATAACAATACTGATATCCAGCAAAGCTTATTGCAAAGTGCGAATCTGCAATCGGATATCAATCAATGGCAAGAAGCCATTGCGCTCAATCGCAACCAATTAGCCGCATTATTAGGACAAGCGCCTGAGCGTGGTCAATCCATTCCCCGTCCTCAGTTTAATCCTGGTATGAATACTTCGCTGCCTGGTGAATTGCCTTTGGCTTATCTGGGTCGCCGCCCCGATGTGGTAGCAGCGCGCTGGAGAGTCGAGTCTATGCAAAGCGAGATCGATACGGCGAAAACTCAGTTCTATCCTAATATCAATCTAATTGGTTTTGCGGGCTTCTCCAGTCTTGGGTTAACGAACCTGTTACAAAGTAGCAGCCGCATCGTTGGCGCTGGCCCTACAATTCGTTTGCCAATATTTGAGGGTGGCAGTTTGCGTGCACAGTTAAAAGGTCGTGTGGCTGCATACGATGCCGCAGTCGCGACTTACAACCAAAGTCTGACTGATGCCTTGCGTGAATTGGCGGATCAAGTCCAATCACTGAAAACTGCGGAACTTCAAAATGGCAATCAAAAGAATGCCGAAAAAGCAGCAGAACAAACCATCAAGTTGGCACAGCAACGTCAACGCGTTGGCACAGCGAACATTCTGCCGGTGCTGGTCGCTGAAAACATTTATGTTTTGCAGAAAAAATCTTCATTAGAACTACAGGTGCGCCGTGTTGACTTACAAATCAATTTAATCAAAGCACTGGGTGGCGGTTATGAGATAGCCCCAGAACTTCAACTATCTCAACTGCCTGCAAGTGCAGCATCAAATAATAACGCTCAATCACTCACTCACTCGGAGGCCGCACAATGAACGCGCCTGTTACCAATAATGGCACTAACGCCACAGCGACAACACCAGCAGCAACTTCGGCAACAATGGCCAATACACCGCCACCAAACGGTAAGCGTCGCGGCTTGTTGATTATCGTCACGATCGTATTGATTGTCGTGGCAATCGCTTACGCCTTTTGGTGGTTTACCATCGGGAGCCATTTTGAAAATACAGAAGATGCTTATGCCGCTGGGAACGTTGTACAAGTAACGCCGCAAGTGGCTGGAACAGTATTAGCCATTCATGCTGACGATACCGAGTTGGTACAAGTCGGCAAGCCATTGATCGAACTTGACCGTGCAGATGCCAAAGTAGCCTTGGATCAAGCCGAAGCGCAGCTAGCACAAACAGTTCGCGAAGTCCGCGTGTTATTTGCAAACAACGCTCCATTGCAAGCCAATGTCAGCACACGTCTGACTGAAGTGGAACGTGCTAAATCCGATCTGGCTCGCCGTCAACAGTTGGTCAGTACTGGCGCCGTCTCTTCCGAAGAAGTCGACCATGCCCGTTCAGCAGTGCAAAGCGCCGAATCTGCGTTATTAGCAGCGCGCGAACAACTAGCATCCAACAGTGTATTAACTGACCGGACAAATGTTGAACAACATCCCAACGTTTTACGTGCAGAAGCCCGTGTACGTGAGACCTATCTCGCCTACGCTCGTACCAGCTTGCCAGCGCCCATGTCAGGCTACATCGCTAAACGTTCGGTACAAGTCGGTCAGCGCGTAGCTGCTGGCTCACCATTGTTGTCGATCGTGCCGTTAAACTCCTTATGGGTCGATGCCAACTTTAAAGAAGTGCAGTTAGCCCACATGCGCATCGGACAAGACGTGACTTTGGAATCCGATTTGTATGGTTCTAGCGTCGAATATCATGGCAAAGTTGCTGGTTTGTCCGCTGGTACCGGTTCTGCATTCGCCCTGTTACCTGCGCAAAACGCAAGCGGCAACTGGATTAAAGTTGTTCAGCGTGTTCCAGTTCGTATTGCGTTAGATGAAAAAGAACTGGCGACACACCCGCTGCGCATCGGTTTATCTATGCAAGTCAAAGTCGATATCTCTCAGCAAAAAGGTAGCCCGGTTGCTGGTAGTGCGCCACTGCGTAATACAGCAGATTACAAAACGACGGTATTTGAACAAAGTGGCAAAGAAGCAGATGATCGTATCGCGCAAATCGTCACGAACAATATGGGCAAGAAGCTGTAATGAGCACCTCCATTTCAGCGTCGGATGCAGCAGGCGAACCGCAGGGTAACGCCCCTGCGGCTCCTCCTGCTCCAGCCGCGCCATTGCCACCGCTAAAAGGTGCTCAGTTAGCACTGGGAACCTTGGTGTTATCACTTGCCACGTTCATGAACGTGTTGGACTCGTCGATTGCAAACGTATCAATCCCGGCGATTTCGGGCAACTTGGGTGTCTCGCCTCAGCAGGGCACCTGGGTTATTACCTCGTTCGCGGTAGCGAATGCGATCTCCGTTCCACTGACCGGTTTTTTAACGAATCGGTTCGGACAAGTCCGCTTGTTCACTACTTCCATCTTGTTATTCGTCATCTCGTCGCTACTATGCGGTATGGCGCCCAATATTGAGACGCTGATCGCTGCCCGTATTTTGCAAGGGGCGGTTGCCGGCCCAATGATCCCGTTATCCCAATCTTTACTACTGGGTAGTTACCCTCCCGCTAAAAGTTCGATGGCGCTTGCTTTATGGGGGATGACGACGCTCGTCGCACCTATTATGGGCCCGCTGCTTGGGGGCTGGATTTCAGATAACTACACTTGGCCATGGATTTTTTATATCAACATCCCAGTTGGACTTTTTGCGGCATGGACAACCTGGTCAATCTATAAAACACGGGAATCCAAAATTAAAAAACTGCCAATTGACGTGGTCGGTTTGGGTTTGCTTGTGGTCTGGGTCGGTTCTTTGCAAGTGATGTTGGACAAGGGCAAAGAACTGGACTGGTTTAACTCTGGCGAGATTATTTTGTTAGCCGTGATTGCGGCAGTTGGTCTGATCTATTTTGTGATCTGGGAGCTTGGTGAAGAGCACCCTATCGTTGATCTGTCGCTGTTTAAACGACGCAACTTTAGCGGTGGTGTGGTAGCGATTTCTGTTGGCTATGGTTTGTTCTTTGGTAGTCTGGTGATCATGCCATTATGGCTGCAAACACAGCTCAGCTACACGGCGACGGAGGCAGGCAAAGTGATGGCGCCGGTAGGTGTTTTTGCGATTATCTTGTCGCCGCTGATCGGTAAATTTTTACCAAAACTGGATGCGCGTAAAGTGGCTACTACTGCGTTTATTTTGTTCGCCGTGGTGTTTTATATGCGGGCACAATTTACGACCGATGTGGACACGATGACACTTCTGATTCCGACTTTGATTCAAGGTGCAGCGATGTCGATGTTTTTTATTCCATTGACCTCGATTATTCTGTCTGGACTAACCCCGGACAGAATCCCGGCAGCATCTGGTCTGTCCAATTTTGTCAGGATCATGTGCGGCGGCATGGGAACGTCGATCGCATCGACGATATGGGATAGCCGCACAACCTTGCATCATGCGCAGTTAACTGAACATACGGGGAGCAACTACCCTGCTTTTGTTCAAAGTGTGCAGGCATTAATGCAACAAGGCATACCAGAAACAGGGGCGTGGGCCGTGATTGACAGAACAATGTCGATACAGGCAAGCACGATGGCGGCGACGGATATTTTCTACTTATCGTCGTTTATGTTCTTATCGCTGATTGCGCTGGTATGGATCACCAAACCGAAAAAGTCATCTGCCCCCATTGATGCCGGAGGAGCACATTAAGTAAGAAATTACCTATACTCCCCCATTTTTTTATAAAAATTTCCCTGCAAGCCAGTAATTACACGGATAATAAAATATACTAGGCGGGAGTAAGTTAATTCATGGCAATGTAAGTATCGGCATCAGTAATACCGTCAGACAGTCATTAGTTACAGACTAAGTTCGGGTCTGCATTAGTCTGATCAGTGGAGTAAAGCGTATGGAGTAAGCCCCAAACGCTTTACTCCATTTTTTTGCACTAAAGCTTTTGTTAGTTTTACATCACTATTCGTATTTTTTATCTAATGTGTTTTATAATCATTTGCATATGGGCAAGAGATTCACATCATCGACTGTTCGCTAAATTTTTAGCGTCCCACTAACCGCAGTGGAACTGGTATTTTCTAATGAAAAAACCGCATCTCAGCATACAGATCGCCATTTTGCTTGGCATATTAATTGGACTGCTCGTCCCTGCCTTTATATCTGGCTGGATATTCATATGGGGCGTAGAGAGAAATGCCGCAGTAGAACAGCAAAAAAGTGATCTGCAAAGAATTACCAATATGCTAGCGCTAAATTTGCGCGACCCAGTCTGGAACAAAAATCCCTCTGCAATCCAAGATCAGGTAGAAGCCGCCATGGCAACACCTGCCATCACCAAAGTAGAAATATTTGAAGGCGACAAATCCATTTTCCGTAAAAGCTTACCGGAACGAAAAATTGGCAGCGTCGTCGTCAGCGCCCAACCAATTTTGTATCAGGGCGAAGTCTTAGGCCGTGTTGAAGTCGGTCTTGATAGCGGTTATTTAGATGCCGAGTTTTTGCGGCGCATAAGAAACTACGTCGGCAGTATCGCCCTCCAATTAATCGTTTCACTGATCATCATTTTAGTGCTGCTTTATTACCGCTTTGTACGTCCTATCCATCAACTAAGGCTAGACGCAGACCGGCTTGCACTGGGTAACTTTGCGACACCGATCCGGCCTTACCGCGATGATGAGCTTGGCAGCCTGGCCGACAGACTGGAAGTTACCCGCAACACACTTAACCAGCTACTGGCTGAATTAGCGGATAAAAATAAGCAATTACAAGCCGACCTGATTGAGAGAGAAAGAAACGAGCAAATCATCCGGGATCTGAATGATTCACTTGAACGCAAAGTGGAAGCCCGTACGGTAGAGCTAAATCAATCGCAAAATGAGTTAATCAGATCAGAAAAACTCGCCGCACTAGGATCGCTGGTCGCTGGAGTCGCGCATGAACTCAATACTCCAATTGGCAATGCGCTTCTGGTATCGACCTCGTTCCTAGATAGAAGTAAAAACTTCTCTGCTAATTATCAGGCCGGATTATTGAAACGCTCAATCTTAGAAGACTATACCAACGCGTCGGTTGAAGCAGGCCAATTAATTATTCAAAATCTCAATAATGCAGCCGAACTCATCAGTAGCTTCAAACAGGTTGCGGTTGACCAGTCAAGTGACAAACGACGTACCTTTAACCTTAAATCAGTCATCAACGAGGTACTGGCAACGCTTCATCATTTACTTAAAAAAACACCGCATAAAATTAATACCGCCCTGGAAGACGACATCATGATGGACAGTTATCCAGGCGCGATTGGGCAAATGATTACTAATTTCTTTAATAATTCACTAGCGCATGGATTTGATTCCGAGCATCTCGGCATCATTAGTATTTATGTTAAAAAATTACCTTTGGGTCAAATTGAATTTGTCTTTATGGATAACGGCAAAGGTATTTCACAAGAAAATATTAATCGGATTTTCGACCCCTTCTTCACTACAAAACTGGGGCAAGGCGGCAGTGGTCTTGGTCTGAATATTGTCTACAACATCGCCAATGACGTGCTTGGCGGAACCATCTTAGTGGACAGCAAAACAGGGCATAACTCGTATACAAAATTCATCCTCACTTTACCCATAGTCGCACCCAAAACAAATACTATTTTGACCTGAAAGGCGCGATTAAAAATTTAATCCTGAGGGCCAAGCTGCATACATGTGTCCAGATTTCAGATGCATTTTCAGACACAAATAACTTCATGCTATGACAGGTAGTGAAATATAAGATCTTGGAATTTTTATCGAAGGATTACGAATGAAACGTCAATTTTTCTATTTTTTTCTTGCCAGTTATTTTGTATCAACAGTCGGCTCAAGCGCGTACGCAACTGAAAAAGTGATTCTCTTAGGTGACGATGATTATGCACCCTACTCTTACGTAGAAAATGGTCAGTTCAAAGGGATGTATGTAGAGCTCTTGCATAAGGCGTCTGAGTTATTAAAACCAGCTTATGAGGTAGAGCTTAAACCAAGACCTTGGAAGCGAGGTTTAGCTGATCTGGAAAGCGGCGCGTCCTTTGCTTTATTCCCGCCCGGGTTTAAAAAAGAACGCATTTATATCTCCACCTACTCTGTCGTGCTTTACACGGAAACGGTCGTACTCTTTTGTAATCCGGATGTGATGGCAGTCCCAAGAAAAAAATTCCCGGACGACTTTACAGGTCTAACAATAGGCGTCAACGCTGGATTTCTTTTATCTTCCAGACTGATCGACGCAGCTAAGGCAGGCAAAATTACTTTGTCAGAGGCCAAAGGTAATGAAGCCAATATAAAAAAACTAGCAGCAAAGCGTATCGCCTGCTACGCAACTGATAGAGGCGCTGCATTTTATACGACAAAAAAATTACAAGCTGATCCGGATCTGAACAATTTCAAACTACAAGAGGCACTTGAGTTATCTGGTGAAGAAACATTTATTGGCTATAGCGTCAATAATAATCCTGCGTATAAAGCGGACTTTATTATGAAGATGAATACCGCGATTGAGACGATTAAGAAAAATGGTAGTGCTGCGAAGATTGAAAGTAGTTATTTGAAGTAGATCGTATTACTCTAAAAAAGAGGATTTTTCTATAGAAACGCTTCGTGACTTTCTGCATTTTTTCAATGACGCCTCACCTACAAAGCGACGAATCGCACTTGCAAACTTACATGCAAGATTGGACGCCGTTGAACGTTATACTAAGCCGACAGAAGAGGACGACATTCCTTTTTAAACTAGTAAAAATCACAGACCATACTCTTGGCTATACTCGAGCAGAATCATAATTAAAACTCTGCTCTAGTTGATCTGCTAATCAAGCTATTTTGACTTCTTGGTATTTTTTGTTATCACAAGCTGAGCTCCGCGTACCTCGAACCGGATCTCGTCAACAACCAATCCTTTGCTATCAACAAGCTGCAATAGATGTTTGCCCGGCCATGGCATCCAGTCAATTTGTGCCAGTTGGCCTGACTGGGATTTTGTTTTGCCGGGATTGTTCAAACTTCGTCCATCTAACATCCATCCACCCTGCTGTAATCCCTGCGCAGCAAATCGTATGCGTTGCCGGTCTGGTGGGATATCAGGATCAAGAGCAACCAACATCCCTGCGGTGGGATAAGTGATCGATGGTCTAATTTCGTTTGATTTTGCGATGGCGATGTGGCTTTGCTCAGTCCCCTTGATAAAATACTCAATCCTTGGCGCTTCTAACTGATCGTCGTAGCTGATCGACTGCATGACGACATCATCGGGAACAGTTCTGGTCAATTCTTTTTTAGCGATGCTCTTTGTGTTTGAAACCGCCCGGTTTAAATATTGCATGACCTCTTGCCAGATCGGCGCAGCACCAGTTACACCAGACACATCCCACATCGGCGCGCCGGATGCGTTGCCAACCCATACGCCTACGGTATAGCGATCAGAATAACCAATGCACCAGTTATCCCGCATGTCTTTGGATGTCCCGGTTTTTACCGCAGACCAAGAGCGGATCGACAAGGCATTTTCTAATCCAAAGGTTACAGCTCGCGCAGTGCGATCGGACAAAATATCGCTGATGATAAAGGTTGCCTCAGGCGACAATCTTGGCAGCATTACAGATTTGGGATCTTTTTCACTGGTGCGGATAGCGCTATATTTGCCCTGATTGGCTAGTGTCCGGTAAGCATTTGTTAAGGCTTGCAGACTCACATCAGCACTGCCTAACGCCAGACTGTAGCCGTAATAATCCCCCTCTTCACGCAAAGAAAATCCCAGACTCTGTAAGCGTTGAAAAAACAGTTGAGGAGTGACTGTGACCAGAGTGCGGACGGCAGGAATATTTAACGACGATGCCAAGGCAGTGCGTACGCTGACCAAACCTTTAAAATGTTTGTCGTAATTTTGAGGAATATACAAACCGGATGCGGTAGGTAAATTGATGGCTGAGTCGTCTAAGATGGATGCCGCAGTCAACCATTTTCTCTCTAAGGCCAGTTCATATAAAAACGGCTTCAGGGTTGATCCGGCCTGACGTAAAGCAAGGACTCCATCTACGTGGCGGGCATCCGACAGGTTACCGCTAGAGCCAACCCATGCGAGTACATCGCCACTAGCATTATCTAGTACCAGAACTGCGCCATCTTCAATATTGCGGTCAACCAAAGCAGATAACTGGCGTGTTAGAGCATCTTTTGCGAATTGCTGGGTTCCGGCATCCAAAGTAGCGCGCAGAGAATGCATGTTAGAGTTCAATAACTTATTTGCTAAATGCTGCGCAAGATGCGGCGCTAATTGAGGTCCGTTGCTGACATTAATTAAATCGGATTTAGCCGTCAGTCGCGCAAAGTAGAGCGAAGTTTGTCCTGCCAGATTTTGACAAAATGCCGGAACACCCTGGTCTTTAAGGATATTGCAGGCACGCTCTGCCACTTTGGTATAGGTTGCATTGGGTGCGCGGAGCAAGGCTACAGCAATTGCTGCCTCCACCTGATCTAAGCCACTGGGATGCTTATCAAACATAATCCGAGATAAGGCATACACGCCAACTAATTCACCGCGGAATGGTACGAGATTTAAATATGCTTCCAGGATTTGATCTTTGCGCCAGCTGCGCTCCAGCCATTGCGCAACCAATGCCTGAGTCAATTTTTGGGTAGTGGTGCGGGCACTGGATTTACGGCGTAAATCCTCTTCGAGCAAACCTGCCAATTGCATAGTGATGGTCGATGCACCACGGGTTTTGCTATTCCACAAATTACCCCAGGCAGCGGCGGCCACGGCGTTCCAATCTACACCGCTATGCTGGTAAAAATGTTTATCTTCCGACGCGATTAAAGCATTTCTAATCGCTGGAGAGACATCTTCCAGCTTGACCCAAGCGAGCTTACGCTCTTTTGGATTGAGCCTTAATTGATGCACCACAACGCCATGGCGGTCTAGTAAAAAACCTTCTGACGATACAAAGTCAGTTTGCACTTCTTTAAAACTGGGCACGGCGTTAGCGACGCCTGCAGCTAAACTCAATGCACAGGCAATGGACGCGGTGCAAACGAATCTGATCCAGCGGTACTTCATCAATACCATTACTTGACTATCATGACGGGATTGGGAATTTCTCCAAACATTTCTGGGGCGTACATGGCCTCAACTCTAGTTTGTGGCAATTTAAATTCGCCAACATTATTTAGGCGAACCGTATAAGTCAATGAGAATTTTCCTTTAGGCACAAACTCGTAATAACCACGGAAAGCTTCAAAGCTGCGCTCTTCATAGGCAAGCCAGGCTGTACTCCAATTACCTGCATTGCTATTATCTACTCCAGTAGTTGCGGCAATTGCAGAGTCACGGCCTAAACCTGAACCCAGCAAACTAGCCCCTGCGGGGATGGGGTCGGAGACGACGACCCAAGTCATATCAGTCTGCGCATCGATTTCCAAATTGATACGCAGGACATCACCACGACTGTACTTACCCTTCTCTTTTTGCTCAACTGGTACGACGGTTTTGTTGATTCTATAACCGCTGCTGAATGGCGCTTTTAGGGGAATTGCAGCCAGACTTTGCAACACTATCCATGGTTTACCTTTGCCTTCGTGGCTGAGTTTTAAACCATCTGCCGGAGTTAGCGATTTGGGCGATGGCATCGCAGTAGAAGTATTGGCAGGCCAAGGCAATTGCAAATTACCGCTACCAGTTGCAGTTCCAACCATAGGCCAATTAAAACTTTGCACAGCGCCTTGCTGCAAGCTTGCTTTAGTTATACCGGAAACCTTTTCAGTCTCAAACTTGTTGGCAAATTTTTCTAACGCTAATGAACCCCAAACGTTAGCGGTAGTCGTCATCCAGCGGCCTCGAGTTTGCCGCTGAATGGCTCCTGTCATCAACTTCGGCATATCATCACGCCATGCAGGATTATCCAGCATGACTAAAATAAGTCGGGTTGCATTGCTGTCGCCATTGCTCATTAACCACCACCAATAATCATCTGCCTCGGTCGAGAAACCTAGACGAGTGCCTTGGTAATTCAGCCGTGACCGCAGCACTTGGTCCGCCTCTTTAAGATAGGCCTCACGCTTGGGTAAATTAGCGGTTCTCTGCAAAATTGACAGCCAGTCAATAATGGCGGAGGTTGGCCATAGATTCGGCGCGATTTGAATTGAACCCAGCATCCGAGGCTGCACTTGACCATAACGAGACATTGCCTCTAGCGCGGCGATTTTACGGATATCCAGGTCCTTTTTCGGTGACCAGAAATCGCGTGTTATTTTGCCTTCGACAAACGCACTCAAGCCTTGCAACATCTTGTCGCGACTGGCATCCGGTACAGCAAATCCAGCCTCGTTGGTTGCAGCCAAGATATACGCAGTCAAACTATCGCTGCCATGCCTTTGGCTGCTGTCGCCCGGAGGGTAATAATATGCCAAACCATCGGCGTCCAAATAGCTAGGTAAATCAGCCGTTATCTTTTGCCACATCGCGGCATCACGCAAGCCGATAGCGCGTGATGTCTTTTGCTCAAGGCAGGAGTAAGGATATTCGCTGAAATAACGACGTAAGCTCTCGTTACCACCAGCCAGACTAGAGATTAAAGAAATCGCCAGACCACCTCGCCCAGGCAAGCTGTCGGCAGGCTGACTAACCGCCATCGTCATGGGTGCCTCTAACTGGAACAAACTAGCCTGCTGCACCGTAACAGGCACTGCAGCAATCACACGCTGGCTAATCTTCAGTGCGTCCTTCACGCCTTGCACTCCTGCTGCTGGGATTTCTTGCGCTTTAATATCCCAAGTCAACTGCTGCCTGTCGGCATTAGAGAAGGAAGATGGACTTAAATTATTGGGCGAAGCTGGCACCACCACATTCCAATTTACCTCTCTCGATTCACCTGCTGGTATTACGATATTTTGCTTGCTCAGCTCTGACGACAAGCCTGTGACATTCGCCATCACTTCGACTTTCATCGACCGAGTCGTTGTATTACGAACCGTCAGCATTACTACAAATTGATCCCCTTCCCGCACCAACGGAGGTAAACCAGAAATCAACTGCAAATCCTGACTAGACCTGATGCTGACAGAACCGGTGCCAAAAAGATCAGCCCCACTTTGCGCAATTGCGACGATCTTAAAGCTGGTTAGTGCATCATTTAAGGGCACGTCAATTTGCGCCCGACCGTTTGCATCTAGGATGATAGAGGGCTTCCAGAGCAGCAATGTATCGAATAATTCACGCGTCGATGATTTGCCCCCACCACCGCCCGCAGCAACGGCTTTACGACCGTAATGACGTTTGCCTATCACTTGCATTTGTGCAGTCGCAGTCTCGACACCATATCCTCGTCGTTGTAACAAGGCTCCCAAAACATCCCAAGAAGTATTTGGCTGAAGCTCTAACAAAGCCTCATCAACAGCAGCCAATGCGACTTCAGCGCCGGCGGCCGGCTTGCCGTCTGGCCGTATTACCTGCACGGTGACTTTGGAGGTAGTGCGAATCGGATATACCGATTTATCACTGGTTACGGTTACCGCCAGTTGATGCGCGGCAGTGCCAACAGAAATTTCGGCAATTCCATACTTGTAGGCTGGTTTTGCCAGATCGACAGTCGCGCCGGGATTTTGATATTCGCGGAATTCACTCCACCAGTTCAGTGGCTCTTTCCAACCCCAGGTAAAGAAGGAATACCAAGGAACTTCACGCATCCGTCCACGAACAGCCAACACAGATACGAAAATATTAGGCCCATAGCTCGCCTTGATCGGGACGGTAATACTTGGATCGCGTCCGTTCAATTGCACCACCATTGTATCGATTACACCTTCACGCTCAACCGCAACCAATGCGGTTGCATAACGGAACGGCATACGGATTTGGAATTTAGCGATATCGCCTGGCTGATACTGCTTTTTCTCAGGTAAGACATCCATACGGTCCTGATTTTCGCCATCGAACCAAATTTCATTTTGATTCGCGACCCAGACAGAAGTTTTCGCTAAGGCGCTCTTGCCGTTGTCGTCTTTAGCGTTGGCGGTTATCTCTACATTGCCGGATTCTTTAATTTCTACATCGCATAGGAACAAGCCACGCGCATCCGACTTACCAGAACATAGCTCGCCTAAATCCTTGGTTGTCTCAGAGTTTTCATAGGCATAGAATCCGCCGACCATGCGCTTGCGGTGAGAATTACTTTGTTTCGATAATCCTGTTAGTGCCACAGCGACGCCCGCTTGCGGTTTGCCATTGGTATCTAGCGTGATAGTGCTTAGTGTGACTTTCTTTTTAACTGAGACCCAACCACCGGCTTTAATCCCGACAATCACGGCAGAAGGCCATAGGGTCGTCACAGCAGATATGGTTTGTATTTCACCGTTAGGATCTGCGTAGGTCATTTCCGATAATAATTCTTGCGGCTTAGTAATCGCAGGTAGATTTTTTATAACCGTTTTACCACTACCATTTTTATCTAGACTCACGGGCAATTTGTTGGCAACGATTTTTTGCTCATCATCGGCTTCGTAGCCAGCATTAAACGCATATCCATCGTACGCGGGGAAATTTAAATTTTTATTTCTTAGTAAACTACTGATCTCAACGGGCAGACCTGAAGCACCGCCGCCATTAAGATAATTTAGCTGCACATCAAGAGCTAATTCTTTCGGTGCAATTTGCGCGGCTTTGGGTGGAGTAATACGCCCCTGTAGTAAAGGCAGACGGAATTCTTCTACCCTAAAGCTACCGCTGTTGTAAGTGTTACGACCGTAGCGGTCTTCACCATCGGATTCGTTATCAGCATCGTTATTAGTGGTGTCATTGTTCGCCTCAGTTATCTTCGATGTGCCCTGATCCAGCACAATATTGTAGGTTCCTAGTTTAGCTTGCTTTGGAATCGCAAAAGTTGTTTCAGCCGTATTCTGTCCGCGCCATACCAGCGGAAACTGGAATTCCTGATTGCTTCCTTGGTGGATAATACGAACGCGAGTAGGTAATAAACTTGCTTTCTGAAAACCGAATCCATGCATATTTTCAATACGGATCACATGCTTCATTGAGGCAGTTTCACCCGCTCGAAATAAGCTACGGTCTAGAATAGTGTGAGCTCTGACCGTCGCGACTTTGCTCGTATCCGTTGGCAAATTGAAGCGATATGATTCAATACCGCTGTTCCAGGAAGATAAAGCGAACGCCATATCCTTGCGCCCTTTTTCATCGGTCTTACGAGCACTGACAAAAAATCCATTAATTTTGCCCTTGCTGACGTCCGTGTTGTCTTCGCTGTAGCGACAAGGATTATCCAATGCTGTCGGTATCATGGCGATACCGCTGGCGTTACTCACGCCGCGCCAAACTTCTTTACCTGTACAGTCAGATACACGGATATCTGCATTGCCTACAGGCTTAGCCGAGTCTAAAGTCGTTACCCAGACTGCGCCGTTTTCACGACCTAATTTAATGTGTACTGCCATATTGGTGACCAAGGCACTGGTACGCACGAACATCGGAACAGGTTTGCCCAATAAGGCACTACCTAGTTTTTGAGATTCCAGTTCCAGCACATAAAAGCCCGGATCTTTGAGTGGAATACCAATCACCTCAAATGGCCTGAATGCAATCGCTGTTGCATCTTTGTCTTCAGGTGAACTAGGCAAATCGAGTTTGCGCACGCCAGCTTCTTTAGCAAGTAAACCGATACTGCGAGTCTCGACGGACTTATTTGCAATCTGGATGCTGCTCTCGTGATAGCGATTAAGTCGTTGTATCCAGTTGATGATGCCAGCATCATCATCGACTTTTAAGTTCGCAAGCGTGCCCGGTGACTGCTTACCGTCGGTACTGCGGGCAATCAAATTTTTTTCTACGTTACGCAAGGTGACTGGCAAGGTTGCATCCGCGTTCAGTTCAACAATACCAAACGGAGCAGCAGGAAATTTTGCCAGCGGTGGATAATCGGCGGTAGAAAACTTCAGAGGAAATTGTGTAGCATTGCCTAAACTACGACCACTATCGTCTTGTAGTTTACTCGGCAACTCCAGTGTGTATTCTGTCTTTTCGGCGAACGGTGGGACGAACTCAACCCGTTGTACGGTTTCTTCTTTTTCATCACGTTTAAACGTCGGCTTGCTACTACCTTTTGCAGTTTTTAAAACAATCTGTTCTGCGAGTTTCCGACTGATTGGCGTATTAAAATTTAATGCTACTGCCTGTATCGGCGTGCAAGCCGCTTTGGCGTTCTCGCGCTCGCAGGTAAAGCTAGCAGTAAATGCCTGACGTGCTTTAAATTTATACGATTGCGCCTGACTATTTGGCACACCTGATGGCGTCACAATTCCCTTATCCCAGACCAGACGCACAGCCGCCGCATTAGGAAAACGCTGCTGACATTGCACAATACTGATACGGCTAGCGGTATTCTCGTCGGTTGAGCTGTATTGTTTTAGTAATTCAGTACGGGCAGCACCTTCAATAAACCGTACCGGAACCCGCTCATGCACACCTTCAATTTCGCAATAAGTGTGTTGCAAAATACTGGCGCTGGTGGCGATACCATTCTGGAACAGAATAAATGCCTGCTCCTCATCAATAGACTCGCCTTGATAAGGGCGAACACTGACGATTGCCGGACCGCCAGTGGAGAATTGGAAGGTGCTTTTGCCTGTGATCGCTGCGCCGGTAACTGTCTTAAAATTAGCTTTTAACTGAGCACTGCATAACGTACCCGGCGGCAAGTCAGCGGTAAAATCATAGACCCAGTTTTTATCATCTGCCCACCGACCTGAGCCTGCTTGGGTACATTTAATATCCAAAGGAGCCGCCGCTTTAGGGTCTCCAAAGGCAATTACTGCTTCAGAAAATGTGGCTCTGATCTGTCGAACCTGAGCCACTTCACCTTGTGGTGAAAATCGAGTAATGCTGGCAGCATTCGCTTCGATAATGTTGAGGATAGAACCAAGAAAAAATACACATAACATTATCAAGCGATGCAGAACAGTCATTTTTATCTCCATTCACCGCGTAAAGATTGCACTTTATCTTGCAATAATTGTGGTGTTACTTCTGACGCTTGTAAAGCCTCACCCACTGCAAGTTCCAGATGTGAGAAAGGTCCGCGGCTGAAAGAACGCTCAAACGGGTTGCCTTTATCTCTCGACAAAAAGCTACCCCAGAGACCACGCAGCGCCATTGGGAATACAGGCACTGGAGAGCGTTCTAGTATTTTCATAATACCGCCCTTAAACTCATTCATATCACCAGTGGTCGTCAATTTACCTTCTGGGAAAATACAAACCAGTTCACCTTCATGCAAGGCTTTAGCGATATCAATATAAGCTTTCTCCATGAGCCATGGATCTTCTTTAGCAGGTGCAATAGGAATAGCTTTTGCCGTTTTAAAAACCCAGGACAAAAATGGAATCTTGAAAATCCGGTGATCCATGACAAAACGAATCGGTCGCGGGCTGGAGGCCATAATCACGATGGCATCCATATAACTAACATGATTACAAACTAAAACTGCTGCGCCCTCAACCTGAATACGATTAGTATTTACTCCCTTAACGCGGTGAATAGTGTGGATTAGTAACCATGCGATAAATCGCATTAAAAATTCTGGTACTAAACTAAAAATATACAAGGCTACAACCGCATTCAAAATCGCGGTTGCCATAAAAATTTGTGGGATAGTAAATCCCCGACTCAGCATTAAAGTCGCACTCAATGCGGCCACCACCATGAACAAAGCATTCATGATATTCATACCTGCGATGGTACGGGATAAATGTTTTGGATCGCATCGGGTTTGTATCAGCGCGAATAATGGCACGATGTATAGACCACCGAACAAGCCGATCATCACGATATCAAATACGATACGCAAGCTTCCAACTTGATGAAAAAATCCCATTGCGTCAATTGTCGGTGCCACAGCACCTGCATTAATTGCAGTCAAGGCGTGTGTATAAGCGACGCTAGACAAATACAAATCAAAGCCAAATACAGATAAGCCAATTGCACCAAACGGCACCAAGCCAATCTCCACTTTATGACCAGACAAACGTTCACATAAAAGCGAGCCGGCACCAATTCCAAATGAGAAAATAGTTAGTAGTAAAACGAATACGCTATGATCGCCATGCAAATAATCTTTGGCATACAAAGGGAACTGCGCCAAAATTATGGCGCCATAAAACCAAAACCAAGAATTACCCAGCAACGATAAAAATACGGGGCGATTCTGCTTGGTAAACCGGATATTACGGACAGTCTCTGTTGCAGCATTCCAATTGATTTTTAACTCAGGCTCCGGCGCTGGGGAATTAGGAATCCGCAGACTAGTCAGCCAACCAATGATGGCGATCACGATGGTACCGCCAGCAACTAGTTCTATTCCCCAAGGTTTATGTACGACCAGCATCGCACCAAGAACTTCGCCCAATAAAATACCGACAAACGTACCCATCTCAATCACACCATTACCACCGACCAGTTCCTCGGATTTAAGGTGCTGTGGCAAGTACGCATATTTCACCGGACCGAAAAGGGTTGAGTGAATTCCCATACCGGCAACAGCGGCTATTAATAACCACAAGGTATGCGTCATCCAGCCCGTTGCTGCAATACACATGATTACAATTTCTAGCAATTTGACTTTGCGGGCTAATCCCGCTTTTTCAAATTTATCTGCTAACTGGCCAGATGTTGCTGAAAACAAGACAAACGGTAAAATAAACAGTCCCGGGATCAAATTATTCAACAAGCCGATATCGAGCTTAGTCCAAGACAAAGCGTCGTACGTCAGTATCGTCAGCAAGGCGGTTTTAAAGACGTTGTCATTGAATGCACCCAGGAATTGCGTCCAGAAGAATGGGGCAAAACGACGCTGCGTGAGCAGGGCAAACTGGCTTTGTTGGCTCATGGGCGGATATTCCGATTAAATGTAACTGGAGAATTAAAGATGAATATGCTCAGATTGACCGAGACGAGGAGCAAGGAACGAGGCTTAAAACGAGACATCAAAAATAGTTAAGCCGATCAAAACATATTTGACGTAATTATAATTTAGACATCCAAAACAAATTCAAAATTTGTATGTTTTAATTAATTTATTACTGAAAAAAGAGAATCGCATCACGAACAGGCAATATTTTGCATCCAGCATTTGTTGCTTCGGTTAAGGCGTAACGCAATTGTGCTGGTGATGTACCCCAAGGTCCCGGCTCCTCGTCTACCTCATGCGAATAAAAAATCAGCCATCCGCCATGTTGAGCCGTTTGCTGTATCAGTTCTTTAATTAATTCAAGACTAGTTTTTTGTTCGTAAAGTGCTTGGGCACGCAAGGCAGCCAAATCAGCGCGCCCTATCTGGGTGCCGCCACCGGTAATTCTGTTATAGGCAAAACGACGAGATGCTAAACGTTTACTGGCTAAATCATAGGCACCAAATGGGAACGCAAAGCCACTATTGTTGATATCGTTTTCTTTAAAGAAATCCTGATTTTTCTCCCAATCCTTATTTAACTCCGCAGCACCGTCAAGAGTGCAATTGGTATGCGAAAAAGTGTGGCAAGCAATCTCATGACCATCAGCATCTAGCGCTTGTAATTCTGCGACACTATGGCAGGTTCGTCCTTGCTCCTGACCATCGGTGAGTCCGCCACAGACATAAAAACTACCACGAGCATCAAACTCTTCCAGCAATGCTTTGCCGACAGTACAAGCGCTGGCAGGTACGTCATCAAAAGAGAAACTGACTACGCCCTGCCCCTGCTTTAGTGGCATCCAGGCACAACTAATATAGTTAGATAAACGACGACTGATTTTATCGAGAAGTTTCATTGATGATCTTACCCAGAGTTATTTATGCAGTTTATTTGATTTCAACGATGACAGTTCTCATCAAACAATATTCATCAAGATTTGGACTTGCGAAAATTTGTCCAAAATATTTATTATCGTAATGCATCGGTATTATTCAGTGAATGCTGATACCGTGACAATCCCATTTTAGCGGTGCTACCAGGAAAATTTTCATAGCTATATTCAAGACCTATCATAATCACGCCCTGTTTTAGTCCGGGCAAATTGGCGTCTCTCTCCACTTTTTCATAAAAACTATCTAACATTAATCGAACACCACGCTGCAATTGATAATTGATACCGAAGCCAGCGCGAGTCAGCTTTTCTTTACGAGAAACTGAGTCTTGAATTTCGGCCAATCTTGGGACTAATTTTTGATCACTATTTTGCGCTAATCCCATCAAATGAAATTGCGTTTTATCCGACATATTCCATTGCGCATCCAGGCGTAAGCCTTTTGTGACGACATATAAAATAGAAGGATCAACGATGGCAAACGGACGATCAAAAATTTGTGCGTCTAAACGTAATTTGGGTGAATAGAAATACGTCCCACGCACCAGAGTTGATACCAAATTGGTATTTAAATCACTAAGACTATCGTAACGTCGCCGTATCAGGCCTAAATGCGTGCTGACGGCCGTCTTGACGCTGTACTTCCACTCGGCCTCAATATAGGTTTCGGTCTCTCGATAACGCTGATCGAGATCAGCAATTTGCTGTGGATTACGATTGGGATAATCGGTGTCAGAAAACCGGACTCCAAGCTCTAAGTTTGATCCGGTTGGCGAGTAATACTTTAAACCAGCCTGCTGTCCATTTTGGTGAAAATTATATAGCTGATTGACGTCCAGATCGTAATGCAAGTTAGAGCGATCCAACTTCACAGGAACAGACAATTCATCCGTAATTTTTAGTGTAAGTTCAGCACCGGTTTGAGAAAAATGAGAAATGTCTTTTGCCGTCAACGAGCCATTAATATATTGAAATAAGCGATCTTCTTTTCCAGCGGTAACGCGCCCCGTAAGAATATTACCAATCGCGTATTCAAAGCTGGCGTCACCCGCTTTTTCCTGATGATCCAGATCTTGATAAGTTTGATATTGTCGCGTACCCAAACTGCCGGTCAAGATCAAACGTGTCCTGTCTGACAGGATGGGAATAATCGCTCCGGCTCGCACATCCAGTGCTTTGACTTTATCTGAAGTACTGGTATTGCCATTTTGCGCCGCGGCTGCATCACCATCGTAAAAACGCAAAGGATTACTATCGCTGGTCAGTGATGTTGCTAACTGCAAAGCTAATTCGGTGGTAGCAAAAGCTGGTGCAGTCAATAAAGAGGCAGACAAGGCTACGCCTAGCAACAAAGGCGAAGAATGAGATGTACGCTCAAGCAATTTGAGGCCACTTAATTTACGCCGAGCTAATTTACGTCCAACCAAGACATGGCCAAAACTATGCTCAGTTTTTTGTAAATAAGGTGAAAGCTGCGCAGTCAAATTCATCACATTGGTCACATCAATCCCATCAAGCGGGCAGCAATCCGTTTTCTGATAAACGCAATACTCGATCGCAGCGTTTCGCCAACTCAGCATCATGCGTTACGATTACAAAGGCCGTACCTAAAGTGCGCGATAGCTCCAGCATTAATTCAAATATTTGTTGCGCGGTCGCCCTGTCTAAATTGCCGGTAGGCTCATCCGCTAATACGCAGGCTGGCTGTGTCACCAAAGCCCGCGCCAAAGCAACGCGTTGCCGCTCACCGCCAGACAATTCACCGGGTACGTGGCTGACGCGATGATCCAAACCAACTCGCGCTAAAATTGCTCTCGCAGTAGCCTGCGCCTCATTGCGATTAACCCGACGTATCAACAAAGGCATTGCCACATTATCCAAGGCAGAAAACTCAGGTAATAAATGGTGGAACTGGTACACAAAACCCAAAGCAGCGTTACGTAAATTGCCTCTGGTAGTTTCGTTTAAAGTGGCGAAATCTTTGCCTTGCAAAGTAACGCTACCCGTCGTCGGTGCATCTAAGCCACCCAACAAATGCAACAAGGTTGATTTGCCGGAACCAGATGCGCCAATGATGGCAACTCGCTCGCCTTTATTGACTTTAAAATCAATATTACCAAGCACTTTGACTGAGTAAGTGCCTTGAGTAAAAGTCTTCCCTAAGCCGCTGCAAGACAGGACCAATTGGTCAGTAACATGATCATTCATAGCGCAATGCCTCCGCTGGTTTCACGCGGGCACCACGCCAGCTTGGATAAATCGTTGCAACAAAAGCTAATACGACTGCAACACTGCCAATGGTCCAGACATCTTTCCATTGCAAATCAGAAGGTAAAGTGCTGATCACATACACTTCTTTGGACAAAAACTGCACACCTAAAACATGCTCAATAAACGGCACAATAATATCGATATTTAATGCGACTACTATGCCAGAGCCGACGCCAATCGCGGTGCCCAGTAAGCCAACCAGAGCACCTTGAATCATAAAAATTTTCATGATCGACCAAGGCGACGCGCCCAAGGTTCGCAGAATCGCAATATCCGCTTGCTTGTCTGTCACGGTCATCACCAAGGTTGATACCAGATTGAAAGCTGCTACTGCGATGATCAGCGTCAAAATGATAAACATCATGGTTTTTTCTGTTTTTACCGCAGCAAAATAATTACGATTTTGTTGCGACCAGTCGCGTATATACAAATCACCAGACAATGTTTTTGATAACTCCACCGCGACTTGCGGTGCTTTCAACATATCGACAATACGCAGGCGTAAACCAGACGGTGCCGATAGTCGGAAAAACTTCTCAGCATCGTCCATCTGAATAAATGCCATGCCAGAGTCGTATTCAAAATGTCCTGCTTCAAAAATACCGACTACGGTAAATGCTTTAAGACGCGGCACCATACCTGCTGGTGTAATCTGGCCTTCCGGCGCTCCGGCTAACGTGACTTTTTCACCGACTTGCACATGTAAACTGCGAGCTAATTCAATCCCTAGCACAATGCCAAAACCACCTGGCTTCAAATCGGTAAATTTGCCGTACTTCATTTTGCTGGTGACGTCAGATACCTTCGACTCTTCTTCTGGCAACACGCCACGCAAAACCACGCCGCGCATTATATCGCCGCCAATAATCATGGCCTGCGCATCGACATAAGGCGCAGTCCCTGTGACCGAGGGATTTTTTTGTGCTTGCAATGCGGTAGTTTTCCAATCTGGCAAAGTACCAGTGGCATCAAACACCTCAATATGCGCCAACACCGACAACATACGGTCACGCACTTCTTTTTGGAAGCCATTCATCACCGATAACACGACAATTAATGCTGCGACACCTAAGGCAATGCCGGCCATAGAAATCATTGAGATAAACGAGATAAAACTGTTACGGCCACTACGTCGTCCAGCGCGGGTATAACGCAGGCCGACCAGCCATTCAAAAGGGTAATTTTTCACTATAGAACTTGATCCAGAATAGATAATTTAATTAGGGCTTACACAAAATTGTCGCGCTAAGGAGTTTTGACGGCGATTTTGCATAGTCTTAAAAGTAATGTTTTTAGTCAGCGAGCATCTTGCCATACAATGTCGTTATGAGCTATTTAGAAATGATACTGCCGTTTGCCATCCCTCCCGCCCCGCTTGCCAAAGACCTGCTACGCGAGCTACGTGTACCAGCATTAAGCTGCTTAATTGGCAAAGCTAAACCCGACACTCCCCATCACTTTGAAGACTTTGCAAGACAATTACCGCATGAATCCTTGCTTGCAGGGCATTTTAGCCCTGGGGGCGGCAGAATCATTGGACCTCCTTTTTCAAACTCTGTAGGTTTAGAATCAGCCATCAAGAGCAGTCCCGCTAATACGCACAACAAAATGCAAGTGCTTGGCGTCCAGCCGGTAGATACTGATATGACCGGTACGAGCGCAGTTTGGTTCACGCTGCAACCTGTTCATATCCATATTGCACGCGACCATCTGGTACTTACAGACCAACGCCGCTTGACATTGACGGAGCGTGAGTCGCGCGCCCTGTTTGCCGAGGCAAAAATCATTTGTGACGAACTGGGTAAAACTTTAGTGTATGGCGACACACTTCACTGGTTTTTACGCGCCGATGATTGGCAAGGCCTGCAAACAGCCACGCCAGATGCGGCTTGCGGCCACAATATCGATATCTGGATGCCCAAAGGTGAGCAAGCACGCCCATGGCGCAAGCTTCAAAATGAAATTCAGATGCAATGGTTTAGTCACACCATCAACCAAGAACGGGAGACGCAAGGTTTAAAGCCCGTCAACTCAGCTTGGCTGTCCGGCGGTAGCACGCAATTAATGGACATGCCGGATATCCAAAAAGTGACTGAATTTAAACAAATCGATCTGGCGTCAAAACGACCCGTTTTAATCGATGCACTGTTAGAGCCTGCGCTGAATAACGACTGGGCAAGCTGGCTGGAGCGCATGCAGTTGCTGGAGGAGCACTGCTTTGCGCCTGCACTGGCAGCTTTACGCGACCAACAAATTAACCAACTCAATCTGATCGTCACCGATGCCAACACGCTAGCACAATTTAGTTTAACGCCCTGGTCGCTCCGTCAATTCTGGCGCAAACCGACATTGCATCCTTTATTCTCGCTACCAGCACAAAAAATATCCAACTAACATGACACGTATCAGCACCCGCCCTTACTCTTTCCGCGATTCAGAAATGCTGCGCCAAAGCGGCATCCATCCGGTATTGGCGCGCTTATATGCCGCGCGTGGCGTGAAAGACGTCGCCGAATTACGTAGCGAATTACCGCAATTGATCGCACCGACTCAATTGCTGCATGTTCAGCAAGCGGCGGTGTATTTAGCCGACGCAATCGCCGCTGGCAAAAAAATGTGTATCGTCGCCGACTACGATTGTGACGGTGCAACGGCCTGTGCAGTGGGCTTGCGCGGCCTGCGCATGATGGGTGCAACGGTCGATTACATCGTACCGGATAGACAAATCCACGGTTATGGATTAACGCCGGAAATCGTCGCATTAACCAAGCAAGAAAAATCGCCAGATATTATTGTCACCGTCGATAACGGCATTGCCAGTATTGACGGTGTCGCTGCTGCCAACGCCCTGGGTATGGCGGTGGTCGTGACCGATCACCATCTTCCAGCAGATACCCTGCCAGACGCTGCGGTGATTGTGAATCCCAACCAGCCAGGCTGCGGCTTCCCGAGCAAAAATATGGCTGGTGTTGGCGTGATGTTTTATACCTTGCTGGCCTTGCGTGCAGAGTTACGCCAACGTGGCGTGTTTGATCAGCAGCAGCAACCCAAGCTTGATACCTTACTGGATTTGGTCGCCTTAGGCACAGTCGCCGACGTCGTCAAGCTGGATGCGAATAACCGTATTCTGGTCGCGCAAGGAATCAAACGCATGCGTGCAGGTCGTATGCATACAGGTATTGCCGCCCTGTTCCGCGTCGCAGGGCGAGAGCCGCATCAGGCCAGTCCATTCGATCTGGGTTTTGCCGTGGGTCCCAGAATCAACGCAGCGGGTCGCTTGTCCGACATGTCGCTGGGCATAGAGTGTTTAACCACCGATGACGAAGGTCGCGCCTGGCACATTGCGCAAGAACTCAATTCCATCAATGCCGATCGCAAAGATATCGAACGCGAGATGCAAGATGTGGCCTTGCTGCATCTGGATGATTTTCAACCCTCCGCGAGTAATACCATCACCGTATTTGACGAGAGCTGGCACCAGGGCGTGATCGGGATTGTCGCCTCGCGGCTCAAAGATAAATTCTATCGTCCTACCATTACCTTTGCGCCCGGCGATGAGGGTTTGATCAAAGGGTCTGGCCGCTCCATCCCCGGCTTCCATATGCGCGATGCGCTGGATCTGGTGTCTAAACATGTACCCGACCTGATTTTAAAATTCGGCGGACATGCGATGGCAGCAGGATTGACATTGAAGGCAGAAAACTTTCCTGCCTTTCAGGCGGCGTTTGAAGCTGTCGCGCAAAGCTGGCTGAAAGCCGATCAGTTAGAGAGGATTATCGAAACCGATGGTCCTTTAGAAGATGCATATTTCAGCACGGACTTTATTAGCCTGATGGATGGACAAGTCTGGGGACAAGGCTTTGCGCCGCCGATATTTTGTGATGACTTCAAGCTGATTTCACAACGGATTCTGAAAGAACGCCATCTGAAAATGGAACTGGAAAAAAATGGCAAACGCTACGATGCCATCTGGTTTGGTCACACCGATCATCTTCCAGAGCGTGTAAATGTCGCCTTCAGGCTGGATGCGAATACCTACAATGGCGTGACGCGGGTGCAATTGCTGGTGGAGCATGTCGAGTAAGCAAAGCTCAGCCGAAGCTGAATCAACTATGCTAAATCAAGCTCTGCCGCTGAGGGAAAGCTTTTGACCAGTGCAAAATCTCAACACTGGCGCGAAGCCCATTGATCCAAAAAGGATCCATCAGAATCAGTGCCTCAATCTCGGCTTTGCTTTCCGCTTCGACAATCCACAAGCCGCCCAGCGCAGCATCGCCGGGCTGATGACGCAATGAACCGCCAACCAAGATGCGCTCTTTGTGCTGATCCAGCCAAGCAATATGCGCCCCGAGATACTGCTGGCGCACAGCCAGACTGCCTTGTTTATCTAAAAAATATACGGCAAAAAGCGTCATATTGCTTCCAGTAAATTTAAGATACTTTAAAACCTGGCATTTAATATACTCCCATCCAGTAAATTAAAGTCGTCCAATCAATAATTGGACAATGAAGCATATTTTATAAAAATAAAGGGGAGTATATTCAATATTCAATTAAAAATGCCTGACGCACCGATTTTATATTGCATCAGATAACCGGTTTTTTAAATATGCTGATCCAAAATCAAGGAAGGCTCTCAGCTTTAAAGGCAGTATGCCTTGGCCCGCATGTACGAGATTAACCGGTCTGTCGGGCGACTCAAACGATTCAAGCACAATTTCCAACAAAGCCTGGCGTCTGGCCGCGGCGATCTGGTAAGACAAGACTCGCGTTACTCCAACACCCGCAACCGCGGCATCAATTGCCGCTTCTGCCGTATTGACGATCAGGCGCGAATGGATTGGCACGGTAATCTCGGACTTCCCCTGCAAAAATCGCCAGCTATGCGGGGATGTCAATACATCATACGAAACACAATCATGCTGGGTTAGTTGCTCAGGCGTCGTCGGCTTGCCTCGCTGCGCAAAGTACTCTGGACTAGCACAAACCACCGTCCTCACTGCACCAACGGGAATAGCGATCAAATCGCTGTCAGGCAATGCACCGATGCGCAACGCCACATCGATGTGGTCTTCCAATAAGTGGACATTGCGATCTGACAGCGTCAGACGCACGTCAATATCCGGGTATTTTTTTAAGAATTCGACCACCATAGGTAACACATGCAAACGTCCAAAAACAACGGGTGCAGTAATCACCAGCTCACCTTTGGGCATCGTATATTCGCCTGCGGCAATGCGTTCTGCCTGGGCTACCTCTTCCAGAATACGCCGGCAAGCGGCCACATACGATAGCCCTGCCTCAGTCAATGCCAATTGCCGGGTAGAACGCAATAGCAGACGTATTTTTAAATGCGCCTCCAGCTCACCTACTTTGCGACTAACCGTTGCCAGCGGCATAGCAAGACGACGTGCAGCACCAGAAAAACTGCCTGCATCAACCACCGCGATCAAAATCGCCATCGAATCTAATCGATCTGTCATTCACATCTCCGCAGGCATGTTCTTTTCAAACGACTTTTAAAAATCTCAAAAATTGAGATAGTTATTCCTAAATTTACCAGATTATCTTATTTAATGAAACTTGCTACAGTTCTCTTGGTCAACTCGACAAACTAATTTAAAAGGAAATCATCATGTCACTCATCCCAACTCCAGCGACGATTGAGGCAGCTCCAGCGGCGTCTCAGGCACTATTACATGCAGTTCAAAAACAACTCGGTGTCGTACCAAATTTATTCCGCTTGGTATCGAACAGCCCTATCGCTCTGGAGGCTTATCTGGGTCTGTCCGGGACGTTGGCTAAAGGTAACATTCCAGCACCGACTCGTGAGCGTATCGCACTTGCCATTGCAGAAATCAACGGCTGCGATTACTGCTTATCTGCCCATACTTACTTGGCAAAAAATCTCGCTAAATTGGATGACGAAGAAATCACTGCTAATCGCCATGCTAACTCCAGCGATGCCAAAGCTGATGCGGCATTAAAATTTGCAACAGCGGTAGCAAAAGAACGGGGTCACATCAGCGAAGCCGATTTTCAAGCCATTAAAGCTGCAGGTTATGACGACGCTCAAATGATAGAAATCGTGCTGCACGTTGCGCTGAATACTTGGACCAATTACATGAACTCGGTTGCTAAAACGGATATTGATTTTCCGGTAGTACACGCCTTGAATTCAGCCTTGAATTCGGCCACGTATTCAGTCGCATAAATTGTAGTAAGTTCATGTTTGCAGCTCGATGATGTTGATCATCACTACCTGGTCAAACTAAAACCAAAGCTAAAATTGAGCTAGCAAGCAGAACCATCGATACCGATCATTCCTCTGGAGAATTACATCATGAGTCGTCCGCCACTTCCGCCCTTCACAAAAGAAACTGCAATCCAAAAAGTACGTATGGCAGAGGACGCCTGGAACACGCGCGAACCGGCGCGCATCGCCCTTGCGTATACCGCGGATAGCCAATGGCGAAACCGGTCAGAATTTTTGCAAGGTCGAGATGCAATTGAGATATTCTTGACACGTAAATGGCAGCGGGAACTGGACTACCGGTTGATCAAAGAACTCTGGGCGCATAGCGAAAACCGGATTGCCGTTCGCTTTGCTTACGAGTGGCACGACGAGAATAATCAATGGTTCAGAAGCTATGGTAACGAGAACTGGCAATTTGATGAATTTGGTCTGATGGCGTTGCGCATTGCCAGCATCAACGACTTAGCGATTGAAGAAAAAGAGAGAAAATTTCATTGGCCATCAGGACGTCGCCCTGATGATCACCCCTCGTTGAGTGTATTAGGTCTTTAGTCAATCCGCCTCTGCTCTAAAGGAGCGCGTAATGAATAATAGTATTAAGCATGTGAGCGATATCGTTTTCACACCGGCGGTCAAGGCACTGCAAAGCCGCATGGGGTCGCGCTCGGCATATGCCAGAATGGAAAACGGATCAGGTTGGCAGTCGATAATTACCAAGGAACTGAAATTTTTTATTGAGGCGCAAGTTAGTATTTTTTTGGCAACCGCCAATGCAGAAGGTCAACCATATATTCAACATCGCGGTGGCCCTGCGGGTTTTTTACGGGTGCTAGATGAGCACACGATTGCGTTTGCTGACTTTGCGGGAAACAGGCAGTTTATTAGCCAAGGCAATCTAAGCGAAAACGCCAAAACTCAGTTGTTTCTGATCGATTACGCACAACAGCAAAGGGTAAAAATATGGGGAGAAGCGACAGTGATCGACGATGATCCAGCGCTTTTGTCGACATTGATGCCGGATGACTATAAGGCACGAGCCGAGAGGGTGATGATGTTTAAAGTAACTGCATGGGATGCAAATTGCCATCAACATATTCCTGTCCGCTACGAAGCAGCGTATGTGGATGCGGAAATTGAACGACGTGATCAACGCATTCGTCAGCTTGAAAAAGAAATCCGGCAATTACAGCCCGATCAAAATCACATATAGAAAAAACGTAACAAAATCATCAACTTAAAGATATTCAGCGCAACGTACTATTAGGTTTTCAGGTACAATCGCACGCATGAAAACCGCGCCAAAAAACCTCTTCTCCTTCCCTCGCTTCCGCCCTGATGTTGGCGGAGCCAAGGCTGCTCCTTTTTTACCGATGTCACGTGCCGAAATGGACACGCTGGGTTGGGATAGTTGTGACGTTATTTTGGTGACCGGTGACGCATACATTGATCACCCAAGTTTTGGCATGGCATTAGTGGGTCGCTTGTTGGAACAGCAGGGATTTCGCGTTGGGATTATCAGCCAGCCGGATTGGCATTCTGCCGATGATTTCCGTGTGCTAGGCAAGCCTAATTTATATTTTGGGATTACTGCGGGCAACATGGATTCGATGGTGAATCGCTATACCGCAGATCGCAAAATTCGTTCTGAAGATGCCTACACACCAGATGGCGATTCCACCAAACGGCCAGACCGCGCAGTGGTTGTGTATTCACAGCGCGTGCGTGAAGCTTTCCCCGGTGTGAATGTCGTGATTGGCAGTATTGAGGCGAGTTTGCGCCGGATTGCCCATTACGATTATTGGTCCGATAAAGTAAAACGGTCTGTTTTGCCTGACTCTAAAGCGGACATTCTGTTGTTTGGCAATGCCGAGCGCGCGCTAGTAGATTTAACCCATCGTCTTGCTGCAGGTGAATCGATTAAAGAAATTCGTGATTTGCGTGGTACCGCATTTATGGTGCCGCGCGGCTGGTTGCCATCAGATGACTGGACTGAAATCAATTCCACCCGTATCGACACACCCGGCAAAGTCGAGCCGCATCCTGATCCGTATTACATGGCGCCTGAAAACGCCTCTTCATGCGAAACCAAAATTGCAGATAAAACTGCAGAACAAGCCGCACCCAAGGACGTCGTTCAACAGCAAGCGATACGCATCATGAGTCGTGAAGAACGACAAGCGATGCTGAGGGAAAAATTGCATAAAACCGCAATCCGTTTGCCATCGTATGAATCAGTGTCAGAAGATCCTGTGATGTATGCACATGCCTCCCGTGTGTTCCATCTGGAAGCCAATCCGGGCAATGCAAAATCCTTAATCCAAGGACATGGAGAACGCGATGTCTGGCTTAATCCGCCACCGCTGCCGCTGGCAATGGATGAGATGGACGGCGTATTTGACCGTGCCTATGCACGTGCCCCTCATCCTAGTTATGGCAAGGCGCGCATTCCTGCATGGGAGATGATCCGTTTCTCCATCAACATCATGCGCGGTTGTTTTGGTGGCTGTACTTTCTGTTCGATTACAGAGCATGAAGGCCGGATTATACAAAGTCGCTCCGAGCCCTCTATCTTGCGTGAAATTGAAGAAATCCGCGATAAGACTAAGGGCTTCACCGGAACGATTTCTGACATGGGTGGACCAACTGCCAATATGTATCGCTTAGCATGCAAAGATAAAACGATAGAAGAATCCTGCCGTCGTTTATCTTGCGTGTACCCGGGCATTTGCAGCAATCTGGGAACCGATCACAGCAAACTGATTTCACTTTATCGCAAAGCGCGAGCTGTCCCTGGCATCAAAAAGGTATTGATCAGTTCCGGCTTGCGCTACGACCTGGCAGTGCGTTCGCCAGAGTACGTCAAAGAATTGGTCACACATCATGTGGGCGGCTTACTTAAAATCGCACCAGAGCACACCGAAGCCAATACTTTATCCAAAATGATGAAGCCCGGGATTGGTGCTTATGACGAATTTAAGGCGATGTTCCAAAAGTATTCAAAAGAAGCAGGCAAAGAACAATATCTGATCCCCTATTTCATCGCGGCACATCCTGGCACCACCGATGAAGATATGGTCAACCTCGCGTTGTGGCTGAAGAAAAACGACTTTAAGCTCGATCAGGTTCAGACCTTTATGCCAACGCCGATGGCGCTTGCGACGACGATGTATCACACCCGTAAAAATCCACTGAAAAAAGTGGACGAAAACTCGGAAGTAGTAGAAACCGCTCGCTCAGGCAAAATACGTAAATTCCACAAAGCACTCTTACGCTACCAAGCACCAGAGAATTGGGAAATTGTCAAAGAAGGCTTACTCCGCATGGGACGTGGCGACCTGATCGGCAGCAGCGACAGACACCTGATACCGCCGCGCGCACCCGCAGTGCCAATAAAGGATACCGGCGTCAGCAACGGCCGCCGTATCGCAGCACCAAAAATGAATACCTTTGGTCAAAAACCAGCGTTCGCAACACGAGGGGCTGGCGCGGGGATTAGTACGGTGGGCAAAATCATGCCAAAAACAGCGTCAAAAACGGCTACAAAAACAAGTACAAATATCGCATCAATAGCACGTCCGGCCTTGGCATTTCGCTCCGCCAAAACCAAACTTGCCGGCGCTAAGCCAGGACGCAAATAAGCATATGCATTACACAAATCCTCCCGAGCTTCGTTGCTACACAGTTCTGGAAGATTTTAGCAAGCCCTAAATATACTCCCCTGCAAATTTCACTAATATGCCCTCACGCCCAGTTAATCTCTGGGCAATTAATATTACTACCAAGGAGTATATCTATTGATCATTCTTAGGCGCATATACCAACTGTTTAAAAAAATTTTGCACGACGTTCAGTTCACGAGTACGGGTAAACGCAGGCAAGCTCTGCCAGATTCGTTTGCCATAGGGCTTAGAAATCAGACGCGGATCGCACAACATCAATACGCCTTTATCCGTCTCGTCCCGAATCAGTCGGCCTGCGCCCTGCTTCAGATTAATGATCGCCTCGGGCAGTTGATGATGCACAAAACCGTTCAAGCCTTTCTTCTCCATAGCCTCAATACGCGCCGCCAACACCGGATCATCCGGTGGAGAAAACGGTAGTTTGTCGATCACGACCAGCGACAAAGCATCGCCACGCACATCAACGCCCTCCCAAAAACTTTGACTTCCTATCAGTACCCCATTTCCAGCTGCGCGGAACCGGTCTAACAATTCAGTACGTCCGGCATCACCTTGGACAAATAAGGGGAAAGGCAAATCACGTTGTTGAAATTCTTCCCGCAAGCGTTCAGCACAATGCTTGACTGCCTTAATCGTGGTGCACAATAAAAAGGTTTTACCGCCAGCAGCCTCGATGACAGGTAAAGCGGCATCCACAACAGCGTCGGTATATTCTCGAGAATTGGGTTGCGGCATGCCTTCTGGTACGTACAAAATCCCTTGCTCGGCATAGTTAAACGGACTAGGCCAGGTTCTTGCTGGTTCATTCCATAAGCCCATTTGTGACACAAAATGGGTAAAGTCATTTTTGACTGCCATCGTCGCCGAGGTAAAAATCCAGGTACGCGGCACCCCTTCTCGCTGTTTATTAAAAATCGGCGCTATCGATAACGGCGTCCGATGTAATTGCAAAGAAGTAGAAAACGCTTCTACCCACAGGACATAGTCGGCTTTTTCTAATTTATCCGCGACACCCGCATTAGTGGAATTGTTTTTTTGCGGCTCAGTTTCTTTCCAGTCATTGATTTTGCTGTTCAGATCAATTGCACGGACGCGGCATTGCTCCAATGTCTCGGCACGGACAGCTTGTTTTTCCAGCACAGCGATCATGTCATCCATCGCATCTTTGAGCGTTTCTAAGGCAGGAAAAAACTCACTCGACGGCGCAATTTGCGACAATGATAAGCGCACTACGTCTTGTGGAAATGCGAGGCGCAAATCGCGTGCTGCACGCTCGACCGGCCCCACCAGCTTAGCCCACTCGGCACCGTCACGGGCATGGGACAGGCCTTCTGCCAATACATCGCGACATAATTCCAAGATCTGCGAAGTAGATATCGTTTCACCAAAAAATAGCGTCGCTGTATCTGGTAATTGATGTGCTTCATCAAAAATGACCGTGTTAGCAGAAGGCAGTAACTCGGCAATGCCCGTATCTTTTAAGGCTACGTCAGCAAAAAACAAATGATGGTTAACCACCACTACATCAGCCTGCTGCGCCTCTTTACGCGCCTTCATGACAAAACAATCCTGATAGTACTGACATTCCGACCCCATGCAGGTGTCTTTAGTGGAGGTCACCAGATTCCAGACCGATGCGGTTTCTGGGACGCGCGCCAGCTCGGCTTTATCGCCGCTACTGGTGGTTTTCATAAATCGGGAAATATCGCGCAGATAACCAACATCTTCACGCGATGTGAGACGTCCATTTTGCAACGTCCGCTCTAAGTGAAAATGACACAAATAGTTGGCACGACCTTTGAGCAAAGCAATCGAGACGGGTGCTTTTAACACCTTTTTAATCATGGGAATATCTCGCAAGAACAACTGATCTTGCAAGTTTTTGGTGCCGGTAGAGACAATGACCTTACCGCCCCATAGTAAGGCCGGCGTCAAATAGGCGTAGGTTTTACCAGTACCAGTGCCAGCTTCTGCCAGCAAGGTTTTTTGACCGGAGATCGCGCTGGCAATCGCTTTTGCCATTTCGGTTTGCGCCTGACGCGGACGATATCCTTTAATCGAAGTACTTAAAGCGCCCGTCAATCCAAAAATCTGTTCAACTTCGTCGTCATGAATGCCCGGAGCATTCGTTTCTTGTGTCTGTTCAGTCAAAATAAAAGGTGCCAGTGATGTCGGTGATGACGATGTGCGTGAAGATCAAACGTGTATAAATGATAGCCCCAGAGTCGATTTCTATTTTAACTTTCGCGAGTGCAAAAAAAATAAGGTATCAAGCAGGTACATCTGGCATCATTTGCATTTTTAAAAGAGTAATATGATCCTTGAGTTGTAATTTACGTTTTTTAAGCCGACGTAATTGCAATTCGTCATGATTAATATCTTTAATCAAGGTATCAATTACGATATCTAAGTCACGATGTTCGACTTCCAGCTCGATAATGCGCTGTTGTATTTGTTCTGGATGGCTCATAGTCGTCCGGTTGCGAGTAGAATGAAGTTTAATTTGGGCAACAGTATTCGTGAAAATTGTTTATCATCAATTATTACTGCTTATTACTGATTTACATTAGTTTAATCTACCAATACGTATGAGCCAATATAAGATCGAAGCTGGCACCGGACAACACATTGGTGACAGGAAAGAACAACAGGACAGAGCTGCCTTATTCGCTGCACCGCATGCCCCTGGCTATATGATGGCAGTGGTAGCTGATGGCATGGGCGGCAAGAGTGGCGGTGCGTTAGCGGCAGAACAGGTGATTCGCACTTCAAAATTTTTGTTTGATGAATTTTATCCTACTAACGACGTAAAACAATTATTAGAAAGCATCGTTAATGAAGCCCATACGATTATTAAACTTAGTGGCGTTTCATCTGAAAAAGAACCTCACAGTACATTTGTCGCGCTGGTCATTACTCCTAATAAAGAGGCAATTTGGGCATATGCTGGGGATTCTCGTTTATATCGCTTTAGTGGCCCTAACTTTGCTGAAAGAACCAAAGATCACTCCTACGTTGAACGCTTGGTTGACGAAGGGAAAATCACTGCAGAAGAAGCCAAGACCCATCGTATGTCAAATATTTTGGTCAATGTTTTAGGTTCAAGCACAACCGCCCCTTATATCGGTTTTGGACAACGTAGTGATTTAAAAACAGGTGACTCTTTTCTGATTTGCTCTGACGGGCTTTGGCATTATTTTACTGATGCAGAATTGTCCGCCGCAGTTGCAGCGAATACCCCACGTCAGGCATCTGAACTACTCATCAGAAAAGCACGTGAAAGATCAGATGGTCATGGTGATAACTGTACCTTTGCGATCGTAAAACTGGTAGAACAACCCGAAGAAGTCAAAACCTATGTAGTGCAGAAAATGCGACGTGCCGTGTAAGTTTGGTATTTGCAAACGTAATTACCTCAACAAAAAACGGTGACTTTCAATTTTGAGAGTCGCCGTTTTTTTGTTGATCAATTCTTTTTAAAGCAAACACTTTCAATCCTGAAAAGAGTGGTCTCGATTTAGCTTTTATTTTCTCGAACTTATTTCTTCATCATTATTTCTTTATACTAGCCATCAACACTTGATTGGCTTTTCTGTCGGCGTTAATTGTTTGCATATGAGGACGCTCAGAAATCATTTTGACATAATCGCGTACTGGCAAATCAGCTAAAAAATCTCGTCCATAAATCGCTTTGGTCGCCATTGATACCAAAGGAAAATGTACCGCTGCGGCACAATCGGCCATCGTAAATTCATCTCCGGCGACAAACGGAGCAAACTTAAGCATGGGTGTTAAAGCGTTGATATTACGCGTCAATTGTTTCTCAACTTTGAGCTTAACCTCATCTGACACCTTACCGCCAAAAAATGCCTCTGCATATAATTCGCGAGCGACTAGCTCAAGATGCAACTCTAAAAAAGTAATGAGCTCTTTTACTTTTGCCGCAGCAAAAACATCTTTAGGAATTAAAGGATGCGCAGGATAAGTCACTTCCAGATAGTCCAAAATATTTTGGGATTCGCACAATGAGCCTTGATCAGTCTGAATAAAAGGCACTTTACCCAATGGAGAACGAGCCAGCAACTCTGGAGAGCGATCAGTCCAGACTAAAACCTCTTCAAAAGGAATCTGCTTTTCCAGAAGTGCTAATTTGACTTTGTTGTAATAATTACTGACTGCAAACCCACATAATTTAATCATTTGTCACCTAGTTCTAGTTAGATTTTGTTTAGCTTGCTAGCAGCTACATTGCCACTCTTTGTCGTACTAAAGTAGCGGCTTCATTACTACATCTTGCAGGGTAATTTTGCATGCGACCAAATACAGTCATTTGTTCTTGTTTTGGATTATGTTTTCTTTTGGAAATCGATTGATTCAAAATTAATCGTGTGCGTGTCATTGTTTGGAATATTCGAGTCTACTGGAGTATTTTTATCTAAAGCGCTAGCATCATGTGCGCTAATCCAACCACTGCCCGTTGCGCCGCCGAGCGCCTTTGTCCTCTCTAATTCATGTGCGATCGCAATCAACAATAAAATATCACGATACACAGGCAATTCAAATCCCATGCGCTTGCCGTCTCTGTCATCAACTAATAAACTTTGCAGGAAAGGCAATATGTCATTACCACCCCACATCGAACAAATACGCTCGGTCAAATGAATAAAATCTTCTAGCTGGCGACTCTCAATAGTAGCGGGGTCAATCTCAAACTCAGGAATATTTGCATTGAAGTGGAGAATAAAACGGCTACGAAGGATATCGTATTTTTCCCTGTCATTTACAGAGCGATACAGATCTAACAAATACAGCCAAGGTACAGGAGAATCAGGATGCTCGACGTCTGCTTGTGGCTCAAGTATCTCGATGGCCCGGTGCGGATCATTGACAGAAATCCAGAACTCAGCCTCTTGCGTCACATCTGAAATTTCTTCTACTTTGACAGAGGTACCTCGAGTAGAAAAAAAGTTAAAGGTGCTGCTGTTGCTTTCTTCCAGCGTCGGTGTTCTAGTAGAAACACGCTGAGTATTCTGATCTGCGATAGGCCAAGTAGTATCTAGATTATCGGTGGGGGCTTCGAGCTTATTGAGGTGTGAATCTTTAGAATTCATCTCATAAGTTTGATAAGTAGCCACACCATTCGTGTCATAAGATGCCTGCACGCTATTCACTATTTCTTCTATATTTTTCTTAGGCTCGGCATTTTTTTGCGCGTTTTGTTCCCACCAAGAAAATTCAGCACGTTTATGCAGGCGATTAATATAAACAATCAACATACCAATGATGAGAGCGCCAGCCAGAATAAAAGCAGACAGACCAATCACCCAATTACGAGAAAAACTACTGTCTTTCATATCTTCTAGCGCTACTTTGTCGACCTGACTTTGCTTTTTTAATTGTGCGGCCTCCATTTGCAATGCCTGTATTTTTTGCTCCCTTGCCTTTAACTGTGCCTCAGATTCTACATCGGTGTTATCCCCACGCAACAATGCCGCAAAATGAGCCTGAGCAGCACGTAACTCAGCCATGTTGCTAGCGCTTTGTTGTTCTAATGGGGCAGAAGATAAACTATCGCTTAGATGTAAACCTTGTTGCGGTAAAACAATGGAATCATCAGATAACTTTAAGACGTCTTTATGTTCTTTAGCAAGTTTTTTGCTCGCTTTTGTCGATAAAGCAGGCGCTGAACGCGAAAACTCTTTACTGAAACTCGCTTCGTTTTTTGGCGAAGTACTAATTACGGGTTTGTTTTTTTTCCTCACAACTGACTGATCTTGGGTCGGCTCTTTGGAGCTTGCTGACAATGGCACTGAAGGTAAGGATATTGGCGAACTGCCCTCGGCAGCATTAAATTGCGGAGGGTCGAGCAACACCATGTATTCACGATGTAGCTGTACCTCACAAGCGACATCTACCGTTATCTTGATGGCAGGTTCTGATAAGCCCTTGCGAGAAATAATTTGAACCAACTTATTGGAGCCAACCTGGTTCAGCGAAGTAGTCGCTGCCGCTAAAAATCCACCATCGGCTGAGTCAATTTTAGCTGTAATGCAGGATTGATTAATGTTGCTGTCTGTTCCAAGCAAATTAACCGTAGCGCTAAGAGGCTGCCCCAAACCGGACTTAACACGCAATTCGCCTAACCCAAGGGCGTGAGCAGGAGTCGCAGCATTGAGAAGCAATGCCACAAGCAAAAATACAAGTAACAAAAATCGGTTGGTTCGAAGAAAAATGATAATACCTCGGTAATCGTCAAATCTTAAAATACGGCAAAAGCGAGTCAAGCCACATCCTTATATAGTAAGAATATTACTTGCTTTATAACAAACACAGAAGTCAATCTCAGAAGAAAGTCAGATAAGGGGTTCAATTTCAACTTATTTATCAATTTAAGCAACAAAATCAATTCAATTAATTGCCGACCAGAAACTTAAGCTCAGTGTTATTGGGTGTTAAGAAGTGAGCTCAGAAGTTAGTGAATTTCAGCCTACTTTTGATTCCAATATTTTTTTCGCAATACCTCTAAGTATATTCACTTCTTCCGCCTCTAGTTGAGCACGAGAAAATAAGCGTTTAAGTCTTGGCATCAATTTTTTAGGGTGGGCGGGATCAAGGAAATTAATTGCAATCAAAGCTTTCTCCAAATGCACGTACATACCCTCAATATCATCAGCGGATGCCATTGCACCTTGAAAACCAATATCCGTTGTTGGCATCTTGTCGCCTATTTCAGCAATCCGGCACTCATACGCAAGCAATTGCACGGCTTGCGCCAGGTTCAGTGAGGAATAATCAGGATTAGCAGGGATATTGATCAAGGCATTGCACTTAACCACGATCTCGTTAGGCAAGCCGAAACGCTCATTACCAAACACCAAGGCAACAGGTCCGGATAATTCAGCGCTGTGTGTTAAACGCTGTGCGACCTCGCGCGGCGTGCAGATCGGCGGGGAAAATTCTCGTAGTCTGGCGCTGACAGCAGCAACAAATTGGCAGCCCGATAAAGCCGCATCGATCGAATCCACGATTTGAGCAGAATCCAGAACATCTTGTGCCCCGCTGGCAAACGCGATGGCGTCAGGATTGCTTAATGCATCAGGAAAGCGTGGATTAACCAGGACAAGCTCAGCAAAACCCATGGTTTTTATTGCACGAGCTACTGCGCCGATATTGCCAGGATGGCTAGTTTCTACCATGACAAAGCGCAGGCGTTTGAAAAGAGATGTATTAGTTTGGAGCAAGTTCATTTAAAATAGTGTTATTACGCGTTAATCTGTGCGGTTTATTTGCCGCGGTGATATGTTTTATGGTTACACGCGACGCTCTTTAATTCATTTTTGTGCGACATCTTACTTGCAAACATCGTTATTGATGTGTGCATCGACAATGCCGCCATTTTAACGGAAACCCTTATGCACCCAATGCTCAATACGGCAATTAAAGCCGCTCGCCGTGGCGCGACTATTATCAGCCGCGCTTCCTTCGACCTAGATCGCGTACAGGTCTCGGAAAAACAATATAACGATTTTGTGACCGAAGTAGATCGTGCTGCTGAAGCTGCCATCATTGAGGTGCTGACCACTGCCTATCCAGATCATGCGATTCTGGCAGAAGAGTCCGGGGCTTCCGCCAATTTACACGACGAGAACGACAACGTCTGGATCATCGATCCGCTCGACGGCACCACCAACTTCATCCACGGTTTTCCACAATATTGCGTCTCAATCGCTCTGCAACAACGCGGCGTAATTACGCAAGCGGTTGTGTATGACCCTGTCCGCAACGAAATGTTCACTGCCAGCAAAGGCGCGGGTGCCTTTCTGAACGACAAACGTATCCGCGTTACCCGCTGCGACAAAATCGCGGATGCGCTGATCGGCACGGGCTTCCCTTCCCGCGACTTTTCCAATCTGGACGAGTACGTAGAAATGTTCAAAATCATGACGACCAAATGCCAGGGATTGAGAAGAGCTGGCGCGGCAGCCTTGGATTTAGCCTATGTTGCATCAGGTCGTCTGGACGGCTTTTTTGAAAAAGGTCTGGCACCGTGGGATATCGCTGCCGGCTCCTTGTTAGTAACAGAAGCTGGCGGAATCGTCGGCACCTTCTCTGGCGACAGCGATTATTTGCACAAAGGCGACGTACTTGCGGGTACACCAAAAGTATTCGGCCAGATGGTCGGCGCTTTCCAACCGTTTTCAGTCAAATAAGTAAATAGCTCTTTCAATAAAGACAGAAAAAAAAGGGGAGTATCATCAAAAATACTCCTTATTGTCCATATAATCTTTGGACAATAAAAAATACTCTAGCCGAGTATGTAAGCATAGGCAGGTGGTATGTAAGAACATTGCAGCAATCATTTGTCTATGTCCATTTAGTAAAATTAAGTCGATTTAGATAGAAATAAATTATGTCATTCTCAGAACTCGGTTTGTCCGAGAACATCGTTCGTGCCGTTAGCGAACAAGGCTATACCACCCCTACCCCAATTCAAAAGCAAGCCATACCCGCCGTGATCAGCGGTGGTGATTTATTGGCCGGCGCGCAAACTGGCACGGGCAAGACCGCTGGTTTTACGCTACCTATTTTGCAGCGTCTGTCCACTTCGGCCGTCACACCAAAAAATAAATTAGATCGTCGCCCAATCCGCACTCTGGTGCTGACCCCGACCCGTGAACTGGCGGCGCAAGTTGAAGAAAGTGTCCGCATTTACGGCAAATATACCAACCTGAACTCCGGCGTTATTTTTGGCGGCGTGGGTATCAATCCACAAATTAAATTGCTGAAAAATGGTGTCGATATTCTGGTAGCGACACCAGGTCGCCTGCTCGATCACCACCAGCAAGGTACGATCGATTTGCGCCAGGTAGAAATTTTGGTATTGGATGAAGCCGATCGTATGCTAGACATGGGCTTTATCCATGACATCAAAAAAGTGCTGGCAATTTTGCCTGCAAAGCGTCAAAACCTGTTGTTCTCTGCAACTTTCTCGGACGAGATCAAAACTCTGGCTGACCGCTTGTTGAATAACCCGGCCATGATCGAAGTCGCCCGTCGCAATTCCACGGTGGAAGTCATCGCGCAAAAGGTTCATCCGGTTGACCGCGATAAAAAGCACCCTATGCTTGCACACCTGATCAAAACACATAGCTGGAATCAGGTCTTGGTGTTCACCCGTACTAAGCACGGCGCAAACAAACTGGTAGAGCAGCTCGGCAAAGATGGTATCAACGCGATGGCCATTCACGGCAACAAGAGCCAATCAGCCCGTACCAAAGCGCTGGCAGAATTTAAGGACGGTAGCTTGACCGTTTTAGTCGCCACCGACATCGCCGCACGCGGTATTGATATCGACCAGCTGCCGCACGTTGTGAATTACGATTTACCAAATGTGCCAGAAGATTATGTTCATCGTATCGGCCGCACCGGCCGTGCCGGCGCAACTGGCGAAGCCGTATCACTGGTGTGCGTGGATGAATTCAAACTCTTGGCAGATATTGAAAAACTGATCAAACGCCAGTTACCACAAGAAATCATCGACGGTTTTATTCCCGATCCTCATGCCAAAGCGCAACCAATACAATTGCGCAGTGGTGGCGGAGGTCAAGGTCAATCACGCGGCGGCAATGGTGGTGGTAATGGCGGCGGCGGAAATCGTCAGCGCGCACCTTCCACATCATCCGCACCACGCAGCAGCGCCAGCAAAAACAGCACTGGCTCAGCCCAAGGCAAACCAGCGCAACGCAGCGGCGATGCACGTCATCCGTCACGCCCTGTCGTCAATCAATCGACGCCACGTCGCTCCGGCGGACGCGGCAATAGTAACGGCGGCGGCAACGGATAATTGTATGATGTGATCAAATTCCTTTTCTAAAGGACTACAATGCGCTTGCTACCAAGCGCATTTTTTATTGCCCTTCCTTTCAACCAGCGAACACCGTCAATGACCACTACTTCTGCGATCACAAATTCAGAAAAACATACTCCAATGATGCAGCAATATTTGCGCATCAAAGCAGATCATCCAGACACGTTGGTGTTTTATCGCATGGGTGATTTTTATGAATTATTTTTTGAAGACGCAGAAAAAGTAACCCGCTTATTGGGTATCACCTTAACCCAGCGTGGCACCTCTAATGGCGCGCCGATCAAGATGGCGGGTGTGCCTTTTCATTCGCTGGAACCGTATCTCGCAAAATTAGTGAAACTGGGCGAATCCGCCGCGATCTGTGAACAGATTGGCGATCCTGCAACGAGTAAAGGTCCGGTAGAACGCAAGGTCATGCGCGTCATCACGCCGGGGACGTTGACGGATACGGATCTCTTGCCAGAAAAATCCGAGCGACCTTTACTAGCACTGTGTTTGCTACAACAACGTAAAACGGTCACCGTGGGTCTGGCATGGCTATCACTCGCCAGCGGAGTGTTGAAATTAATGGAATTCAGCACGGATGAAAAAGCACTTCTCAACCGCTTGCAACAAGAGTTGGAGCGCATTTCTCCTGCAGAGGTTCTGTTGTCAGCTGGCAGTTTATTGATCGATTATTCGCAAGCGATCTTACCGGGCAAATTCTCTGAAGTACCTGACTGGCATTTCGATCTGAAGCAGGGTCAAAAATCGCTGCAAGATCAATTATCGACTAGTTCGTTAACCGGATTTGGTGCGGAAAATTTAAGTGCAGCACTGGGCGCATCCGGTGCTTTATTACGCTACGCGGAGGCGACTCAAGGTCGGGGTCTTAAGCACATTAACAGTCTGACCGTAGAAACCGAGAACGAATTTATTGGCCTAGATACAGCAACCCGCCGCAATTTGGAATTGACTGAAACCTTACGCGGTCAAGAATCCCCTACTCTGTTTTCTTTACTCGACCATTGCCGGACTGCGATGGGCTCGCGATTATTGCGTCATTGGTTGCATCATGCGCGGCGCGATCAAACCATTGCACGATCAAGGCATGATGCGATCAAAGCGCTGATTCAGGCAGATTCTACGGCAGGTCTGTCCACCACTTTAACCTCAGTACCAGACATAGAACGCATCACTACCCGCATCGCTTTGCAATCAGCGCGGCCACGTGATTTAGCAGGTTTGCGTGACGGCTTGCAGCATTTGCCGACGGTAAGATCCTACGTCGCAATGTGCATCGCCGACAATCAAACCAGCTTACTCACTAAGATTTTAGGTGATCTGGCAACGCCAACGGAGTGCCTTGATTTACTGGAACGTAGCCTGATGTTGCAACCTGCGACCATGGTACGTGATGGCGGTGTGATCGCCACAGGGTTTGATACCGAATTAGACGAACTGCGCGCCTTATCCGAGAACGCCGGTCAGTTTTTGATTGATCTGGAAACCTCAGAACGCGCCAGAACCGGGATTGCCAACTTACGTGTTGAATACAACAAGGTACATGGCTTTTATATCGAGGTCACGAATGGCCAGACAGACAAAGTGCCGGATAACTATCGCCGTCGCCAGACCTTAAAAAATGCCGAGCGCTATATCACACCAGAGCTAAAAGCCTTTGAGGACAAAGCACTGTCAGCACAAGAACGCGCCCTAGTTCGGGAGAAAGTCTTGTACGAAAAAATGCTGCAAGAATTGCTGCCGCATATTACGACCTTACAAGCAATTGCACATGCAGTTGCGCAGCTTGATACGCTGGTGAGTCTAGCGAAACACGCGAGCAAAAATAACTGGTGCGCGCCACAACTGGTCGCAGAACCCATGCTGCAAATCGAGCAAGGTCGCCATCCGGTGGTTGAAAATCAGATTGAGCGCTTTATCGCCAACGATTGCCAGCTATCCGACGAGCATAAATTGCTGTTAATTACGGGTCCTAATATGGGTGGTAAGTCGACCTTTATGCGTCAGGTCGCGCTCATTACCCTGCTAGCGTATGTTGGCAGCTATGTCCCCGCAAATGCCGTCGTGATTGGCCCAATTGATCGCATCTTCACCCGTATTGGTGCGGCAGATGATCTGGCCGGTGGTCGTTCCACGTTTATGGTGGAGATGACAGAATCTGCGGCAATTTTGCACGGAGCAACTGAACAGTCACTGGTCTTGATGGATGAAGTCGGACGTGGCACTTCGACCTTTGACGGTTTGGCACTGGCATGGGCCATTGCACGCCATTTAATTTTGGTATCCAAAAGCTATACATTATTCGCCACCCATTATTTTGAACTGACGCAGTTACCCGAGCTACACCCAAGTGCCGAGAACGTTCATCTATCGGCGATAGAGCATAAAGAGAATATTGTCTTCCTACACGCAGTACAAGCAGGTCCTGCATCACAAAGTTATGGCTTGCAGGTAGCGCAGCTAGCCGGCATTCCGCAAGGGGTAATACGCGCTGCCAGAAAGCATCTGGCGGAGCTGGAGGCACACTCTCTACAAGCGACGCCGCAGTTTGATCTGTTTAGCGCCAATACAGCCATCAAAAGCGCCGAGACAGCCTATGAACATAATGAAATAGCGGCTGACACACCAATACTGGATGCCATCAGCGAGCTAGACCCCGATGCGATGACGCCGAGAGAAGCTTTAGAGGCCTTGTATGCGTTAAAGCAATTAGCAAAAGAGCGCTTTTGAACCCAGATTTTCCATTGGAACAGCGACAAGTGTGCCTTTGGCGGACTGACTGGCTAGACGCGACGACGACGCAAGCCGCCTCTTGCCAGGAGAAGCAACAACGCTAGGCGGTTCGCCAGAGGTGCAATTGTCGCTGTGTCACTCGCACTTATCGCGGTAGTGCTATCCCTATAAACACCGCATTCCGTCTGCGTTTCTACGAGATGGTAGCGGTTTAATAGAAAATCTGGGTTGAACTAACTATCAACTTGAAAAATGAACGTCCAATTTTTATGAGGCTCCCAGAGCACAATTGGCTTGTAAGGCTTATACATAATGGACAATCATTTTTGAACATACAAATTAAAAAGCCGCAGAATTCACACTCTGCGGCTTTTTTAAAATCAAAAAAAACAATTAATGAATAGGATGGCTGCGATATTCATCGCCAGAATCATCTTCATCTTCATCGTGATGATGGCCATTTGCACCGTGTACATGACCATGCGCCAATTCTTCTTCCGTCGCAGCGCGTACATCAGCCACTTCTAAGGTAAAGCGCAAAGCCATGCCGGCTAGCGGATGGTTACCGTCTAAAACTACTTTATCATCAGCGACATCTGTCACAGTAAAAATCACTGCATCATCTTCTTCATCGCCGTCTTGCATGCCTTCAAACTGCATACCGACTTCTAACGGTGTCGGCAGACGATCACGTGGTTCGACTTTAACCAGCGTCGCATCATACTCACCGAATGCATCATCTGGCTCAACCTGGAGTACTGTTTTGTAACCAACTTCTTTGCCATCCAGGGCTTCTTCAATTTTTGGCAGCGTGTTTTCGTAACCACCATGCAAATACACCATAGGCTGTTGACCATCTTCGATCAAGTTGTCTTGTGCATCTGACAGTTTATAGTTAACAGTAACAACTGTATCTTTGACAATCTTCATGATATTCCTTAAAAATAATGTGCAGCCGAATTATACCCGTCTGGCTAGTTGAACAAGCCACGACTATAATTCGGGCATGAAAAATTTATCTTCCAAATTGCCTTTACTTGGCAACATCACGCCCGATCAATTTCTTGCCGAATACTGGCATAAAAAACCTTTACTGATACGACAGGCAATTCCTGGCTTCAGCCCGCTGCTTCCCAAAGACGCTTTATTTGAACTGGCAGCGCAAGACGACGTTGAATCACGCCTGATCAGTTTTTTCGGTAAACATTGGGAAATGCAAAACGGCCCGTTCAAGCAATTGCCCGTCAAAGAAAAAAAAGACTGGACCTTGTTGGTTCAAGGTGTAAATCTACATCATGAAGATGCAGATGCTTTACTACGTGAATTCAGTTTTATTCCAGATGCGCGGCTAGACGACTTGATGATCAGCTATGCAGAAGACGGTGGAGGCGTTGGCCCCCATTTTGATTCTTACGATGTATTTTTGCTCCAGGTACACGGGCAACGTCGCTGGAAGATCGGCGCGCAAAAAGATTTAAGCTTAATCGAGGGGATGCCGCTCAAAGTATTGCGCAACTTTAAACCGGATCAAGAGTTTGTATTAGAGCCAGGCGATATGCTCTACCTGCCGCCACAATATGCCCATGATGGCGTTGCGATTGGTGAATGCATGACGTATTCAATCGGTTTCCGCGCGCCGTCCTACCAAGAGCTGGGCGAGTCGTTTTTACAGTTTATGTCCGACTCAATTGATTTGCCCGGACGCTATGCCGATCCAGATTTAAAAGCTAGCCTGCGCTCTGCAGAACTCAGCTCAGCGATGGTGGATAACATCGCTGAGCAAATCGCAAAGATCAAGTTCACTGAAGACGATATTACAATTTTTATTGGCGAATATCTAACAACGCCAAAATCAAGTGTATTTTTTACTTCACCAGCCAAACCATTGACACCAAAACGATTTACACAGAGTGCACAAAAAAATGGCGTCTCACTCTCTTTGAAAACACAGATGCTTTATAAGGGCAAGCACGTATTCATCAACGGAGAATCGTTTGCCATCGGTAAAGAAGATAAAGCGAGCTTGGTGAAACTAGCAAATCAAAGGCAACTTGACGGTAAGGATATGGCCGAAGTTTCTGATGATGTGATGGAAGCACTGTGTATGTGGTACGAAGATGGCTGGCTAAATTTAAGTTGATAATCGACTAAAAATGACTAAAAGCCTTTGTAACAAAAGTAATCAAAAAGCCTAATTTGATGAAAATTTTTTGACTATTTAGCCAATAATCGAACATCGCGAATAAAAGAATGTTTATTTTAACAAATAATGTACAAATTGAGCATAAAAGCCAATCTAAACCTATTCCATTGACTCAAAAATCATTATAATTCTGGGTTAGGAAAGTTTCGTAGGGGTCGAATTTCTCTTCAGAAATTATGCCCTCGAATTAACCTATAGAGCGATAATTACCGGTAATTATTCATCGCAAAATTCTGATCCTATTTTTGATCTATTTATTGAAAGTACAAACATGAAAAAATCACTCTTGCTCGTTTCCCTGTTAGCAGTTGTTTTGGCAGCTTGCGGTAAAAAAGAAGAAGCTCCAGTTGCTCCAGCAGCTTCAGTACCCGCAGCAACAGCTCCAGCAGCAGCTTCTGCTCCTGCTGAAGCACCAATGCCAGCTCCAGCAGCTGATGCAGCTCCAGCATCTGGTGCAGCTCCAGCAGCTTCTGCTCCAGCAGCAGCTTCTGCAGCAGCATCCAAGTAATTTTTTTATTGCTTGAAAAAACCGACCTGCGGGTCGGTTTTTTTTCGCCTGCAATTTCATCCATTTATTTATAGGACTTACACGAAATTGTCTCAGCAAAGCGTAGCGACGAAGGCAGTCTTTTAGTACAGCTAGGCGCTACAACGTAGCTGGGGCGGTTTTGCGTAAGTCCTAATCTAATTGCAGACATAAAAAAAACGGCATCATAAAAATATGATGCCGTTTCTTAATTAGATCTGATTTACTTCAGTTGCTCACTCAGCAAATTCAATATTTTATCAGCGGTGGAAGATGCTTCTAATTTACCGTCGTTACCGTAAATACTGATCTGACTGATTTCGCCTTTGCCATTCACCAGAATGCGGTATTTTTTTGCATTCTTGCTAGCGTCACTAGAGCCAAATGAGAATAACTTAGAGAAGAAGCCTTCACTAGCGCCTTTTGTTTTTGCATCAATGTCTTGATCAATGTAACGAACATAGTACAAGCCTTGCGAACGATCACGATCTTCTACCGTAAAACCGATACGATCTAAAGCTAAACCTACGCGACGCCATGAACGATCAAAACCTTCATCCGTCTCGATGTAAGTTGCATCAGCCGTTTTAATCAATTTTGCACGAGTTTTCGACTCTACCGGAGACGACACTGCAACTTTAGCGCGCTCGCCGTCAGCACCCAAACGTACCATTAAGCGAGACAAAAACTCTGCCTCCAAACCACTATCATTTGGACGTGGCGTCCAGACAGTACTGTCTTTTTGCGAACCAACCAAAACCTCCTGGGCACCGCGATGGCTAATATAAATTTCTACATTGCCATCCGCTGTGCGCTCAAGACGGGTACGGAACTTGTCTCGCTCGCCAGTGGAATACAGCGAGTCAAGCACTTTACCCAAGGTGTTACGGATAATATCTTGTGGAATCTTGGCACGATTTTCTGCCCAATCAGTCTCCATCACACCTGCGTCCTGGGACTCAACATTAATGAGGAAGCCGGAATCTTGCCAAAAATCTTTGATCTGTGGCCACAAGACTTCAGGAGTTTGATTAACGACCAACCATCGCTGAGAACCATCTCGTTCGACACGCATGGATTTAACTTGCAAAGGCGCGATCACTGCGGCTGTAGATTGAGCAGCATTGCCCTTTTGTAAGTTATAGCTAGAGGCTGTTGCACTGCCTTGTGTACTATTTGGAACAGAGAATCGATTATCGCGACGAATCTGTGTCAAGTCAGGAGGAACTTCCAGAGAAATAGTGGCAGCCTTGCTGGCGCTTTTGTAATCAATTTTATTTGGCTCAAGGACATTACCAACAAAAGTACAAGCACTTAAGCTGATAACACCAGCCAGCGCTAATGCACTGTTGATCCCATTTTTAGCAACAAAGCTTTTTGCCATGTGAAAATCCCTACGATTTTTAATCAATTGAATGTATATAAAACATGAATAAGACACACGCACTTTAATGTGCATCGTATCTAGGCGACGCTATTGTAATACACCTGACTCGCGCAAAGCTGCACGAACAACATCATGATATTGCACCGACATCGGCACCAGCGGCAAACGCAGTCCACTTGGTATCAGACCCATCTCTTGCATTGCCCATTTAACAGGCAAAGGGTTAGGCTCGATAAATAATTTATTGTGTAAAGGAATTAAGCGATTATTGATCCCAATTGCCGCTTTAGTATCACTACTCATTGCCGCAACGCATAATTCATGCATAGCACGCGGTGCGATATTGGCAGTAACTGAGATATTTCCTTTACCACCGCAAAACATCAATGCCATTGCCGTTGCATCGTCACCGGAATATACGGCAAAATAGGATGGGGCGAGGCGAATCAAATCCGTATCGCGCGCAATATTACCTGAAGCTTCTTTCACACCGACGATACCGGGCACGTCTGCCAGACGCAAAATAGTCTCATTTGACATATCGGCGACAGTGCGTCCCGGCACGTTATAAAGAATGACAGGTATATCAACAGATTCAGCGATCTTTTTAAAATGCTGATACATGCCCTCTTGCGTAGGACGATTGTAGTAAGGCACGACTTGCAGAGATGCGTCAGCACCGATTTCTTTGGCAAATTTGGTCAAGGCAATCGCTTCTGCCGTTGAGTTGCCGCCAGAGCCAGCGATGATAGGAATACGTTTATTCGTATGTTCAACAGCAACGCGGATCAGCTCGCAATGCTCTTCTACAGTCACCGTCGGTGATTCACCAGTAGTACCAACGATCACAATGCCATCGGTACCTTCGGCGATATGCCAATCAATCAATTTGCGCAGGCATGGCAAATCCAGACTGCCGTCAGCATGCATGGGGGTCACAATAGCAACCAGACTTCCTTGAATCTTAGTCATCGTACTCGTCGTCATTGTCATGTTGGTGCGATAAAAAGTAAAACCTTGATTGTAGCGGATCGATCATCGCTATGGGCGCGAATCGTTTGAAAATCACTTGAAATGCCATCAAATCTTGTCAAGCAACTGTATTGAGGGAGGATTACCAAGCTTCGACATTGATCGTACGCATATCCGCTGCATCATGGCGGGACGTGGACTCTCTACATAACCATGTTCATAAGCAATCACATGATTTTGCTGACCGCTCTGTGGATCAGACTCTAATTGCTGCAAAAGTTCCCCTGAACGCAATAAAAAATCTGGATTGCGAGGTCTTCCAAAAGCAGCATTTCCCTCGCAAAAGGTTTCGTAAATCAAAATACCATTGTTGGACAAAGCAGATTTAAGAAAAGGGAAAAGTGGGCGATGCAAATAATTGCACACCACAATACCTGCAAATGAGCCTGGCGTAAAAGGCCAATAAACATTGAGCGGGGATGAATGAGGCTCCGATGGCGACACTGATGGTGGCAATGACGTCAGCGGCTCCGGCGCTGCTTCAAGATCAGCATGAAAAACACGCGCACCTGATTGAGCAAGTGGCTCTAGCAAACTAGCATCTTTGTCTAATGCCCATACCTCATATCCAGCATCAAGCAATAAGCGAGTATGACGACCGCTGCCGCATGCAAGGTCGAGTACCGGTCCCTGATTATGAGGAATCAAAGAAGCGAAACGCTGCACCCACGCAGAGCAAGATGAGGACGGAAATTCATTCGATGACGGCGTATTTGCGGAGACAATCATGGATGATCAGCCGAGCAGCATAGTAATTGGTGAGATTAATACATGCAGCAACACCTCTGCGACCATCATCACCGGCGCCATCCAAAACTGTAATACGCGCAGCATCACCAATACCATCACAATAAAGAATCCGTATTGCTCTAACTGAGCAAATTTAACCGCTAGCTTGTAGGTCAGCAAACTCATTAAAATACGACCGCCATCTAACGGCGGAATAGGGATTAAATTAAATGCAAAAATCAACAGATTAGTAAAAATCCCTGCATCCGCGATCAATTTTAAAAATGGTTCGCTTACGCCAAATACTTGTAAAGCAATTGCAAATAACATCCAAAAAAAAGCCATTACAAAATTAGCCGCTGGGCCGGCTAAAGCAACCCATGCCATATCTCTTTTTGGATTTCGTAAATTAGCAAAGTTCACTGGAACTGGTTTAGCGTAACCAAATAAAAACGTACCCTGAGAAATAAAGTACACCGCAATAGGAATCACAATCGTGCCGAGAGGATCGATATGATTCATAGGATTAAGTGTCATTCGCCCCTGGCTATAGGCGGTTGTATCACCGAAGTACTTAGCAGCAAAAGCATGCGCTGCCTCATGGAGGGTAATCGCGAAAATCGCTGGCAACGCATATACCGCAATAGTTTGTATCAGATCATTCATGCGAAATTTCTATTAAAAAGGGTGAAAGTCAAAACAAGAAAACCGGTAAAAGCATGAAGATTAGGATTTACAAACCAAAAATAGCAGGATCACCCCTACCCTGCCGGATCAGTTCTGGCGCATCATTGGTCATATCGATCACCGTGGTCGGGATTAAGCTGCAAGCGCCACCATCGATGATTAAATCCACTTGTTTTTCTAAGCGTTCACGAATCACTTCAGGGTCTGTCAACGGCTCTTCATCACCAGGCAAAATCAGCGTAGTTCCCAGCAAAGCCTGACCTAACTCTTCCAATAAGGCATGGGTAATACGATTCTCTGGCACACGTAAGCCTATCGTTTTACGTGAAGGATGGCTTAAGCGGCGCGGGACTTCTTTCGTCGCTTCCAAAATTACTGTATACGCACCTGGTGTCGCGGCTTTCAACATACGATATTGGCGATTATCAACCTTGGCATAAACCGCAATCTCAGACAAATCACGACATAACAAAGTAAGGTGATGTTTTTCATCAACGGCGCGGATACGGCGTAAGCGGGTAACGGCATCTTTATCATCCAGATGACAAACCAGCGCATAGCAGGAGTCCGTAGGCAGCGCCACGATACCGCCCTGATGAATAATCTGCGCCGCCTGTTTGATCAAGCGTAACTGCGGATTATCTGGATGTAATTGGAAAAATTGGCTCATTCGAACTTATGGATAAAAGTAGAAAAGCGGTAGCGGGAAAATCCCCGACTACCGCCGACATGCTGATCTGTTTCAGGGCAGTTTAACAAATATCCTGCCAGATCAAATTTACTTCAAATTCTGCAAATTTTGTAATGCAGCGATCCGTTGCTCCATCGGTGGATGGGTTGAAAATAAAGCACTCCAACCCGCCTTATCGCTGATACCCGCTGCTGCCATCGACTTCGGCAACTCACCCGGTTGCAAACCACCCAAGCGTGCTAAAGCGTGAATCATCGGTAATTGATTGCCCAGCAATTTAGCAGAACCTGCATCAGCACGGAACTCACGCTGGCGTGAGAACCATGCCACGATCACCGATGCGGCAATACCAAACACAATCTCACAGACAAACACAGTCACCATATAACCAATCCCAGGCCGGTCGTTGTCACCATTGCGGAATACGGCTTTGTCGATTGCGTAACCGACAACACGCGCCAAAAACACGACAAAGGTATTCACCACACCTTGGATTAAAGTCATTGTCACCATATCGCCATTGGCAATATGGGCAACCTCATGCCCTAACACTGCCTCCACTTCTTCTTTGGTCATGCTTTCGAGCAAACCCGTCGACACAGCGACCAAGGCAGAGTTTTTGAAGGCGCCTGTGGCGAATGCATTTGCCTCACCTTCGTAGACTGCGACTTCTGGCATGCTGATACCAGCACGTTCTGACAGCGCTCTGACGGTGTTCACTAACCATAATTCAGTGGAATTAGATGGCGCATCAATCACCCGCGCGCCTGTGGACCATTTCGCCATGGGCTTGCTAATCAACAAGGAGAAGAAAGCACCGGTAAATCCAACAACTAATGAGAACACCATCAATGTCCCCATCTGCAAACCATTTGCGGTCAGATAGCGATTCACGCCCAACATCGACAATACTGCCGACATCACCAGCATGACAGCCAGATTAGTCGCCAAAAAAAGCAAAATACGTTTCATGCGAATTTCTCCTTTAGTTTAAGCGCCGCAAGTCCACAACAGCACTGTAAATGTGGCTTAACCGAAGAAATTCAAGATGGCAACATCCAACTCGACCAGACTGGTTTGAGACTGGCTGAAAGAGATGGCAGTTGCCCTAGGTCAATGCCTGCAGGATCTGGGGCATGAAAATCTGACCCGCGTGAGGCCATAAAGCCATGGCGCTGAGCGATTTTGGTGTATTCATCATATTGATCAACGGTATGGCTACCCGTGACAACTTCAATCGCGTTACCACCATAAGATTTAAATTCGCCGAAAAAAGCATCAAACGCAATCGGACTCAAATCATAGCGACCCGGATGCGCAACCACCGCAACGCCGCCAGCGCCTTGTATCCAATTAACGGCTTCTGCCAACGTTGCCCAACGATGTGGCACGTAACCAGGCTTACCTTCGACTAAGTAACGCTTAAACACATCATTGACGGTTTCAGCCGCACCGATTTCCACCAGGTAGCGGGCAAAATGTGAACGTGAGATTAAATCAGGATTGCCGACATATTTAAGCGCGCCTGCAAATGTATTCGGGATACCGACCTTAGCCAGACCCGCTGCCATATCCTCTGCCCTGCGCTCGCGGCCAGAGCGCGTCATCGCTAGTCCGCGCACCAGATTTTCGTTCGTCTCATCGATATTTAATCCAACGATATGGATGGTCTTATTTGCCCATGTAATAGAAATTTCTACCCCAGTAACATACGACAAACCGATATCCAAGGCAGCAGAACGAGCTTGTGCAATACCACTGATCTCATCATGGTCCGTCAATGCCCAAACATCCACCCCATTGGTTTTAGCACGCAAAGCAACCTCGGCTGGCGCAAGTACACCGTCAGAAACCGTGGAGTGGCAGTGAAGATCAACGTTAAGCATATTCAGATCGGGATGGGAGAGCATGATTGGGCTAACAAGTGTGAGAACGTGCGAATGCGCGGATATCCGATTGTACTCCGGCAAATCAGACTGTGCTGCACTGCACAGCGGCAAACATTGCGGTACGACTAAAACGTCCTGTCTGGACTGACTGGGCGAGCAGACCAAGCATAAAATCAAATGCCAAGCTCTTTCGTCAACAATTGAAAATCACAAAAGAATTCCTTCCATTCTCAGGCTATCCAATAAACCTTGAATAAATATACTCCCCATTATTTTTATGAAAATACCTCTATTGTCCAATTAATGCTTGGACAATTAAAATATACTCACCATGAGTATTAATTAGGACTGACGAAAAATTGACCTGCTATGCGTACCTATTTAGCAGGCCAAATAGACAATTCGAACTTTGTAACGAAATAGCAGATTTAAATTTTTAACTCCAACCTCAGAGTCAAGGTTGTATACGTTTTGGCATTTACATTATCAGAATGATTAATGCCACCCGTCGTCACCGTACTCGAAGTGAAATAATCATCAGCCAGCAAGTTATTGGCGGACAAACGTAGCTGGGTCGTGGGCGATACTTTCCATAAACCGTACATATCAATTTGACGTTTGACACCGGTACCGTTAATTTGTGTGTCACTAGACTGGATGACATACGCCGGAGTCCAGTTAATATTGCCCCCGACTGTGACGGGTAATTTAGCAAGCCTGTAATCCAGTCCCATATTCGCCGTTTGTTTTGGCTGTTGATCAAGGCGGTTATTCGGGCCCTGGATATCATCCACCTTGGACCAGAAGCGGCTGTAATTACTGCGGAAATCGATTGCCGGACCTTCAGGGAAAATCTCTTGCATCTGGAACTTTGCTTCTAGCTCTATCCCCTCAGTAGTCGCATGCCCGATATTCACCGGTGACGATACCCAACGCGGCCCTGTTGGCGTACTAACCAGCACGGTGCGGCGGCGTATTAGATCGTTGATGTCACGTGCGAACAGGTTGGCACTGATAATCCCGGCGCGATTGAGATAACGCTCAAACGCCAGATCGATCCCCTTGGATAATTCTGGCCGCAATGACGGATTACCCGTGCGATCCGGTTTGGTTGGGCTATTCAGCGTAGAGATTGAGGGTAAAGCGATCAAGTCGTTTAAGGCTGGTGCGCGATAACTATTGGTAAAGCTCATCCGTATCTGATCTTTACTATCTGGAATACGCCACACGGCGTGCAGCACCGGGCTCCATACGCTACTGGTATTTTGTACTTGCGTGTTGGTAGAGGTGGTGCTGGTCGTGCGTATGCCCTCCCAACGCAAACCGGCGTAGGCAGACCATTGCGGATTAATATCAAACTCATCTTGTATAAATGCCGCCAGATTGCGCGTGGTCGCATTCAGATTGTCGCCAGAGTCCGTAAATTGGGGCAAACCGTTATCCAGATACACACGGGTCTGCTCACGCTTACCGGTTTCGGCATCAACTCCGACTGCCAGAGTATGGCTGCCGCCCAATGGTTGGGTGTATTTGCCGCCGACTTTAAGACTGCTGTCGCGGGTGTTATTGATGTCAATAATATTATCGACCAGCTTACCGCTGGCATCGAACTGAGTGCGCAGAGTTGAGCTGTCCATCGTGCCAAGGCCGCCGCCAAATTTGATATTCAGTTTGGCATTGTCTGCAAATTTATGCTGCCAGTTTCCAAAGCCTCGTGCGAAGGATGTGTCCGTAGTCGAATTCGCGCTGGCTGTTGCATACTGCGCTGGCAATCCTAAGCTTTGATCAACCTGACTAGTGCTAAAAGAATTGCTCCGCGATTTGGTCAAAAACGGTTGCAACATCAATGTGTCGCCATTATCAAAACGGTAGTTTACTCTTGGTGTTAATTGAATACCGGTAGTGCGACGGCTGGTTTCATCCGCTTGGTTCTGAATCAAGCTAGGCTGTCCGGCGGGATCAAATTCTTGTGTCAGGGTGGTAGTCTGATCATGCTGCTGATTCTGGAAAATGGTTCCACTCAGCGCATAAGACATATTGCCGATCTGCCCCGGGTAGGTGATAGAAAGATTCGGCGCAGAGCGACCTTGTTCAAAGCTTTCAGATAATTTGATCTCGGTATCTTTTTGCTTATAGTCTTCACGCAAAACAATATTAATGGTGCCAGCAATTGCCTGGGTACTGTATTCGGCAACAGGACCACGAATAATCTCAATCCGCTCTACCTGATCTGGCGACAAGGTATCCATCGAAAATCCACGCGGTGGACGATCACCATTCAATAAAATCTGTGTATAACCATTGCCCATACCGCGCATGCGGATATCACCACCACGACCAGGACGACCACCAACAGTCACACCGGGCAAGCGCTTTAAAATTTCACCGATCGTTGAGTCGCCGTTACGATCTAACTCCTCACGACCAAAAATCATTTTTGCCGCAGTCGACATGCGACGCTCTTCCATATCCGACTGGCGAGTGCCGTCAATCGTGACGGTTTGGGCATCTTTCAGATTGGGGTCTTTAGACGCGTTATCTGTTTTTTTATCAGACTTAGGATCGACTTTAGGGTCGACTTTGGGGTCGACTTTTTTCAGTAATCGATTTTGATCAGGCAAAGGTTTTTTGACTGGAACAGGCTCTTTATTATTTTCATCAGGCACAGTCAGAGGATCAGCCTGAGCGAAGGCAATAGCAGGGACAACGACATACGCCGCAAAGGCGCTGGCTAACGCCAACGATACGGCGCGTAAAGGAAATTTTTTGGACATGGTGCGGAGAGTTTTTAGGAATAAATTGCTGCCAAATCATTGATCAACTTTATTCATTCCTGACGGAATAACGCGGAGTAATCCCACGTCTAAACGTGTTGATCAACTTATAAACTTGCAGCCACCTACGATTAATACTGGGTTGCTCGCATTGTATTTTCAAATACGAGCAACAAGCCAGCAAATCACCTCTTTGATTTGTATAGTATTGAAACAAGCGTCGTTAAGTCACAACGAGATGAAGCCTTATTGAAAAACTCACCAGATCATCTGGATAAAATCGTCCTGACCAACATCAGGATTTAGCGATCAGATAAAATATACTACCAATGAGTATATTTTAATCGTCCATATAAAGTCTGAACAATTAGCCATTTTCAATAAAAATAAAGGGGAGTATATTGAATCAACATCAACTAATCAGATACCAATATAAAATTAAATGCTATTTTGCTGACGGCGAAATTGCCACAAAGCCAAGGAGCTGAACAACACCATAAATCCCAATTGCACAACAATTGGCAGAACCGCAGCTTGTAGACCGAGGCCGCGCCAGGTCATCGCATCAAAACCATCTAGCGCCCAACGCGTCGGCACAATCAGCGTCAAATTTTGTAACCATTGCGGAAACAAAAATGAAGGAATCCACGCACCGCCCAGCATCACCATAATCAGCGTAGCAAACACGGCAATACCGCGCGCTGCCTCAGGCGTCTTGCCAAAGGCGGCAATCAACAAACCAAAACTAGCTGTCATCAAAGAAAAACTCAATGCGACTCCGATAAATCCGATATAGCTACCAGCAATTTGCACCTTAAAAACTACGCCAGCAACAGCAAAAATAACCCCCGTTAAAGCAAATGCAATCAGTGCACAAGAAAAGGCTCTGGCGGCGAGCAAAGTATTTAATCCCACTGGAGCGGCCAGCAAGCGATTCCATAAGCCCAGACGGCGCGCGGCTAGCACACTGATGCCCGCGTCAATCGCCATAAAGAGGATAAATTGCACTGTCATCCCGGAAAATGAATGTGCATAGCCATTGTAATGTGCGACGACAGGATCACCTGCGACCATTGCCTGATCTTTAGTGGTAAATGGCATAGACAAACCTGCTTCAGTTGCTGGTTTATCTGCGGTGTTTGGCGATGAAGCAGCGGAGTCAGATACCACACTTGCAGCAGCAACCGTGCCGGTGTTTTTATCTCTGTTCTTATCACTATTTACATCTGTGGTTGCGGTGGTTGCGGTGGTCGCAGCTGACCGGGTTTTGCTCTGAAATTTTTTCACACTACCTAAAAACTCACGCAGCTCTGGCTGACCGGCAGCCCGTTCTGGATCAGCATCTAGCTCTGTAATACTTTTATCTACCAGCGACAAACCCGATGCACCGCCAAACATTTCGGCACTGACATGCTGCATGACTTGCTGCGTCAACATCCCTTTGACCATTGCCAGAACAGCCGCTTGTGAAGGATCATAAAAAATCGGCAGTTCCGGTTTTTTACCAGCCCCAAATAAAGCAGCGCCTGCGGATTGACCAAAGCCAGCGGGGATCACGATCGCCACATTTAATTTACCTTTACGTACCAGGTCCTGAGCTGGCTCTAAAGCAAGCTCAGTCACTTGCAAATTCGGTTCGGTAATCAAACCTTGAGCAATCTTCTGGCTAATAGGATGATTGTCCTGCATCACCAGCGCGATCTGGATTTTGGCGGTTTCTTTATCGGAATTTCCGCCAGTGACAAAACCAAAAAATGCGCCCAGCACAATCGGCATCACTAAGGTCAACAACATCGCACGACGATCAGACAAAAACAGAATCAGATCTTTGCGAATAAGGGCAATCAGAGCAGTCATGTTAGTTCTTTCAGAGCTTAGAGTATGTGCAGATCAACAAGCTTTAATTGCAAGCGGCTTGGCTTAGTGATGTACTTAGTGATGTAAATTTGTGACTTAACTGAGTGAACGCAATTAGTCGCGCAAACTACGGCCTGTCAGCGTTAAAAAAATGTCTTCTAACTTCGTTTTAGCCGTAGCAAAATGCAAAGGCGCATAGCCTTGCGCATTCAACCAATCCAACACAGGCAAAGCAAAGCTAGGGTTGATCAAAGCAATGTCTACATGTTCGTTATCCTTTGCATGCTGAACATGGCTGACGCCTGTTTGCTGACCAAGAGCGGCCAGAGTATCTGCCGACAACGGACGATCTAAATCAACTTGCAAAGCGGCTTGTGCTGGCAAGCGCTGGAACAAAGCTTGCGGGCTTTCGTCCGCGATGACTTTGCCATGATCGATAATCACAATATGGTCTGCAAGACGCTCAACCTCCTCCATATAGTGGCTGGTATAAATCAAGGCTCTGCCCTGTTTTTTGAGGACTTCTAAGCTATCAAAAATCGCGTTCCTGCTTTGCGGATCAACGCCGACCGTCGGCTCATCCAGAATTAATAATTGCGGGTCATGCAGTAATGCTGCAGCGATATTCAAACGACGTTTCATACCACCGGAGAAGGTAGAGCACTTATCGCTAGCTCTATCTTTTAAATTGACTAAATCCAGCACGATGTCGCAGCGAGATTTAAGAGCACTGCCAGACAAGCCGTACAAGGCACCAAATAATTTGAGATTTTCTAGCGCCGACAAATCATCATATAAAGCCAGGTCTTGTGGCACCAGACCAATCTTATGCTTGACCGCATTATTGCCAGCACCAACCAATTGCCCATCCACCCTGACCTCGCCCTGATCCGACTTAAGCAAGCCACAAATCATGCTAACCGTGGTTGATTTTCCAGCGCCATTTGGGCCAAGTAAGCCCAAGGTCTGTCCGTGCTGCAAAGAGAAGGAAACTGTATCAACAACCTTACGTTGACCAAAAGACTTACTGAGGTTTTTGACCTCTAACAATAATGGATGCATGGTGTTTGCCCGCTTAATTAACTGCAAATTTAACTGCCAACTTAACTGCAAATAAGACGTGAGACTATACCTGACCAATAGTTAAATTTACTTGATTTAACTATAACTCATCCGTTGTAGCAACTGATGTGCCGATCAGTATTATCACGCTCAAGTACAGACCTGTTAAGATTCTTGCCTTGATTAATTTTATAAAAATTATGAAACGCATTCACTTCATTCTTGCTCTGTTGCTAACTAGCTTATTATCGGCCTATGCCTTGGCGCAGTCCAACCCATGTGCGGGCGAAACCAACGGTGGTAATAAGTCAGCAAGCACTCCATGTACACAGAGCACTCCAAAGACGACATCGGGAGCGCCAGCAATATCTCCAACAACCTCGTCAACGAACGCGATGTTGATATCTATCCAAGATGATGCACAGACAGTCGCCACAGCAATTGCAGCAAACGCCCCACCTGAACCACGTAAAGTTACCGTACGAGACAACATTTATTTTAATGCAATATTCTGGCTGCTGGCAACCCTGGCACCCTTAGGTGCCCTGATGATGATCGTGCTGAATCTGATGGAGTATCGTCAAAGACGTGCGGATGAAATTGAACAGTGAGCGAACTAGATTTAACTTGGTTTTAACTGAGATTTCCGGTCAGCCGTACCAAATATAAAAAAGCCCGACACCATCATGATGTCGGGCTTTTTTTATATATTAACGCTAAAAAATTAATCTGCGCGTTCAGCTAAATTCAAATTTAACTGAGAACGCATTACATCCTCGGTATCTGGACGTGGATTATTTCGCGCTGTTTCTAAGCGATTGAGATAGGCTGGACTGACGTCACCGGTAACATAATATCCATCAAAGCAAGATGCCTCGATGTTGCGCAAGTAAGGATTAACGTCAGAGATAGAACGCTTCATAGCGGCTACGTCTTGGTACACCAGGGCATCTGCGGTAATTTCACGACAGACCTCATCTTCGCTACGACCGTAGGCGATTAACTCACTGCGGGTCGGCATGTCGATTCCGTACACGTTTGGGAATTTTACTGGTGGTGCCGCAGAAGCAAAAATCACCCGCTTGGCACCGGACTCGCGTGCCATCTGGACAATCTCGCGGCTGGTGGTACCACGGACGATAGAATCATCGACCAGCAATACACTCTTACCAGCAAATTCCTGCTTGATCGCATTCAATTTCTGGCGCACCGACTTTCTGCGAATCGCCTGACCTGGCATCATAAAAGTACGCCCAATGTAACGATTTTTGATGAAGCCTTCGCGGTAATCCAGATTCAATTTCATCGCCAGTTCCATCGCTGATGGACGGGAAGAATCGGGAATAGGCATGACAACATCAATCTCACCATCGCGGAATTGATTGCGTACTTTGTCTGCCAGGTATTCGCCCATTTTTAAACGTGTCAGGTACACCGATGCGCCGTCGATAATGGAGTCCGGGCGGGCCAGATAGACGTATTCAAATGCGCAAGGATTGAGGGTGGGATTATCAGCGCATTGTTCGTTGTACATTTTGCCGTCGAGATCAATAAAAATCGCCTCGCCCGGCTCAACATCACGTAGGAACTTAAAACCCAAACCATCTAAAGCAACCGACTCGCTAGCGATCATGTATTCGACACCATTTTCGGTATGCGACAACCCAATACACAAAGGACGAATCCCGAACGGATCGCGAAATGCCAACAAGCCATAACCCGCGATTTGTGCAACTACCGCGTAAGAACCACGCACCCGGCGATGCAACATAGATACCGCGCGGAACATGGATTGAGGATCAAGCGAATAACCACTGGTCACTTCCTGGATCTGGTGCGCCAGAATATTGAGTAATACCTCTGAATCAGAATCGGTATTCAAATGACGCATATCATTTTTGAATAACTCAATTTTGAGTTCGTCAGCATTGGTCAAATTACCGTTATGTGCCAGCACAATACCAAAAGGCGCGTTCACATAAAACGGTTGTGCCTCTTCTTCGCTGGTTGAGCCTGCGGTTGGGTAGCGCACCTGACCGATACCGATATTGCCTGGTAAAGAACGCATATTGCGGGTACGAAATACATCTCGTACCAAGCCGTTTGCTTTATGCATTGCAAATTTATTGCCATGGCCCGTTGCAATACCAGCTGCATCCTGACCACGATGCTGTAACAACAGCAAGGCGTCATAGAGCAATTGATTGACGGGACTATTTGAAACTACACCGACGATGCCACACATGGTGGACTCCTAAAAAACAAATTAAAATCTAAAAGCTGACATGCCGCGTAATCGACGCGGGCAAAAATGGCATCACAGTTTGCGCCGACGTCACGACAATCGGACTGAGCAGCGCGTTGCGCCAGAATGGCTGTTGCGGAATCGATGTCATGCCACAAACCATCACTGCTGCAAGTACCAGAATACAGCCACGCGCCAAGCCAAACAAACCGCCTAAACCACGATCAGCCAGGCTCAGACCACTGGCTTTCAGCACGGCGTCTACCGCCATCATTAATAAGGACATTAGCAAACGTACACCAATAAACAAGGCAATAAATGCCACGATTAAACGCAACATCTGCCCGGGGAACAGATCTGGCAAATAGCCAGCAACGCTTGCACTAAACGTATTGGCAACGACAAATGCCACTACCCAACTGACCAGTGACAACATCTCTTTCACCAGGCCGCGCATGGTGCTGATAACGATGGAGCAAATCAGTATAAACAGCACCAGGTAATCAAATAAGGTCACAGCACATTCCTGCTACCATCAATATGGGGTTCATCAGTTAGGAATCAACTTAGGGCTTAATCCAAGCTTGACCAGATTCGCAGTAGCCTTATCCGCTTCTTCCTTGCTTTCAAACGGACCTACGCGTATGCGCGTCACTGATTTGTCGCCATTAGGTGAAGTCGCTACTTTTTGTGTGTACGATTTAATCCCCGCAGCCTTCAACTTGTCTTGTACTTCGCTGATTTTTTCTGGGGTAGAAAAGGCACCTGCCTGAACCACGTATCCGCTATGTTCTTTGGTTTGAACTTCTGCTTTTACCGCAGGTTTAACAGTTTTTCCTTCGAGTATTGCTAAAGCACGCGCAGCATCATCATTTTGTTCAGAGGATTTTACCGGTGGTTTTATGACTGGTATTTTTGCCTCAACTTTAGTTTCTGGCTTAGTGTCGGCTTTAGTATCAGACTTCGTATCTATTTTTATTTCAGCTCTAGCTGATTTGGTTTCCGGCTTTAATTCTGGCCTGGATGCAGGCTTGGCGTCTGTGAACACTTTCGGGTCGGACTTTGATTCAGGCTTGACCTCTGGTTTCGCAGACACTTTACTATCTGCAAGCGTAACCGCAGGCAAGGCAGCAACATCTTTGCTTGAAGCTTTAACTTGCGGCTTTTGTTGCGTCTGGGGCGGATCGATAATTTCTTCCAGCGGTTCATCTGGTTTTTCGGCTGGCTTGCCGGCTACTTTTGGTACTGCTACCTGCTCGCTCGCTGGCAATTTATCTTTAGATGGAATCTGGATCGCAATATCGTCAGCCAATGGCTTAGGCTCTGAATCCAGAATCATAGGCAAGCCAATCACAGCGGCTAATACCAAAGCGATGGCACCAATCAAGCGGCGGCGGGCACGTTTTTTTTCTGGCAATATAGGATCCGCAACTTTGCTTTTACGCGCATTATCTGAACGATCAGCGCGTTTGCTGCCACGTACGGGCTTGGTGTCGTCCTCTGCACGAGAACGGTATTCGCCATTATCCTGATCGGATGTTGTTTCTTGCTTTTGTTTAAAACGTGATAGCAAGCTCATGTGCAAGTATCTAAGTGATTCGTGATCAAAAAGGAACTTCTAAAAATTCTATAATCGAGCTCATCTCGTTGTTGCAAAGCTTCGCAATACCAGCGTGTTGCTACGTTTTGCGCCTAGTGCCGCATTTCGATTAAAGGTTTTTAGAAGTTCTCCCAAAAGATCACTAGTGGTTATTCTGCTTCCGCGCCTTCATCACACCCGCTACCGTGAGAAAAGAACCGAAGACCGCTATTCTATCATTTTCCCCTGCCTTACCGAGCGCAAAGGCATAGGCATCCTCTGGACTTGTGAAAGTTTGGACACTATGTTCCGCATCTTGCAAGGCACCTGCTGCCAATAATCGTTCCTTTAAATGGTCAGCGCTGGCAGCGCGTGGCAAAGGCAAATCGGTGACGCACCAGTGATCAATCTTGCCTTTGATCTGCGCAATGACGCCATCAATATCCTTATCCAGCATTGATCCAAACACGGCATAGGTATAAGCGTGAAATCCCATATTGTCGAAATTTTGCGACAGTGTAGCGGCCGCATGTGGGTTGTGCGCCACATCAAGCACGACCACCGGGCGACCGGGCATCACCTGGAAACGCCCCGGCAAATCGACCATTACCAACCCATTACGCACTTCTTGTGCTCCTACGGGCAAGCGATTTCTTAACGCTTCCAACGCGGCTAACACAGCGGCTGCATTCAGCAACTGATTCGCGCCGCGCAAACTCGGATAACCGAGCGAATTGCGACGTTGCACACGACCACCAAAATTCCACTGTTGCTTATCGCCGGAATAATTGAAATCTCGACCAAACAACCACAGATCGGCACCAATCTTGGTCGCATGCTCAATCAAAGATTGTGGCGGCACAGGATCGCCGCAAATGGCAGTTCTGCCGGTACGGAAAATACCGGCTTTCTCGAACCCAATTTTTTCGCGGGTATCCCCCAGATAATCCACATGATCAATATCGACGCTGGTGACTATCGAGACATCGGCATCAATCACATTGACCGCATCCAGACGACCACCCAGGCCAACTTCCAGAATCACGGCGTCTAATTTAGCATCAGCCAGTAATTTACAAATCGCCAGCGTAGTAAATTCAAAATAAGTTAGTGAGATCGCTGGCTCCATCAGCCTTGCTACTTCTACCTCGGCAAACACATCAACAAACACCTGATCTTTGACTGACTCACCGTGGATACGGGCGCGCTCGTTAAAATCTAAAAAATGCGGCTTACTGTATAAACCGACACGATATCCAGCTTGCAATAAAATCGACTCCAGCATGGCGCAGGTAGACCCTTTGCCATTGGTACCACCAACGACGACGACTGGGCATTCGTAGCGGATATCCAAGCGCTCCTTCACCGCGGCGACACGATCCAGACCCATGTCGATTTCTTTGGAGTGACGAGTTTCTAGCAATGCCAGCCAATCCAGCAGATTGTCAGGCGTCGTCATAGAAGTAGAAGAATTAAGCGAATTGGTCATAAGATAAAAAAAGCCCGACAGAATCGGGCTCGTATTTAGATTTCTTTGAAATTTCAGTATGAAAAATAGACAAAAATTTACGAGACCGCTTCTGCAGACTGGTTCTGCAACAAAGCCAGCAAACGAGCGATTTCTTCGCGCATTTTGCGACGGTCAACAATCATGTCAATCGCGCCCTTTTGCAATAAGAATTCTGAACGCTGGAAGCCTTCTGGCAATTTTTCGCGAACGGTATTTTCGATCACGCGCGGACCTGCAAAGCCAATCAACGCCTTAGGTTCAGCGATCACAACGTCACCCATAAAAGCGAACGAGGCAGATACACCGCCAGTAGTCGGATCAGTCAGCACTGAGATAAACGGCAATTTCTTTTCCGACAATTTCGTCAACATCATCGTGGTTTTTGCCATTTGCATGAGGGACAAGACACCTTCTTGCATACGAGCACCGCCACTAGCAGTAATACAAATGAACGGAACTTTTTGATCCAGTGCCGCTTGTGCGCCGCGCACAAAACGCTCACCCAATACGGAACCCATGGTCCCGGCCATAAAGTCGAATACAAAGCAGGACACAACAACGGGAACGGTCATGATAGAACCACCCATGACGATCATAGAATCTGTCTCGCCAGTCGACTCTAAGGCATCTTTTAGGCGATCGGTGTATTTTTTACTGTCTTTGAATTTCAGGGTATCAATCGGCAAGACTTCCTGACCGATTTCATACCGTCCGCCAGCGTCGAGCAAAGCGTCAAGGCGTTCGCGTGCGCCAATACGCATATGGTGGCTGCATTTTGGGCAAACATGGATATTTGCTTCCAGATCGGAGCGATACAGTACGGCTTCGCAGGAAGGGCATTTGACCCACAGCCCTTCGGGCATGGATTTGCGGTGCGCAGATTCTGAGCGCTGAATGCGCGGTGGTAGTAATTTTTCTAGCCAACTCATAATTTCTCCTGAATTCGGCTTGCGATCACATAGATAACCATGTAGACATCGCAAGCATCATGTTCATTCTGGTGGAATAAACGCGGGGGACAAACAATCGTCAGCGCGTATTTTACTCGTCCAACGCCTGTCTGACACCAGAAATAAAGCTTTTTACTGCCGCGACAGCATTTTCACGCGGCGTCGTTTCTAGCTCTTGAATAATCCGAGAGCCTATCACAACCGCGTCGGAAACGGACGCAATTGCTCTTGCCGTTGCACCGTCACGTATGCCAAAACCCACGCCCACAGGGACTTTGACGTGTTTTTTGATACGTGGAATCATGGCGGCGACAGCGTCTAAATCCAAGCTTCCCGACCCGGTTACGCCTTTGAGCGAGACATAATAAACATAACCAGTGGCAATTTTACCAACCTGAGCGATGCGCTCATCGGTCGAAGTCGGTGCCAGCAAGAAAATAGTATCCATGCCATTTTGCTGCATCTTGTTGGCAAAATCCTCACATTCCTCTGGCGGATAGTCTACGACCAAAACGCCGTCCACCCCAACTTCTGTTGCCGAGGCAATAAAGGCGTCTATGCCCATACGTTCAATCGGATTGGCATATCCCATCAGCACAACTGGCGTGGTTTGATTGCTCAATCGAAATTCGCGGACGAATTGTAATACATCACGCAATCCAACTCCATGCAACAGTGCCCGCTCGGAAGCGCGCTGTATCACCGGGCCATCCGCCATCGGATCAGAAAACGGCACGCCGAGTTCGATAATATCCGCACCGCCCTCAACCAGGGCATGCATCAGCGGCACCGTCAGTGCAGGATCGGGGTCGCCTGCGGTGATAAAGGGGATCAAGCCTTTTTTGTTATTGGCAGCGAGCGCTGCTAAGGTCGTTTGTATTCTTGGCATGGTATTTTTCCTGCTAATTTATAGTATGAATAGGTAGCATGAGGGGCAACTAAGGGGCAACTAAGGTGCAGCCTAAAGTACTGCCTGAGCGTGTAACGAAAGCATTCGCACACTACACTTGCACTGATCAAATCAATATACTCCACCTAGGTATTTATTAGTTGTCCAGAGATTATCTGGACAATAAGCCGATTTATCAAATATTTTAGGGGAGTATATTAAAATCTAGAGCAAACCCTGATAACTCAGGTGCGCTCTGGATGTAACATAACTGAACTTTTAATCAGGCTGTTAATAGAACTTAAGGCCAGCCTTTTCGGCCACGGTATGCATGTCCTTATCGCCACGACCAGACAAGTTGACCAAAATGATTTTGTCTTTAGGTAAAGTCGCCGCAAGTTTGGCCGCGTAAGCGAGCGCGTGGCTTGATTCCAAGGCTGGGATAATGCCTTCGATTCGGCAGCAATCATGGAAGGCTTTCAATGCCTCGACGTCAGTAATCGTGACGTATTGGGCACGCCCCATATCCTTCAACCATGCATGCTCTGGCCCCACGCCAGGGTAATCCAGACCCGCCGATACCGAGTGCGTCTCGATCACTTGGCCATTCGCGTCTTGCAGCAGATACGTACGATTGCCATGTAGCACGCCCGGCGAACCCGCCGTCAGCGACGCCGAGTGCTTACCTGTTTCCATGCCCTCGCCTGCCGCCTCTACGCCGATCAATTGCACATTTTTTTGATCGATGTACGGATAGAAAATCCCGATCGCATTCGAGCCCCCGCCAACGCACGCCAGAACGGCGTCCGGCTGACGACCGGTCATTTCTGGCATCTGCCATAAGCATTCCTCACCAATCACAGACTGGAAGTCACGCACCATCATAGGATATGGGTGCGGACCAGCGACGGTACCGATGATATAAAACGTATTATCCACATTGGCAACCCAGTCGCGCATCGCCTCATTCAGCGCGTCTTTTAAGGTCTTGGAACCCGACTCAACTGGTACCACGGTCGCGCCAAGCAGCTTCATGCGGTAGACGTTTTGCGCTTGGCGCTTGACGTCTTCCGATCCCATGTAGACCACGCATTCCAGGCCAAAACGTGCACAGATTGTGGCGGTTGCCACGCCATGCTGCCCTGCACCGGTTTCAGCAATCACACGAGGCTTGCCCATGCGTCTGGCGAGCAAAGCCTGTCCGATGACATTGTTGATTTTGTGCGCGCCGGTATGGTTTAAGTCTTCGCGCTTGAAATAAATTTGCGCGCCGCCACTGATTTCGGACATGCGCTTGGCGTGGTACACCGGTGACGGACGACCGACAAAGTGATGCAGCTCATCGCGGAATTCAGCTAAAAATTTCGGATCGTTTTGATAGCGTGCATAGTTTTCTTTTAAGTCAGTCAGCGCATGGGTCAGGGTTTCTGACACAAAGGTACCGCCATATTGGCCAAAATGACCACGCGCATCAGGGAAATTGTATTCAGCCGCGTGGAAAATTGCTTGCGGATTAGATTGAGATGCAGTCTGCAAACCCGGCTGGGTTGGCGACAGAGAATTGATCGTGCTCATGATTTTACTTTCAGTGGCAATTAGCTAAGCTCATTAACATAGCTAATTAGCTAGTTTTCATTGTCTGCCAAGCGCACGGCCTCAATAAAAGCACGTACCTTGACATCATCTTTAATCCCTTTGCTTAGCTCGACACCACTACTGATATCGACCGCAAACGGACGAACCTGACGCACTGCGTCAGTCGCGTTTTGCACGCTCAAGCCACCACTTAAAACGACCCGAGGCGCGAGTTCTTTTGGGATGAGAGACCAATCAAAAACCTTTCCACTACCTCCGTACGCATCGACGAAGGTATCAAGCAATAATCCGGCAAACAAAGGACTTGCCGCACGATATTCTAATTCGCATTCTAGCAAATCAGCCGCGCTTGTGGTGAGCTTGACCCGAAAAGCTTTGATAAATGGCCGGTTTACGGCGCTGGCAAGCGCGTGACACTGCGCGGCGGTCTCATCACCGTGGAACTGCAATAACTGTAGCGGCACCACAGCCACCGTCGCCTGCAACTCCTCAATCGTCGCATTCACAAACAAACCAACCGACATCACAAATGGTGAAATCTCTTTAACCAGATTCGCAGCAATAGCGGGCGTGACATAACGCGGACTAGGCGGATAAAACACAAAGCCTAACGCATCCGCACCCGCGGCGATCACACGCCACACATCGTCTGCCTGCGTCAAGCCGCAAATTTTTATTCTGGTTTTATAGTTTTTATGAAACATGTTGATACTTTCGAATACAGAAACACCGCGATAGCTGAGATAATCAATTTTCTGACACGCTAACCTTCTTGCGAATATTACCCCATGCCCTCAGCCAACGACCATTTGCCAAGCGACCCAGCGCTACAGATCAGTAATTTATTCGGACTAGATATTCGAGCCTGTACATTTGATGAGGCAACGATACATTTGCTAGAGGTAGCCAGCCAGCGCAATCATCCCAGCCGCATCGTCGTCACGCCCAATGTCGATCACGTCGTCAAGCTAGATAGTGACCCGACGTTTAAAGCGCAATACGCCGAAGCCGACTATATTTTTGCCGACGGCATGCCAATTATCTGGGCCAGCAAAATGGCCGCAATACCGCTGCCAGAACGCGTTACCGGTGCCGATTTATTTGTCTCGCTGTGCCAAGGCGCCATACGAAAACAACTATCGATTTTTGTGATCGGCGGACAACCGGGACAAGAAGCCGCGCTGTTAGCAGCGTTTGCACAAACCTACCCCGGCTTAAAAGTCAGTATTTTTTGTCCATCAATGCAATTCTCCGCAGACGGTGAAGAAGGCACAGAAGCCATGCGCCTGGTCCAGCAAGCGCTACCCAACATCGTCTTCGTCTGCCTGGGGATGCCCAAACAAGAACGCTGGTGCTTCCGCTATCGTAAAGAATTTACCCAGAACAATGCACCTTTACTACTCTGCGTCGGCGCTGCCATGGAATTCGCCTTAGGAGAAAAAAAACGCGCCCCGCAATGGATGCAAAAAATCGGTATGGAATGGTTCTGGCGTCTTGCCAGCGAACCGCGTCGTCTGTGGCAACGCTACACGACGCAGGGGGTGAAATTTATTGGGGTGCTTCAGCGTGAACGAGAATTGCAGAGAAAAAAACACCGTTCAAAATAAACCAGAATTTTCATTTATCGCTATCAATTCGTAGAGATAGTAGCGACGTGCAACTTGATGACAATTTGTACTATCCGACAATAAAAATTACGACATAGCATCCAGCGGACTGCGCACGCCACCAGCTACTTTTAACACATGAGTGTAAATCATCGTAGTGCTGACATCAGCATGCCCAAGTAAATCTTGCACAGTACGAATATCGCAACCACTTTGCAATAGATGGGTCGCAAAACTATGCCGCAACGTATGCGGACTTGCTGGTTTATGGTTACCTGTATGCCTTAACGCTGCAGTAAAAGCACGTCGAAATGTTTGGGCAAAAAGGTGATGCCGGCGCACTACACCAGATCTTGGATCAGTCGCGAGATTTTTTTGAGGAAACACCCAAAACCACGCCAGACTATGCTCGGCTCGCGGATATTTTTTGGCCAATGCAAAAGGCATTTCAACGCCACTTTTTTGTGTATCAACGTCTATTTGCCAAAGTAACTTGCTTTGCTGTAATTGGCTCTGCAAATCACGTTGCAAACTGATTGGCAACATCACCACACGGTCTTTCCCGACTTTGGCCTCGCGAATAATAATCGCGCCTCGTTCAAATATAATATCCTTGGTTCTTAACCGCGCCGCTTCCATAACCCGCATCCCAGTGCCATAAAGTAGTTTGGCAAATAAGGCAAATTCTGGACGACTGGCATTCAAAACAGTGAATATCGCCTTCACCTCCAAAGCCGTCAACACCACCGGCAAACGTTGCGATGTTTTTGGCCGACCAATTTGCTGCATCCAAGGCAAATCAACTTGAATCACTTCTTTGTACAAAAACAAAATAGCGCTTAAAGCTTGTTTATGGGTAGATGCAGAGACTTGCCTATCGGTTGCCAGCATCGTCAAAAACGCCTCTATTTCGGGCGCCCCCATTTCCACAGGATGACGCAATCCAGACCAGCGTATAAAGAAACGTATCCAATATACATAGACCTTTTCTGTTGACAAGCTGTAATGCTTATAACGCAAGCGTTCACGTACTTGGTCGAGTAAACGCGGTTTTACAGGCGTGATGTTTTTGTCCATTTGGTTATACTGTATATTTAATCAGTATAACCAAATATAGCTCATGTCCATGAGCATTTCAAGAGATGTAGAGCAAGCTTGCTATTTTTTTCCGTCGGATATTATTGCAAAATGAAAATTAAATCACGTTAGGCCTCGTATGAAAATCACCGATGACCAAACCGCAACTCAGCCTCTGGCTGACTTTGGCGTACATGCAACGCGGCTACTTTGCTCAGGTGATTTCGACGCCTTGGCGAAGCAGTTTGGCTACTCCCTCGCCTATGAACGAGACCCAGCTGTCGCCATTCAAGAAGAGCTCACATCGAGCCTGGCGGAGATTGGTGCCACTTCACTCCACTATCCACCAACCGCATCACCCGCCGTTAGCTATTTCAAGCCAAACGACACTGGTCTCATAGCACTCGTTGAGCAATATATCCCGACCAATGGCAATGGGCATGTTTTGCTTGAACTAATCGTCAGTTCACGAAAAGAAAGCAAGTTTGTCGGGCTGGAGCAAATAAGTTCGGCCCCTACTGCGCAGCCATCAGCCGATGAGAGAATCTGCAAATGAAGCCCAAAAGTCTATCTACGCGCCGCGGCCTAACTGGTTGTTCAACAGGACGTCAACCCGCTTCGCGGCTTGCCGCCTGTTAACGCGGGCGTTAGGCATCGAGTTTAAATGAAGATTGAAGCTGCTAATGAAGCAATGGAACGCTTTGCGTCTTTGAGCGTCACACTAAATGAATTGTGCGAAATTATCGAGTCTTTCGACGATTTAGAAGAGAAGAAGAAATTTCGAAGAATAATGGGCAATATTATGGAGGCGCACTCTGATTTGATGTGGCCAATAATTCGCCAATATCCCAGTCTTGATCCAGATCGTGATACTGATTGGTACAAAGAAATGGAGCAACGAGGAAATGATAAATCATAGTCAAATACATCGTTTTAAATATCAGCCTTGTCAAACAGCGTGCAATACTTACCAGATTAGGGGTGGAAACAGCGTCCAAAAGTTTCCACCCTAGTGTGTCACCATCCGGTGTTTTAGCCGGGGGTATCTGGAGTGATTTATATGGACATCATTTACGAAATAAGAAGACGTCATTCAGTACAGAAACAATCGATTTCTGCCATTGCGAGAGAAATGGGACTCTCCCGGCCGACCGTACGCAAACATCTCAATACCGTCGAACAGCCTAAATATCAGCGGCTGCTAACGGTTTCACCCCGCCTCGATGAATATAAAGACCAGCTAACCTCCTGGTTAGAAGAAGAATCCAAACTACCCCGATCACGGCGCCGAACAGCGCAACGGCTATTTGAGGGGCTACAGGAACTAGGTTACGGCGGGGCCTACGACAGCATTCAACGATTTGTAAAACAGTGGAAATCCAGCGCACATGGTCCAAAAATCACCGAAGCGTTTATTCCGTTGGTGTTTCTGCCAGCCGATGCCTGCCAGTTTGACTGGAGCCAGGAACAGGTGGAAATCGCTGGCATCATGCAAACGATTAAAGTCGCCCATTTCCGGTTAGCCTATAGCCGCCAAATGTTTGTGGCCGCCTATCCCAGAGAAACGCAGGAAATGGTCTTTGATGCGCACATCCGTGCATTTACCTTCTTTGGCGGTGTGCCTGCCCGTCTGATTTACGATAATCTCAAGACCGTCGTCGACACCGTCTTTGTCGGTAAAGAACGTCAATTTAACCGGCGCTTTTTAACGCTGGCCAATCATTATCTGTTTGAACCAGTGGCCTGCACTCCTGCTTCTGGTTGGGAGAAAGGTCAGGTCGAGAATCAAGTTGGCAATGTACGGGAATGGCTGTTTACCCCGTTGGCCCGCTTTGCTTCCTTTGCGGATTTAAATGCGTGGCTCACAACCCGCTGCCAGGAATTAGCGCAACGTATGCACCCGACACAAAGTCAGCGCACCATTGCAGACTGTTATGCTGATGAGCAGCCTTTGCTTCGACCTGTCAGCGCGCACTTTGATGGCTATGTAGAAAAAATGATGCGTGCCTCGTCCACTTGTCTAGTGAAAGTAGACCGGAATAAGTACAGTGTGCCAGCGCGGTTTGCCGGGCAGGCGGTATCTGTTCGCACGACAGCAAATCTGGTGCGGGTCGTCGCACAGGGCGAAGTGATTGCCGCCCATGCCCGTCAATTCAGTCGTGACCAGTTGATTTGTGATCCCTGGCATTACCTGCCTGTTCTGGAGAAGAAGCCTGGCGCTTTACGGAATGGCGCACCATTCGTTGAATGGACATTACCCAGAGCGGTTGTGCAAGTACGCGACCGGATTCTGAAGCAACCGAAAGGAGACCGAGCCTTCGTAGAATTACTGATGCTTGCCGGTGAAGCAGGACTTGATGCGCTTACTGTGGCATGTGAGTTAACTCTGGAGGGCGGCGTCATCAGTGCGCCTATCGTGATGAATGAATTGCGCCGTCTCATTGCGCCGCATTTACCCGCAGCAGCGATCCACCTGCCAGACACCATTGCTTTGACGATGGAACCTCTGGCGAACTGCCACCGTTATGATTATTTGCTGGGAGCGGCCAATGTCCACTGACCACGCTACCAGTTTAAAAACACTGCAACTCTATGGGATGGCTTTGGCATGGAGTGAGCTGCAGGCAGAAAAGCCCAGGCAAGCACATCGACCTGAAAGCTGGATGGAGCGGTTAATCCATGCAGAACAAACCGATAGGCAACTCAAGAGCTTACGCTATCAACTCAAAACAGCACGCTTCCCGATTCACCGTGACTTAACTGGCATTAACTGGGCAGAGACTCCCTTATCGCAAACAGTGGTTGAGCAATTGGCGACCGCAGGATTTATGGAAACAGCGCACAACCTAATTCTGGTGGGTGGTACTGGCACCGGCAAGTCGCATTTGGCCACTGCCATCGGTGTCGCGGCAATCCATCATGGCAAGCGGGTGCGTTTCTTTAATGCGGTCGATCTGGTCAACCAGTTGGAACGAGAGAAGAGTCAGGGAAAGGTCGGCAATCTGGCGAAACAGCTCTGCCTGATGGACGCTGTCATTTTAGATGAGCTGGGATATTTGCCGTTTCCCGCTTCTGGAGGTGCATTGCTGTTCCATCTGATCAGCCATCTCTATGAAAAAACCTCGCTCATCATTACGACCAATTTGTCATTCGGCGAATGGGTACAGGTCTTTGGTGATGCAAAAATGACTACCGCTTTGCTTGACCGTGTTACGCACCATTGCGACATCTTGGAAACCGGGAACGATTCTTACCGATTTAAGCACAGCAAAAATCGTTCTGAACAAGCCGATAAAGTGGAAAAATTTGGACGCTGACAGGTGGTAAATATTGAACGCTGTTTGACAATATCATTCATAAAATCAGAAAATCACTGTCTACGTACGAAAGTATAAAAACAAAAAACCGCACGATCTGCATCATGCGGTTTTTCTTTTTGCATCTTATTTAAAAGCTACTGCCTTACAGTTCAGCGCAAATGCGCTAAAACTCAAACCAACTTAAGCGACTTTTTTAGCGTCGAAGAACTGTTCATCTTCTGTCGAGCCATGCAAGGCCGTAGTAGAAGATTGACCTTGTTGAATGACTTGTGTCACTGCATCAAAGTAACCTGTACCGACTTCACGCTGATGCTTGACTGCGGTAAAGCCTTTTTCTGCTGCGGCGAATTCTGCTTCTTGCAATTCGACAAAAGCCGACATCTGGTTACGTGCATAACCGTGTGCTAGGTTGAACATGCCGTAGTTCAATGCATGGAAACCAGCCAAGGTGATGAATTGGAATTTGTAGCCCATTTTGCCCAATTCTTTTTGGAACTTGGCAATCGTTGCGTCATCCAGATTTTTCTTCCAGTTGAATGATGGTGAGCAATTGTAAGACAACAATTTACCTGGGAACTTGGCGTGGATTGCATCAGCAAATGCTTGAGCAAATTCCAGATCCGGTTTACCAGTTTCGCACCAGATCATGTCGGCGTATTCGGCATAAGCCAAACCACGGGAGATCGCTTGTTGCAGACCTGGTTTAGTTTTGTAGAAGCCTTCAACCGTGCGCTCGCCAGTCAGGAAAGGTTTGTCATTGTCATCAACATCAGATGTGATCAGATCAGCCGCTTCTGCATCGGTACGTGCCAACAACACGGTTGGTGTGCCCATGACGTCAGCTGCCAGACGCGCTGCGTTGAGTTTTTCTACTGCTTCACGGGTTGGCACCAATACTTTACCGCCCATGTGGCCGCATTTTTTAACGGAAGCCAATTGATCTTCAAAGTGGACGCCTGATGCGCCGGCTTCGATCATGGCTTTCATCAATTCAAACGCGTTCAATACACCGCCGAAACCGGCTTCTGCGTCGGCCACGATCGGCGCGAAGAAGTCTGTATCGCCTTTGCCTTCAGACCATTGGATTTGATCGGCACGTGTCAGACAATTGTTGATGCGTTTAACAACCAAAGGTACTGAATTTGCCGGGTACAAAGATTGATCTGGATACATTTCGCCCGCAACGTTGGCGTCGCCTGCAACTTGCCAGCCAGACAGGTAGATGGCTTTCAAGCCGGCTTTAACTTGTTGCATTGCCTGGTTACCAGTCAGCGCGCCGAGGGCATTGACGAAGGGCTCGTTATTGACCAGATCCCACAATTTGATCGAACCGTTTTTCGCAATCGTGTGCTCAACTTTGATCGAGCCACGCAGATTAACCACATCTGCTGCGGTGTAATTACGTTTGATACCGATCCATCGTGGATTGGTATCCCAGTCTTTTTGCAATTCAGCAATCTGTTGTTCGCGTGTAGTCATGGTTCTCTCCTGTGGGCAAAATAAATGAAGCTGTTAAAACTAATGAAAAGTGAATTCCGTTGAGAGAAATAATAGGACATTTTTTGCGAAGCAACAAGGTCTTATATAAGACATATAACAAATATTTAATCTTTTAAAATCATACACTTAAATGTTGTTTTTTGCGATGTGAAATAATATTTCTTAAAATGAGAAAAATAAATTGTGCAGAGTCGAATTATTTTTCACATTATGAAATTGAAATTTCACATCATAGGATATGAAAAACAGAAGAGAAATAAAGAAGAAAATTAAATTTCAGCAGGCTAAAAAATTTGCAATTCCTGTCGCCAAAATTACGCTGAATCCTACTGAATGACGATAGTTTTAAAATAATTATTCAGTAATTAATTCAAACCAAGGTGAGAGCTGTTCACTTTGCCCTAAGTTAGATAACCCTAATTGCAGCTCAAATCCGCCGCTGACTTTTTTGATCACAGTTGCAGGCAAGGCAGTACGACGCTTGCCAGAACCATCTAGTGGGAAGACCTGGATTGTTTTAAATTTACTGGGATAAAACATCGCCATGGGAATACGCTCTAGCCAAACTGGCGCTTGTGAATCGCGTGGCCCAGATGGTTTGTTGCCAGTGTCAGGATCGGGTTCCAAAGTCCACCAGCTACCACCGTATTGCCCGGCAACGGATAAACCAGATGGATATGGGATCAATTTTTTTGGTCGCGCAGGAATGGCATTAGGTTGATTGCCAAGCGCGACGCTTGCAACGGTTAATAAAACACGTTTTGAATTGGCTAAACTGAGGCCATCACGACTAGTTGCCAGGATGGTCGCAAAGCGACGGCTGCCGCTCGGGAACTTGACTGATATTTCAGTCGTTTTTGGCGATTCATATGAGGAAGAATTTGTAGCAGATGGAACGCTGCTGCCAGGAGACTCTTCGCCAAAACCAGCCCAGATCAGGCTATAAGGTGTAGTTACACTCAATTGCCCCAGAGTAGATTGGTAACGCAAGGAACTGCCTTGACCTTGCTGACCTTGCTGTCCTTGCCAAACAACACCGTCATCTGCCTGGCTTTGCGAGACTGCATTAGTGGGCAGATCGGCCTTAGCCACATTATTAATACCAATCCTATATAAAAATGCCGTCTTCGGTGTAATGCCAAAGTGGCTCAGTAAATAGGCCGGATAAGCAGATTCATCTCGCAAGGCACCTAGCATTTGCCTGATATCAGCTGAGAGCAAAATAGTTTTGCGTTCGGCTAATGGTCTGATCTGAAATTGTCGGAACAGTGCAGCAGACGTGCCTGCCGTTGCATACTTTGCCCAATCACCACTGAGTGAAAAACTATCGGGTAGGGATTTCCACGTATCGCCATCAATATATTGGAAGAAAAATAAACCGTCCCAATCCTGCGCGCTGGCAAATGCCGCCATCACTGGCAATATCTCTGCCCCTTGTCGGTTGGGATATGCCTGATTAAATTCACTCAGCACAAAGGGTTTGTTTACATCCCTGAAATACGCTCTTTGCAACAATTGCGGCCAAGCTTCTTTTAACGCAGATTGATCGCGGATACGCCAATCGTTTCTATCCCAGGCTTGATGCGGAAAATCATAATGGTCCACATAAAAATGCTCATCAACATAGTCCATCGATTGCTGCGCATCGGCATTCATCACGCCGCCGTAATACATTTGTGTGCCAGTTAATGGCACCAGATCACCCACCTCAGCGCGTACAGTACGACGCATGATTTCTAGGTATTGTTTATCCATATCGACTAAAAAGCGGGTGAAGTCGAGCACCCGCTTTCCGGCACCCTGTGGATGCGGCTCAAACGAATGCCCTAGCAAATCTGGCGGGGCTACACCGATTTTATTCAAACCGCGTCTTGCTAGTGTGCGCATCTTTGCTGCCCAGCCATATTCACCCTCTAGCAACGAGGATTCGCCCGCCTTGACCAGCAAGCCGCCCTGCTTGGTCAGATCGCAGCTTTGCCATAGCTGGCAGGCTTGCGCTGCGCTGCCGTATTGTCTTACAGCCCAATGCTGCCATTGCAATTGCAATAATCGCTCGTAGTCCCCTTTTAAATGATCCAGATCGCCTCTTTGCCATGCGCCGAGCAAAGAGGATTCGTTGTTAATCTCTATCATTGCTAATGCAGGATCGTTGTTGAGCGCAAGACGGCGTATTAATCGTCGGGCGTATTCAACTTGCAGGCTGATCATCTTAGGTTCAAACAAATGCAAGGGATTGCTTGCAAATGGCATTTGCTCACCCGGCGACAAAGGTGTGACGCCATCTACTGCGGGGCGGAAGGTGTAACCCACATGCAGATTCAGATTGACGTAAATACCTTCGGCTTTGAGTGCATCAATAAACACCCGCAAACGGCTTATCGCAGTGGCATTAAAAGTAGGAAAAGCTCCTGTGGTCAATATGCCGCGCGGTTTGTCTTCATCATCACTGAGGATGCTGTCCAGATGATGCAAGCGCACTGCGTTAAAGCCCATCTTGCGCAAACGTTTTGCAATTCTTGGGGCATCCGCTTCTAGCGGAAAATTGGCGGAATTACTCAGGCTAATACCAAACAATCTGACGCGTGTGTCGTCTTTGGTATTTGCCCTACCATCGACACCAACGCGATAAAAGTGTGCCGCTTTGACAAAAATTTTATCCGCATCGGTGATGCTGTGATTCATATTACTAAAATCGGGCGCACCGCTTAAGGCATCTTCATCAATCTCAAACGGATAATAATCAGGCTCTGCATGGGCTACCGAGCTTGCCAGAACTTGCCAGACAAATAAAAAGCCCGACAATGTCAATAAAAGCCGGCGAATGAATGATGGAAGACGAGCAGCAAAAAACATGGCTGAGAATTTAATAAAGTTTAGTAGGATGGGGAAATGAGAATATCGCAGAATCCTATGGGATTGAATAGTGCTAACTTTGAGCAGATCGATAAAATGCAGCAATCACAGAGTTAAACCCAGATTTTCCATTAGACCGCTACCACTTCGCAAAAAACGTAGACGGCGTGCGGTCTTCAGAGGGATAGCACCACCGCGATTCGAGTGCGAGCGCTACAGCGACAATTGCACCTTTGGCGAACTGCCTGGCGTTGTTGCTCCTCCTAGCAAGATGCAGCTTGCGTCGTCGTCGCGTCTAGCCAGTCAGTCCGCCAAAGGCACACTTATCGATGTTCCAATGGAAAATCTGAGTTAAATTTACAGTTGCTATCATTTAGTACCTACTTTCAAGGCACAATACTGGCTGGCATTCATACACAGCAAGACCATGCAACCCTCCACAAGCCCAGCAACGCCAGCAGGTAAAGCAAATCCAGCCATCGCTGCTAACCAGGATCAAGCTTCTTTGAACTGGATAGAGGTGATCGCTGTGCGCTCCCTGATTGTATTGTTTGTACTGTTCTCTTTGCTGCCTTACGGGATCTCTTGGGATTATGCTGGCACCTCAGAACTGACGATGGAAGGTTCGCTTAACACCAAGCTGGAATGGGGTAGCTTGTTTCTGATCTCCGGGATTTTACTGATCCGCCATCTGCCCCAAACTTTACGCTATCTGCGTGCGATTAATCCGTTTTTATTACTGCTGATTTTATGGTGTCTGGCGTCTACATTATGGTCGCCGCTGCCCGCGGTGACGTTTAAAAAAGCGATACAGTTATTCGGTCTGGTCATGATAGGACTGGCGATACAGTTGAGCGACCGCCCCTTAAATTTATTTGCCAGCGATCTGAGATATACCCTGACCGCAATTTTGATCGCGTCATTTTTTGTGGCAGTGGCTATCCCCAGTATCGGGATTGACTATGAATTGGGTAATGCCTGGCGAGGCATTTTGTCGCAAAAAAATGAGTTGGGTCAGGTCGCGGCACTCTGTTTTTTGCTATGGCAAGTCAGCACTTGTTTAGGCCAGACCTCGCTACGCTCAATGGTGATCGGCTTGTTGTTTTGTTTTTTTGTGCTGGTCATGTCGAAGAGTTCTACCAGCCTGGCGATGGCGATTTTAAGTTCTTTTCTTTTTCATTTGTTCCGCAAGCAGCGGATAGGTTCTAATTATTCGCTGACCAGAGTTTTTCTCAGCATAGGTATGCTGATTATTCTGATGACGTTTGCGTTTTATATGTTTGAGTCGCGCATGCCAACGTATGGCGAAGTATCGGGTCCGATTGCGGGTCTGTTTGGCAAAGGCTCCGATCTCACCGGGCGTACCGATATCTGGCAATTAATTGATCTTGAAATTGCGCGTCACCAATGGATAGGATTAGGCTACGGCGCTTTTTGGCTAGGACCTGGCAGTCTGTCGCAATACATTATTGATGCCTTATACTGGGTACCTCTTCAATCACATAACGGCTATCTGGATATTTTGAATGAGCAAGGATTGATCGGCATGGGGTTTGCAATTCTGTGTCTGGCAAAACAATTCCAGCAATTATTTTTAATGTCTTATGTAGACAGATTACAGGCGGCGTTTTGGGGAACGATGCTCGTGGTGGTCATCATTACCAACTTCACCGAGAGCAGTCTTTTCCGCGGATTTGGATTTCAGAATGTGCTGTTTATCTTTGCGTTGATGACAGTCACATCCTCTTTAAAGCGCTTAAAAGAAGCGACTGCGCAAGCTTAAATCGACAACTTGCTAGCTTGTGGCAAGCCTGGTGCAACATCAGATAAGCGAATTAAATACCACATACTCCCCATCATTTTATAAAAAATCGGCTTATAGACCAGCAATCCTCTGGACAATTAAATATACATACTAGGAGTATATTATTTATGATCCATATGAATTTGAGTAAATATAGCTGATTTTGTTACGACTCAGCGAGGTGCTTATCGCTAAAATGCATCGCACTATTTAATGTAAAAACTTACGCCCAAGTCGCAAAAAATATTGCTCAACAAAACGATAGGATAAATGCGCACAAAGAAAAGACAGTGCCATCATGACCACTATTCGCAACACAAGTGCCGCGTCAGGCATCCATACAGTAATCAAAGCGAACACAAGATAATGATACAAATATAGCGAGTAACTGACTTTGCCTATGTACACCATGGGCGCAGATGAGAACAGTCGAGTGATCAGATTGTCCGCAAAAATCAGATGAAAAAACAAGGCGGCCATCGCAATGCCTTGAATCGAGTAACGTACGCTTTCACGAAAAATCTGATCACGTATCAGCAAAGAACTCAGCATTAAAACGACGCCTGCCAAAAATATCCGCCAATCAGAGAAGAAATCACGCGCACTTGGATAACGATGTAGTAATAGCGAAAATCCAGTGCCGTACAAGATCGAATCGACCCGGGTATCGGTCGCTTTATAAATTCTGTCGGGGGCCAGATAATCCAGCCCAATCTGCGTAACCAGATACCAGCGCCACAACAACACTGCCAATAAGGCAACAACAATCAAGCGCAAAAACCACTTAGTGTTGGATGCAAGTGCCGCGAATAAAAATGGGAAGACTAGATAAAAATGCTCCTCAACTGCCAATGACCAAGTGATGGATAAAGGCGCAGGCATCAGAGTGCTGCTAAAGCCAAAAAATATCGCAAAATAATTAGCGAAATAAAAAAATACTGATAACAGTTCTACTAGCCTGATTGGCTCACCCACCATCCACATTGCCAGTAAAGAGCAAGCCACATAGACGATCAAAGCAGGCATCAAACGGAACAAGCGGCGTATGTAAAAATGACGAACATCGATTTTCTGATCCTGATCAAATTCCTGCAACATCAAGCGTGTGATGATGAAGCCACTGATAAAAAAGAAAATCGTCACGCCCAAACCGCCGGGTACGATATGCCCCAGCCATGCATGTGAAATCACGACCAGCAAAATTGACACTGCGCGCAGACCATCCAAAGCGAGCAAGCGTGATGCAGGCGATTTCGTCAGCGGCAGCGACATCAGGCGGTACCGCCGTAGGCTTGTGAAAGGCTACCGAACAGATAGCTAATTTTGCCCGCTTGTGAGGCAACAATACGCAGCCAATGAAACGACTTCAAGGGTTTAAAAGGCAACAGCACAATCGCCAGGCCAGCAGCAATCAACAACTGTATCGCCGCCCTCACCGCAAGATAAGCGGCACGACCATGGCGAGAAAATCCGTACTTCATCGCAAGCTCGGTACGCATAAACAGTTGTCCGGTGCGATAAGAGCGTTGTACCAGCCATTTGGCTTGGGCCCGCTCCAGCGGTATCCATTCATACACCGGCGCCTCATCACACCAGACCATCACCGCGCCGTTGGCGGCAAGTTGCCGGAACAAGATAGAGTCTTCGCCACCGGTTTTACCGTAGGCCGCGTCAAACGGACCGCTCTTGTAGTCTATGCTGGGGTCACCATTATCCAACTTGCAAAGCTGCATTAATGCGCTACGTCGGATTAACACATTCCCACTGCGGGCATCGGTATGGTCGATGAGGGTACCGGTAAGCAGGCGGCGCCGATCAAAATAGCCGCCACGTCGCAACCAGCCAGCTACGCCGTCGGCGTATTCTGCCAGGACTGGCGCAAATACAACATCGGCGTGATAGCTTTGCTGGGTGAGGATTAAGGCGGCAAGCCAGCCATCAATGGGGCGTTCGTCATCGTCAATAAAGACAACCCAAGTACCGACTGCGGCATGCACTGCAGCATTTCTAGCAAGAGAAATATTTGGCTCACTGAGAGCAATGGCGACTAAATTTTCGCACCAGGTGGATTGCGCCAAAGCCAATACTGATTTTGCTGATTGTGCGGGATCGTTATCAACCACAACAATCTGTACCGAGACATTATTGACATTCTGGTGCCGGATTGCCGTCAACAAATTTGCCAGCAGTTCCGGGCGTCGGAAAGTGCAAATGCAGATACTGATATCGGTCATATTGATTTTTATCGGAAAATTTTTGCGGATAATTTTGCAAAAAACCCCTGGCGACCACGCATAAAATTAGCTGTTTGATTTGCTTGGCCAATCGGATTGTCATTATCGTCTGCACTTTCAGCCAACTGGTTATAGACCGTGCCCAGTATCTCAACACCTGCCGCTTGCAGATCAGACATGGTTTGGCGCAGAAGTGCGAGCTGCGTAACATCTTTGCGTGCCAATACCAATGCAGCGCCAATTTGGTGTGACACTATCTGAGCATCCGATGCCAGCGATGATGCATGAGTATCAACCACAAAAGCATCAAACTGATCCCAGCAAGACGCTAGCAAATTATGCAGATTGGGCGCGCGCAATATCTCTAAAGGATTGGGCGGCTTGGGTCCCGCTGGCAAAATATGTAAATTAGGCATGAGCTTAATTAGCACATCATCCATTAACTTGCGCCCAGCCAAAATCGATGACAAACCATCGGGACGATCTAATCCAAAATAATCCTGTTGAGCAGAGTCACGTAAATCGGCATCAATCAACAAAGTACGCTTTCCAGACTGCGACAAGGCAATTGCGAGACTCGCCGCCATATAACTTTTACCCTCGCCGTTTGCAGGACTGACGATAGTGATTTTGATTTTGTCTTTTTGCTCGAACTTGAGCAACAACTCACTCCGTAAGCGGCGAATCTCTTCCGATTCCAGACAAAATGGATAATGCAAAATCTTTAATGAAGGATGCGCTTTGCCAACTAATAAGTTCTTTGATGCATAACCAAATTGCTCGCTCAATGCTAGATTCAATTGATCTGATGTGAGAAAACCTAAGGACAACGCAGCGTCTCCAAAGCGCAGATTTTTTTCTATTTGTGTGCGGGCAATTTCTTCAATCTGTGGCGTCGTCAAGAGACCTTTTTCAAGAAAGAGTTCTCCGAGGCGACCGATTTTAGGCAACTCCGATTCGCTCACTGGCGTGACTAAATGCTGAGCAGTATCTGTGGCTGAATCAGTAGTGGGATTAATAGTCGCTGTACTAGCAAATGCAGCAGGCAATTCTGATGGAAGCTTACCCACGCAGGCCTCCTGATTTTTCAGCATCTATCATTTTCTGATGATCAAATAGTTTTTCTGCGAAACCGACTTTGGCTAATACCGGCACCTCAAACTCTCGCTCTAAATCGTCAATACAACGCACACGTCGATGCGCCAACTCCAGTAAGAATGCCGCGCCTAAGCCCAAGAATATTCCAGCGATCAAACCAAAAATGACATTATTACGGAGCAAAGGCTTAGATTGTTTTTCGGGTAGCTCTGCGCTACGCATCAAGGTCGCATTAGATATCACAACATTACTGGTCATCAGCAAATCATCAAATTTTTGTATCGCAGCGTTATAAATTTTTTGCACGCTATCCAATTGACGTTGATAAGAGCTAATCACATCTCTGTGTATTTTGTTTGCCAGCGTGCGCTTTTCGTATATCGCTATATCCGCTGCAATGACCTTCTCTTGTTGCTGCAAACGCGATTCATTCGACAGCAGAGCCGCGACTGCGGTGGCTGATTCTATTTTCAAGCGATCATTTAAGGATTTGAGCTCGCCCTCTATCGCCACGTAACGAGGATGCCGCACACCTAAGGAAGTTTTTGCATTGGCTAATTGCATTTCCAGCGTACTAATACCTGCTTTCAGCCCGGATATATTCCCTATGCCGGCGATCTCCGGGAGGTCGGCACCAAGATTACCACCATGCATCAAGCGTTCTAAAGATTGGCGTTTGGCTTGAGCCTCGATTCGTGCCACTTGCACCTCAACCAGATGCACGCCCAGACTTTCCATTTGTTTGGACTCGGGATCTGCACGCTCATCTGCGTCAATGATCTGGTGTTCTTGCTGATAGCTTGTGAGTTTCTTTTGCAAATCATCAATTTGCCTGCTCATATTCTCTAATTGAGCATTGTATTGATCCCGTCTTGCCCGGGCAGGCGCATTCGCCATTTCTGTCGATAATTCCATATACGATTTGACGACAGAATTAACCATATCTTTTGCATCTTGCCGATTATTTGATGCGTAGCCGACCTCAACGACACGACTATTTTTGTGCTGCGTGACCTCGATATTTTTGACGATTTCTTCCGCCATCGCCCGCATACCACTCTGCTCTCCATATTTTTTAATATACGCTTGTGCCGCACTGCTGCTCTCAAGTCTGCGCTCTGCAATCACACGATCTGCAACTTGCACGCTCTTAATCACATCAAACTGCGTCTGCAAAAAACTCTCATCTTGCAGTGGATTAAACTGGCGACCACCAATCGGATCATTGATACGGTAATCGATGTAAATATCGGATGTAGCAATATAAGTTTTGGGTAATACCAGACTAGCTACCATGGCAATGGCAACGGCAACGACCACAACAGCGGCAATTAATATGCGCCGGGCATATAAAATTGCGCCAATTTGCGAGAAGGACAATAGCAGATCGCCGGGAGAATTTCGCATAGTTTCAGTCGCTTTAAAACAGACGTTCGTTAATAAAAACAACATCGCCTGGTAGCACCTGATCGGTTATTTTTGCAGGAATTTCTTTGACTGCGCCCTCGTCTGTTTTGCGATAAATAATCATGCGGCGCGTTGAACCGCGCTCGGTTACACCGCCACCGATAGACAACACACGCATCACCGTCAACTCTTCTTCTATCGGGTAATTGCCTGGCTTTCTGACCTCGCCATAGACATAAAACGATTTCTGCGCGGAGACAAATAAGACATCATTTGGCAATATTTTTTGATTCAGTTTTTCTGATATTTGTACCGTCTGAGCATCAATTTTTAGCGGAATATAATCTACTGATTCAGCGGCCGCATTAGCTTGCCCTTTGGCCTGCCCATTCGTGCGACGCATAATGCTGATCCCTTTATCAGCGCGTCCATTTAAACCACCAGCTAAACTGAGCGCATCCAACAAAGTTATTTGCCCTTGTAAGGGATAACGTCCTGGTCGCTGTACTTCACCCAGTACAGAAAAACTGCGGCTTAACTGCTGCAATACTTTAATCGCAACTTTGGGACTGCGTACGTATTGTCCTTGCTCTAAGCGATCTGCAAACAGGCTGGCAATCTCTGCCGGCGTCTTGCCTTTGGTATCTATCACGCCAACCAAAGGCAAGGTAATCACACCGGTTTCTCCGACGGTGACATCTGCAGTCAAATCTGGTTGACCAAATACGGTGACTAAAAGTTGATCGCCGATACCGACGAGATCACGAACATTATCGGCACTGTCGACGTTATCGGTGTAGTTAATATTTTTGACATTACCTGCATTGGTATCCGCTTTAAAGTCCGCTTTGATGTCGCCGTTTGTTTCTTTAGTTTTTTCGTTCAGAGGGGCTTTTTCGCCGCTTGCTACCGAATTATTTTTGAACGGATTATTTTTGAACGGACTATCCTTAGCGTTGCTGATCTCACTAGCCGTAATCCTGTCGAGTAATTTTAGACTCAGAGCAGCGTCAGTAGTATTGGCTGGCTGAGCTTGGGTCGCCTTTGCATCGATGGTTTGTGCATACAAAGGAGAACCAAAAACTAAAAACAATAGCAGGCTGCACAGAGCTTGAACTCGATAATTATGATGACGGCAAAGTGAAAAATTCATCTCTCTGGGTGTCCTGCTTTAAAAGAACTCAATTCTATCTTGCTATAACAAACTATTTGCAAATTTTTGTCATGAAAACAATCTGGCTAAGATATAAACTCCTGAAAATTCATGACTTGATGTTGTGAATTTCTATTGATGTTATTTTTGCCATAATTGATAACAATAATTAACTTTTTATTGATTGTTGATCGCATGCAAACTAAGTTAACATAAGTAAAGCATTCTCGCAGGCATTAGAACGCGCTAACAGCGAAACCAAGCAGTCAAACTAATCGTATGTTAGTGCGCGCTAAAAGATTGTATTGATCATCAACATCGCTCGAGAACACAAAGGTACACCCATCATGCAACCCACTTCTTTACCAGATCCAGCGACCATCGCAGCAATCCACGTACCACATCCACCAGAATATCCAACGCGCGCGGTACCTTTGGTCATCATTGCCCCTGTGCGTGACGAGGCCGATTTAATCCAACTAACACTAGATTCCATGGTTACGCAAACTGTGCGTCCGGTGGAGTGGATTATTGTGGATGATGGGTCAAAAGACAACACGGCCGATATCGTCAGGGCTTATGCAGAAAAATATAGTTTTATTCGGCTGGTACAAAGGCCAGATCGTGGCTTCCGTAAAGTCGGTGGCGGCGTTGTTGCAGCGTTTAAATATGGGATTACGCAAATTGCGCATAGCGAGTACGAATATATTGCGAAACTAGATGGTGACATGTCTTTTGGTCCGCACTATCTCGAAATCATGTTCAAAGAATTTGAGGCAAATCCAAAACTAGCATCGGTATCAGGCAAAGTTTATCGAGAAGAAGGCGGCGAGAAAATCGAAGAATATATTATCGATGAACATGTCGCCGGACAATTCAAACTATATCGTCGCAGCGCTTTTGAAGAAATTGGTGGTTTTGTCGAAGAAGTCATGTGGGATGGCATAGACGTTCACTCTGCACGGATGAAGGGATGGAAAACCTTTAGTTTTTATCATACAGATGCGGTTTTGATGCACCACCGCTTGATGGGATCGTCAGACAAAAATGTATATCGTGGTCGTCTTCGTTGGGGACGCGGGATTTGGTTTATGGGTTATCACCCAGTATATGCACTAGCCTCCAGCATTTTTCGCATGCGAGAAAAACCCTTCGTCATTGGTGGCATATTAATCATGGCTGGTTATTTAGGTGCGGCGCTCAAACGCGCTCCCCAATATGACAATCTGGAATTCCGTCAGCATCTGCATCAATGGCAATTGGAAAAGATTAAGACTCTATTCGTTAAAAATAGTAAGGGAGATAAAGCTTGATGGTAGTTACCCAGTCTTTTAATGTTTTATTTGTCATATCAGACCACGACGAAAGACAAATTTAATGATGAATATCACTTCGCATGGCAGAGGCACGCAATCATCACAAATATTAACGGTATTGGTTGGGATTACATTTGGCGTCACTATTTCGCTGACGCTGGTCGGCATCATGCTGTTTTATGACAACACAGATATAGATACGTTTGGTTTGCGTTTAATTATTGCGGGGCTGTCTAGCATCATTGTATTTTCCAGCCACAGACTGCTAAATTCGCTGCAAGACAAACGTATTTTCTTGTTACTCCCCAGTCTTAGTGTCCGCTGGCTAGTCGTATTCACCTTGGTATTGCTTAGTGCATATGTAGACAAAAGTGCTGATCGCTTATCGCGCGCAGTCATGCTTACCTGGCTACTATTGACACCGGTGTCTTTATTGCTGACTGCATTAGCTATTCGTTTGTTTGCCGCACTTTTTTACTCTAATCCCGCACGACGCCGTAAAGCAGTACTGATTTGGTCTAATTCAGCTTGCGCTGACTTGGTTGAATCCTTGCGTAACACGCCTCTAGCTGCGATTGATGTCGTTGGCTTTTTTGATAACCGCACTGAATCGCGCCCACCAAGTAATCTACCGCGCTTAGGCGATCTGAATGATGTCACTGAATGGCTGGTCGATCCTATTACAGGAGAGCTCGCAGTAGAAGTTGTTTTCATTGGCCTTAACATGAGAGAGCCACCCGAATTAGCGGAAATCATTGCGATTTTGCAAGACAGCACAGTATCTACCTACTTTGTTCCTGAGTCACTGATTTTTGGCATGCCGGGAATACAGTTGCGCGAAATGGCTGGCAAACCAGTTTTGGCGTCAACAGAAACACCGTTCATTGGCTTGGCGGCGCTACCAAAACGGCTATTGGATTTATTCGGTGCAACACTAGGCTTAATCTTGTTATCGCCACTATTTCTGATCATAGCGATTGGCGTAAAACTGAGCTCACCGGGGCCGGTTCTATTTAAACAAAAACGCTATGGCGTCGCGGGGAAGCCAATCAATATTTACAAGTTCAGGAGCATGATTAATCACAACTCAAAAGGGCCTGTGATACAAGCAACGGTCGGTGATAATCGCGTTACCCGGTTTGGTCGTTTTATCCGTCGTACCTCGATTGATGAACTACCACAATTACTCAACGTTATTCAAGGAAATATGAGCCTGGTTGGCCCAAGGCCACATGCCGTTGAACATAACGAACTTTATCGCAAATTAGTGGATGGCTATATGCTCAGACACAAGATAAAACCAGGAATCACAGGCTGGGCACAGGTTAACGGATTCCGCGGAGAAACCGAAACACTGGAAAAAATGCAAAGTCGGGTTGATTATGATTTGTACTATATCCAGCACTGGTCGGTCTGGTTGGATATCGTGATTATGTGGCGTACTGTAAGTGTTTTGTTTGGTGACAAAAACGCTTATTGATGATTAGCCTGGCATCAAAAATGGATCAGTTTTAAGACCTGATCTTCTTCATCGAAAATTAATAAATTAGGGGAGTATGTAGCGAAAACAACCTATTCCCACGCAAACACCTGCACAATAAAATATACTGCAACGAGTATATAATGTAAATTAGCTGATCTTAGACTCACTAAATTTCAAGCTTAAGCGCTTGCCGCCCTTTGACTCTTCAATAGGTTTGAACACTGGTCGAAAAAATCTCTGCATCGGTTGAGCAGAATTAAACAAGTGACATTAAGCAAGCGAGATTAAACCCTCTACCCATCAAATCAATCTCAAGCTGGGGTCTGTAAACCTGAAAAATAGCTTTCCAAACTCTGCTGCAAACCCTGCTCTATTACTTGCTCTGTCTGTTTTGCCAGTAGATTCGTCGTACTGGCCTTGAATACAAATAATCGATAAATATCTGCTAGTTTGAGTTGTGCCGGATTGGCTAGCAATACCCATCGCTCAGCATCGTCGTTCAATTTTTTCCACCAGACAGTCTTATCCGATTCAGGCGCATCGGAGACCACTCTGGCGACCCAACCGACTTCAAGCATCTGCTCTAACAAGCCATCAATCTCGTCCATGCCAAAGCGGGTTTGAATCCGTATTGCAGACACATCAACCGCTGCCGCATCTTGGGCGTTGCGGGCGATGAACAATACTTTCAAAATTTCGATTGCGTCAATAAATGCGCTGCCAGGTGCAGGCTTATGCCACCATCGCTCAAATTTTACGATTGGCAATGCCGCCGCGATCACTGCGCCAATCAAAGTAATCAGCCAGGACAAATAAATCCACACCAAAAAAATCGGTACCGCGGCGAGTGCACCGTATACCACGGTGTAAGTAGGGAACTTGGTGACGAAGACCGCAAACAAACGTTTAGCCATTTCAAAAGCAATCGCCGCAAACAAGCCGCCCCAAATCGCATCATGCCAATCGACCGTTCGATTGGGGACGCCCATGTACAACAAAGTGAATGCGATGGTGGTGAAAAGCACCGAAATTAAGGTATAAAAAACATCTCCAGCCATGGGCATTACGCCAACCACACCGCTAGTGGCAGTGACTAAGTAAGAAGTCACCGTAATCGACACGCCAATCAGCAACGGCCCTAAGGTCACTATCGCCCAATAGACTAGTATTCGCTTAATCAATGGACGAGTTCTTTTGACTTGCCAAATTTGGTTAAACGACTTGTCGATCATCGCCAAGGTTGCCACCGCTGTCACCATTAAAGCAACGCCACCTACCGCCGACAAACGTGTTGCCTTGGTCGCAAATTGCGTTAGATAACCCAAAATCACATTCGAGATTTCTCTCGGCATCAGGCTTTTAATAAAATACGCTTCCAGCGAAGATCGAAAGGTATTGAACAAGGGGAAAGCGGTAAAAATCGCCAAGGCGATAGTCAAAATGGGCACCAATGCCAATACCGTCGTAAACGTTAAACTGCCTGCAACTTGCGGCAAGCGGCCTTCAAGTAAACGCTGGTAAGCAAACTGGAACAGATTACGCATCCGCCCCCAAGAAAATTTACGCATAGATTTTTTCTTTAGTACATCATCAAACAAATACATCAACCAACATCTCTCTGAATAAGTCCATCACGTGCGCGCTGTAGTGTTCCTAAGTACTGAGCTAGGGAGCTTCTAAGCAATTAGCTTATCTGGCAAGACTCATCGCGCTAAAAGCCCCATATAATAGCAAGCATGAACTCTAAACAACTCACCATTCTCGTTTTATATTATTCTCGCCACGGCAGCACCAGAAAATTGGCCGAATATATCGCCCAAGGTGTGGAAAGCGTCGCCGGCTGCGATGCCAGATTGCGTACTGTTCCAGCAGTATCGACGGTAACCCAAGCGACCGAGCCGGATATCCCAAACGAAGGCGCACCCTATGTCGAGCTGGCCGATCTGGAAGACTGCGACGGACTAGCATTGGGCTCCCCTACCCGTTTTGGGAATATGGCAGCAGCGATGAAATATTTTTGGGACGGCACTGCAACCCAGTGGCTATCCGGCACGTTAAGCGGCAAACCGGCTTGTGTGTTCACATCCACGGGCAGTATGCATGGTGGCCAGGAATCCACCTTACTGTCAATGATGCTACCGCTGATGCATCATGGCATGCTGTTAGTCGGCATTCCATACAGCCATGTAGAATTAATGACAACCCGTACCGGTGGCAGCCCTTATGGTGCTAGTCACTGGGCAGGAATTAAAGGCGATACTCCGATCTCAGAAGACAGCAAAAAACTAGCGATTGCGCTAGGTCGCCGCCTGGCAGAGACCGCGCAAAAATTGAAGGCGTCAGCATGACATCATCCAGACAATCAACGTATTATTTTTTAAGCTGCTTCAGCCTGATTGCTCTGATTATCTTGTTAGTGCTATGGGAAATGGTACTTGCACCACTGCATCCGGGTGGGTCCTGGATCGTTTTAAAAGTGATCCCTATTTTGATTCCTCTGCGTGGTATTTTAAAAAAACAGGTTTACACCATGCAGTGGTCATCCATGCTAATCCTGCTGTATTTTGCCGAAGGTATTGTGCGGGCTTTCAGTGATCGATTACCACTTTCCCGAATACTGGGAGGAGCGGAAATCGCGCTATCTGTATTGTTCTTTATGAGTAGCATCCTGTATTTGCGTCCGATCAAAAAAGCGGCAAAAGCTTCCGCTAAATTAGCCGAAAAAAATACGACTATGTCGCAGTAGATTTCTTCAGCTTAATTTAATGCAGGCTAAATACAGGTTCAGTGCAAATTCAACGCAGGTTTAATATAGGTTCAATGTTCGAGTCCGTTCATATGAATGAATTTCTCACCCAATGTACCAAGATCGTTGGCAAAGACAATGTGATCTGCGATCCCGCTGATGTTGCGCCCTATGTGACGGATTGGCGTAAGCGCTTTCAAGGGAAAGCATTGGCGGTGATCAGACCAGGATCAACATCAGAGGTCGCCGCGGTAGTTGGTTTGTGCAAGCAATACGCTATTGCGATCGTCGCGCAAGGCGGCAATACAGGCTTGGTACTTGGCAGTGTGCCGGATCAATCCGGGCAGCAAATCGTTTTATCTTTAAGCCGCTTAAAACAGATACGCCAGATTGATACCGTCAACAATACGATCACGGTTGAGGCAGGCTGCCTGCTGGTACAAGTACAAGAGGCAGCAGAACATGCACAACGATTATTCCCATTGTCACTAGCATCTGAAGGTAGTTGCACCATTGGCGGCAACCTCTCCAGTAATGCTGGTGGCACCGCAGTACTCCGTTATGGCAACGCCCGTGAACTGTGTTTGGGACTAGAAGTCGTGACTGCCAATGGCGAGGTCTGGAATGGTCTGCGCGGCCTACGCAAAGACAATACCGGTTACGATTTGCGTGATCTTTTTATCGGTGCAGAAGGCACATTGGGCATCATCACTGCGGCAGTACTCAAACTATACCCACAACCAAAAGCGAAAGTCACCGCACTTGCAGCCCTTCATTCAACTGAAACAGCACTTGAATTATTAACTCTGGCGCAAGCTCATTGTGGCTCTGCATTAACCGGGTTTGAGTTGATGTCCGAGGCATGTTTACAGCTGGTTCATCAACATTTCCCGAATATCCCGCAACCGCTGGCCACACCATCACCGCAATTCGTCTTATTAGAGCTATCTGATAGCGAATCGGAACTGCATGCTAATGATGTCTTAGAAGGATTATTAAATACAGCGATTGAAGCCAACATCATCACCGATGCGATGGTAGCGATGTCACTCCACCAATCACAAGCGATGTGGCATCTGCGCGAACACATTTCTACGGCACAGGCTGCTGAGGGTAAGAATATTAAGCACGATGTCTCGCTACCCATTTCTGAAATTGCCCATTTCGTCAATACGACGAACACGCTGTTACAACAGGCTTTTCCAGAATGCCGGATGATTATTTTCGGACATTTAGGCGATGGCAATTTACATTACAACGTCTCGCCACCACTGACTGTTAGTGACACGGATTTTATTCAGCAGCAAGCAAATATCAATCAAATTGTGCATGACAGCGTACATCAGCACAATGGTTCTATTTCAGCAGAGCATGGAATTGGTATGCTAAAAAAAGATGAAATTCTGCGTTATAAATCTGATGTAGAAATGCAGTTAATGCGCAGTATAAAAGCGGCTTTAGATCCTCACAATTTGATGAATCCCGGGAAAATTTTATAAGATTTAGAGAACATGTCATCGAGATAAAAATATGAAAAACTATTCACGCAAATACCGCATTGCTCACGTCAGGTTTCTACCTATCATCGTAATAATGATAACTAGCATTAGCAGTATGAACAGCGCATCGGCTGAAACCTACAAATGCGTAAAAAATGGTGCTACTAGTTATAGCCAATCTCCGTGCACAGACAACGCGCAACAAACTACGGTAGTACATACCAATACTCTTCCAGAATCGACTAGCCAACAGGCAGCGCAAACCAGCGCTAAAGAAAAAGCAGAGGCGACTCGCCTAGCAGCATCACGCCATAAAGCAGAAGAAAAATCAGACCGGGAAATGAAAGTGATTGCCAGCCGCAACGAGAAGAAAAAACAAAAATGTGATGCGGCTCAATTAAAAATAAAATGGGCAAAAGAGGATGCAAAAAACGCTAAACCTAAAGCCGAAGCAAAGGCACGTCAGAATGTAAAAAGAGCTACCGAAAAGGCAGCTCTTGTTTGTGGTCCGTCGTAAATTCTATAACCACATTAGGACTATTTACTAATTTCAACGATCAACAATTAAAACTCTTCCCAATCACCTTCCTGTACTTTGCCACCACCACTTTGAGGTGCTTTTTTGCTCGCACTTTTATTCGCTGTCGGTGCTGGCTTAGCGGTAATTTTAAGGCTGGCTTGAGGAGCGCGTTGCTGTCCCATTTTTTTCTCAACCCGCTTGGTGCTTGAAGCCGAGATATTTGATGTTGAAGTATTCAGTGCAGAACCATTTCCTGCTGCAATTTTAAAGATATGCACAGTAGCAGCCAGAGTCTGCGCCTGCTCCTCCATACTCTCTGCTGCCGCTGCTGCCTGCTCTACCAACGCTGCATTTTGCTGCGTCATTTCATCCATCTGCGTAATCGCTAGATTGACTTGTTCTATCCCTGCACTTTGCTCTTGGCTGGCGGCGGTGATCTCGCTCATGATGTCGGCGACATGCTGGACGCTGGTGACAATCTCGTCCATGGTTTTGCCAGCTTCGTCTACCAGTTTGCCGCCTTGGTTGACTTTGTCGACCGAGTCATCGATCAGAGATTTGATTTCTTTGGCAGCGCTGGCACTGCGTTGGGCGAGATTACGCACCTCTGAGGCGACAACGGCAAATCCTCGTCCTTGTTCTCCTGCTCTGGCAGCTTCTACTGCGGCATTGAGGGCGAGGATGTTGGTCTGGAAGGCGATGCTGTCGATGACGCTGATAATATCGACAATCTTGCGGGAGCTTTCTTTAATCGAGCCCATGGTGCTAACGACTTGATTGACAACAGCACCACCTTTGACGGCAACACCAGTGGCGGAAACAACAAGTTGATTGGCTTGCCGGGCGTTATCGGCATTTTGCCTGACGGTGCTGGTGAGCTCTTCCATGGAGCTGGCAGTTTCTTCTAGCGAGCTGGCTTGGGACTCTGTTCTGCTGGAGAGATCGGCGTTGCCTGAGGCAATCTCTTGGGATGCGACTGTGATCGTTTCTGTGCCTTGTTTGATTTGCGAAACCGTATTGATCAAATTACCTTGCATACGCTTTAGCGATTCTAGCAACTCACCTACTTCGTCGGTTACATCTACTGTGATCTCGTTAGTTAAATCACCGCTGGCTATATTGTCCGCAACAATCACAGCACGTTTAATCGGCTTAGAAATAGTTCTGGTAATAATCCATGCTGCCAGGACGCCAAACGCCAGCGTCAACACACCAATCACTATCATGCTGCTTAAAGCACCTCGGTAGTTGCTTTGCGATTCTTCATAAGTAGTTTTCATCGCCTCGTGCTGCTGCTGCGCCAGCTCGGTTAAAGCGATCATCCATTTGTCGTGAGGCAGAGTAAATTCTGTTTGCAGCAATGAGGATGCATCGAAATAATTCCCCTCAGTGACAAAGGACTTTATCTTGCCCACTAAAACTACTACCGCCTGCTTTTGCTCTATGGCTTTTGCCAGAGTTGCTTGCCCTTGATTATTATCAATCAGCTTTTTTGCTAAGGCTTCTGACTTGGAATAGCTATCCAAAATTTGGACCAGGCGCTTGGTCTCTTTTTCTGCTTCTGCAGCATCAGTAGGAGCGGTCATCTTACGCAATACCAAAGCCAAAGCACGCCCTTGCTCGCGCATATCAGTTGCCGCACTCAAGCTGGCAATTTTATTATTAAAAATATAGTCCATCGAGCTTTGCATCTGACTCATGCGGAATAATCCCAGAATCAACAAGCCAGTTGCAAAAAAGAGTACTAATCCAAAACCAATGGTAAGACGTGTACCAATTCTGATATTAGCAAGTAGCTTCATAAAATCTCCGGAGTAACTGACAATACGCTGACGATGCGAATTGATGATAAAACTCTGCCACTAAACTGGCTAAGTTACGCATACAAAAATTACTGAGAAAAAAACTGTTTTCAGGAAAAGGTATCCTGCTAAAAAAATAACTGTAAGTGACTACCGATTTTAGTTTGTGACAAAAAATCGCGGCACATTTAAGCTTAAAGCTTATATTTTTAAATTGTAATTGTACTCAAATAGTATCACTAGTGAGGTTCTTGCAAAACGAAACACCGGAGAGTAATTTTATTGCGAGAAGCGCAAAATAGATGAGAAAGGAGCGGCCATTTCTGGCAAGATGAAAGTGACTAAACAACCATCTGCGCTCCGCTATGAATCCTACACAACGCCTGCTGATAATGCAACGCTGGAATTTACTGCAACACGATTTGCTACCGGAGATAAAACAGCAATGCGGGTCACTGACGCCGAAGCTGGAAAAATTGATTCATGTACTAGACTGGGTGCGCATCGAAGAATTTGTGTCGGACCAATGGCAAGGGATAGGACGCAAACCGCATGACCGTGGTGCATTGGCCAGCGCCTTCATCGCCAAAGCTGTGTTGGGGCTCAATACAACAGCGGCCTTAATAGAACGATTGACGATGGATCGCAGTTTAAAACGGCTGTGCGGCTTTGAGATGTGGAAAGAAGTTCCGAATGAAGCCACTTTTTCGCGCGCCTTTGGCGAATTTGCCCAAGCCAAATTAGCGGAGAAAGTGCACGAAGCGCTGATCAAGAGTTATTTAGGCGACAGCCTCATTGGACACATCAGCCGTGACGGCACGGCGATTGCGGCGCGCGAGAAGCCGAAGAAACACATGAAAGTTGTTTCCGTAGAAAAGGCCCAAAAGCAGCGCCGTGGACGGCCAAAGAAAGGCGAGATAAGGCCGCCAAAGGAAGAGAAAGTGACCAAGATAGGCTGGCAGTTGACGCAAACTTTACCGAGCATCGTCAATGCTTTACCCAAAGAGTGTGACCGCGGCACTAAATGCAATGCGCAAGGTTATAAAGTGAGTTGGAACGGCTACAAGCTGCATATCGACACCGCTGACTGCGGCGTTGCCATCAGTGCGCTATTGACCAGCGCCTCGGTGCACGATAGTCAAACGGCGGTGCCGTTAGCAACGATGACGGCCGCACGAGTAACGAATTTGTACGATTTGATGGATGCAGCGTATTGCAGTGAAGAGTTAAGGGCACACAGCAAAAGTCTTGGCCACGTGCCATTAATTGATCACAACGCACGCGGCGGGGAGAAGAAACCGTTCGCCCCGCATGAACAACAGCGTTATAAAGAACGCACGCAAGCTGAACGTACCAATGGCAGGCTGAAAGACGAATTTGGTGGCACGACAGTACGGGTGCGTGGTAGCGAAAAAGTGATGTCGCATTTGATGTTTGGTTTATTGGTATTGACCGCAGATCAGTTGATGCGTTTATTTACGTAACAGCTTTGCTTTTAAAGAGTCGAAAAAAACAACGTTTCCCAACGTTCATAGGGGCAGTGATGGTCACATAGGGATTGACACGCCATAAAACGATAATCCGGCACAAATTCATGTCACATGTGCCGCTTCAAACAAGAAAACCAATCGCAACAGTGGCCACACCCATGCTCGACTTTACTGGTTTGGGTATTTTGCAAGAAGCTCTAGTGAAATAAAAAATTATCTGTGTAAAGCCCTCATTGCAAATATTCTGTTGTTAATCAGCGCAATCAGGAACAAGCGATAGAATTTTTTATACGATGACAATGTGATTAATGATGCTCGGTTCAATACTGAGTTTATTGATCATGCGGCGATCACTTAGCCAAGCATTGTTAGGTAGTCGATGCCAATCGATTAATAAGCCTGCGCCCTGATTGAATATGCCAGAGCACTAGCAGCGGCAATAGCAGGCCGACAATCCAATGCGATAAAGACCAAATAGAATGATTGGTTTCACTCACCAGATAATACAAAGCATAACCACTCAGTGTCAGCCAGATCAGCAACACAATCATAAGCCAGCCTGTCAGCCGGTTGCGGCGGGCATTGTTGGCACGACGGATGTGGTTATTCAACAAACTGCCGATAAAAAATAAAGCGAGCATGGCAACTGCGCCATGCAACTGCATAGACAGATGTTCTAAGGGGTGAATTGTCTCGCCAAATTCGCTAGGCACTCGCAAAAAATAATGCGCAAGCAACCATACAACACCGCTCAGTAATAAAGCAGTACCTACGCTATAAAGCGTCCAGCGGTGCCAGCGCTCTAAACGGAAACTCACTGCGCGGCTACGTGAGTGTGATAGTTGATGCTGGTTATGTTTCATAAAGCAAGCATAAGTACTAAAAAAAGCGGTAACCAAAAAGGAAATAAATCGCGGCAAAGAAGCGATAGCAGAAAATACTCAATGCAGATATTCAACGCATATATTCAATAAAGAAAGCAGCTCTAGCGATCTTAAAAACCAAAAACGCAGAGGCTCAGATTATAAAGGCTTGAGCATCGAATTGTGTCAGACATGCATGATCTGCATCGGCACTCGCCATTACCACTTTGGTCAATGCATCTGCCAAAATACATTGCGGTGCGACGACCGAGACGCTAACTTTATCCAGCATCGCTGCGCCAGTCTGGCCATGTACCAGTGCGCTGTAACTACCTTGTGTGGTCTGCACTAAAGAAAAATAGCTGGCGGATGTTGCCAGTGCTTGATTTTGTAAGCTAATTTTATACGCCAGGCTGGATGGATGGGCAGGGTCGCGCAACAGGACTTCAATAGGGTCGTCACCCTCGTCACCTATTACACGTAAATCGCCACCAGCGTTGACGCACGCTTGCCGTACACCACATTGCTGCAAACTTTGTATCGCCAGATCGACCGCATAACCCTTGGCGATTCCACCTACATCCAGCCAGTCGGCTCGTTGTTTTTTTAGTGTACCGTCAACCGTCAAAGTGAACGCCGTTTTTTGCGCTTGATATGTTTGGCACAGCGCACGCTCTTGCTCAGTCGCTGGCAGCAAGGCCCATTCCATAAGGCGGCCGGCGATTCTGATATCAAACAAGCCCGCACTGGCATCACTGATCTGCATTGCTGTCTGCAAGACGTGGTAAGTATGTACATCAATCTCTACAATAGCACCGACATCAGCATGATTGATACGACTGATGTCGCTATCCGCCGCATGAAAACTCATCAGGCGATGAACCAGAGCGATTGATTGAAATGCCTGCTCAAACGCGATTGCTAGCGCGATATCCGTCATCGCATCAGCAATACTGATTTCTACCATCGTCCCCAACCAAGGCTGCGCCCTGCGCTTCATTTTTTTTGCGTCGCCGTTGCTGCCGTTATTGATGTTGAAACCATCGCCACCTGCGCCACTGCTGCGATTCTGCGTGCGCCATCCGTGACATGAGTACAAGATAAAGTCGCGCCGCTAATATTAGAAATACCCTCGCCTATACGCAAACCCGCAGACGCGGATTTACCCACAAACTGCTGACGCCAATTCGTATTTCTGATTTCAGCACCATGGCTTTCACGATAGTTCAGTATTTCTATCTGCTTAACGCTCGCATCTGGCAACAGACCGACTGCGTATGAAATCAGCTCAAATTTTCCCACTACATCGTCCAACACAATATAGCCGATTAGCTTGCCGTCTTTGTAGGCCATTGCAGTACGCCATGCAGCAGAACGAGCTGGCAAACCTGCCAGTTTTTCGATCTGCTGCATTTGGTCCAGCGTCAGTTGCAAGGTAGCGGATTTAAACTCAGTCGCATCAGGAAACATCACCTTTTGCGCCTGTTCTGCGGTCAGATATTGTGTCGCAAAAGCAGACGTATTCATACCTGCCAGGCTCATCAATACCAAAGGTGCGATCGCTGTTGTTTTCATCACGTTGTTATTACGCTTTCGCCATTTCAATATTATTTTTAATAATTTGTCGGATCAGGATAAATTAAAACGAATATCCGACACCAAGATTGAGGCGATCGCGGCTGCTATCTAATTTAAACTTCTGATAATCCGCTTTCAACACTACGCCTTCACCGATCTTAAAGCTAGCGCCAAGTGTGGCTACTTTTTCGTCTGCCTGCGGCGCTATGCCCAGACCTTGTGGCACTGCGCTATAACTATGCGCAGTATTAAACAACTCATAGCGAACAAATGGGGTGAAACTATACTCTTCGTTTTTCCACAATTGATAAGCGGCCTGCGTATACCAGCCATAAAAAGAAGACGGCACAGGCGTTGGCTGGCCGACAAAGGTCAGATTCAACGCATCGGTATTACTGATCGTGCCACGAGTATAAACCGCAGATAAATCCCACAGGCCAGGCGTATAGCGGGCATGCATATCCCATAAAGTAACGCGAGAATCATTCGCTGCAAAATCAGCCGTCGCTTGTCCGGCCTTGCCAGTAAATACAAAACCGCCAATCAGCAAACCAGGAATACCGCGCCAGTTTAAGGCAGCATGCATGCTCAAGTCATGCGACTTAGCTAATTGCCCTTCCTGATGAATACTCCCTAGCGGCGACTCGGTGCCATCAGACGAAGCCGCATCCCATTTACTCAAATTAAATCCGGTAGTCAGACCCAAATCCCAGGTCAGACCATTGTCGTGTGTGCGTGAAAGTCCAAAGCCTGCTTCGCGCCAAGTCGAAGGAATAATCGCCGTCTCTACAAAATTGCGGTGTACGCCGTAATACGCGGTCGGCTCGTGATTAGTGTTGATCAAACCTACTGGCATCAAGAACAAACCGGCTTTAGCGCGCAAGCCATTATTAAACTCATGCTCCACATACAATTGCTCAACCTCGGATTCGCCTTTGTCATCAGCAGACGTGACCGCATGCTCCCATTCAAACTCAGCGACCATCTTGGTCTTCTCATCAAACCGGTGCGTGATACCGATTACAGCCCGTGCTACGTCGGTCTCTGCCTGGTTAGTTGCGTTTTTAGGACGAGTGTAATTAATCTCGCCGTAGCTGGTAACTACTGTAGATTGCGCCCAAGAACCCGCTCCTGATGACGCGCCAGTTACACCATTACCGGCAGCGCCAGAGGCAGCAACAGGTGCGATCGATGCGCTAACGGTGCTGGCCAATGCCTCTTGCTTTTGCTCTACTACGTCTGTTTTCTTACGGGTAGCCGCCAGTTCGGCTTTTATCGCATCTAATTCAGCTGCGAGTTTTTCTATTCTTTGAAGTAATTCTGCCTCACTTGCGTGGGCTGGAAAGACAATTGCCGTACTCAAAAATGCAATGCTCAAGGCTTGTGCTACTAAAGTTTTTTTCATGATATTTTCCCTGTCGGATACGCTTATTTGTTGATCGTTATGTTGACTGCTGTGTTATTCAGCGGTCTTGTTTGATACCGTATTTATGTAACTTAATTAGCTAACTTATTTGGGTAACTTATTTAGTCGCTTTGTAGCCATCATTCAAAGTACCGAGGAACTTAATCACATCCTCAATCTCGTCTGCCGACAATGCCGGTGCCATACCGCGTGTGCGGTTATAAGGCACTTCAGTCACGTTGACATTGCCTTGATATTGCGCCGGCAAATCATTGAATTTAGCTACAGAGCCATCAGCTGCGACCGGATACCATTCTTCAGGATTAGTATCGCGCCGGACATAAAAGCCAATCGCATCGCGTAAATTTTTAAAGCGGCCATTATGGAAAAATACCTTACGGGTCGCCACATTGCGCAGCGTCGGCACTTTAAACGCGCCACATAAATCAGCACGGGCAGTCAGATCCTGGCGATCAGGACCGCATAAACCAAGGTCAAAATAGGTAGCATCAGCATTTGCCGGAATATCCGTATTGCGCGGCACACCAATATTGTCGTAAGTAAAATCTGTGAACAAAGGTGACGAACCGTCAGCCCCCTTGCTACTGATGTGGCAGGCGGCACAATTGCCTTTGGTGGGATTATTGAATAAGGCCAAGCCACGCAACTCAGCATCCTCAAATTTGACGGTGCCAGCCAAAAATTGATCGTACTTAGAATCATAAGGATGAAAATCTTTATCCTCTTTTTGATATTGCTGTAATGCAAATGTGATGCGATCAAACGCCGTATCCGCATCATCCAAAACAGCAGCACCAAACACTTGCCGGAATTGTTCTGCATAGCTTGCGCGCTTCAGACTTGCCAGCACATCTGCTTTGCTAGCATTCGCCATTTCATGCGCTGCCAACAGCGGGCGTTGCGCCTGAATTGCCAGCGTCAGCGCCCTGCCATCACGATTAAACCCACCCGTCGGCGTGCCATCTGCGGCGAAGAAAAAAGTCGGCGTCAGATTCAGATAACGCAAAGAAGGCGCGGCACGAAAACCCGGCACATCTAAATTTTTCCCGCCTAACTGTACTGACAAATCATTGGTTTGCGCATGAGCATTATCAGGATTATGGCAAGACGCGCAGGCTAATTTGCCTGATGCTGACAAGCTGGTATCTCTAAAAATCTTTGCGCCCAATGCTGCTTGCGGGCTCAGGTCTGCATCTACACTTGAGGAGGCAACGGCACCACTGGCGACAGAAGAATTAGTGCTGCCGCTAGTACCGCCGCCACAAGCGCTGATCATCGTCGCCAGGCAAAGCGATAAAGTAAGCTTTGAGGTAAATGCTGAAGCCGTAGCGCAGTTGGGTCCGAGAAGTTGAGACATAAACGTTTTCTTCAGCATGTGATGGATGCCAATTTTTTCTTGCTGCATGTTATTTTTATTCCTTCGGGATCAGACTGATGAGAGCACATCGGATTGTTAATGCTGTGCTTTTGTAGTTATTTAGGCACACATCAAAAATTACTCAATCGCATACAAATCAGCGAAATTTACCTGATTAAAATACCAAATCATTATGAAAATCTACGAATGCAAATGAGAATGATTGTAATTATACTTATCCGATTTGTAGCTAAGCAAGGGAAGTGTAAGTAAATGTAATTTTAAAAAGCCGGAATAAAACAAGGATGGCAATCAGATTGCAGCGGTCGCCGCAACATGCACAAGCTCGCACGAGAAATCTGAATATTCTAAAGAACAGCTAAGCATAAATATATACTCCTGTAGTGTATATATTAGATGTCCATATGACTATTGGTCATTAAGCTATTTTTATAAAAAAATGATGGGAGTATATTTAAATAGATAGTAATCAGATTTAAATCGACTATAGCAAAAGCATTCTGTAAGGTCTGATCGAACCTCGAACAAATTGCCAATCTGATTAAAAGTTAGCTGAATACAAAGTAAGCTCTAGCTCAATAAACATCGGGTCAGCTTGTCAACACGATGCAAAATAGAGACGATTACACTCTAACTAGTACCGCACTAACTGGCCTACGTATCGAGTAAGGTAGCAATGAGCCACGGCCAAAACGCACAACCAGATCGGGGCGCGCATTCCCCAATCCCAACGCAGTGGCAAAGTGCGGCCGAATCGTTCCTACTTCAACTGGTTGATTCAGCATGGCATTACGAATACCCAGTGCGGTCGCTTGCAGTGCGAACCGTTGATAACAACGACCAACCTCAACCCAATGCGCCGGATCACTGACGTCAGAAAAAAATATTGCCAGGCCAGACGAGTTGCGGATTTGCCTGATATAGCGCTCATTCTCAGATCGGAGCGTGAAAAACCAATTCATCATTTGGCCCCCTAAGCACTCTGGCATCGCTGGGTTACCAGATGCTGCCGCATACAATCCATCGCCAGTCCTATCCGCCTGCTGCGGACTAAAACGAATCCAGCTTTTTAATTCTTTGACGAATGCAGCATTATTCATCTGCGCCGTATTTCCAGCGACGACATACTCCAGCACTTTCTCTGCCATACGATGCTCAGTAATGAGCATGAGATGAATGCCACCGCCATGATTGCTAGAGCCCGCCAGTTCAAGCAAACGTAATTCTTCATTGGACAGCGGCCGGTTATCGTAGTCGCCTCGGGTAGATTGACGCACCGGAATGGCTGCCGCAAAGCTGGACGACTGCGCTCGAGTTGGCTCTAACGAAATAGCAATGGCGCCAGCCCCGACAGAGTCAAAGCGCGGTTCAGCCCAAAGACCATTTGCCAATGCGGCGTGCACCAAGTTCTCAGCGGCGCAACCTAATGAAATAAACAAATGATGATCATCTGGATCAACGACAGGACAGCGCCGCGTCAAATCCGGCATAATCGAGACCAATTTCGGCTGCAACTGAAATTGCCAGCATTGGGTATTATGACTCGATGGCGCCAGAGTCGAGTAACGCACCAGTTCGCGTAGCAGCAAGGAATGGTAGCCGCCATCCCCAACTGGCTGATCAGACATCGGCGACCTTAGGTCACGCAAGAGTTGTTCGTGATGGATATCGGAGGAGCACGAGCTCAACACAGGCGAAGCCACTGCAAGAGCGCTCACATCCCTCAAAAAATCTCTTCGTTTCATGATGTTCGCCTCGACTGAGCTGATTAAACCCAGATTTTCCATTAGACCGCTACTACTTCGCAAAAAACGCAGAGGGCATGCGGTGTTCAGCGGGATAGCACGACCGCGATTTGAGTGCGAGCGCTACAGCGACAATTGCACCTTTGGCGAACTGCCTGGCGTTGTTGCTCCTCCTAGCAAGATGCAGCTTGCGTCGTCGTCGTGTCTAGCCAGTCAGTCTGCCAAAGGCACACTTGTCGCTATTCCAATGAAAAATCTGGGTTAAACTAAAACGTTCAATCTAGCAGGTGAGGCTTGTTCAGATCGGTGCGACAGCACGCTTAGGCTCGCTTACAAAGATTTAACAATCGTCACTGGATTCGATGAATCAATGCGACTATCTTGCTCAGTGCTCAGTACTTGCACTATCACCTGAGGCTAGCGACCTTTCCAGATCGCTTTCCCAATATCCAATAAAACACTCCATGCTGTGATGCAAAGTTTGTGCTGGACGTGCAGCCGACCTGCAAAACTTTTGTAGTAGCTTTTAGGTGGAGTCTGGGAGGATCGTCTATTCATCGATGATGAATCTGCATAATATACTCCCCATGGGTATATTTTACCCGTCCATATAATCATTGGACACCAGGGTATATTTCTTATGTCGTAAGTGGGAGTATATGATTTTAGTAAGTACTCTAAGATGACTTCGACATAAATCTAAATAACATTTCACCCTCAAGCAAAAGTAGCGACGATGTTATGGGGAACATGTACCCCGCCGGTGTAGCCAAAGAGTTTTTTGCTTTTAGTACAATATCCAGACTAGATGTCTTTCATCCGAACAAGGAAAAATACAATCTACAGTCGCAATGTCACTCACCAAATGGGCTCTGTTACCAACGTTGATCGCCCCGCCGACTACATCTCCGGTCTGACATTTTAAATCTGGCCTGACCTAAAAAAATGGCTACTGATATTGCAACAGAACTCCAATTTATTCCTCTTCCAGCTCAGGTAAAATCAAGCGACCAGTACGGTAGTCGTACTCGTATACCTCACCGTAACGGCCCCATTCAATCGCAATCTCCAGAACGCGCTTGGCTTCGTCGGCTTCTAAAAATTCTGCCAGCAATTCCAAAAAAGGTTCTTCCGGCAAGCTGCCGTTAGGATCGATTTCTAAATTGCCGCGGATGTTGGCGGCGAGTGGTACGTGGGTTAATAATTGATGTCCGAAGAGTTCTTGCTTTAAGGCCTGATCGGCATCGACATACCGTTGTCCCAATGGCGTCAGGATAATGTCGCCTTTTTCGATGATGGCCAGACCTAATAAGCCTAGTGCCTCGTAAGTTGGGAATAATTCCTCATCTGACAATTCAGATTCTTCTGCCAGTTGCGGCAAATCAGCACGACCGTTGAACGGTGCATCGGCCAGTAAATCGAGTACGCCTTCGATCCGGCTGACGTCGGTATCTGGCAAACGGTAGCCAAGATGCTCTGGGGAAGGACGACCAGAGACGGTTTCAGGTGTATGGCGCATAGTCATAAGGCCATATACCTCGTCAATCAAAGCCCTCACCTCGGCGGACTCCACATTGCGTGGACGAGGCAAATCAATTTTGATTTCGCAACGCACGCTGCCGGGGTCGCTGGACAAAATAATGATGCGGTCCGCCATCATCACGGCTTCTTCAATATTGTGCGAAACAATCAGAATGCCTTTGGTTGGAATACGGCTTTCTTCCCATAGCTCCAGCATGTCGTTACGCAGGGTTTCGCCAGTTAAAACGTCTAATGCAGAAAAGGCTTCGTCCATCAACAGTACATCAGGATTCGTCACCAGCGCGCGGGCGATACCTACCCTTTGCTTCATACCGCCAGAAAGTTCGCGCGGTAAAGCGCCGCCGAAACCAGCCAGACCGATCATCTCTAAAACGGCATCGGCTCGCTCTTCCCGTTCTTTGACCGGAACTCCTTGCGCCTCTAAACCCAGCTCGACATTTTGCTGCACGGTTAACCAAGGGAATAGCGCGAATGATTGAAACACCATGGCAACGCCCGCGACCGGACCATAAATCGGTTTGTCGCGGTAAGCAACCTTGCCTTTGTCAGCGGGGATCAAGCCTGCCATGATGCGCAATAAAGTAGATTTACCAGACCCGGATTTACCCAGCAAGGCGACGATCTCACCTTCTTTTAACTGGAAATCAACCTTATCTAAAATCAAGCGGGCAGTACCATCGGCTGCGCGAAAGGATTTGGCTACGGCATTTAAATCGATTAATAATTTTTGAGTCATCATTTATCCTCTTGGCACTGATGTCGCAAGCAGTTTTAAGTGCGAATCAGTGACTAACATCTAGTGGCTGCGATCTTCGGCGAGTAAATACAGTTTGCGCCAGAAAAACCGATTCAATACCATGACGAAGACGCACATCACGCCAATCGCTAGCGCATTACGATGGAAATCTCCAGCTTCAGTCATTTGCTTGATGTAACTACCCAGACCATCAGCAATCAACGTCGTTTTACCCCAGGTGACGTATTCAGCAACGATACTGGCATTCCAAGAGCCGCCGCTGGCCGTAATTGCGCCAGTGATGTAGCTAGGGAAAATGGCGGGCAAATACACCCGCTTCCACTTTAGCCAGCCTTTTAAACCTAGATTATCTGCAGCCAGGCGCAACTCGTTCGGAATCGCAGAAGCACCGGCAACAACATTGAACAAGATGTACCACTGAGTACCAAATACCATCAGAGGGCTGAGCCAGATATTCGGTGTGAGATTAAAACGAACCATCATAAAAACGACGATAGGGAATAATAAATTCACCGGAAACGCCGCTAAAAATTGCGCCACTGCCTGTACCCGTTGTGAGTATTGCGGGCGCAAACCTATCCATACTGCAATCGGCACCCAGACCACTGAAGCAAGTCCGATTAATAACATGACTCTGGTTAAAGTGATCAACCCTAGAAAAACGACATGCGCGACTTCAGCCCAACCAACTTCAGTATGGATGTATACCAGCAAACTAATCGCAGCAATTGCAGAAGCGATGATCAATAAAATATCCCATGCCCGCGACCAAAATGGATGCGGCTCACGCACAATTGCCTGTGGCGATGTACCGTCGTAAGTCACACTAAACCAACCAAGAGCGCGACTTAACCAATGCCAAAATCTCTCGCTCCACTCGCGGAACCAGTGACTGTTACGCATCCAATCCAGCAACCAGGATTGCTGTGCAGATTCGCCCTGGCTTTCTTCAAAACGGAATTTATCTGCCCATGCCAATAAGGGTCGGAAGAATAGTTGATCGTAGAGCAAAATACCGGTCAACATGGCAGCAATCGCATAGGCAATTGCCATGCCGTTTTTAGATTCAATCGCTACCGCAATATAAGAGCCGATACCCGGCAATTTAATATCTTGTCCTGCGACAGAAATCGCCTCGGCAGCAACCAGAAAAAACCAGCCACCCGACATCGACATCATCATATTCCACAACAAACCTGGCATTGCAAACGGCAGTTCTAAGCGCCAGAATCGCTGCCAGCTAGACAATCTGAAGATACGTGCGGCTTCACTCAATTCTGGCGGCACAGTGCGCACCGATTGATACAGGCTAAAAGTCATATTCCAGGCTTGCGAGGTAAAGATCGCAAAAATCGCTGCGCACTCAACACCTAATAAATCGCCCGAAAACAAGGCGATGAACGGAGTGATCGCAATCGCTTGAAAACCTAGAATTGGCAGCGATTGTAAAATATCCAGCATCGGTATCATTATTTTTTCTGCTGCTGCATATTTGACGGCAATCGCGACAAAAGCAAAGCTGAATAGCAAAGCAAAAGCCAGGGCCGTAAACATGCGCAAAATAGTACGCAATAAGTAATACGGCAAATAACTTGGATCCAACGATATGTGTAAAATTTCACCGACCACAAAGGGACGACTCATCTGCATTGCGGCAAAGGCAAATGCAACGATCAGTAAAAAAACCAATGGCAACAAAGCCCAATCCCAGCGATTAGGCCCTTTGTTAGGATCGCTTAAGGACCCTTTGATAACGCTCGTGAGTACAGAGCGTTTTTGCGGATTAAAAAGTTCGAACAAACTACCTCCCTGACCAGCTACGCATAGTCATGACTAAAAACAGCACATGCCAGGCAAACTAAGCGACTAAACTTGGGTATCTGTCAGGCAGAGTACAAGCTTTCGGTGCTAAGCCGCTACGCCCAATTAAGCATGCGTTGAGTACGTTGTTAAGTACGTTAGTGGGGGTAAGTAAGGATGTGCAGCATGCAGATGTTGCAGGCTATTTTTGACATCACTACTTGCCATTATCTGGCAAAGTAGCGACAGGAGTTCTGAGGTTACAGTGCCAAGGTGTGGTCGATATAAGATCGACTACTATAACTATCCACAGAAAAACTCCAATAAGACGAAGCGCGAACTTTACCACGATAGAACAAGGCTTGGCAACCCGGTTTTAGCAGTTAATTTACTCCGATAAAGTACCACGGAAGCACGCTTATTTTGCCGCTTGTTTGTTACTACTCAGTGACCATACTTTGACCATACTTTAACTCAACTTTGACCGAATTTTTAACGACGTTTTGGTGGAATTAATAAGGCAATCGACCAACAACTCAGTGATGCTTTTTTATATGCTCTTTTAAAATTTCAGCAATTTCTTTTTTTTCATATTCCAGCGCAAAATCCAGTGCGGTCATACCGAGTTGATTTTTTACAGTGGCGTCCGCGCCCTCGTCCAATAGCAAAGTAATTGCTTCTGATTTGCCAGAACGTACCGCCATCATCAACGGCGTAGTTTTATTGGGCGATTCTGTGTCGATGTATGCTGAGTGCTCTAGCAGTAGAGAGATGATTTCCAGATTGCCTTTTGCGGCCGCATAATGCAACGCAGTCCAGCCGGGCTGGTTAATCTGGGCGTCGGCCGCGATCAGTTTTTTTACTGCCTCGATATTATTCTCATAGCTGGCGATCATGATTGCGGTATCACCGTTGTTTGCTCTAGCCTCGATTTTTATCTCCGGCTGCGCCATCAGTAGATTAAACACTTTGTCGGAATGTTCACGCAGAGCGAGCATTAATATAGTCTCGCCTCTGCCTGGCTCTACCGAGTTTGGGTCGATGCCTTTAACTAGCAGGTCTTGAACCACTTCAACATAATCAAATTTGACGGCGGTGATCAGATCATCGTAAGACCCTGCATGTGCTGAAGTAGGCAAAAACAGATTGGTAACTAACAGCAGTGTGGACAGCATCCAAAGCGATGTCTGCAGCTGGCTAAACACTGGCACTAATCTTAGCTTACCTTCTAAAAAATTCGCTCTTAGCGTAGTTCTCAAGTTGATCCGCAATTGAGTTTGCATATTATTGCGCTAGATTGAATAATTTAAAAAAATTCTCAGTCGTCGCTTCTTGCACCTGTTTGACTGAAATCCCTTTTAAGTCAGCTAAAAATTCACCCACATGGCGCACAAAACCAGGTTCATTCATTTTGCCTCGATGCGGCGTGGGTGCCAGATAAGGTGAATCGGTTTCGATCAAAATGCGCTCTACAGGCAAAGCACGTGCAACCGCCTGTAGATCTTTGGCACTCTTAAAAGTCAGGATACCGGAGAAAGAAATATAAAAATCCATTTCAATCGCCGCCAGCGCAACTTCTAAAGACTCGGTAAAGCAATGCATCACACCACCAACGCCACCTTGGGCAATGCCAGCGCCCTCTTCTTGCATAATACGGATGGTGTCTTCTGAGGCTGATCGGGTGTGGATAATCAACGGCTTGCGACTGAGCCTAGAGGCACGGATATGCTGCCGGAACCGCTCGCGCTGCCATTCCAGATCACCTGTCAGCCGGAAATAATCCAGGCCGGTCTCGCCTATGGCAATAATTTTTGGATGCTGTGACAAGTGCACGAGTTGCTCTGCACTCGGCTCCTCTGTGTCTTCATAATCTGGATGGACGCCTACCGACGCGTAGATATTTGGATATGCTTCTGCCAGTGCCAATACCTGCGGAAAATGCGGCAAATCAACCGACACGCACAGGGCATGCGTAACACCGTTCTCCTCCATTTTTGACATAATTTCTGGCATACGTGCCGCCAGTTCAGGGAAATTAATATGGCAATGAGAGTCGATATACATAAGATAAAAATGCAAATGAAGAGGATGACATAGGATAGCCTAAATTTTTAGCAAGAGCTTTGCTTACAACTCAGATTCTTCGTTTGAATAACGGCTTGAGAGAATAAATTACTCCCACCCTGTATGCATTAGATGTCCAGATAAAGTCTGGACATCAAAGCGATTTTACTAAAAATAATGGGGAGTATATTTAAATCTATGTAAAACCAGGCTCGAACTTATTAGGAAAAAATCGATATGATCAGACACAGCAGCGTGATCAAACCTATACGAAAAATCAGACAAATCAGCGGCCAGAGCGGTGCTCATCCATCACCGCCATCACCGCATTGGAGGACAATTCGGCCGTATCACGTAATAGCGTGTGATGCATATCGGTAAAACGCTGTTGAAGTGAGTCACGCAATGACGTATCGTTTAATTGCTTCCACAAAGCCTCTGCTAGAGCTTCTGGCGTTGCGGCACTTTGCAAAAATTCAGGTACGACAAATTCACGCTCAAGAATATTCGGCAAACCTATCCATGGCTGATACCCCATATGCCGCATGATTTGCCATGATGCTTCCATCATTTTATAAGCGATCACCATTGGTTTTTTAAATAAAGCGACCTCTAGCGACGCGGTACCTGAGGCGACCAATACAACATCCGCAGCAGCAATTGCCGTATGTGATCGGCCATCGATCAGCAACACGGGCACACCTTCTAACTTGGCTTGTACCACTAGTTTGATGTAGTAACTGCGTTGTTTGGAGCCAGCCATCGGCACCACGATTTGTAACTGAGGATCACGCGCACATAAGATTTTTGCAGCACTGATAAACGTCGCCGTGTTGTACTTAATTTCTGACATCCGGCTGCCAGGTAACACCGTCAAGATTCTTGCGTCCGCCGGAAAGCCCAGCTCTTCCCGCGCCGCTGCGGTGTCGATTTCTAGCGGGATCACTTGCGCTAAAGGATGGCCAACATAGGTGACCGGAATACCGGCATCGCGGTAAATTTTCTCTTCAAACGGAAAGACGACCAGCATATGCGAGACGGCTTCAGCAATTTTTTTGATACGTCCGCCACGCCACGCCCAGATCGACGGACTGATGTAATGCATGGTCGGTATACCAGCTTGTTTGAGCTGGATTTCTAAATCTAGGTTGAAGTCTGGAGCGTCAACGCCGATAAATACGTCTGGCTTCTCTGCTAACAAACGCTCACGCAATTGTTTACGAATCCCACTGATCTCTCGGTAATGCGCTAATACTTCAAACAAGCCACGTACTGCCAGTTTATCCATTGGCCAGTCATTGATAAAACCGTACTCAGCCATCCTTGGCCCGCCAATCCCATGCATTACGGCATCAGGCAATTGCTTTCTGAGGCCGGACAACATACGATTAGCCAGCATGTCACCAGAGGTTTCACCGGCGACCATGGCAATGACGGGATTGTTTGACAAGAGCAGTCCAATACAAAAAGTACGCAAACACAGTGAAGCAAAATGGCGTCGATTTAAATCTTATTTGAAGCTGATTTAGAGCTGATTTAGAGCTTATTTAGAGCTTATTTAAAACTCATCTAAAGTTTATTTGGCTACCGCATGACGCTAAAATTAACGCACAATGCCGCGTGTGGTGGTATCAAGAAACTGGCGCATTTGCTGGACGTGCTGCGCTTCGCTGTCAGGCAATCCGGCAATCTCTTGATCCAAAGCGGATTTGGCCTCGTCTAATGTCAAACCTGACTTGTAGATAATTTTGTAGGCTTGGCGCAAAGCAGAGATTTGGGCGCGATCAAATCCACGCCGTTTCAAGCCTTCAATATTGATGCCATGCGCCTGCGCGGGGTTGCCAGACAAAAGCACGAAAGGAGGTACGTCTTGCGTCAGGCTAGTATTCATCCCGACAAAAGCATGCGGGCCGATTTGGGTAAATTGATGTACCGCCGCAAAGCCGCTCAAAATTACCCAGTCACCAATCTGGACATGACCGGCTAATGCCGCATTATTGGAGAAGATCGTACGATTGCCAACCTGGCAATCATGTGCAATATGCACATAGGCTAAAAACCAGTTATCGCTACCAATCCGGGTCAGGCCTTTATCTTGCACAGTACCGCAATTGAAGGTGCAAAATTCACGGACCAAGTTACGATCGCCAATTTCTAAGCGCGTCGCTTCACCAGCATATTTTTTGTCCTGTGCAGGCCCGCCTATGGATGAAAACGGATGGAACTGGTTGTCGCAACCAATGCTTGTGTGGCCATCAATCACCACATGCGATGCAATTTTTGTCCCGGCACCGATCGAGACATTGGGTCCAATAACCGAATACGGACCCACCTCAACCGAGCTGTCCAATGAGGCTTTAGGATCAATCAGTGCTGTTGGATGGATCGCCATGATTTACACCGCCGTAGGAGTGTCAGTGGTTGAGCGTAAGGTACACATTAATTCGCCCTCTACAGCAAGTTGGCCATCAACGGTCGCTTTGGCTTTGTATTTCCAGATACCTCGGGTAATACGCAAAATTTCTACTTCAATTCTTAATTGATCACCTGGTTCTACAGGCCGCTTAAAGCGTGCGCCATCAATGCCTAAAAAATAGACTATCGTGTTTTCATCCGGTTTTTGATCCATCGTCAGGAAAGACAAAATCGCGGCAGTTTGTGCCATTGCTTCTATCATCAAAACGCCGGGCATGACTGGTTTGTTCGGAAAATGTCCATTGAAAAATTCCTCATTTGCTGTCACATTTTTTATCGCTGTAATACGCTTGCCGCTTTCCCAATCCAAAACGCGATCCACTAACAACATAGGATAACGATGCGGAAGATATTGTTTAATTTGATTGATATCGAGAGTGTTCATGATGATTTTTCTGTAAGCAATTTAATGGTTTTTTCTAATTGTCGGATTTTGTCGCGCATGCTGTTTAAATTACGAACAATCGAGGCGGTTTTTTCCCAATCTGCATTTTTTGCTAATGGATAAAAACCTGTATATTGCCCTGGCTCTAAAATGGACCGAGTGACCATGCTCCCCGACGAAATATGCACGTTATCAACGATATTTAAATGCCCTAACACCATGGCGGCACCGCCAAAGGTGCAATGTTTTCCAATTTTGGCACTACCTGCAACCCCGACGCAGCCAGCCATTGCCGTATGCGCTCCGATGTGACAGTTATGCCCAATTTGAATTTGATTATCCAACTTAACGCCCTCTTCTATGATGGTATCTGCGAGTGCACCACGATCAATACTGGTATTCGCACCGATTTCTACGTCATCACCGATCAACACACGCCCTGTTTGCGGAATCTTAATCCAGTTTCCACGCTCATTGGCAAAGCCAAATCCGTCAGCACCAATCACCGCACCTGAGTGAATAATCACGCGTTGACCGATACTACAATAGTCGTAAATCGTGACATTAGGATGAACCCGTGTATTGGCATCAAGATTCACGCCTCGCCCGATAAAACAGCCTGCACCGATAACCACGTTTTCAGCTATCACGGCCTCCGCTTCAATCGTAGCGTGAGCACCGATAGAGGCGCTAGGAGCAATGATGGCATATGGACTGACGAAGGCAGTTGGATGCACGCCTTTTTCAGCAGGAATAGCTCGTAGGGAAGCAAAATGTTGGGCTACATGCGCAAAGTAGACATAAGGATTATCCGCAATAATATAAATGCCAGAGTACGAATCACGGACAGCAGCATGATCTGTCGCAGACAAAATCAACGCAGCAGCGTGAGTCTGCGATACTTGTGAGCGTAACTTGGAGTTGGATAAAAAGCTGAGTTGGCTAGAAACAGCATCACTCAAAGGAGCGATGCCCGTGATACCAACATCTGGAGAGCCAATTAATTGACCACCGAAGCGATCGACCAATTCCCCCAGCCGAATGCTTATGTTGGTCATATTTTATTTGGACAGGGCTTTGAGAACCTTGTCTGTGATATCAACGCGTGGATTAAAGTAAACCGCATCTTGCAAGACGATATCGTATTTTTCAGCTTCGGCAATTTGCTTCACTGCTTTTACGGCGCGATCTACTAAAGCAGCGATTTCTTCATTCTTACGCTGATTCAGGTCTTCGCTAAAAATACGTTGTTTACGTTTGAAATCCTGATCCAGATCAGTTAATTCGCGCTGACGTTTAATCCGTTCAGATTCAGAAATAACGGGAGCGTCTTTTTCAAGCTTTTCTGCCATTGCTTTAATTTTAAGGCCCAAATCATCAACTTCTTTGCCGCGCTTAGAAAACTCTTGTTTGATTTTTTCTTCGGCAGCTTTGGCTGGGCCAGACTCACGCATAACACGTTGAGAATCAAAAATAGCGACTCTAGAATCCTGTGCATGGACTTGAGCAACGCTGACAAAACACGCCGCACAAACCATCAGGCTTTGCAACAATTTGGACGGGGTAGTAAGTTGACTCAAAATATTCTCCGAAAAACAATCTCAAATACAAACTCAAACAAGTTAAAACTTAGCAGACAGTTTGTTTAAAATCCAGCACCCAATTGAAACTGGAAGGCTTGTTTTTTATCCTCTGGTTTTGCATTCAATGCTTTACCAATACTCAATCTTAAAGGGCCTACAGGTGAAATCCAACTGATACCCATACCAACAGAGTATCGCATATCGCTGACACGTACTTTTTGACCTTCATCAAATACGTTACCACCGTCAAGGAAAGTAAACCACCTCAAAGATTTATCTGCACCCGGAAATGGTAATTGTAATTCCAAATTACCAAATAACCTTGTTGAGCCACCGAGAGAATCACCAGCCGGATCCTTACTACCTAACGAGGAAGGTTCATAGCCACGCACTGATCCAATACCACCAGCATAGAAATTTTTAAACAAAGGATACGGATTACCACCTAAGCCATGCCCATAATCAAACTCGCCATTAAATGCCAAAACAACCGAGCGATATATTGGCTTAAAATATTGATGCTGATAAATTGCACGATAGTATTTAAAACTACCTATAGCTGCAAGCTCAATATTTGCACGTTGATAGCGCCCAATCGATGGCGTCAAAGCACTATCGCGACTGTCTCTTTGCCATGCAGCTGTTAATGGAAACGCATTGGTGACAGCGTTACCTACACCATATAGCGGATCAGTAGGGTCTTTAATACCGTCCCCATAATTAGCAACATACTGAAGATAACGAGGAGGACTCTGGACACCATCGAACGGTGAAAAGGTCTGCACATTAGTGCGTTCAAAGCCTAGACCAAAGAACACTGTATCAACTTCTGAAAACGGCACACCGAAACGGACATTACCGCCAGTAGTCTGGACTTTATAATCACCAAGACTACCAATAATTGGTCTGGTTGTTCGCAGATAGACGTCAAAACTGCGACTTACGCCATCATCAGTAAAGTAAGGATCGACATGAGTCACAGCAATAGTACGGTTTTGACGACTTGTATTAACATCAAGCCCAATCGTATCACCACTACCAAACGCATTTGCTTGTTGAATTGAGCCTGTCAAAGTCAATTTTTCTGCGCCGGAGTAACCTGCACCGAGCAAAATATTACCGGTCGGCTTCTCAGTGATCGTCAAATTCACATCAACCTGATCTGTACTAGTTGGCACTTCTGGCGTTTCTATATTGACGTCTTTAAAATATCCAAGACGATCAACCCTGTCGCGCGAAATTTTGATTTTTTCACCGTCATACCAAGATCCTTCGAATTGGCGGAATTCTCTACGAATTACCTCGTCTCTGGTTCGGGTGTTACCTGCAAGATTTATGCGGCGTACATATACTCGCTTACCAGGATCGATAAAGATTGTAAACGCAACTTCTTTCTTTTCTTTATCAAGTTGCGGATTGGCATTCACGTTCGCAAAAGCGTAACCAAAGTTACCCATACGCTCAGAAATACGTTTGGTACTATCCGTTAATCTCGCCGCGTTATAAATATCACCGCTCTTGAGAGATAACAAAGATTTTAGTTCGTCTTCACGACCAAAAACCTCACCTTCAAGCTTGACGTCAGATACTGTGTATTTGTCGCCTTCTATAATATTGATGGTAATGTAAATATTCTTTTTATCTGGAGTAATAGAAATTTGCGTGGAATCAATTTGCATTTCTAGATAACCGCGATTTTGATAAAAAGATCGTAGTGTTTCAATATCGCCAGACAATTTTTGTTTTGAATATTGATCAGCCTTGGTGTACCAGCTAAACCAACCAGGTGTTGAGAGCGCAAATAATTCACGTAATTCACTGTCGGAAAACGCTTTATTACCGACTAAAGTAATTTGTGCAATACGAGCGATATCACCTTCGTTGACTGCAAAAGTTACATTCACCCGGTTACGTTCAATCGGTGTGATAGTTGTCGTAATCTGAACACCATACAAACCGCGCGATAAATATTGACGTTTCAGTTCTTGCTCTGCACGATCCACAGTTGCTTTATCGAAGATTTTTGCTTCGCCAACGCCAATATCCTTTAAGGCTTTAATCAAAGCATCTTTTTCAAACTCCTTAGTACCGGTGAACTCGACGCCAGCGATAGATGGACGCTCTTCAAGCAAAACAATTAAAACACCGTTTTGCACTTCGATTTGAACGTCTTTAAAGAAACCTGTCGCATACAAAGACTTGATTGCAGTAATACTCTTGGCATCATCAAATACTTCGCCAACTTTAACCGGAAGGTAAGTAAACACCGTTCCTGCTTCGGTCCGCTGAATACCCTCTACACGGATATCTTTTACAGTGAATGGCTCAACGGCCAATGCACTTCCTGAACAAACGGCAAGAGCCGCTAATGCCAATATGTGGCGTCGTAATTTAGGCAAAGTATTTGGCAAAGTAAAGTGCTCGATATGTAATTTCATTGGGTGTTATTTAATCTCAAATTTCTACCGGAAAGATCGACAACCAGCAGCATAGTTTGCTTTAGCTGCGCATTATGACATTAGTCGTGAAATATCATTAAAAAAGGCAACTGCCATCAAACCCATTAATAAAACCACGCCTGCGCGCTGTGCAATCTCACCGAAACGCTCTGACACAGCCCTTCCAGTCAAAACTTCCAGCGAATAATACAACAAATGCCCGCCATCCAACACAGGAATAGGGAGCAAATTCATGACGCCAAGACTAATACTGATTAAAGCAATAAAGCTAAGGTAACTGACGACACTGGTTCTGGAGGTCTGACCTGCATAATCAGCAATCGTGATGGGACCTGTAATATTCTTTAACGAAATATCCCCAGTCACCATTTTCCCCAGCATTTTAAAATTCAAAATACTGGTATCCCAGGTTCTTTTTGTGCCCTTGACCACTGAATCCGAAAAAGTTGTTTCTACTTGCACCATCTCTGGTGCGAGCATCAATCCAACTTTAATTCTGCCAATAGTCTGATCCTTAATCACTTGCTGCTCAGGTGTGACATCAAGTTCGAAAGTTCGTTCGCCTCGCTTCACTAACAAATGCATCGCTTTATTTGGGGAAGCACTGACCAGTTCGGTAAATGCTAAGCCATCCAATAATGGTCTACCATCAACTTCAAGAATTTGGTCTTTCTCCTGCAAGCCAGCGCGCTTCGCAGCTCCTTCGGGATCTACTGTGCCTAGTATTGCCGCCGGACGAGCAACGGAAAAACCTAATTGATTCAAAAAATCGGCTTCCAGATCTTTACTTGAGAGCTGGGATAAAGGGAGTTCAATCGTTACGTGATCAAGAATTTCCGGTTTATTTTGACTAACCCTAGCGACAACTATCTGCGCGTTACTTTTAGATAAACCTAATTGTAGTAACTTCCAGCGCACGTCAGACCAAGTTTGTACATTCTCATCATTTACGCTAGTGATCACGTCACCTTGACGCAAACCTGCGTGATAAGCCAACGAAGAACTCGAAGGTACGCGAATTTTACTGCTGGGCTCAGAAACTCCATGCAAGTAAAGACCAGAAAATAAAGTAATTGCCAGCAAAAAATTTGCTGTGGGACCTGCCGCAACAATGGCGATGCGTTTCCAAACTGACTGTCTACAAAATTCCCTGCTTAACTCATGCTCAGATAGCTTACTTACATCCTGCTCTCTCGCATCAAGCATTTTGACGTAACCGCCCAAAGGTAAAATTGATAAAGCCCATTCAGTTTGGTCTTTACCAAAATTTTTTGAGTAGATAACTCGCCCCATACCGACAGAAAACCGTAAAACTTTAACACCGCAAAGTCTGGCGACAAAATAATGTCCAAGCTCGTGAATAATCACAAGAGTACCCAGCGCAAATGCAAATGCTAGGACGGTTTGTAAAAAAGTTTGTATTTGAATCATGAAGCGAGCAAAGCCTGAGTAATTACTCGTGTTTCTTTATCGCATTCAAGAATAGATTCGATATCATCGGCGCTAGATAATGCAATCTTATCCAATACACGAGCAATAATTTGATCAATCATTCTAAAACCAATTTTCCCGTCCAAAAAAGCTTGGACAGCGATCTCATTACTTGCGTTCAATATAGTTGATGCAGTTTGACCCGCTTTCAACGCAGCATAAGCCAGATCAAGGCAAGGAAAACGCTTAAAGTCTGGCGCTTCGAAATGGAGTTTAGCGATTTTAACCAGATCAAGTGGTGCGACGCCAGATACAATTCGTTCTGGGTAGGCCAAACCGTAAGCAATCGGTGTGCGCATATCCGGATTCCCCATCTGGGCAAGGACTGAGCCATCATTGTAGGAAACCATAGAATGAATCACGCTCTGGGGATGTATCAAAACTTCAATTTGCTCTGAAGGCGTAGCAAATAACCAGTGCGCCTCAATTACCTCTAAGCCCTTATTCATCATGGTGGCGGAATCAATTGAAATCTTCCTGCCCATGACCCAGTTTGGATGCGCCACGGCCTCGTCAGGCGTTACATCGGATAAGGATTCTAAATTGCGATTTAAAAAAGGCCCCCCAGACGCTGTCAAGATAATCTTGCTGATTCCATATTCAGATGGATGTCGATTGTAATTGTGCGGCAAGCATTGGAAGATCGCATTATGCTCGCTGTCTATGGGTAGTAAAGTAGCGCCGCTGTCACGAACAGTATTGATAAATATCTGTCCAGCCATGACCAAGGCTTCTTTGTTCGCAAGTAGAACTTTCTTACCCGCCTTAGCTGCAGCTAAGGATGCGGGCAAACCAGCAGCGCCGACAATTGCCGCCATTACCGTATCACAATCGACAGAGCTCGCTACATCACATAGGGCTTGTGAGCCATAGCTGACTTCAGTCTTTAGATTCTTTCCAAGCAGTAGCCGTTGTAATTCAGAAGCCGCTTTAGCGGAACCAACCACTGCAATCTGCGGATTGAATTGCTTACATTGCAGCGCCAATTTTTCAACTTGACTATGTGCTGTTAAAGCAAATACCTGATAGCGATCTGGATGTCTAGCAACCACATCCAGAGTAGAAACTCCGATAGAACCGGTTGAACCTAAAACGCAGAGTTTTTGTACACTTGATACGCTCGTCGTCATACTTACTTCATCCATAAAACAATGAGCGCAGCAATGGGTAATACGGGGATTAAGGCGTCAATCCTATCAAGCACACCGCCATGACCCGGCAGTAAAGCACTACTGTCTTTGAAACCTGCACGGCGTTTTAATGAGGATTCAAATAAATCGCCCACAACACTGGCGACAACCAACAGACTCATAATGCCAACGAAGCCCAAAATTCCAAACGAGATTAATACTTTGGAAGGAAAAGTACCAGAAAGCACATCAACTTGGCTCGCAGCAAAACTAATCAGCAGTACAGCAATCCAGCCGCCTATCGCTCCCTCCCAAGACTTGCCGGGTGAAATACTTGGTGCCAGCTTATGTTTACCAAAAGCTTTTCCAGAAAAATAGGCTCCGATATCAGCAACCCAGACTGTTGCCATGATAGACAACAAAAAAATCGGGGAGTAATTGAACAAACTGGTTATCGCGACAAAACAAGCAAAAATAGATGCGCTATACATACCACTAAATAGAGAGTTAGCAATTCCGTTATTACGAGCCGGAAGACCTCTGGCTAGCGAGGGAGTAAATTTAACCGCCCAAAATGCAGTGGACAAAGCAAACAGCATAGGTTGAGAAATAGCAGCATTACTAACAGTTAAGCCCGCAAATAAGCCCGCCCAAATAAGGGCAATAACAATAGGAGCCGGTTTCTGAAACAGACGTTGGTTTTCCCACATTGCGGCGCCCAAGAACAAGGTTGCGATGATCGTAAACGCAATAAAAGAACCCGAATAAAGAATCGGCAATAAAATCGCCAATAATATCAATGCCGTAATGACACGAGTTTTAAGCATTAAGTCGCCTGAAAGCTATGACGATGTTTGTCCTACCAATTGCGCACTGGTTCGGCCAAATCTTCGTTCTCTTGTTTGATAGGATGTGATGGCCGTATCTAGCGCTGCAGCATCAAAGTCAGGCCAGTAGGTCTCGGTAAAGTAAAGCTCACTGTAGGCCAATTGCCACAGTAAAAAATTAGAAATTCTTGTTTCACCGCCAGTACGGATAAAAAGATCTGGCTCGGGCGCATACGCCATAGACAAATAAGGCGCTAATTGATCCTCATCAATCGGCATACTAACTTGCCCCTCTTGTACCAACCGATTAAAGGCTTGCACTACATCCCAGCGGCCACCATAGTTAGCGCAGATGGTGACTGTGAGCCCGGCATTGTTCGCCGTCTTCGTCTCTGCTGCTTGTATCATTTTCTGCAATGACGCATCAAAACGACTTAAATCACCGACTACCTTCAAGCGAATATCGTTTACGTGCATTTTTGCGACTTCTTTCTCAAGCGCAGTAACAAATAAGCGCATCAATAAAGAAACTTCATCTGCAGGCCGACGCCAGTTTTCAGAACTAAAGGCAAAAAGAGTCAGGTATTGCACGCCCCTGATGGCACATGCTTCGACGATGACACGAACTGCATCTACCCCTTTAGCATGTCCCGCCACACGTGGCAAAAAGCGCTTGGTCGCCCAACGCCCATTACCATCCATGATAATAGCCACGTGCTTAGGCACATTATCGACAACGGGAACATCTTTTGTAGAGCTAATGTGAGTCATGAATATCCAGAATGAATTACTTCTTTTCTGCCTTGAGCAAAAAATTTAATTAAACGCCCAAGGCAAATAGGAGCAAGGAAATATCGGGGCAATCTATACCGTCAATACTTCTTTTTCTTTTTCAGCAAGTAGCTTGTCTACTTCACTAACAAACTTATCGGTCAGCTTCTGTATATCATCTTGAGCCCGACGCTCATCATCCTCAGAGCACTCTTTATCCTTGAGAATTTTCTTGAGTGACTCGTTAGCATCACGGCGAATATTACGGATGGCGATTTTTCCATCTTCGCCCTCATTCTTAACCAACTTAACCATTTCTTTACGACGCTCTTCTGTCAACGCCGGAGTTGGTACTCGGATCATGTCACCTTGCGTGGACGGATTCAGACCTAAATCCGCATCACGAATCGCCTTCTCAACCGCAGAAATCATTTTCTTTTCCCAAGGTTGAACACCGATAGTACGGGCATCGATTAGGGTCACGTTCGCAACTTGGGTAATATGTGTTGCCGTACCATAGTAATCAACTTGAACATGATCAAGAATGCCGGTATGCGCGCGGCCAGTACGGACTTTGGACAAATCCGCCTTCAGCGTCTCTATCGTTTTTTGCATTCTTTGTTCAGTATTTTTCTTTACATCTGCAACGGTCATGCCGCCCTCCTATACATCAACTTATCAATTCAGTAGTACGTTCAATAAAATTATACGTGTACCAAGGTGCCTTCGTCTGCTCCCATGATGACGTTTCTTAGCGCACCTGGTTTGACAATTGAGAAGACTTTGATTGGTAATTTTTGATCTCTACATAACGCAAATGCAGTTGCGTCCATTACCTGCAAATGGCGTGAGATTGCCTCATCAAAAGAAATCGTGGTGTAACGCGTTGCTGTAGGATCTTTCTTTGGGTCGGCAGTATAGACGCCATCGACTTTGGTCGCTTTTAAAACAATCTCTGCACCGATTTCTGATCCTCGTAAAGCAGCGGCAGTATCTGTAGTAAAGAACGGATTACCTGTTCCAGCTGCAAATACAACAACTTTACCTTCCTCCAGATATTGCAATGCTTTAGGGCGGACGTAAGGCTCAACTACTTGATCGATCCCAATTGCTGACATAACCCTGGCAGTAATACCCGCCTGACGCATCGCATCCGCCAATGCCAGGGAATTCATTACAGTTGCAAGCATCCCCATATAATCCGCTGTGGCCCGATCCATACCTTGCGCACCGGGCGCTACACCGCGAAAAATATTACCGCCTCCAATAACAATCGCCAATTCAACGCCAAGCCTTGAGACTTCAGCGACATCAGCAACCATACGCTCAATTGTTGCGCGATTAATTCCGAAGGCATCATCTCCCATCAAGGCCTCACCAGAGAGCTTCAACAGGACACGTTTGTAAGCTGGCTTTGCGTTCGTTACGTTTGTCACGTTCTGGACTCCTTATGGATTTAGACGATTAATTTCTTACATGCTAAAAGCTGAGAAACGAGCCGCATTAAATAGCTTCACTAAATGTAAATACTAGATAGCAATTTAATGCAAACTAGTACACCTTATTAGCACACTGTATCTATACATTTAAAAAGCGGGCAGTTTAAAAAAACGGGCCTTTCGGCCCGCATTCTTGCTTACGCCTGCTTTGCCGCTGCCACCTGAGCAGCTACTTCCGCAGCGAAATCGTCTTGCTTTTTCTCAATGCCTTCACCAACCACATACATTGTGAAAGATTTGACGGAAGCATTTGCCGCCTTCAACATTTGCTCGACTGTTTGCTTGTCGTTCTTCACAAATGTTTGATTCAACAGCGAGACTTCTTTCAAAAACTTCTGAATCGAACCATCAACCATTTTAGCAACGATATCTGCTGGCTTACCAGACTCAGCCGCTTTCTGAGAGGCTACTGAACGTTCTTTCTCAATCAATTCAGCAGGAACTTGTTCAGAGGACAATGAAACTGGTTTCATTGCGGCAATGTGCATAGCAACATCTTTACCGACCTGATCATCAGCGGCATTAAAGTCAACTACAACACCGATACGGGTGCCGTGCAAGTAAGCTGCTAATTTAGATTCAGTATCAAAACGTACAAAACGGCGAATTGACATGTTTTCGCCGATTTTCCCGATCAATGCAGCGCGCACTGACTCTACTGTGCCGCCTTCCAATGGCAAAGCTGATAAAGCTGCTACGTCAGCAGGGTTATGCTCTGCAACCAACTTCGCACAATTGTTTACTAACGCCAAAAAGTCATCATTCTTGGTAACAAAGTCAGTTTCGCAATTAACTTCAATCATTGCGCCAACATTACCAGTTAAGTAACTAGCTACTACGCCTTCTGCAGTAATACGGGATGCCGCTTTCGATGCTTTGCCACCAAGTTTAATACGGAGCAATTCTTCTGCGCGATCCATATTACCTTCGGCTTCAGTCAAAGCTTTTTTGCACTCCATCATCGGCGCATCTGTCTTTGCGCGCAATTCACCCACCATCGCTGCTGTAATTGCTGCCATGTTTTTCTCCTAAATTGATAGTGCCATCTATTGATAAGCACCAACATCAAAATTTATTTAAAAAAAGGGGCGAACGACTGTTGCCCCTTTACCATCACCTTACTTGCGAACTCAGTTCGTAGCTTTTAAGCAATTAAGCTTGACCTGCCACTTCGACGAATTCATCAGCACTTGGCTTAACAGCTTCTAACACTTCGTTGACAGCATTAGCACGGCCTTCGAGAATTGCATCAGCAACGCCGCGAGCGTACAAAGCGATTGCCTTGGAGGAGTCATCGTTACCTGGAATGATGTAAGTAACACCTTCAGGAGAGTGATTAGTATCAACTACGCCGATAACTGGGATACCCAATTTAGCAGCTTCAGTGATAGCGCCTTTATGATAACCAACGTCAACTACGAAAATTGCGTCAGGAATACCACCCATATCCTTGATGCCGCCGATTGCTTTTTGCAATTTAACGATTTCACGTTGGAACATCAACGCTTCTTTTTTACTCAACTTTTCTACAGAACCATCTTCTACAGAAGCTTCCATATCTTTCAAACGTTTGATCGATGTTTTGACTGTTTTGAAGTTAGTCAACATACCACCCAACCAACGCTGGTCAACGAAAGGCATACCAGCGCGTTGCGCTTCTGCTGCCATGATGTCGCGTGCTTGACGTTTTGTACCAACCAACAAAATTGTGCCGCGATTTGCTGATAATTGACGGATGTATTGCATCGCCTCTTGATACATACCCAGAGTTTTTTCCAGGTTGACGATATGAATTTTATTGCGGTGACCAAAGATAAACGGCGCCATTTTTGGATTCCAAAAACGGGTTTGGTGACCAAAATGGACGCCAGCTTCTAGCATTTCGCGCATTGTTACAGACATATTAACTCCAGGGTTAGGTCTTGAATCCAGTCAGTGATCTGGGAATATTATGTAATTCCAGACACCCTTGTTGATCAGATTCGTGCATTAATAAATAATTTTTTAATCAACTTTTCATAGCTGATTTGTAGCTTCTCTTTAGCTTGATGATGCATTTATCCAAACTAGCCTTCTATTGTACTACGAAATGAGCCCTAAATTCAAGCGCGCAATGATCGGCCAGCGAACGGCTCTTGCCTCGACTATAATTGGAGCTTACTTATATTCATCTTATTTGGCTCAGCATGACATCTATCTCAATTAAAACACCGGAAGATATCGCAGGAATGCGTATAGCAGGCCGACTTGGCTCGGAAGTACTGGATTACATTACGCCATTCGTCAAAGTAGGCGTAACTACGGGTGAATTAGACAGATTGTGTCATGAATACATGGCCAATATCCAAGGTACCATCCCGGCTCCATTAAACTATTGCCCACCTGGCTACACGCCTTACCCAAAGGCGATTTGCACTTCGGTCAACGACGTAATTTGCCATGGAATTCCCGGGGATAAAATATTAAAAAGTGGCGATGTTGTCAATTTAGACATTACTGTGATCAAAGATGGCTACCACGGGGATAATAGCCGTATGTTCTTGGTTGGTGAGCCATCGATTTTGGCAAAACGTCTTAATGAGATCACATACGAATGCATGTGGTTAGGTATTTCCAAAGTAAAACCGGGTAATCATTTGGGTGATATCGGCCATATCATTCAACAACACGCAGAAAAAGCTGGCTATAGCGTGGTTCGTGAATTTTGCGGTCACGGCATCGGCAAAGTTTTCCATGAAGAACCACAAGTACTTCATTACGGGCGTCCTGGCACATTAGAGAAATTAGTGCCTGGTATGATATTCACTATAGAACCGATGATTAATGCTGGTCGTCGTGACATTCGTGAAATGGGTGACGGCTGGACCATTAAAACAAAAGACCGCAGCTTATCTGCACAGTGGGAACACACGATTTTGGTCACAGAAACAGGTTATGAAGTATTGACCTTATCTGCGGGATCACCTCCGCCTCCTGCATTTATTTTGGCCGGCTCGACGCAAAACCTACCAGCATAATGACAGCCGCTGTTGCAAACATTTCCGCATTAGAGTTCAAAGAAGAACTCAAAGCAGCGCAACAGTTGGTAATCGCTGCATTCACAGAAAATCACAAAGCGGAACAATTACTGCACGACTTGTGCCGCAATGTTGATAACGTTTTAATCAAAATTTGGAAAAAATTCAACTTCCCGACCAGTACTGCGCTGGTCGCAGTTGGTGGTTATGGGCGAGGAGAATTATTCCCTTATTCTGATGTAGACGTCATGATTCTCCTGTCTGCACAGCCAGATAGTCTGACGCGTGCGAAGCTGGAACAATTAGTGCAGATTTTTTGGGATATTGGACTCGATATTGGTCACAGCATACGCACTGTTGACGAATGCATGCAAGAAGCAAAAGTAGACCTTACCGTTAAAACTTGTTTGCTGGAAGCGCGCTTAGTTACTGGCAGCCGTAAATTATTCCGTGAACTACAAGCAGCCTATCTTGCCGATATAAACCCGCAACAATTTTTCCAGGAAAAACTACTGGAAATGCGTCAGCGGCATGTCAAGTACGAAGATACTGCCTACAGCCTGGAACCAAACTGCAAAGAAAGCCCGGGAGGACTAAGAGACCTGCAGGTGATCTTATGGGTTGCTAAAGCGGCTAACTTAGGTAACTCATGGCGGGAACTCGCTGATCGTGGCTTGATTACGCCAACCGAAGCACACCAACTTAAGCGCAATGAGCGCGCTTTCAAAGATATTCGCATACGGCTGCATATTCACGCGGGTCGACGCGAAGACAGGCTGATCTTTGACGTGCAAACAGCGATTGCTGAGACTTTTGGATTTAAGACTACTGATTCGCGCAGAGCTAGTGAACATTTAATGCAGCGCTACTATTGGGCAGCAAAAACGGTTACGCAACTCAATATGATCCTGCTGCAAAATATTGAAGCCAGCTTATTTCCCCAACCGTCCGTGCCGCGCCCAATCAATCTGCATTTTAATGAAGTAAACGGTTTTATTGATATGGCCCGGGATGAGCTTTTTCCGTCAACACCGTCTGCGATACTAGAAGTATTTCTGCTGCTGGTGCAACACCCTGAATTGAAAGGGATGACCGCACGCACCATGCGCGCCTTGTGGCATGCTCGCTTTTTGATTGATGCGGGTTTCCGTCACGATATTTTTAACCGTGCGATGTTTTTGCAGATTCTGCAGTCTCCGCGCGGGATTACCCATGCGTTACGGCGCATGAACCAGATGAGTATTCTGGGTCGCTACCTGCCTAACTTCAGACGTATCATTGGTCAGATGCAGCACGACCTGTTTCATGCCTACACAGTAGATCAACACATATTGATGGTGGTGCGCAATATACGTCGTTTTACGATGACAGAACATGCACATGAATACCCATTTTGCAGCCAGTTAATGGCGAACTTTACGCAACCATGGGTGTTATATATCGCGGCACTTTTCCATGATATCGCCAAAGGACGCGGCGGCGATCATTCTGTCTTAGGTATGGCAGATGCAAAGAAATTTTGCTTTGATCACGGTATCTCTAAAGCCAATTCTGAGTTGATTATATTTTTAGTACAGCAGCATTTGACGATGTCGCATTTCGCACAAAAACAGGATTTATCTGATCCCGATGTTGTACAGGCATTTGCAAAAATAGTGAAGGACGAACGTCACCTCACAGCACTATATCTACTCACGGTCGCAGACATTCGTGGCACCAGTCCTAAGGTTTGGAATGCATGGAAAGGGAAACTGCTAGAGGATTTATATCGTATTACCTTGCGAATTTTAGGTGGCGAAGCACCATCTAAAGATAGAGAATTAAAAAATCGGCAGGAGGATGCACTTAAAGCTTTACGTCTTTTTGGTTTGCCCGTAGATGCTCATGAGGCGCTTTGGCAGCAACTGGATATGGCGTATTTTTTACGTCATGACTCCTCCGATATCGCCTGGCAAACGCGCTCACTGTATGACAAAATTAACAGCACAGTTCCAGTCGTCAACTGTCGTTTATCACCAATTGGCGAAGGCTTGCAAGTCACTGTCTATGTTCAAGATCAAGCTGATTTATTTGCCCGAATTTGCAATTATTTTGATAGCAAAAATTTTGGCATTTTAGACGCGAAAATTCATACAACTAAAAGTGGCTATGCGCTCGATACTTTTTTGGTGATTGAGCCTGCCTTTGCAAATAACTACCGTGACATCATTAATTTAATCGAGCATGAACTGGCAACGGTGCTCACCCAGCAGACTGCCTTGTCACCTCCGAACCGTGGCCGGTTATCACGCATGTCCAGAACCTTCCCGATAGTACCAAGCGTGGATCTAAGGCCGGATGAGCGTGGTCAATACTATTTATTATCAATCTCAGCCAATGATAGAAACGGTCTGCTGTACTCGATTGCAAACGTATTAACCAAATATAAAATTAATTTGCATACAGCCAAAATTATGACGCTTGGTGAGCGGGTAGAAGACGTTTTTCTGGTCGATGGTGCCTCGCTACAAAGAGCTAAAAACCAATTACAATTTGAGACTGAGCTATTGGATGCGTTACGGATTTAGGCTGAATCAAATGGATATTTTCTAAAAACTAAACAAATCTCTAGCGTCTCTGTTTTAATGCAACGCCCTACCTGTTATTGAGCCATTAAACGACTACCTCGCGTTTAATTAAGACTTACTTAACGTTATTTTCATCACTATTAATTGATTATCTTTACCATGACCGAACTTGTACGCCTATCGAAACGAATGTCTGAATTGGGCATCTGCTCACGCCGCGAAGCCGACGAATGGATCGCGCGCGGATGGGTCAGAGTGGACGGCAAAGTAGTTTCTGAACTCGGCATTAAGGTGCTGCCAGACCAGCAAATTTCAGTCGAGCGTCAAGCCGCGGCGGAACAATCAAAACGCGTCACCATCCTCATCAATAAACCGGTCGGCTATGTCAGCGGTCAAGCTGAAGATGGCTATACACCGGCGATTGCATTGATCAAACCAGAAGCGCGTTGGACTGAATGCGCGGTGGATACGCAATTCCATCCAACCCAACTCAGAAGCCTAGTGCCAGCAGGGCGTCTGGATATCGACTCTGTCGGCTTATTGGTATTGACCCAGGATGGTCGAATTGCCAAGCAACTGATCGGGCAAGACACCTTGGTAGAAAAAGAATATCTGGTTCGCGTTCAATATGGCAAAACAGGCACCCTACCCGATGCAGAATTAAAGCGTCTCAATCACGGCTTGATGTTAGATGGTAAAAAATTGCTCCCTGCCAGAGTCAGTTGGCTCAATGAAGATCAGCTTAAGTTTGTTTTGCGCGAAGGTAAAAAGCGCCAGATTCGCCGCATGTGCGAGATGGTCGGCTTAAAAGTGCTGGGCTTGAAACGGGTACGCATAGGGAAAGTCAGGCTGGGAAATTTACCCGAAGGTCAGTGGCGCTACTTGCGTGACGACGAGCAGTTTTAACCCAGATTTTCCATTGGAACAGCGACAAGTGTGCCTTTGGCGGACTGACTGGCTAGACGCGACGACGACGCAAGCTGCATCTTGCTAGGAGGAGCAACAACGCCAGGCAGTTCGCCAAAGGGTCAATTGTCGCTGTAGCGCTCGCACTCAAATCGCGGTCGTGCTATCGCACTGAACACCGCATGCCCTCTGCTTTTTTTGCGAAGTAGTAGCGGTCTAATGGAAAATCTGGGTTTAACTAACACTATATACCCGATCAACCCTAGCAAGAATAATATACTCCCCTATTTTTTATTGAAAAACCGCCTATTGCCCAGGTTTTATATGGACAACCTAATAATACCCAGTGGGAGTATATTGATTAAGACCGATGAAAAAGCTTTCGTAGTACGTTAAACCTACCACCGAAGCTTCAATCATCGTCGCCTGGATCCATGTCTGGGAACAGGACTTCGGTAAAACCAAACTTCGTCAAATCTTTAATTCGCGTTGGATATAAGACGCCATCCAAATGGTCGCATTCATGTTGCACGACACGCGCATGAAATCCATCGACTTCACGAGATATGGGATTGCCGAATTGGTCAAAGCCTTCATAGCGTAATTTACTCCAGCGTGGCACCAGACCGCGCATTCCGGGCACTGACAAACATCCCTCCCAGGCATCGTCGGTCTCATCAGACAATGGCGTTAGCACGGGATTCAGTAAGACTGTTTCCGGCACTCTTGGGGCGTCTGGGTAACGTGGATTATCTTTAAAACCAAAAATCACTAACTGCAAATTAACTCCAATTTGCGGCGCTGCCAAGCCAGCGCCGTTAGCCGCGATCATGGTTTCAAACATGTCTTTGACCAGGCTGTTTAGCTCTTCTGTATTAAATTGCCTCACTGGCTCTGCTTTGCGTAAAAGACGAGAGTCGCCCATTTTTAAAATCGGATGAATCATAAAAAGACTCCTTGGCTTTCAACAGCTCGGGTTAATTTAAAAAAATTGGTAGAAACAAAAAGGCCAAACGCAATTGAACATCACGTTTGGCCTGATATCAAAGCGAAGCTTAAGTAGATTTAAGACTACGTAGATACTCAGAAAATTCTGCTCCGGTCTCTGGATGCTTTAAACCCAAGGCAACGCTGGCTTTGAGATAACCAAGTTTAGAACCACAATCATAGCGAGTCGCGGCAGCACGATAGGCATACACAGGATAATCCTTCAGCATTGCGGCGATGCCGTCAGTGAGCTGGATTTCTCCTCCGGAGCCTTTACCCAGCTTTTCTAAATATCCAAAAATACGCGCTGACAAAACATAACGTCCAACTACCGCCAGATTAGATGGCGCATCTTCTGGTTTCGGTTTTTCGACAATGCCGTGCATTTTCTCTACGCGATCTTTATACGGCGTACCGCTGACGATACCGTATTGGCGGGTAAATTCATGCGGCACATCCTGCACTGCAATCACACTACCGCCTTCTTCTTCATACAAGCGAGCCATTTGCGTCATAACGGAGGGATAACCTTCATCTGCATCCATCAAATCATCCGCCAGCAACACAGCGAAAGGATCATCACCAATCACCGGGCGGGCACACAAAACGGCATGACCCAAACCTAAAGCAGCTTGTTGGCGAATATAAATACAATTGATATTTTTTGGAATAACGTTTCTGACCAGGTCCAGCAAAGCCTGTTTACCTGCGGCTTCCAACTCACTTTCTAACTCATAAGCTTTATCAAAATGATCTTCGATCGCACGTTTGGCACGACCTGTGATGAACACCATTTCGGTAATACCTGCCTCAACCGCTTCTTCTACCGCATATTGAATCAGTGGCTTATCGACGATAGGCAACATTTCTTTTGGTTGCGCTTTTGTCGCAGGTAAAAAACGGCTACCTAAACCTGCAACCGGGAATACTGCTTTTGTAATCTTTCTCATCTTAATTCCTTGAACAGAGTTGAAGCAATTCCGCTTCGGTCAGTAAAGGGATACCCAATTCCTGCGCTTTTAACAACTTACTACCAGCATCATCTCCGGCAACGACATAACTGGTTTTTTTTGATACCGAACCAGCTACTTTGCCACCCGCACTTTCTATCAAAGCACCTGCCTGATCGCGACTTAGTGTTGGCAAAGTTCCGGTTAACACAAACGTCTGCCCAAGCAAATGTAAAGAGCCGACTTCTTTTTGTGCTGCTTCTGGCCAATGTATTCCAGATGCCCGTAACTGTTGCACTAGCTCGACATTGAGCGGATCAGCAAAAAATAATCTTATCGACTTCGCAACCACGGGGCCTACATCAGACACCGCCAGTAACTGCTCTTCGGTCGCGTCGATTAATGCATCGGCATTACCAAAAGTCGCCGCTAAATCTTTTGCAGTTGATTCACCAACATGACGAATCCCTAATGCATAAATAAAACGGGCAAAACTCGTGGCTTTAGAATTCTCCAGCGCCCCCAGAATGTTCTGCGCGGACTTATCGGCCATTCTATCCAGCGCTACTAAGGACGTTAAACCTAATTTATATAAATCTGCTGCTGTTGTCACTACCTGCTTATCGACCAATTGATCGATTAATTGCTCGCCGACGCCATCAATATTCATAGCCTTGCGTGAAGCAAAGTGGAACAAACCACCTTTTCTTTGAGCAATACATTTTATCCACCCGCCGGAGCATCTGGCAATCGCCTCATCCTCCAGTTTAACAATTGTTGACCCGCAAACAGGGCATTGTGTCGGCATTACAAATTCTTTAGCGTCAATAGGACGTTTTTCTAAGATGCTCGCGACCACCTCAGGAATGACGTCGCCAGCACGGCGCACCGACACGGTGTCGCCAATACGAATATCTTTGCGACGCACTTCTTCCTCATTATGTAAGGTCGCATTAGTCACGGTGACTCCGCCGACAAATACGGGCGCTAAACGAGCCACTGGAGTAATTGCACCAGTACGCCCGACCTGGACTTCAATATCTAACACGGTGGTTAAAGCTTCTTGTGCCGGAAATTTATGTGCAATCGCAAAGCGTGGCGCACGCGATACAAAGCCTAAAGTATCTTGCTGCGCGAACGAGTTAACTTTGTAGACGACACCGTCAATTTCATATGGCAATTGTGATCGTCGTTGCTGTATCTGCTGGTAAAAATCTAAGAGCCCGTCCGCACCCCGCACGATGGTCTGTTCGTCACAAACAGGAATGCCCATCGATTTATACCATTCCAATAAAGCTCGATGAGAATATAGCTGCAAGCCGGACAAACTTGCACCTTCCAGGGAGCCAATTCCGTAAGCAAAAAATCTGAGGCTACGCTGCGCAGTGATTTTAGAATCTAGCTGACGCAAACTACCCGCGGCCGCGTTACGTGGATTCGCAAATTCTTTAGCCTCGGCTGCACGCTGACGTTGATTGAGTTTTTCAAAATCGCTTTTAAACATCAAAACTTCACCGCGCACATCCAATACCTTAGGTGGTTCTTTTACATTTAAACGTAGAGGAATACTACGAATGGTGCGGATGTTTTCCGTTACGTCTTCACCCGTAAATCCATCACCACGAGTCGCCGCCTGCGTGAATACGCCATCTACATAACGAAGATTAATGGCAAGACCATCAAACTTCAGATCAATTGCGTATTCCACTGCTTGCTGTGTATCCAGACCATCGCTGACACGACGATCAAAAGCACGAATATCCTGCTCCTCAAAACCATTATTCAGGGATAGCATCGGTGTAGCATGCTGGACTTGCGTAAACTCAGGCAAAGGAGCGCCGCCAACGCGTAAAGTCGGTGAATCTGGCGTCCGTAATTCAGGGTATTCTTGTTCTAATGCTTGCAACGCTAAAAATAATTTATCGTATTCACCATCAGGAATAGTTGGCGCATCTAAAACGTAGTAAGCATGTGCATGTCGGGTGATATCTGCCCGCAACTTAGCGGCAAGGATAGCGGGAGTATTCTCTGGCAAGGCTGAGCTAGATGAGGGAGATGAGGGCGATTCAGCTGACGCCGCTTTTGACGGAGAACCGCCAAATAAATCATTTTGCATAAAGTGAATTTAGGGTCTGTTGACTAAGTTAGCTAAAATAAATCAGCTAAATAAACGCTGTGCGCGAGTCGAGCCAGCAGCAATATCCGCTTCCGCCATAGCGGCATAAAACTCACTGACTTGACCTGCAATTTCATCTAGGGCAACTTTAGAAATTGCTTGATTACCGTCGTCGACTACCGTACCACCAAGACGCGTAGATAATGAACGGGCACAGGCAGCCATCGCACCAAAACCGTCGCGCGATGGTGCAACGCAAGGCACATCGAGTAATAAGGTAAGGCGAGCAGTAACCGTTTCGCTGACGCTGACATTGGTGGATAAGGTAAATAAATTGCCGCCATCGCCGTCTGGCATTACAAGGCGACCATCTGGACGTATATCAAACCCTTGTTTTTCTAGCGCAGCAAGTAAAGTACCAACAGCCCATGGCGCGCCGTTGGCCAATACATTGACACTCAATTGTGCGTCGTGCTCAGACACAAACTGATGTAGTTCGCGTGCATTGGACATGACCTGGTTCATATCAGGAATATCTGAATGTGCGTTCAGTCGGTCTGCAATTTCGCGCAGCTTCGTCACAAATTCTGAATACTCTAATTCATTGATAGGCCCGCTACGATTGACCATTTGCACGCCAGCAAATAAGGCGGTATAAATTCCACCATGAGCGATCACATCGCGCACACCATCATGACTTAATCCAATGAAATGTACCGGCTTTTTGCCAACATACTTGAGGCCTTGGATTTCACTCAATAATTTTTCGCCGCGCACTGGCGCATCAAACTCTAAAGGAATGATGCAATCGATCAATTCATCGACGGGCAATTCTTTTTCGGCGGCGCCAAATGATGAAGTAGCTGTGCGATCAGTGATAGCATTTTGCTGTCCAAAATCTGAATTTTCTTCTGCAAAATCAGTATCCAAACTAGGTTCATGGCGCGGCGAGTTGAATACATCTTCTTTGTATGTCTCTTCTTTAAAACGAGGTTCTGCCAATTTATCTGGATATTCCGGATAGGCATCCCGGTTCATCAGGACGTCATCGTGTCCTGCACCAAATGCCTGATCAACACTTTTCTTCGCTTTATATTCTTGCCATTTATTGTATGCAACGATGCCCACTAAAAAGGCACCACCGGCTCCGAGTAAAACAATTTGTAGATCTGTCATGCTGCTTGCGCCTCAGATGCGAAATGTGCGGCGGACTCCATATCCACCGCAACGATACGAGAAACTCCCTGCTCTTGCATGGTGACGCCTATCAGTTGCTGCGCCATTTCCATCGCAATTTTATTATGGGAGATGAACAAAAACTGTGTGTTAGCGGACATACGTTTCACCATGTTACAGAAACGTTCCGTGTTTGAATCATCAAGCGGTGCGTCAACCTCATCCAACAAGCAAAACGGTGCCGGATTTAACTGGAACATCGAGAATACTAATGCCGTTGCAGTCAGCGCTTTTTCACCACCGGACAATAAGTGAATTGTGGCGTTTTTCTTACCTGGTGGCTGTGCCATCACCTGCACACCCGAATCCAGAATTTCATCGCCAGTCATAATCAATTTCGCTTGTCCACCGCCAAATAAAATCGGGAATAATTCGGCAAAATGGAGATTCACTTTATTGAATGTATCTTGCAAAAGATCACGCGTTTCAATATCGATTTTATGAATAGCATCTTGCAAGGTCGTAATAGCTTCGTTCAAATCGGCATATTGCGCATCCAGGAAAGTTTTGCGCTCAGTCGCTTGCGCCAACTCATCTAACGCTGCCATATTCACGGCGCCCAATGCAGCGATCGCGTTTGTCAATCTGGTGACTTCACCTTGTAGATACGATGGTTTCATATCGTCATGCAATTTTTGTGAAAGAGCTTGTTCATCTACGTCAAAATTACGCAATTGTTCTGCGAATTGCTCTTGATTTAAACGCGCTGCCTGTTCTTTGAGTTGCAACTCCACGATTCTGTCGCGTTGTGGTTGCAGGCTGCGCTCTACCTGCATTTTGCTCTCTTCTACCTGACGTAATTTTTGCGTCAGTTGATCAAGCTCGTGACGCGCATCCGATAGCGCGCGCTCTTGGTCGCTCCGTTTTTCCAACAAAGACTGCAAACCAGCTTGGGCAGTCTGGTCATCCATTTCCTCTAACTCAAGATGACCTTGCTGCATATTTGCAAATAGCTGGGCAGATTGCTCTACGGCCGTGGCAATACTGCGACGCAACTCCTCCATTTTATTACGATGGGTTTTTTCTGAGAACGCACTTTCTTGTGCAGCTAATTCTAAATCACGTAAGCGGTGGCGAGCGTCCGTTAAATGCTGTTCTTTTTCGAGATAATTGGTCTGAGCTTGCTCATGATTTTCTTGCAGTTCGGCGAGATCAATATCTAGCATCTCAAACTTCTCTTCGGATTCAATTTTCGCTTGTTGCTGTTCGCTTTCTTGTGCCGCGATTTCTGTCAGGTCGCTCATGATTTGCGTACTACGCTGATTAAAACGCGCTTGCACTTCTGACAGCTTCATAAATTCGATTTGCAAGCTATGCACCGTCTGGGTCAGGCTAGTGACCCGCTGGCGCAACTCTTGCAAGCTTTGTGCCGCTTGCGTGTAAGCAGATTCCGCCCGCACCGTGCGCGTTTTGGATTCATCTGCCAGCATTTGTTGAGCACGAGATTGCTTGCTAATATTATCGATTTCTTGCTGACGCGCCAGCACACCATCTTGTTCAGAATCCGCTGCATAAAACCGTACGCTAGTCTTGCTAATGACATGGCCTTGCTTGGTGATAAAGCACGCACCTAATGGCAATTTATCCCGGTTTTGGAACGCACTGGCAACATCATCAGACGCATACACTTGATGTAACCAGTCCTGCAATAAGCCGCGTACGCCAGCATCATTTAGTTGAAGCAAAGATAGCAAAGGCTGCAAACCAGCAACTGACTCGGTTGTTGGCGTATTCACCTGCGGAGAATACAAAGCAAGCTTCGCTGGCGGAGCATCATTAAAGAATGCTTTAGCCCAATCAAGATTGGACATTTCCAACGCTGAGGTCCGCTCACGTAACACAGCCTCGAGCGCAGTTTCCCAACCTTGTTGAATGTGTAGTTTTTGCCAGAGCTTTGGCAAACCGCTGAGTTCATGCTTTTCCAACCAAGGTTGTACTTTGCCCTGACTCAAAACCTTCTCTTGCAACTGTTTCAGCGCTTGCAGCCTCGCATCTAATTGTGCTGAAGCGGCGGCATCTTGGTTGACTTGTTGTTGCGCCGCGCGACGTTCTTCCTCAATAATTGGCAAGCGCTCTTGTGCTTCTTCCAACTGCATGGACGACTCTTCTAGTACTTGTTTTTTCTCTTCCAATTGCAAGGACAGATTTTCCAGATGCACGTTATCTGGAATTGCCAAGCCTTGTTTTTCTTGCTGCAAACGTTCTTTACGGGTAGCCAGTGTGTTCAGAATATTCGAGGCATTGCGCTGATGTGCCGATTCCAGCTCGATCTGCTGTTGCAACTGCATGATCTTGGCACGCGACTCTGTGGTTTTGAGTTGCGCCTCACGCCAGACTTGTTCTAACGCTGGGATTTTATCGTTCTGCTGCTGGGCGATTTCTTGCGCCTGCTCAGAACGTTCACCGAGTTCTTCCACATGAATTTCGGCCTCAGCCAGATCATCTTGAAATTGTTGCCCCTGACGTTGCCATTGATCACGCTGTGCCGTCAAAGAATTGAGCTGGCTCTGTAAACGGCTGCGCGATTCAATGACAAACTTGATCTGCGCTTCCAGGCTACCAATCTCAGCATTGGTATGGTACAAGTGTCCTTGTGCCTGATGCATTTTGTCGCCAACCGCATAATGCGCCTGACGCATTTGCTCTAGCTCTAATTCAACATGGCGTAACTTGGCGGTTTGTTCTTCTAAATCTATCTGGGTTTTTTCTATTTCTGCGAAATAGCGAGTTTGCTCATTTGCCGCTTCATTTTTACGCAATAACCAGAGCAGTTTTTGCTTCTCTTCCTGGTCGCCTTGCAACTCATTGTATTTATTGGCGACAACTGCCTGGGCTTCGAGTTTTTCTAAATTAGCGTTTAACTCGCGCAGAATGTCCTCTACACGCACTAGATTTTCATGAGTGTCATGAATGCGATTCTCGGTTTCGCGACGCCGCTCTTTGTAGCGAGATACGCCAGCCGCTTCTTCTAAAAATATCCTTAACTCTTCAGGTCGCGCCTCAATAATCCGCGAGATCATGCCTTGGCCAATAATCGCGTAAGCGCGTGGCCCTAAGCCAGTACCCATAAAGATGTCTTGGATATCGCGGCGACGAACTGGCTGACCGTTAATGTAATAAGTTGATGTGCCGTCGCGCGTTAGCGTGCGTTTAACGGCGATCTCTGCATATTGACTCCACTGACCGGCTGCTTTACCCAGACTATTATCGAAAACCAATTCAACAGAAGAGCGACCAGCAGGTTTGCGGTGGGTAGATCCGTTAAAAATAACGTCTTGCATCGACTCACCACGGAGCTCGGAAGCTTTTGACTCCCCCAAAACCCAGCGTACGGCATCGATGATATTAGATTTACCACAGCCATTGGGACCGACCACGCCTACGAGCTGGCCTGGAACCTGAAAGTTGGTCGGATCGACAAAAGATTTGAATCCCGACAATTTAATGGAAGTTAAACGCACGTTATAAAATTTTACTGTCTTTAATGTTCAAATTCCGCCTGAAAACTCATATCCAATTTGCATTTACAAACAAAAATTGAATCGATTTTTTCCAGTCCCATGTTTTACACATTACTTTTTCAATCATCATAACATTTTGAAGGTGTGAAATTCCGTTTTTGATGATGCCCAACTAAGGCGTTCCCTATGCCGCAACGCAACGTGGAAGGCTATAATATGGCGTTATTCTTTAGTTTTTCTAGCAAAAGATGATGAAAACATCATTTTTAGATCGCAATTCCACCACTACTCGTGAATTTACAGTGAATCCTTTCCTGCAAAAACTTCAACCTTACCCTTTTGAAAAGCTAAAACTTCTGTTCGCGGATGTCAAACCAAATCCAGCCTACAAAGCAATCAGCTTAGGTATTGGTGAGCCTAAGCATCCGACACCAGCATTTATCCGTCAGGCCGTGACAGATCATTTAGACGGCCTAAGCGCATATCCGTCGACTGCGGGTTCGGATGCATTAAGAATGTCGATTGCAAATTGGCTGGCACGTCGTTATGCAATACCTGCTTTGGATGCTGCCACTCAGATTTTGCCGGTAAATGGTTCACGCGAGGCGCTTTTTGCTTTAGCGCAAACAGTCATCGATCCCAGCGATAACCAGTACGGCAAACCTATCGTTCTGTGCCCCAATCCGTTTTACCAAATTTATGAAGGCGCAGCATACTTGGCCGGTGCTGAACCTTATTTTGCCAACGCTGATCCTGAACGCAATTTCGCTCCCGACTATAAAAGTATTCCAGACGATATCTGGAAACGGGTGCAATTACTGTACATCTGCTCCCCCGGTAACCCGACTGGTGCCGTGTTGACACTAGCAGACTGGAAAGAATTATTCGATTTATCAGACAAATACGGTTTTGTGATTGCCGCAGACGAATGCTATTCCGAAATTTACTTTAAGCCAGAGGCACCGCTAGGCAGCTTACAAGCAGCGCATGCTTTAGGCAGAAATGACTACCGAGGCTTAATCACCTTATCCAGTTTATCTAAACGCTCTAATGTGCCTGGCATGCGCTCTGGATTTGTCGCTGGTGATGCAAGTATTATCAAAAACTTTCTGCTATACCGTACTTATCACGGCAGCGCGATGAGCCCTAGCATACAGTCGGCATCGATTCTGGCCTGGAATGATGAATTACACGTACAAGAAAATCGAGAGAAATACCGTCAAAAATTTGCGCAAGTCACACCACTTTTACAAGAAGTTCTGGACGTGAATTTGCCTGATGCTGCCTTCTATCTGTGGGCTAGGGTCGATAAGCTGTTATCCATTTCAGATACAGACTTCGCTAAGCGCTTATACCAAGAATATAATGTGACTGTGCTACCTGGCAGCTATTTAGCAAGGGATGCACATGGTAGCAATCCGGGACAAAACCGTATTCGCATGGCGCTGGTAGCCGAGGTCGAAGAATGTATGGAAGCAGCACAACGTATTGTCGCTTTCACCAAAAAACTTGCCGGTCTTTGATTTACTGAACTGATTAATCGAATTAACTACTAAAAGGACTTACGAAAAATTGTCCCAACAAGGCGTAGCGACGACGACAGTACTTTAAATACAGCTATGGGGCGATTTTGCATAAGTCCTAACTAAAATATCGGTTCTTATTTTGATCTTTTAATTGAATCAACGACCTACCTATTCACTCTCTTTTATAAAAACTGAAAAAATAATATGACTCAACAATTACAGCAAATCATTGACCAGGCTTGGGAAGATCGCGCCAGTTTTTCACCTAAATCGGCACCTGCAGAATTACGCGAAGCCGTTGCCCATGTTTTATCCCAGCTTGATGCTGGAACACTGAGGGTCGCTGACAAAATCAGCGTCGGTAACTGGCAAGTTAATCAATGGATTAAAAAAGCGGTCTTGCTGTCCTTCCGCCTGGAAGACAACATCGTGATGCCATCCGGCGATAACATGCAGTTCTACGACAAAGTACCGACTAAGTTTGCTGACTACACCGCAGAAGATTTTGCTAAAGGCGGTTTCCGCGTGGTACCACCTGCCGTTGCACGTCGCGGCAGTTTTATTGGTAAAAATGTTGTATTAATGCCGTCCTACGTCAACATCGGTGCGTATGTCGATGAGGGCGCGATGGTGGACACCTGGGCAACCGTCGGCTCCTGCGCGCAAATCGGTAAAAACGTACATTTATCAGGCGGCGTAGGAATTGGTGGCGTTTTAGAGCCAATGCAAGCTAATCCAACCATCATTGAAGACAATTGCTTTATCGGTGCCCGTTCTGAAGTCGTAGAAGGCGTCATCGTTGAAGAAAACTCCGTGATTTCCATGGGTGTTTATATTGGCCAATCAACCAAAATCTACGATCGCGCCACAGGTGAAGTCAGCTATGGTCGCATTCCTTCTGGTTCTGTTGTAGTCTCTGGAAACCTGCCCTCTGCAGATGGCAAATACAGCTTGTATTGTGCAGTGATCGTCAAACGTGTTGATGCGCAAACGCGCTCCAAAACTAGTATTAACGAGTTGCTGCGCGGCGTTTAATTTTTCGTTTAGATCCTTGTTTCGGTGTGCCTCTGTAAAAAGAAATACATCGACTTTTTAAGTTTTTACTCTTTTCCTTTTTGTATAGGGGCACACCATGGCAATGGATCGCTTATTCCAGTTGATGAAAGAAAAACATGCGTCAGACATGTTTCTCGCCATGAACTCGCCTATCCATCTCAAGATTAATGGCAATCTTCTGCCGATTAACCAGCAAAAGATGGATCAGGCGAATATTCTGTCGCTGCTTAATGAAGTGGTATCGCCAGAGCACATGGCACAACTGGAACGAGAGAATGAACTTAATATCGGTATCGGCGCGCCGGGTATCGGTCGTTTCCGCCTGTCTGCTTTCCGTCAGCGCGGCACAGTATCAGCGGTACTGCGTTTTGTACCGGGAAATATCCCTGCATTAAATACGCTGCACTTACCGCTGGTCTTGTCCGAACTGATTATGGAAAAGCGTGGTTTGATCCTGGTCGTGGGTGCCACCGGTTCGGGAAAATCCACCACCATTGCTTCTATGTTGGATCATCGTAATGAAATCAGAACTGGTCATATTCTGACCTTAGAAGATCCGATTGAATATCTGTTTAAAAGTAAAAAATCCATCGTCAATCAGCGCGAAATTGGCACTGACTCAGACAGTTTGAAAACCGCCTTAAAAAATTCTCTACGTCAGGCACCGGATTGTATTTTGATCGGTGAGATTCGTGATCTTGAAACCATGCTGGCAGCGATTGCTTATGCCCAATCAGGTCATCTGGTATTGGCGACGCTGCATGCCAATAATAGTTATCAGGCACTGAATCGTATTATCAGCTTCTTCCCGATGGAAAATCGAAACGCACTGTTATTAGATTTGTCTTCTTCAGTACGCGCCATTGTGTCGCAGCGCCTGATACGTGCTGTCGATGGAGGTCGTTGCCCGGCAGTAGAAATTATGCTCAATACGCGCTATGTAGCAGAGTTGATCGAGCAAGGCGATATTTTCCAGATTAAAGAAGCGATTGAGAAAAGTTTATCGCCAGGCTCCCAGACGTTTGAACGTGCGTTAATGCACCTGATTAAAGAAGGTCTGATCAGTCAGGAAGAAGGTTTGGCCAATGCCGATTCTGCTAATAACTTATTGTGGTTGCTCAATAACGAAGCCGGACCAAGTCCAACCGCGCCAGAGCCAGAACCAGAACAAAAAGAAGAAGCGTCTTTCACCGAATTTACACTGAACGTATAAACAAATTCATAGCCAAGTTTATACAAAGAAATAATAGAAAAATTAGAACATGCAATCACTCGTTTTATATGGCATCCCGAATTGCGATACCGTCAAAAAGGCACGCGCCTGGTTGCAGGAGTACGCTCTTAGTTACAATTTTACTTTCGATTTCCATGATTTTAAAAAACAGGGACTAGAGCGCGCAACTGTTGAAGGCTGGCTTCAGCACACCAGTCTTGACGTACTAATCAATCGCAAAGGCACAACCTGGCGCGCGCTCACAGATGAGCAAAAAGCCTCGGTCAGCGATATCGATGCAGCGATTGCACTGATGATTGCATCGCCCTCCATCATTAAACGTCCTGTGTTGCGAATACCATCCTCCAGCGCCAAAGTCACGCATATCGAAGTCGGATTTTCGGCCCAACAATACCAACCTCTTTTCAAATAATCGCCATGAGTAAAACACTTGCGCTGACAGAAAAACTGATCGCGCTCTCTTCTGTCACACCAGAAGACAAAGGCTGCCAGGATGAACTGATCTCTTTGCTGACACCTCTTGGTTTTCAGTGCGAGACAATACAGTCCGGTGATGTCACCAACCTTTGGGCGCGTAAAGGCACTGCACAACCCTTATTGGTATTCGCCGGTCATACCGACGTCGTACCAACCGGGCCAGTTGATCAATGGCAGTCGTTACCATTTACGCCTACCCACAGAGATGGCAAGTTATATGGCCGTGGCGCAGCGGATATGAAAACCTCGATTGCCGCATTTGTAGTCGCTTGCGAGGAATTTATTGAAGCCCATCCAGATCACAAAGGCTCCATCGCTTTCCTGATCACCAGCGACGAAGAAGGTCCGGCAACCGACGGTACCGTTGTCGTTTGTGAACAACTCAAAGCCCGTGGTGAGCAACTGGATTATTGCATCGTTGGCGAACCAACCTCAGTTGATCTGTTGGGTGACACCATTAAAAACGGCAGACGCGGCACGATGTCCGGCAAGCTCACTATTAAAGGGGTGCAAGGTCATATCGCCTATCCGCAACTGGCAAAAAATCCCATTCACCTGGTTGCCCCTGCGCTGGCAGAGATGGTGGCAGAGGTATGGGATGCAGGTAACGAGTATTACCTGCCAACTTCATGGCAAATGTCGAATATTCACTCCGGTACTGGTGCCTCCAACGTCATCCCTGGCACCGCCGTCATTGATTTCAATTTCCGTTTTTCTACCGCCAGTACAGCAGAAGGTTTGCAACAACGCGTGCATGCCATCCTCGACAAAAACGGTATGGACTACGATTTAAAATGGACGATCGGCGGTCATCCCTTCCTCACGCCAAAAGGTGAGTTAAGTGATGCACTCGGTGCCGCGATTCAATCTGAAACCGGCCTGACGACAGAATTGTCCACCACTGGCGGCACCTCCGACGGACGCTTTATCGCCAAAATTTGTCCGCAAGTGGTTGAGTTTGGTCCGCCCAATGCCAGTATCCACAAGATTGATGAACACATCGAAGTCCGCTTTATCGATCCACTCAAAAACATTTATCGCCGCACCTTAGAAAACCTGCTGACATGAGCAAACTACCCTCTACTTTATTTTTAACTTTGCGTGATTTGTTACGCTATGCGGTGACTCGCTTCAATACGGAAAAATTATTTTTCGGTCACGGCAGTGCTAACGCGCTAGATGAAGCCGCCTATCTGCTGCTGCATACGCTCAAATTACCGATTGATAAAATTGATCCGTTTCTGGATGCGCGTTTGCTACCAGAGGAGGTCGAAGCCTGTCTGACTGTAATTCATCGTCGCTCGACCGATCGCGTGCCGGCGTCTTACATCACCAATGAAGCTTGGCTAGGCACGTATAATTTTTACGTCGATGAGCGCGTCATCGTACCGCGTTCATTCATCGCAGAACTGATCCCTGAGCATTTTTCACCATGGGTGCAAGAGCCGGACACAATCACGCAAATTTTGGAACTTTGTACCGGCTCTGGCTGTTTGCCCATCATGCTGGCTGACGCCTTTCCGGATGCGCAAGTTGATGCCGTCGATATTTCTAAAGACGCGTTGGCAGTCGCCCAACGCAATGTAGATACTTACGAACTACAGGACCGCATTACCCTGATTGAGTCAGACCTATACACCAATGTGCCAGACAAAAAATACGACCTGATTATTACCAATCCGCCGTATGTTAATTCCGGCTCTATGAGTAAACTGCCACAAGAATATTTGCATGAGCCACAAATCGCCCTGGCTGGTGGTGAGGACGGTATGGATCTGGTGCGTAAAATCGTCGCAGGCGCAGGCAAACGTCTGACCAAAAACGGCATCCTGATGGTAGAAATCGGCAATGAACGAGCCTTTGCAGAGCAAGCATTTGCTGACCTCGATCTGACCTGGCTATCTACCAGCGCGGGTGACGACATGGTATTTCTCATCAACGCCAGTCAGCTAAATAATGAATAAGCATTGAATAAGTAGTGAATAAGCAGCTAATATCGCACTGCCAAAAATAAGATACTCACTATAAGTATCAACATTAAAATGAAGATCGTCCAGATAATACTTGGGCGATCAACACTTAGAATCACATACTCCCCGTTTTTTGAAATTTTAGAAATAAGTAAATAATGATACGTCTTCAACAAGTCATCCTGGCGCGCGGCACCAAACCTCTATTCGATAGCGTCGATGTCACGCTCAATCCCGGCGACAAGATAGGCTTGATCGGTTCTAATGGCGCGGGCAAATCCAGCCTGTTCGCCATGTTGCGCGGAGAGCTGCATCCAGATCAAGGCAGCATCGAATTTCCCGCCAAATGGCAACTCGCCCACGTCGCACAAGAAACACCCGCACTGGAACGCAGCGCCATTGATTATGCGATTGATGGTGACACCACCTTACGCAAACTAGAAGCACAATTAGCCGCGCTGGAAGCACAACCCGAGAGCGCAGAAAACGGCCTCGCCATTGGCGAAATGTACGGTGCACTGGCCGATGCTGATGCCTATACCGTGCGCTCACGCGGCGAACAATTATTGCTGGGTCTCGGTTTTACGCTGGCACAAATGGAACAATCCGTTGCCAGCTTCTCCGGTGGCTGGCGCATGCGTTTAAATCTGGCGCAAGCCCTGATGTGCAAATCCGATTTATTGTTGCTCGATGAACCCACCAACCATTTGGATCTGGACGCGATTATTTGGCTGGAAGAATGGCTAAAACGCTACGCAGGCACCCTGCTCATCATTTCGCATGACCGCGACTTTCTGGACGTCGTTGTCAACGTCGTCGTGCACATTGATGAGCGCAAACTCAAGCGCTATTCAGGCAACTATTCCGCGTTTGAACGGCAGCGCGCCGCCCAGTTAATCCTGGCACAAGGTACCTTAGAAAAACAAACCCGCAAACGCGATCACCTGCAATCTTTTATTGATCGTTTCGCCGCCAAGGCCAGTAAAGCCAAACAAGCGCAAAGCCGCATTAAAGCATTGGCTAAGATGGAAGAACTCGCGCCGCTGCGGGCTGCGGCTGAATTCAAATTCCAATTCCGCGAACCACTCAGCGCGCCAAATCCTATGTTGGTCATGGAAGACGTCAACTGCGGCTACCGGGTTGAATCAAAAACTGATCACAGTTTCACTGAAAAAACCATCGTCTCCGACGTCAAATTCTCGCTACAAATCGGCCAGCGAATCGGCTTATTAGGCGTCAACGGTGCAGGTAAGTCTACTCTGATCAAAACCATCGTCGGCGACATCGCGCCTTTGTGCGGCGATATGCAAACAGGCAAAGGCTTAGAGATCGGCTACTTCGCCCAGCATCAGGTAGAAATGTTACGCCACGACGAATCACCACTCTGGCATCTCGCCCACATCGCACCCAATGTACGCGAGCAAGAATTACGTAATTTCCTCGGTGGCTTCAATTTCCCCGGCAACATGGTCACCAGCCCCATCGCACCTTTCTCCGGTGGCGAAAAAGCCCGCCTCGCATTAGCCATGATCGTCTGGCAGCGCCCTAACCTGCTGCTGCTCGATGAACCAACCAACCATCTGGACTTGGAAACCCGCGAAGCACTGACCGAAGCGCTCGCCCAGTTTGAAGGTACGCTGATCGTCGTCTCACATGACCGCCACTTATTACGCGCCACTACCGACCAATTCATCATCGTCGCCGATGGAAAATTGTTACCGTTTGATGGCGATCTGGACGACTATAAAGACTGGCTATTCAAAAATAAATTAGCCAAAGAAGCCGCCCCAAGTTTGCCAGCCAAAACTAAAGAAAAGCAAGACAGTTTGCCACTGGCAAAACCGATCCCGGTAGAAGATCAGGTCGAAGATAAAGAAAAAAAACGCAGAGACGCAGAGCAAAGACAAAAGCTCGCCACACAACGCAAACCGATCGAATCAAAGATCAAACGCCTGGAAGAGCAAATGGCCAAGCTCAACGCCAAGAAACAAGATATCTCAGCCCAGCTTGAAGGTAGCGATATCTATAGCGATGCCAATAAAGAGAAACTAAAAGGTCTCTTACTAGATCAGGCGTATCTAGTAAAAGAGCTAGAACAAACCGAGGCGGACTGGCTGGAGCAGCAGGAATTTTTGGAGGCTGTGTCGTAAAGAAATTAGCTTCATTAAGTCAACCTGGTAGGTGCGATTAGCGCAACGTAATCGAACGCACATCATTGCTCACCTGACACCTCCATCAGTAAAAATATACAACAGCAATTAGACACGAATCAGGTATTCGTTGATGTGATTGGAGTATTCAACCCAGATTTTCCATTGGAACAGCGACAAGTGTGCCTTTGGCGGACTGACTGGCTAGACGCGACGACGACGCAAGCTGCATCTTGCTAGGAGGAGCAACAACGCCAGGCAGTTCGCCAAAGGTGCAATTGTCGCTGTAGCGTTCCCACTTATCCCTCTGAAGACCGCACGCCGTCTGCGTTTTTTGCGAAGTGGTAGCGGTCTAATGGAAAATCTGGGTTCAACATGCGTACGATTACGCTGCGCTAATCGTACCTACTTGGGATATTTTCTGCGCGAAATAGCAAGCTATCAGAACGTGATAACCGGCACAATAAAAAAACATCATTAACATACTCCCACCCAGTAAATTTAATTGTCCATATAATCAAATGGCAATAAGGCATATTTAGATAAAATAAGGGGGAGTATATTAAAATTACCCTATTTGACGCGATCATTTGACATTGCATTTTTGTACAGCACAACCTACCCCACTTTTAATCCAATTCCATGACAGTCATCATCCAACCCGCTCGCATTGCAGATGCTGACGCCGTTCTTGCATTTGAATTGCAGAACCGCGACTACTTTGAGCAATGGGTGCACAGTCGCACCGACGCCTATTATGATCTGGCACAGGTGCGGGCTACGTTGCATGCTGCAGAGGTTGAGCGCGAGCAGGATAAGTCGTTTCAATATCTGATCTGGGCGACGGATTCGGGCACTAATCAGCCGCAGTTAGTTGGCAGAATTAATCTCACCAATATTGTCAGAGCACATTACAACAAAGCGACACTCGGCTACCGTATGGCGCAATCGGCGACCGGTAAAGGTATCGCCAGTTGTGCCATCGATTTGTTATTGAAAGAAGCCTTCGGCCCACTCAAACTATGGCGTATTGAGGCGGTCGTCCGTCCAGCGAATATCGGCTCGGCAAAAGTGTTAGAGAAAAATGGGTTTAGCCAATTTGGCCGGTCAATTCGCAGCGTCAAATTGCACGGTGAATGGCAGGATTTACTGCACTTTGAACGACGCGCAGAATCATCATGAGTTGCCTGAACAGTTTTCGCACCTAAGTTTGTCGCTCCAAAGCAAATTTGAACTTACGGGTATAGTGATCTTTTTTCATGAGAGGAAAGATCATGCCTTTAGTCACCATTACTGTCCGCAAGCCAAAATCGAGTGAATTCAAATCCGGCGTTTTAGATTCCGTTCATGCTGCGCTGGTGGCATCTGGCGTGCCCGTGACTGACAAGTTCCATCGTGTATTGGAATTGGATGCGGATGATTTTCGCTTTGATAGCACGTACCCAGATCTGACATCTCCCCGCACTGATGATTTTGTCTTCATTGAAATTCTGTGGTCGGTCGGGCGCAGTGTGAAAATCAAGAAAAAATTACTCGACGATTTGATACAACGACTGACTGCGCTGGATCACAATCCGGAAAACGTGATGGTCTGTTTTAAAGAAACTACCTGGGAGAATTGGTCTTTTGGCGGTGGTCGTTTGATCCATACCTGATCTGATTTTTGGTTGAAGAAACAGGATTTACATTGCAGCGACAAGAAAATAGGTAGGGTGCGCCATGCGCACCGATAAACTTGAGCTGCTAGATTTAACGACCAACGGTGCGCATGGCGCACCCTACGTGTGTCGAGTTTCCAAATGCTGGTGGTAAATCCGGTGCTGGTGATTTGAGATAAATTGCATTGCCGTTTGCATCTGCCCTCACCCCAGCCTTCTCCCGCTCGCGGGAGAAGGAGTGATGTGTTTGGTTTGCTTACCAATGCGCGGATTGAATTTTATAAGTTCAATTTTGCGGATTTAAGTACGCTGATTTAAGCTCGCTGATTCAACTTTATTGAATCAGCCCCCGCTTCCATCAAGATTAATTCAACTTCTTCAACGCTTCTCTCACATACGCGGCATTGGGACTATTCGGCGATAGCTGCAAGAAGGTGTTGTAGGCGGCTTTTGCCTTTTCGTTGTCATTCAGCCTTGCTCTTGCATCGCCAAGATTGAGATAGGCGATGGCTCTCGAAGGATCGATTTGCAAAGTATTTTCAAACCAGCGTGCCGCCTCGGCAAACTTCTCTTGTTTAAAGTAAACGAAACCCAGGTTATTCGCAGCCAAACCAAAGTCAGGTCGGTACTTGAGCGCCTCTGTGAAGGCCGCCTCTGCCTGCGCGTATTGTTTTTCCCGATAAAGTTGCAAGCCCTGATCATTGGCACGTTGCGCTAGCTGCCGCGATGACGCGTCAACCGGTTTAGGCGCAGCGATTTTTTGCTCGCCGCCATTCAGATTTTTAATCACGATTGGTGCGTCTGTACCGACCTTGTTACGGGCGCCATCAATCTTGCTGTTGAGTGCGATCGCATCTGCGGATAACTGGTCTGTCTTGGCGTTTAAGAACTCGGATTCGCTCCGCACTTCAAATACAAATTCACCGCCCTCTGATCCTGGCAGGCTGCCAAATGCGGGAGTCTGTTGCGATACACTAGACACTGCAGGTGCGATGTAAGCTGCTAGCTCGGTCGCTGTGATCATGCCGTCACCATTAAGATCCGCTTTGCCAGAAAGGGCTTGTAGCAGCGTCCAGGTGAAGACCGAATGGCCGTTTGGCCCGCCATCAGCGACTAACTGATCCGCGCCACCGGCAGTCAGCATCTGACGACCCAGCCGCTTGGCATTCTCACGCAAGAAACTGCTGGTGCCGCCACCGCGGGTTAAGCCAAGGCCGCTGTAACAGGCGTCCATCACAAACAGGATGTGCTTGGCATTCAGGCTCTCGGCGATGTTCTGCAAATCCGTCATCGGGATCGCATCGACGGAGATTTGTTCAGGATCGGAATCAACAGGAATGATGTAGCCCAAATTGCGACCGGAACTCAGTTTGCGGGTAGCACCGTGGCCGGCAAAAAATACAAAAACACGGTCATCTTTTTTCAGTTGTCCATGACCTAGCTTGTCATGAAATACGCTCAGGATATTGTTTCTGGTGGCGTCGGCATTGGTCAGGGTAATGACTTTGTCGCTGGAAAATCCCAGACGGCCAATCAGCATGTCACGAATCGAATTCGCATCTTGTACCGCGTACTGCAACTTGGGCCACTTAGCATAATCATTGATTCCGATGACGACTGCCCAGCTATTTTGATAATCGGTCGTAATACTAATTTTTTCTACTGGCGCGGTAGTTTCTTTCCCTACCTTAAATTCGCTGCCATTCCATCCAGCAAAGTGATACCCATCGGCGATCAGTTTATCCAACACCAGCGGCAATGCCTTGACGGTACGCTCGTGAATATCATGGAATAAAATAATACCGCGTTGCTCTTTATCGACTGTCGCCAATACACGGTTCGCGATCGAATTGGGGACGGGGTCGGCCCAGTCCAAGGAATCAATATTCCACAACACTGAACGCAAACCAAGGCTGGACAAGATCTGCATGCCTTCCTTATTTTTGGCACCATACGGAAAGCGGAACAAGGACGAGCGCGCGGGATCAATCGCTTTTAATAACTGGTCGGTTTGTGCGATCTCGGCGTGCAAACTATCGCCATTTTCTTTCGAGAGCAAGGCATGGCTAAAGCTGTGATTTCCAATCGCATACCCGGATGCCAATAATTTTTTGCTGATATCCGCATTTTTATTCAGCTTCTCCTTACCTTGCGCATCAACGGTACCAACGTTGCGCCCGACCTGAAAAAATACCGCAGGCACATTGTATTGTTTGAGTATCGCTGCGATCTCGTCGGTATATGTCGCATGTGGACCATCGTCAAACGTCAAGACGATTGTTTTGGCAGGCAAACCAGTCCCAAAAATATCCTTGTCTTTGGCAGCGGCGGGATCAACCGGCTCCGGAATCTCAGGGTAAGGCAAGATCACGCCATAGTCTTTAAGGATCTGCTCACGCGGATAAAGTTTGCGCAGCTTGTTGAGGTAATCATCCCAACGCTCCCGTTTTAGCTCTATCGAGCGGGTTTCAAACCGGGAGAAAATATCTTTTAATTCTTTATCGTATTCTCTTTCTATCTCGTCTAAGGCAGCCAAATCGTCACCGACGCGTTTATGTAATTTGATCGCGGGCAAAGTCTGTTCAGTCGCAATCGCTTTTTGCAGCTTGAGTAAGACTTCGCGGAAAGCGAGGCGATCGGCATCGAACAAACCTTCACCAGACTCGATAAAGTTCAGTATCGTGTCATACGCGGCTTCGCGCTCTGGCGCTTTGAGTTTTTTTAATGAATCTAGATAATCATCGACCGCAACCAGTCGCCCCAGATTTTCATGAAACAAGGCTTGACCAATCCGGTTGGCAGCAGTTTTCTCTTTGGCATTGAGTGATTTTTCATCGCCGAGCAGTACGATCACTTTTCTGTACGCTGCCAGAATATCGCCTAACTCTTTCGGCAACTTGTTTTGCGATGGAGCGATATCAACTAGATCAGCCTTCCCCTGCTCTGGCTTTGTTGCCTTGCTGGTAGAAAAAATATAAGCACCTGATGCGACCAGCGCCGCAACAACGAAGGCGGCAATGGCGAGAATAATTTTGCGAGATTGGCTCATGAAGTAATTACGTGTGTCGGCAAAGTTGGATTGAGTTGCTAAGGCTGTAAGGCTGTAAGGCCGAAAAGCAAAACAAGAATGGTGTAGTTGCAATCAAGCCATATCTTAAGTCAGATCATGATATTTTTGACAAAAATTTGCTTCAATCAATGTGGGCAAGACATCGTGAATAGATTAGAAACAAGTCAATTGATTTGCTGTCTCAGGCATCAGTTCAGCCAAGTTTTAGATATCATTGCCATAGACTAGTATTAAATACTCCCAGCTAGTATAATTTATTGTCCATATAATCATTGGACAATGAGGCATATTTCATAAAAATGATAGGGAGTATATTAAATACTCTTCTTATTCGTGGTATTAAGTGAAAGATGTTTCCGTCACAAAGTATGAGAACCACTCAGTGATTTTTTTCACTCCTGAATTACAACAAAAACCGCATGACTCTTTTCAAAGTCATGCGGTGCTTTTGTGATCTACTGCAATCAGATCGAGCTTAGGTGATCAAATAATGATCGCTTCTTTTTTCTCAGACTTATTCAATAAATCCTTCGCTGCCAAGGCCAGAAATGCATCCACTGCCGACGCACTTGCGCCACCGGTTTGTATGCTGGGCACCATGGCGATGTGACCTTTTTCAATCGCCTCAGCAAAGCGCAGTAAGACGGTTTGCTGGAATTGCAGTTCTGGACCGCCGTAGGCTTCTACATTCAAGCGAGTTGCTTTTGCTTGTGCCTCACCGACTTGTTGTAGCTGATACGCTTCGGCATTGGCCAGAGTCCGTTTGGCATCCGCTGCACCAGACGCCGTTTGACGTGCTTCTTCAGCTGCTTTGATCGCTTTCTGCACTGCTGCACTACCTTGGTTTTCGGCGATTTTGACGGCTAATTCTGATTCGGTAATGGCCGTTTGTTGTTTCGCTTTGGCCTCTGCCTCGCGCAGAATACGTTCTTGTACTGCCGCAGTTTCTTTGGTTTTATAGGTTTCTAATTGCTCTCTGGAGACTTGACGTTCACGCAGTTGTTTTAGGATGACTTCAATTTGCGTGTCCCCTGTTTTGGCGCGTGGAGTGCCAATCAAGACTTCATTTAAAGTCAGGTTATAGCCTTCAAAGTTTTTGCGCATTTCTGCTTTAGCGCGCTCTTGGATATCGGAACGCTCTTGCAATAATTCGATCAGCGTTTTGCCTTGCCCAATATTTTTGAAATAAGCAGCAACCATCGGGTCCAGCGTTTGCTCAACCAATTTTTGGATATCGCCGAAGCGCTGAATCACGAGCGGTGCCATTTTGTAGTCGATATTGACGACTACAGATAATGGCAAATCAGGCTCAAACGCATCTTTGGTAATTAAGGACACTTCGCTCAAATGCTTATCTAACTCATGCGAACCAACAGCCCCTGATTGCCATTTCAAAATGAAATTCGTCGTTGGGACATCGATGACCCGTTTAGCATAGGGATTGAGTGCGTATTTTCCAGGCAATAGCGGCGCAGCTTGTACACCTTTTTCATCACTGCCCACCAGTTCACCATGACGATACGCCTCACCTGTCACATCATTACCGGCTTTGCCAGTGTAAGAGACAACCACACCGACATAGCCCACTGCGACCACGCGTTTCTCTACGATTTCATAACTGGCGAAACGTGCATTCAGATAATAAGTACCTTCCACCAAGACTTGTAATTGACGACCTTTATAACCACCAGCATCAATAAAAACTTCAGGATTTTGATAATCATGGTGATAGCTGGCAGCGTGATGGGGATCGGCACCAACCACGGGTGCAACGATGGTGCCCTCTGGCAGAGATTGGCCTTCATGCGTAGTAATGACAGCCAGTTTATCGTCACGGATCACCAGAGGCTGAAAGCCGCTACGCTTTCTTAGTTCATTTAACATTTCTGCCAATTGACCAACGACCTGACCTTCGCTATTGATATTGGTGTCGCCTGGCAGAGGCAAGGCGTAGACTTTTTCAGAACTCAAGACGACGAATTGAGCAAGGTTGATCGCATAAGTACCTTCGCGCAGAATTTTTCTTTGCAAGCCCTTTTGACCTGCGCTGGTCAAAAATCCACGCACATCCGTAAAGTCATTTGCCGTTTTATTGCAGGCTAGATTTTGTGTCGGCGCCATCGCTTGTCCGTCGCGGGCAAATACATAGGCCAGCGTGCCCTGCTGTATCGTTACCAGATCATGCCGATGAATCGCATATTGGAATGGGAAGAATAAATGGAAGCCACCACGTAAGACTTCGGGCTGAAAACCAGCCTCACCGCTTAAGGCGATAAATCCATGTTCTAAGGAACCTGACAGTGACCATTTCTTTTCTACGATACCGATTTTTTCGTTGGAGATATACACCAGCATATTGCTGGCGTACACCAAAATAATGAGGGCAAGTACGGAGACTGCCAAAATAATTTCAAGCATGATGAATCCTTTTTTTATGAATCCCGATTTTCTGGAAATGCAGCGGCCTGACTAGCACTGGATAAGCGCTAGCTGAACTACTGTTTGCTTTTTTTGTGGAAAAATAGGGAGCCTGTCACGCTCCATAAGAAGATTAAGAAGGTCGTCGCGGCACTTCTGTTGCGATGACTTTTTGGGACTTGACGACTTGCATTGCGGTGGCGATCAGGCCGCTCATATCACCCAAATTGGCTGGGATAATGATGGAATTATTGGTCTTAGCTAAATTGGCAAAGGCCGCTACATATTGCTCTGCAACTTTAAGATTAGCGGCATCAGAGCCACCTGGTAATTGCATCGCAGCGGCAGTTTTACGAATCGCTTCTGCACTCGCTTCTGCAATAGAGAGGATAGCGGCTGCCTGACCTTGCGCACGGTTAATCGATGCTTGCATTTCACCTTCTGATTTGGCGATGGAGGCTTCTCTCTCACCGGTTGCAATATTGATTTGCTCTTGCTTACGACCTTCCGACGCGGCGATCAGGGCACGTTTTTCACGCTCGGCAGTAATCTGCGCCTGCATCGCATGCAGAATCTCTTTGGGTGGTGTGAGGTCTTTGATTTCGTAACGCAAGACTTTGACACCCCAATTGGCGGCGGACTCATCAATCGCATTCACGATCGTTGTATTGATGTGGTCGCGCTCTTCAAATGTTTTGTCCAGTTCCATCTTACCGATGACAGAACGTAAGGTGGTTTGTGCCAGTTGCGTAATCGCAGCGATGTAATTGGAAGACCCATACGATGCGCGCATCGCATCCGTAATTTGAAAATACAAAATACCGTCCACTTGCAACTGTGTGTTGTCGCGCGTGATACAGACTTGCGGTGGCACATCCAACGGGATTTCTTTCAAAATATGTTTGTAGGCTATGCGATCAACAAAAGGAACAACAATGTTTAAACCTGGCCCCAGAGTTGCATGATATTTACCCAAACGCTCGACTACCCAAGCATGCTGTTGCGGCACGACATTAATGGTTTTGATGACAAAGACCATTGCCAGAACAAACAGAATTAAAGCTACACCACTAAAACTACCCATATACACTCCATAAAATTCACATCGGTTACAGACAAATTAAGATGACTCAATATAGTGACTAATTACAGCAACTAAGTATTGCTACTAAGCACCGCTAACAAGTGCGGCTACTAAGTCATTACGACTAAATATTTGCGACGGCATTGCCGTGTTTTACGACGGTTTTACAATTAAACGACTTCCTTGTATTTCATCAATCACATATACGCCAGGATACCCAGCGGAGTGCTGCAACTCTACATCCCACATTGCACCGCGATACATGGTGCGTGCATTAAATTTACCGTTGCCAGCATCCTTCCATTCATCGACTTGTATGCGCTGACCAATATCCATATTCACATTCGGATCACGTGCCGCATCCACGTTTTTTGTAAAACCATACTTACTTTTGTGCAGCGTAACCGTAGCAACCGCACCCACCAAAGCGGCAATAATCAATTGTGTGGAGACACCAAAATTGAAGAAAGCAACCAAGGCACCAGCCACAATGCCGATAGAAATCATTAACAAATAAAAAGTGCCGGTAAACAATTCTAGTATCACCACCAAACCCGCCAACACCAGCCACATCATCCATGCGTTCATAGTCGTTTTTTCTCCTTATCTTTTTTCATCACTATTCAGGTTCAATATCGCCAACATCGGTGAATCGTCGTATTCTGCGCGATTTGTTTCAAACGGTCATCGGTAATCGCGTTGAGAATTTACTCACCAAATTCTGTAAAAAAAAGCCCTCGCTACCTTTTGGCAGCGAGGGCTATTTTTATGAATTTTGTTGGAGTATTGATTTTATTTTTATTACTGTTAAGGCATCGGTAGTCTAGTCTAAATTCCGTAAACTACAACCACTAAAATCAGTCTTGTTGCGGCGCACCAACAAAAAAGCGTGAGCCTGTTTTTGATACAGGCTCACGCTTTATTTTGCTACTGACGACTGAAATTGGTGAGTTTTTTATTTGCTCACAGCCGCCAGTTTTTGCCAGGTATCAATGACAGAATCAGGATTGAGTGAAATCGACTCTATACCTTCCTTCATCAACCATTCTGCAAAGTCAGGATGATCGGATGGACCCTGACCACAAATACCAACGTACTTATTCAATTTGATGCAGGCAGCAATAGCGCGTGACAGCAAAGCACGCACAGCAGGATCACGCTCATCAAAATCAGCCGCCAGTAACTCCATACCAGAATCACGATCTAAGCCCAGCGTAAGCTGAGTCAGATCGTTGGAACCAATCGAGAAGCCATCAAAGAATTGCAAGAATTCTTCTGCCAAAATCGCATTAGATGGGACCTCGCACATCATGATAATGCGCAAGCCGTTTTCACCGCGCTTGAGGCCGTTTTTGGCGAGCAAATTAATGACTTTTTCGGCCTGTCCTAAAGTACGGACGAAAGGCACCATAATCTCGACATTAGTCAGTCCCATGTCGTTACGGACACGTTTCATTGCCAGGCATTCCATCTCAAACGACTCAGCAAAGTCACCTGCCAGATAACGCGCTGCACCGCGGAAGCCTAACATCGGATTTTCTTCATCCGGCTCGTAACGTGATCCGCCGATCAACTTTTTATATTCGTTCGATTTAAAATCAGACAAACGCACGATGACTTTTTTTGGCCAGAACGCAGCGGCAATGGTAGCGATACCTTCGGCTAATTTATCGACATAAAACGCTCTTGGAGAAGCGTGACCACGAGCAACCGACTCGACTGCTTTTTTCAGATCTGCATCAATATTCGGATATTCCAAAATCGCTTTTGGATGAACACCGATATTGTTGTTGATGATGAACTCTAAACGCGCCAGACCCACACCTTCGTTTGGTACGGATTGGAAATCAAATGCCAATTGCGGATTGCCCACATTGAGCATAATTTTGAGTGGGAGCTTAGGCAATTCGCCACGCATTTCTTCCGTGATTTCTGTCTCTAGCAAACCGTCGTAGATTTTGCCTTCGTCACCTTCGGCACAAGATACGGTGACCAGCGTGCCGTCTTTCAGCAGTTCTGTCGCGTCACCACAACCAACCACCGCGGGTACGCCCAGCTCACGCGCAATAATCGCTGCGTGGCAAGTACGGCCACCGCGATTAGTCACGATGGCTGCAGCACGCTTCATGACGGGTTCCCAGTTAGGATCGGTCATGTCGGCAACTAATACGTCACCTGGTTGTACACGTTCCATTTCGGATGGATCATGGATCACACGGACGCGACCTGCGCCGATTTTCTGCCCAATGGCACGGCCAGATGTAATAACTGTGCCGGTACCTTTGAGCTTAAAGCGTTGCTGCGCATCGGTTGATTTTTGTTGTGATTTAACGGTTTCTGGACGTGCCTGCAAAATGTAGAGTTTGCCGTCACGACCATCTTTGCCCCACTCGATATCCATAGGACGACCGTAGTGTTTTTCGATGATGACAGCGTACTTGGCCAGCTCAACCACTTCAGTATCGTTGAGCGAATAGCGATTGCGCAGCTCGATAGGGACATCGACTGTTTTAACAGAGCGACCTGCTTTGGCTTCGCCAGTAAATTCCATTTTGATCAGCTTGGAGCCGATATTGCGGCGGATCACTGGCAATTTACCCAGCTCCAGCATCGGCTTATGGACATAAAATTCATCAGGATTGACAGCGCCCTGCACTACTGTTTCACCCAGACCGTAGCTGGATGTGATGAAAACCACGTCCTTAAAACCGGACTCGGTATCAATCGTGAACATCACACCAGCCGCGCCCAGATCAGAACGTACCATGCGCTGCACACCCGCTGACAAGGCAACTTCAGCATGCGTAAAGCCTTTGTGTACACGGTAGGAAATGGCACGGTCGTTATACAGCGATGCAAAAACATGCTTCATCGCTTCTAACACGTTGTCGATGCCGACCACGTTGAGGAAAGTCTCTTGCTGACCTGCAAATGAGGCATCTGGTAAATCTTCTGCCGTGGCTGAGGAGCGCACAGCAAATGACATTTCCGCCGCCGAGTCTGCAACCAAGCGGTTATAAAACTCTTCAATCTCTTTTTGCAAACGTGGCTGAAACGGCGTATCAATAATCCATTGACGGATTTCGGCACCCGCTCTTGCCAGTTCTTTGACGTCTTCAATATCTAAACTGACGAGGCGATCAGCGATACGCTGCGCCAATGGTGCGCCGCCGTTTTCGCTATACGATAAAAAATCACGGAAAGCCTGTGCTGTAGTGGCAAAACCACCCGGAACACGGACACCTGCCGTTGCCAGCTGGCTAATCATTTCGCCTAAAGATGCATTTTTCCCGCCGACGGATTCAACATCCGTCATTCGTAAATGCTCAAACGAGGCGACATAAGTTGCCTCGGTAATTGCTGCGTTGGACATAACAACCTCTTTTTGATGGTAAGAAATCTGTACTAGTCATGGGACATGCTAATCGATACGAGTCTTTACTGCTCTGAATGCTCTTACTTAGTGCAAACTACTTCGTCCATCGCTATTTTTTTGTTATTCTTAGTATCAATGCGCGAAGACAAAGAGGAGCTGAAAGAAAAGTACTTATTGCGTGCAACTTGCTGGCTGCCATTTTACATGGAGTGCCAGCTAATTTGCCCACGTAAAGTTAGAATTTAGCGTCTTTTTTGTTATAAGTATAGAAAGAATTTTTGTGCGGCGAAATAAATCGCTGTGCAAACAAGTCATCCACCCAGCCGAGCAAAGACTCCATGCCTGATCCACTACAACCGCCCATTCCACCCGCTAACCGGACCGTATTTTTTGTATCGGATGGTACGGGTATTACTGCCGAAACTTTTGGTCATTCAGTTTTAACCCAATTTGACTTAAAGTTTAAGCAAGTTCGATTACCCTTCATCGACACCTTAGACAAAGCGCATGACGCGGCGCGCAAAATTAATGAGGCTTTGGCTGTTGACGGCAATCGCCCTATTATTTTTTCTACCCTGGTTAAAACGGATCTGGCCGAAGTGGTATTTAAATCCAAGGGCATGCATATGGATTTGATCCAGACCTTTGTCGCGCCACTGGAGCACGAGCTGGGCGTGAAATCCAGCCACACCATAGGTCGCAGCCACAACATGACCGATTCGGAAGAATATAAAAACCGGATCGAGGCAATCAACTTTTCATTAGCGCATGACGACGGTCAATCGCATAAAAATCTGTCGGCAGCCGATGTCATTCTGGTCGGCGTATCACGCTCGGGCAAAACTCCGACCAGTCTCTACCTGGCAATGCAATACGGGATTAAAGCAGCGAATTATCCTTTGATACCGGATGATTTTGAGCGTGGCAAATTACCGTCCAACCTGCCACCGTATAAGGCAAAAATTTTTGGCTTGAGCATCGCGCCAGAGCGTTTATCCGAGATCCGCAACGAGCGCCGCCCTGGCAGCAAATATGCGTCTTTAGAAAATTGTCGCTATGAAGTCAACGAAGCCGAAGCGATGATGAAGCGTGAAGGCATACGCTGGTTATCATCCACCACCAAGTCAATCGAAGAAATCTCCACCACAATTTTGCAAGAGATTAAATCGGATGTGAGGATTTACTAAGTAGCTTAAAGTCAAGTAATCATGGCGCTGAGTAGAAGCAAAAACGCAGGGAGTAAATCAGCTCTGCGTTCTTTGTACCTCTGCGTTACGCACTCATTTTCAAGCCAACTCGTAGGTTTAATACCAAAAAATTCCGGCACAAATCAATATACTCCCCATTATTTTTAATAAATATGCCACAGTGTCCAATGATTATATGGACACTTAATATGTACTCACTGGGAGTATAAAAATCATCAAAGGAAAACCTGTAGCTGATTTTCTGCCGAGAAAACCAAAAACAGATATTTTTATGCACACGATAGAACAAGCGGCGTTTGCCGCATGGCCTGCACTGGAGCAACAAGACTTTGGCGGCTGGCGGCTGCGTTTTTCTGAGGGGTATACCAAGCGCGCCAATTCTGCGAATGCCTTAGTCAGGATCACGAGCTTGCCAGAAACACAGATCAAGCACATCGAAGCAATTTTCCACGCACGCAAGCTAAAACCTATTTTCCGCCTGGCGTCTTTTTGTACGTCGCCCGAGGTTGACCAGAGCTTAGAAAAGCAAGGCTATCAGTTTGCCGATTTGTCGCTGGTGATGACAGTCAATTTGGCTGAAAGTCGTATCAACGATATGGGCGATGATGCTCATGAACAGGACTTCCTCATTGAGGTAAAACCGTGGCTGAGCGCTTTCCAAGAACTATCTGGTTATGAGGCAGTAGGACAAAAAATCCATCTGCGAATGCTGCAAGCGATCCAAGGTCAATGCGCTTTTGCGGTATTGCGAGAAGGCGGCCAAATAGTCTGCTGCGGACTTGGCGTGATCACTGGTACACAGTTGGGATTATTTGATGTCGTCACGCATCCCGATTTTCGCGGGCGAGGGTTGGCACAACAACTTTGCAGCAAACTCATGGCATGGGGTAAATCAGGCGGTGCCAGCGATGCTTATCTGCAAGTCGTAGCGACAAATGCAACAGCCATCCGGGTGTATGAAAAACTGGGGTTTAGCCGTTGTTATCATTATTGGTATCGGCTGCATCCTTGATGCCTGTTAGGTAGTCTTGATCAAAAAATCAAAAAAATCAAAAAAATAGAGCGCGAAATTGGCGCTCTATTTTTTATGTAACCTTACAATTTACAGCGATTGTCTGACTTGCTCAAAAAAACAAATTGCCGCACTGGCAGCCACGTTCAGCGACTCGATTTCTGCCCGCTGCGGAATAGTAACGGTGTGGCTTGACAGCGCCATCAAATCCTCTGCTACGCCCTGCCCTTCATGGCCGAATAGCCATGCGACAGGCTGATTTAAATTCACCTGATAAATCGTCTGTGTCGTATGCGAGCTGGTTGCCAGAATCGGTATGCGGGTATTGTTGAGCAAACTGTGCAGATCAACATTCTCAAAAATATTTAGCAAAAAATGTGCGCCCATCCCCGCCCGCATCACTTTAGGCGACCACGCAAAAGCGGTACCGGGACTACAAAAGACATTGCGAATACCTGCGCCAGCGGCGCTGCGCAAGATCGATCCTAAGTTGCCAGGATCTTGTAAATTATCGAGCAAGACTGAGGATTCTTGCAGCAGTGCCGGGAATACCGGATCAGGCGTGGCGATGATAAACATGACGCCAATGCCGTGTTCAACTTGGCTCAACGCATCGTATAAAGCATCAGGCAGGCAAATACATTGCGCTTTTTCGCTACACAGCGAGAGTATTGATTCCACCTCAGGGTGATGGACGCTACCCTCAGAAATAATACAGATTTGCGGTGCGCCCAGATGCTGCCAATATGCCTGACATAAATGCACGCCATCTAGCAAAGTACGGCCAGACTTACGACGCGCTTGCGAGCTGGTGGCAAGCAGCTTCAGTTCTTTAAAGAGCGGATTATCGCGGGAAGTAATTGATTTCATTGAGTCAGAAATTGGGGGCAGTCTTTTGGAAACTAGAGTTTAACAACGCTCTTACCGGCGCATAAGATTTTCTATGAATTGGCGAGACGCCATGTTCACGCAACAAGGCCAAATGTAAGGCGGTAGGATAACCTTTGTGTTGATCCAAAGCGTATTGCGGATACTGCAAATGCAATTGCGCCAGACGGTGGTCACGAGCCGTTTTTGCCAAAATCGAGGCGGCTGAAATAGCTTGTACTTTGTCATCGCCTTTGACGATCGCCTCTGATCGTACCGACATGACAGGACAACGATTGCCGTCAATCAGTGCCAGTGTCGGCTGAATAGTTAAACCTTCTACCGCGCGGCGCATTGCCAGCATGGTGGCCTGCAAAATATTAAGCTCATCAATTTCTTGCTCAGAACATTCGGCAATAGACCAGGCCAGCGCATATTGCTTAATCTCAATCGCTAACTGGTCGCGCTTGGCCTCACTCAGTTTCTTAGAATCGCGCAAACCAGCAATCGGATGCGCAGGATCAAGGATCACTGCCGCAGCCATCACAGGACCAGCTAAGGGACCGCGCCCCGCTTCGTCCACACCACAAATTAATTCGCCTTCATAATCAAACAGTGAGAAGGTGGAGTCGATTTTACTCATCAAAAAATGCTTTCAATTTGGCTTGATCTAAAAAATAATGGCAAATCTGCTGCTCCGGCGCATCGGCTTTTTTACCCACGAGTACTGGTACTAACTCATCATACAAAGCGAGTAAAGCATCGTCGGCATCAACATCCAGCACATGTACGGTGAAGTTAAACTCGTTGGAAAACGCTTGCAACTGCGCCAGCATGTCGTCGCAAAGATGGCAATAACTGCGGGAATAAAGGGTGAATTCGGTCATTTTACTTTGATCTGAGAGGAATATTACCTATACTCCCCGATTATTTTTATCAATACGCCAGATTACCCAATGATCTATTGGACAATTAAAATATACTTACCTAGAGTATATTTTCAGCATTCAAGCCAATCATTATGTAACTGGCGAAAAACTGCCAAACAATTCTGACGTCATTATAAGTGGATAGATTCGGTCTAAGTGACTACTACAGAGGTCTTTCAACCCAGATTTTCCATTGGAACAGCGACAAGTTTGCCTTTGGCGAACTGACTGGCTAGACGCGACGACGACGCAAGCTGCATCTTGCTAGGAGGAGCAACAACGTCAGGCAGTTCGCCAAAGGTGCGATTGTCGCTGTAGCGTTTCCACTCAAATCGCGGTGGTGCTATCCCTCTGAAGAGCGCACGCCGTCTGCGCTTCTGCGAAGTGGTAGCGGTCCAATGGAAAATCTGGGTTCAAGCACTTACAAAAAAACTGCCCACACGAGTGCGGGCAGTTTTTGTTAATGTGGTGACGAACGTAAAATCAAATTACTGAGCAGCAGGACGAATCGGGATGAACTTAGAAATATTGTCCCGGCGGACTAACAAGACAGCAGCTTTTTTCGCATCAAGTTTTGCGACCATAGCAGCGAATTGCTTAGCATCTTTGACATCGACATTATTCAAGGTCAGGATGATGTCACCCTGTTGCAGACCTGCTTGCGCTGCGGGGCCTTCAACAGAATCGATAACCACACCGCTGGCGCCTGGCAATTCTTTCTTTTGCGCGTCGGTCATGTCGGTGACAAAAATACCTAAGACGTTTGTTGCTTGTTCACGCTTAGGTTTTTTATCCGTTTTCGCAGCGACTTTATTATCAGCTTCTGCTTCCGCCACCACAACGGATAACTCACGTGCGGCACCTTTACGCCAAATGGAGATGGTGGCTTTTGAACCCGGCTTCACCATGCCAACAATACGTGGCAGATCGCTAGATTTTTCTATAGCTACTCCATTAAATTTAAGGATGACGTCACCGTCCTGAATACCCGCTTTGTCTGCCGGTGCGCCTGGCTCAACCCGGCTAACTAAAGCACCTTGGGCTTTGGACAAGCCGATAGATTCTGCAACATCTTTAGATAATTCGCCAATCTGCACACCGATGCGACCGCGGGTGACTTTGCCGCCAGACTTTAACTGCTCGGCGACACGCATAGCTTCGTCAATCGGAATCGCGAAAGAGATGCCCATATAACCGCCAGAGCGACTATAAATCTGGGAGTTAATACCGATCACTTCGCCACGCATATTGATCAGCGGACCGCCTGAATTGCCAGGATTGACGGCAACGTCCGTTTGGATCAAAGGCAGATAATCTCCGGTATCACGGGCCTTAGCAGAGATAATCCCGGCAGTAACTGTGTTGTCCAGATCAAACGGGGAACCGATTGCCAGTACCCATTCGCCTGCTCTGATTTTGTCTGAATCGCCAATCGACAAACGTGGCAACTTGCTACCTTCGATTTTTAATACGGCGACGTCAGTACGTTGATCTGAGCCAATCACTTTGGCTTTGAATTCACGCTTGTCGGTGAGTTTAACGTAGACTTCTGAAGCGCCTTCAACTACGTGGGTGTTGGTCAGAACGTACCCATCTTGCGAGATGATAAAACCAGAGCCTACGCCGCGCGGAATTTCTTCTTCTTGCTGCTGAGGTGCTTTTTTACGACCTTTTGGTGTTGGTGCAGGTTGCTGCTTGGGAATGGGCATACCGAAGAAGCGACGGAAAAACTCTTGCATCTGCTCGTCATCCCCGCCCATTTCCATTTGCCCTTGCTGGATTTTTTCTGTAGTGCGGATATTCACTACGGCGGGACTGGTTTTATCTACCAAGTCCGTAAAATCAGGTAAGCCAGTAACTAGGGGAGCTGTTGCAGATGCGGGTGTAGCCTCGGCCAATGTCGCACCCATCACGGTTGGGGCGATAAAGCCAAAACAGGCACTGATCGTTAAAGTGGAAATGACGGTGGAAACAAAATTTTTGACGGGAAAGCGTGGTGTTATTTTCATGGCATCATCACTTAGGTTTAAATTCAATGGAGTTTATGACTTGTTTAATTGCAGCAAATGGTACCTCGCCTACAGCGGTCAACCAATAATCTCCATGACGCTTACCCATGATGGTAACCGCGCCTTGCTGCAAACTACCCTCAGTCCGGCCTTGAGTATCTGGCTCGATAAAGACCGAAATCGCAGCAATGCCATCAGAAAAAATCATTTGTATGACTTCATGAGGTTTAGGCTGACTAGCAGCGGATGCCGCTGCCGTAGTTGAACTATTTGGTGCAATTGACACGGGAATCAAGCGCTTCATCTCACGGTTTTTCTTAAATCCCGCGGGTAAAGCCTTGACTACCCAACCAGAATTAATATTAGGCTGTACTGTGAGGTTTTCAACATGCCATTGTGCCGTATTTTGAAAACTTGGCTTAACGCGGCTCTTATCGATATCACCCAAATAAAGCTGGGTGAAGGCAATTTGCTCTATAACTTCATTTTTTGCATTAACGGTTTGTGCACGTAATAACAAACCTGAGGTCTGATCCATGCACAAGCGATAGCCATAGCGATAAATATCTTTAGGCTCGAAGCTCAATACCTGACATTGGGAGCCTGCTACGCGACTAAGTTCAGCTTTTTTAATCGAGTACGATTCTGGCAAGGATTGTGCATTGCTGGTGAGCAAAGAAGGGAATACTTCTTGGGTAACTTGTTTTTCAACCTGTATGGTTTTACTTTCAGGCAGATAACAAGTTACCTCGTCATTATGTCTAACGTATTCTCTTGGCTTGCCATCCAAAATTTCTAGTTTTTCTAGCTCGTTATTGGCTTCCAACAAATGCGTAATGCGCGAGGTGCGCATTTGATTCGCTTGCTGATATACGAAGGTGCCAGAATAATTAAGCTTTTGCGCTGAACTTTGCATCTTACGCAGCAGGCTTGGTATGTCCTGCGCTTCCTGACTTTGCGCATATAGCAAAGGACTCGCAGCAATACCTGCAATCAGCAAAAATAAAGGAAAACTTGAACGCGGCAACAGCATAGTGTCTATTTTTCCGATACTAAAGAAGCGGGAGCTGCAGAACTGGAATAAGGGACGTTAGCACGGGTTGCGTACTGCGTACCATTTTCTATAGGCGGAGAAAATTTCTGATGCGCCTGTAAATAACTATCCAGCCGAGGATCACGCAACATTTCTATCTGATCGGATAATTTAGCTTTTACTTCCGGTGCGGTGGTATTAGAAACCAGCTGTACTAAATCTCCATTTGTCAGAGATGAATTTTGTAACGCTGAGCTTGGCGTATTGACTGGCGCATTCATCTGGGCGACATTGGCTTGAGTATTGAGATTAGCTTGCAAGTTATCACCACCTAAATTGGATGGTATTTGCGGCACTAATACAAACGCAAGCAACACAGCTGCAGCAACACCCGACATTGTCATGTAGCGAGAAAAACGCGAGCGATTGGTGAAGCTCAGCGTTGGCTCTGCTGGAGTCGAACTTACTTGACTTAGCTGGCACTGTGGCGCGAGGACGACAGGTTCAGCGTCTAGCAGCGCTTTCATTTTTGAAGAAAAATCAGCACTTAAGTTAAACGACAAATCATCAGAGCGCAATACATCACCAATCTGATGATAAATTTCCCATGCTTCTTTCGATTCCGCGTGATCTGCAGCGCTCAGGCTGGCAAGCGCCATATCGAGTTGTGCATCAGTTAGCTCATTATCGAGCAAAGCTGAAATGCGCTCTTGTTTAGTGGTATCTGTCTTCATGATCTTATCCGCAATTTTTACTACTTAATATATTCAAATCTACTTTGTCAGTCTGTCTTATCAGTGTTCGACGCTGCCTTAGTCTGGCTTCACCATCGCTGATCCAGAGTTGTCCCCAGCATGGGACGCAACTTCTCAGCGATCGCCTCCCTTGCCCGAAAAATGCGGCTTCTCACGGTGCCAATCGGGCACAACATGACTTCTGCAATTTCGTCATAACTCAAACCTTCAATTTCACGCAAAGTAATCGCATTACGCAATTCTTCTGGCAGGGCAAGCATTGCATTATTCACAGTATCTGCGATCTGCTTACTGGCCAACAAAGACTCTGGTGTATTGATATCCCTTAGTCCGTCCGCGTCGACAAAAGTTTCTGCCTCTTCGATATCAGCATCTGTCGAAGTTGGTGCACGCCGTCCTTGCGTCACCAGATAATTTTTAGCAGTATTCACACCGATTCTGTACAACCAAGTGTAGAAAGCGGCATCTCCACGAAAATTCCCCATCGCGCGGTAAGCTTTAATAAAAGATTCTTGCACCACGTCTTCAGCTTCTGCCTGATCATGGACGAGACGAGACACAAGCCGCATGAGTTTCCTTTGATATTTAGAAACCAATAGCTCGAATGCTTTTTTGTCACCACGCTGGACGCGCTCAACAAGTAGTTGATCAATCTCGCGCTCTGTCGTCACTCACTGTTTCCTATTTTCGGGAGAATTTAAACGCGATATGCTGTGTAGATCACATACACCGGTTAAAAGTTCCCAGGTTGTGCTGCTGTATTTTTCTGCGCCTGCTGATGAATAGCAATCCAGCGCAACGCTACGGATAATTTACGCCAGGTGCGCGCATCAACGCAGTCAGGCAAAATGGGAACAATATGTATGCGCCGTCCCTGATCATCTTGCGACTGCAAATGTAGCAGTAACAAATGCGGCCATAAAGTAGTTGCGTCAGTCATGGTAACCACATATGACTGCCATGCGTCGGATTGTTTTATAAAGCGTCGCAAGATAATTCTGCCAGAAGCGGCAATATCTATTTTTACTGAAAAACGATTATTTAAGAATGCCATAAATCGATAAGCTATTAATACTAGACTTACGAATATTAATAACAACCGAAAAAATAAATGCCAACTTAGTTGCCACCCAAACGACCATACACTGCACACAACGATACCAGTTACCAGAACACACATACAGGCGGTCGCTAATAATAAGCAGCGTGATGGTGCAATAGTGGCAGACAGGCTTATCGACATGAGTCACCAAAAGAAAGCGGCACTTCGTTCCTAAGAACTGAAGTGCCGAATTATTTCATTTAAACTGGCAAATTAGATTTGCAAATCAATTACAAAAATAGTGATTTAAACTTTACCAAAAATTAATGTGCCGTTTGTACCACCAAAGCCAAAAGAATTTTTCATCGCAAATTTGATGTTCATTTCTCTAGCCGTATTAGCGCAGTAATCGAGATCGCATTCTGGATCTTGATTAAAAATATTAATTGTTGGTGGTGAAATTTGATGATGCAGCGCCAAAACGGTAAATACAGATTCCAAACCACCAGCGCCGCCTAATAAATGTCCGGTCATCGATTTGGTCGAATTGACCGTTATTTTATAAGCATAATCACCGAAGGTTGCTTTGATCGCATCTGTTTCATTCTTATCACCTAAAGACGTGGACGTACCGTGTGCATTTAGGTAGTTAATTTGATCAGGATTGATTTCTGCATTTTTCATTGCATTGACCATACTGCGACGAGGCCCATCCATTGATGGCGATGTGATGTGATACGCATCTCCACTCATACCAAAGCCTAGCACTTCTGCATAAATTTTGGCTCCGCGTGCTTTGGCGTGTTCGTATTCTTCCAGCACCATGACACCGGCACCCTCACCTAAGACAAAACCATCTCTATCCTTATCCCATGGACGGGATGCAGTAGCTGGGTCATCATTACGTGAAGAGAGTGCGCGAGCAGAAGCAAAGCCGCCTAAACCCAGTGGAGAAATAGTAGATTCCGCACCCCCAGCAATCATGACGTCAGCATCACCGTACTCGATCATACGAGCGGCAGAACCAATACAATGTAAGCCGGTAGTACAAGCAGTAACAATCGCCAGATTTGGCCCTTTTAAGCCAAACTTAATCGATAAGTGACCAGAAATCATATTAATGATTGAGGCAGGAACGAAGAACGGGCTGATACGACGTGGGCCACGCTCAGTCAAAATATCTTTAGTTTCTTCAATCAGTGGCAAACCACCAATCCCAGAACCAACGATTACGCCGATACGTTCAGCATTTTCTTCAGTAACGTTAAGACCACTATCGCGGAAAGCTTGCATTCCAGCAGCCACACCGTAATGGATAAACGTATCCATATTGCGAGCTTCTTTAGCGGGGATGTATTCCTCGATATTGAAACCTTTAACCTCTCCCGCAAAATGCGTAGAGAAAGGTGTTGCATCAAATTTGGTAATAGTGGCAATACCGGATTTGCCTGCAGTTACGCCACCCCATGCATCGGCAATAGTATTGCCAACTGGGGAAACGCAACCGAGACCGGTGACCACGACACGACGTTTAAGCGTACGGCTCAAGCGCTTCTCCTGGACTTGAAAACTGGTTATGCTTAGATTTCGTCGCGGCAATACAGCGATGACCGCAGACGATTACATGACAACTCAACAGGCTTAAAGCCAATATTAGACCTTAACGTGCGCAGTAGCGTAGTCGATTGCTTGTTGCACAGTAGTAATTTTTTCAGCTTGTTCGTCAGGAATTTCCATTTCGAACTCATCTTCAAGAGCCATGACCAATTCAACTGTATCAAGGGAATCAGCACCCAGATCATCCACGAAGGAAGATTCGATTTTGATGTCTGCTTCAGCGACGCCCAATTGTTCAGCGACGATTTTCTTAACGCGTTGTTCGATATCTGACATGTGATTCTCCATTAGTGGTTTCAGAAAGTGCGCGCATTTTAGCAGGTTTGCGCGCAAAAAAAGCAAGTAAGCATTTTACAGGCATATCTCCGCTTATTTGCAGCGATTAACCCGATAAATACCAATAAAACTAAATTAATCGAAATTAACTTAAATACATCCCGCCATTAACATGCAACGTTGTACCGGTAATATAACCCGCTGCAGGTGATGCGAGAAAAAGAGTTGCGGCTGCAATATCTTCCGGCTGCCCTAATCTAGCCAATGGAATTTGCTGCAGAATTGCCGCTTTTTGATCGTCTGTCAACGATTTGGTCATGTCTGTGTCAATAAAACCAGGCGCGATACAATTAACTGTAATGTTACGGCTACCAATTTCACGCGCCAGCGCACGACTCATACCGGCAACACCAGCTTTTGCGGCTGCGTAGTTCATTTGCCCAGGGTTGCCAGCAGAACCGACGACTGAGGTGATATTGATGATACGCCCGTGTTTCGCCTTCATCATACCGCGCAATACGGCGCGTGAAAGACGCCCGACGGAACTTAGATTAGTCGAGATAACACTATCCCACTCCTCCTCTTTCATACGCATCGCCAATTGATCTTGGGTAATACCAGCATTGTTAACCAAGATAGACAAGCAGCCAAATTCTTTTTGAATTTCTTCTACCAAAGAAGTGCAACGTGCGACATCGTTGACGTTCAGAGCGACGCCCTTACCTGCATTTGGCCCCACTTCAGCAAGATATTCTGAAATCACGGCGGCGCCAGATTCAGATGTGGCAGTACCAATCACGCGCGCGCCAGCTGTAGCTAAAGCAATGGCTATGGCCTTACCTATACCGCGAGATGCACCAGTAACAAGTGCAACCTGATTTACTAATTGTTGTGTCATTTTAAAATTTCCATCACCTTTTCTAACGACGCCTGATCAAAGATTGCATCGCTAATCAACTCACCATTAATGCGCTTGGTCAAACCAGTCAACACTTTGCCCGGTCCGCATTCAATTACATGCGTCAATCCGCTAGAGCCAATTTTTTGTACTGTTTCAACCCAGCGCACAGGACTTGCTGCCTGACGCACCAGCGCGTCTTTGATTGCAGCAACGTCATTAATAATCGCCACATCGACATTATTTATCAAAGGAATAACCGGCGCAGAAAAATTCAAACCTGCCATACAATCCCGCAATTTATCAGACGCAGGCCTCAGCAATGAAGAATGAAATGGCGCTGAAACAGCCAAAGGCAAGGCGCGCTTTGCGCCTTTTGTCTTTGCAATCTCACAAGCCCGCTCAACCGCAGCTATATTACCTGCGATAACAACTTGTGCCGGAGCATTAAAATTCACCGCCTCGACCACTTCATCTGCGTGACCTATGATCGCTTCGGCGCAAGCCGCGATTACATCTTCGTCTGACAATCCCAAAATAGCGGCCATACCGCCATGACCAACGGGCACAGCGTCTTGCATGGCCTGCGCACGAAATCTCACCAATGGCACTGCATCTTTAAACGCGATCACGCCGGAAGCAACTAAAGCGGAATACTCACCCAAGCTATGTCCTGCGACCAACGCAGGCATGGCACCGCCAGCCGCAATCCAGGCGCGGTAACAAGCTACCGCTGCTGTCAGCATCACAGGCTGAGTATTGGTCGTTAAATCAAGTAATTCTTTTGGGCCACCGGCAATCAATTTACCCAAATCGAACTGCAATGCATCCGACGCTTCAGTAATTGTTTGCTGCACAATATGATTATCGGCAAAGCCGTTTAACATGCCAATGGCTTGCGAACCCTGCCCTGGAAAAACAAATGCAAATTGAGTCATAGATTTTAAAAAGTCTCTGTATTTATTTTTAAATATTTACTTCTTGAATATATTCTTGAATTACGTTTTAAGCTTAGATTCTTGACCAAGTCATGAGCTACATTTTTATAATAGCAGCACCCCAAGTAAAGCCACCGCCCACGCCTTCCAGCATCACTGTTTGACCCGGCTTAATGCGACCATCCCGGACTGCCACATCAAGCGCCAACGGAATTGAAGCCGCAGATGTATTGCCGTGCTGAGCCACAGTCACTACAACTTTATCCATCGACATACGCATTTTTTTGCCGTACTTTGCATGATGCGAATATTTGCCTGATGTGGAACCAGCCAGTCAATTTGAGCTACGTCTAAACCAGCGATCTCCAGCGCTTCATGAGCAACTTTCTCTAACAAAGAAACCGCTAATTTGAAGACAGCCTGACCATCCATATACAAAAAAGCATTACCTGTAATTGCACCTGAATTAACGCTACCTGGCACACACAAAATATTGGCATAGCTGCCATCTGCATGTAACTTGGTAGCCAATACACCAGGCTCAGATGAACGAGACAAAACAACTGCGCCTGCACCATCACCAAACAGCACGCAAGTAGTACGGTCTTGAAAATTTAAAATACGCGAAAATACTTCGGCACCGACTACCAAGACGTTTTTATGCGCACCAGATTTAATCATGCTGTCAGCCATGGCCAACGCATACATAAAGCCACTACATACGGCTTGCACATCGACAGCGGCGGCACCGTTAGTAATACCCAATTTATGTTGCAAAACACAAGCGGTACTCGGAAAGCCACCTAGAAAATCAGGTGTTGATGTCGCCAGAATAATCAAATCAATATCATTGGCTTGCATCTTGGCTGCATCCAAAGCTCGCTTCGATGCTTCAACCGCCAAGTCACTGGAGTTGACATCAGCCGTCGCGTAGTGGCGCGCCGAGATTCCGCTACGTGAAAATATCCACTCGTCTGAAGTCTCTATCCCGGTTAAAGCTAACTGCTCGGTCAGCTGCTGATTACTTACTTTGTTGGGTGGCAGATAGCTGCCCGTGCCGATAATTTTACTGAAAAAAGTCATGCCGTTTTCTGTACCAAAGGTTCATTGATTTCGGGAGATATCGATTCTATAGCAGGCATCAGCTCTGCCATTGATGTCGAAATACGCGACAATACATCATTTTTAGCAGCATCGAACGCACGCTGAATTGCCCATTCGTAGCTATATTTATCTGCACTACCATGACTCTTGAACACCAGGCCGCGAAGCCCTAATAGGCTACCGCCATTATAATTTGACGGGTTCATTGTGCGGGAAATCGACTTCAACGCACTGCGGGCAATCAAGGCACCCAACATATTGAGCGGGCTGCTTTTAAAGGCGTCGGTCAAAGTGGTCTTAACAAAACGCCCCATACCTTCGGCGGCCTTAAGGGTGACGTTACCGACAAATCCGTCACATACAACAATGTCGGTTGTCCCCTTAAAAATGTCGTTACCCTCTACATTGCCATAAAAATTCAGCAAGCCTCTTTCGTGATCAGCGCGTAGCAATTGTGCGGTTTTTTTAACGACATCATTGCCTTTGATGTCCTCTTCACCGACATTCAGCAGACCGATCGTAGGCTTACTTTTACCTTCTAGCGCCGATACCAAAGCAGAGCCCATGATCGCAAATTGATGCAAATGTAGAGGTTCACAATCGACGTTAGCACCAAGATCTAGCATGTAAGTTGGTTTGTTTTTTTGATTCGGCAGCATACTGCAAATTGCCGGCCGATCCACACCCTGCATGGTTTTCAGCACGTAGCGCGAAACTGCCATCAGTGCGCCAGTATTCCCTGCGGAAACACAGGCCTGCGCATGCCCGTCCTTAACCTGATTCAATGCGACCCGCATGGAAGAGTCTTTTTTACGACGCAAGGCAATTTCAATAGGATCATCCATTGTCACTACTTCAGTAGCGTTAACGATGGAGATACGAGGATGATTGAGCGCGCGATTTTTTTCAGTTCCGCCTGAATATGTGATTCAAGCCCGACTAGAATAAATTCAGCATCTGGCTCACGATTAGCGAAAGATACTGCTGCTGCGACTGTAACTACCGGGCCGTGATCTCCGCCCATGCAGTCAATGGAAATTTTTATTGTCATGTAGTGATACTAAACTTCATTCCGAGGTCCCTATCTTATCAAGATTGAGGTGGTCAAGTCGCACTATTTCAACAAAAAATTTATAAAATTACATCAATTCAACTGATTTAATTTATTCTCACATGGCGAATCGGCCGTGCTTTTAAAAACAGGACTTACGCAAAAACCGCCCTGAGCGCATTGCAATTCCCAGCCATCATAAAAGCACTGCCTTCGTCACTACGTCTTGCCGAGACAATTTTGCGTAAATCCTGAATAAGAATGTAATAAGAATGTAAAAAAAGCGGCGCCAAGTGCAGGACTTGTAACGCCGCTTTTTTTGCCCAAGAAAACGATTACTCGTCGTTCTTAGTTTTCAATACTTTACGACCACGGTAAAAGCCATTTGGGCTGATGTGGTGACGCAGATGCGTTTCGCCAGTTGTTGGCTCGATACCCAATTGCGGAGCAACCAGGAAATCGTGTGAACGGTGCATACCGCGCTTGGATGGTGATTTTTTGTTTTGCTGAACGGCCATGATAACTCCTAATACTTCAAAAAATGTTTCTAAAATTTAACACACTTGCTTGTACGATTTAATAACAAACAAGAATCCCTAACAATACTTCGACCTGAGTGTTTTTTCAGAATAATGCCACTAGGTACGCCCATTTATCTTCTTCAGCACAGCGAATGGCGATGCTTTTTTACTCGCGTCTGCCGCAACTTCTGCAACACTCGCTGCCACTGGAGAATCCAAGGATACATCCGGGCATACTGCATGTTTGGGCGATTGGGGTATTTCTAACAGCGCCTCATCTTCAATCAAATCCATGACATCTAATGTTTTGCTGCCTACTACTACATCAACCTCGTCATTGTTTAATAAAGCCTCTATTTCATCGGCTTTATCTTCATCTTTGGCGAGAATTAATACTGATTCTGAATCTAGCTTAAACGCAAATGGTGTCAAACAACGCTGACACATGACTTGCATTTCTCCACGAACTGACAGAGTCAGCTGCGGGTGGCCGATTTTATCCTTGCCGCCATCCAAAGACCATTGCAACGAACCTTGGTTGTTGGCGATTTCCTCAGAAAGCCGAGGTAAATCTGCAATTAGTACACTGCCTTCACGGTGCTCGTTAAGCTGGCAAAACGAGAAAGCGTCAATCACAAATGCTTGCATAGGATTATTTGAACCCAGAAAACCTGCGATAATAACAGGATTCCCTCTACCAAGTCAAAGCTTAGGCGCAATTATTGTGCTTTAGGTACGGATTAAATACCGATTAACTTCCAATTGAAGTGCCAATCTTTGACTGAGTTCTGATTTTCTTGTCAATTTCATCAAACATGTCCGCCAGCAAACCGACTTTTTATCCGTCCCCTCGCCTGATTCTTGCGTCCAGTTCCGCTTATCGGCGTGAATTATTAAGCCGATTGCAATTACCTTTTGAAGCCGTCGCACCAGAGATTGACGAGCGAGCGGCTGCAGGAGAATCGCCAGAACAAACGGCAATGCGCCTGGCGCAACAAAAAGCAGAGGCAATTAGCAGGTTGTTTGTTGGCGATGCCAATAATACTGGGAATGCTAGGGCAACAGGGGCGTTGATTATAGGCTCAGATCAGGTCGCGACGCTAGATGGCGAGCAAATTGGCAAACCCGGCAATCATGAAAACGCGTTAAGACAATTACAAAAGATGCGCGGACGTAATGTGATATTCCATACAGCCTTGTGCTTGCTGGATACTCGTAAAATGACCGGCGAGAAATTCGCGCTGCAAATTGAGAATGTGCAAACCAAAGTGCAGTTTCGCCAGTTGGATGACGCCGAACTAGACGCTTATCTGCGCATAGAACAGCCCTATGATTGCGCAGGCAGCGCCAAAAATGAAGGGCTAGGGATTGCGATTATTGAACGCATTGACAATAGCGACCCTACGGCGTTAACCGGATTACCACTCATTGCACTCACCAGTATGCTACGTAACGCAGGCGTGAGATTTTTCAACTAAGTTAGCTAACGAGTTAGCAGAGAAGTTAGCAGACACGAGCAAACGCAAGATTAACGTACGCAAGAAAAATCAAAAAAAGGGGAGTATCCCCATCAATATGCCTAACGTCCAGACTTTACCTGGACAACTAACTATAAAACACTCATACCCAACCCAGTATCATCATTAAAATTACAATATGACCGGCACACTTTACTTGATTCCCAATACGCTAGGCTGTGCAGAAGATCAGCAAGCAAGCCTGCTGCAAAGCATCATCCCCGACACCGTTCAGCAGATGACTGCTGGCTTATCGCATTTTGTGGTGGAGAACGCCAAAACTACGCGCGCCTACTTAAAACTGCTCAGCCAGCATCATGCGCTGAACAAACCAGTGCAAGAAATCCAGATGAGCGAACTCAACGTCAATACGCCAGCGCAAGCATTAGAAGGCTTATTAACGCCGCTATTGCAAGGCTACGACGTCGGATTAATTTCAGAAGCAGGCGTCCCGGCGGTGGCTGATCCCGGCGCTAATCTGGTACGACTGGCGCATCAGCGCGGCATCACCGTGCGTCCACTGGTTGGCCCATCGTCGTTGCTGATGGCGTTGATGGCTAGCGGTTTAAACGGACAGAGTTTTGCCTTCCACGGTTATTTACCGACCGACGCGGCGCAACGTGCCAAGCGGATTAAAGAGCTGGAAGATCGCTCACGCAAAGAAAAACAAACACAATTGCTGATTGAAACGCCTTACCGCAATGCCGCAATGCTAGAGGCGCTGGCGACGACCTGCAACCCAAACAGCTTAATTTGCGTCGCAACCGATCTCAGCCTGACTAGCGAAAGCATCATCACAACCAGCGCAGCAGAGTGGAAAGCAAAAATACAAGCAAACAAAGCGCCCGACTTCCATAAAAAGCCCAGCGTGTTCCTGTTCCTCGGGCAATAAAAAAGTACGGTCGATCACAAAATCAGAATATGCGCTAGGATAGTGCCCACTCGCTTTTCAAACCGCGCTCACCAGATCGGGATCGAGCGTTTGAGCAACCCTCACCAGGAGCAGCACATGTTAAATTTTGATTTCTATAACCCTACTCAAATTCTGTTCGGCAAAGGCCGTATTGCCGACTTAGATAAAGTCATTCCCGTCAATGCCAAAGTCTTAGTCTTATATGGTGGTGGCAGCATCAAACAAAATGGCGTTTTTGATGAAGTCATGACAGCGCTCGGCAACCGTAGCGTGACAGAATTCAGTGGCATTGAGCCAAATCCTAGCTACGAAACTTTGATGCAGGCAGTCGAGTCGGTCAAGAAAAACGGTATTGATTTTCTGCTCGCTGTTGGCGGTGGCTCCGTGATTGACGGTGCTAAATTTGTCGCAGCTGCCGCTTTATTTGAAGGCGATGATCCTTGGGCAATTTTAGAAAAGCGTGGCAGCAATATCACGCAAGCCCTGCCTTTCGGTAGTGTGCTGACATTACCCGCTACCGGGTCAGAAATGAACAGCGGCTCAGTTGTCACCCGCAAATCAATCAAAGCCAAAATGGCATTCTCCAGCCGTCATTGCTTCCCCAAATTTTCTGTCCTCGATCCGACCAAAACCTTTACCTTGCCTATCCGCCAGGTCGGCAATGGCGCAGTCGATGCTTATGTGCATGTCATGGAACAATACATGACTTACCCGGTCAATTCACCAGTCCAGGATCGCTTCGCCGAAGGGATTTTAAAAACGCTGATCGAAGAAGGACCAAAAGCACTGGTCAACCCAGAAGACTATGATGTCCGCGCCAATCTGATGTGGTGTGCCACCATGGCCTTGAATGGCGTAATCGCCACCGGCGTACCGCAAGACTGGGCAACCCACATGATCGGCCACGAACTCACAGCGCTACACGGCTTAGACCATGCACAGACATTAGCAATCGTATTGCCTAGCATGCTGCGTATTCGTAAAGAAGCCAAACGGGCAAAACTGCTGCAATACGCCGAGCGTGTCTGGGATCTGCGTGAAGGTAGTGAAGAAAGTCGTATCGAAGCTGCCATCAGCCGCACGCAAGACTTCTTTGAGCAAATGGGTGTCAAGACACGTCTTGGCGACTACGCACTGAAAGATGAGAACATTGCACCGATTCTGGCTGCGCTAGAAACACATAAGATGGTAGCGCTAGGTGAAAAACGGGATGTGACTTTGGATATCAGCCGCAAGGTGCTGGAACTAAGTCTGTAATCTTTCATCGGCAAGAATCCAGGGAAGTTTATTGATTAATTGATTGATTTATGAACACCTCTGGATTCCCGCTGAAGACTCGTAGGAACGCCCCGCATAGTTTTAGAATTTATTAAACCATCAATTCCGCCGACGGATTACCGTTCAAAATCAGATTCATCAAGTCTTTAACAGAGCGAATCGTCCTACCAAACGGTAGCTCCTCCGACCCTCTGAAAAATAATCCCCGCCCGACATCACCCTGCAATGCAAACGCCAGTTGCGTGTCGATGCAGAACTGACCTGATTTCGCAATCCCATCGCGCAATCCACATTGTTGCAAGCAATCGAAACCGACTGTGCATTCCTTCTGCCCCGCCTTGTCTTGCAGCTTGCTCTCTTTATCCAGATAATTTGCCAGCCAAGGTGTACGGACTGCTCTCGCTGGCAAGCCCGCTACGCTCATAAACGTCACGATATCTTCTGGCTTTGCATCTGCTAATACTTTTTTAAAAAACGGATGCGCGTCGCCCTCCTTCGTCACCGCAAATGGCGTGCCGAGCTGTACCGCATTGGCTCCCAAGCCCATCATGCTCACCATTTTTTGGTGGCTATTAATCCCGCCAGCAACGATTAAAGGGATATGTTCACTTTCTAATTGCAAGTCTTTAAATAAGGCCAAAGTCTGCTCCAATACGACCGCATAGCCATACTGGGAATTGTTCACATCGTGTAATTGCGCTGCGCCTAAATGACCGGCTGCAAATTGGGGACTTTCTATAATGATGGCATCGGGCAGACGATTTTTTCGCATCCATCTTTTAAGCACGACAGCAATGCCACGCGCATCAGACAAAATCGGTATCAGCGCAAGCTTACTAAAGTCGCTAGTCAGATCAGGCAAGTCGAGCGGCAAGCCAGCACCAACGACGATCGCGTCAGCACCACTGATGCATGCCTGCCTGACATAAGCGGCGTATTGCGACACTGCACGCATGATATTTACAGCCACCATGCCATTACCGTTGGAGAGTTGTGTTGCCAGCGTAATTTCCCGGTCCAGTGCAATCAGATTCACAGCATCAATCGCTGCTTTATCACGACATTTACCAGTGTGCTGCATCAGATCAGGATGATGCCTGCGCAAGTCCACACTAGAAATCGTACCCACGCCACCGAGGCTGGCAACAGTCCCTGCCAGCCGGTGCGCCGAGACGCCAATCCCCATGCCACCCTGCACGATTGGCAGCAAGCTTTTCGCTTTGATCTGCAAGCGAGGAAATGCGCTTTGCAACATGAGAATACCCACCAATCTAAAATCAAGATTCCCGCACTGTAGCAAAAGCAATTGCGATTAGATTTGATCTGCATCAAGAATATCGCATCAAAATTTCAGCATTTGATCTGCATCAATATTTCTGTATTTATGACGCCTATCAACCGAGTATCACTGGACTATGCAGTGATTCACTTCTAGGCTGAATAGAAGCTAGCAATCATGCTGGCATTGATGTAAATAGTCGTCATTACGTGAGGAAAATATGAGCTATAAAACTATTCTGGTCCATGTAGATCAATCCAGAAACGCAGCAGAACGTATTCGCATCGCCACCAACATTGCCATACAAGAGAATGCTCACTTAGTCGGTGTCGCGATGACAGGTATCTCACGCTGGATCTACGCCAACAGCTCGCCACTATTCGTCGATCCGGGTATGGTGATTAATCTGGATTTATTACGCGACAACGCCCGCGTAGCGCTGCATGAATTTGAAAGTATCGTAAAGAGTTTAGGATATACATCTTACGAAACACTGGTCGTAGACGACGAAGCCGCCACCGGCATCAATATGCAAGCCCGCTACTGCGACCTGGTAATTATCGGACAAACCGATTTGTCAGCGCCCTCACCCACCGTGATGCCAGACTTCCCTGAATCGGTCTTATTAAATTGCGGCCGCCCCGTGTTAATCGTGCCCTATACCGGTCACTTTAAAACAGTCGGCCAGCGGGCAATCATCGCCTGGGATGCAAGCACACAAGCAGCACGCGCAGTCACCGCCGCAATACCATTATTAAGCCGGGCAAAAATCGCAGAAATCGTCGTCTTTAATCCTGAGCGCGACGGCGCCAGACACGGTGAACAACCAGGTGCCGACATTGCACTCTATGTCGCCAGACACGGCATCAAGGTCAATGTATCCAAGTATGAGGTCCCGACTGACATAGGCAATGCACTGCTGTCACAAGCCGCAGACGCAGGATCAGATTTACTAGTAATGGGAGGCTACGGACATTCACGCTTCCGCGAAATTTTATTGGGCGGCGCGACTAAGACAGTTTTGGCAACGATGACTTTGCCTGTGTTGATGTCGCATTGAGTGGGGTGTTGGGTAACTGGAGTTGGGTAGTTGAATTTTATCTGTATTTGCGCGAACTGCTCAACGTTAAAACGCAGCTAAAGACTTGAAAAGCTCAGCCGACGTTCGATTTTTTACAAAGGATGTGCGGCTGTTGTCTATCCAACTAAATAGCAAAACTAGGCTTCGCTCCGCACCTTCTTGCTGTCTTCCCGGTCAGATGTGATGGAATTTTCCTAAAGTGCAATAAATGTCGCTGGATTCCGGCTTAAACCACGCCGGAATGACGACCTATCTCTTTCGAGCATCAATGTATAAGCATCAACATTTACTCTGAGAATCGCCCATAAATATCATATACTCCCCATCATTTCCAATAAAAACTCCTCATTGCCCAATGATTACATAGACAATAAAAAATACTCGTTACTAGTATAAAAAAGTCAAATATCAATCTCAGACTAAATGAAACATTAACTCCACAAAAATAGCGTCAACGTTCTGCTCCAATATCAGTACCGACATAACTAAATATCGGCCTGATTTTGCATAACTACACACTCAACTATTTTCCGGCAATTTGTTACCTATCCAAAAAAACTGGGATTGCCATTCACTATGTACGATCATCATTTTTTAAACTCTTATCGTGTGTAGTGTTTGCTTGATTTTTTCTAAGCTTTAGCAAACCCAGTAAGTCTATGCTTACGACATCCACTAATTCTTATGGCAAGCCATACAAGCATGGCTGCTGCTGATCATCATTTTTTGATCGCTTTGAACCGCCGTGTCCAGGCGTCTAAATTTCTCGCCATTTTCTTCTGCGTTCTTAATCCGGCTTTCTAGTTCGTCTTTATAAGTCCAGCTTGAATAGGTCTTTGATAAGCGGGCATTGGCATAGACTTGCTGTGCGGTTTGCCAGTTTCCTGCTTTGACTAGCATGTCCCCCATATTCATAAAAAATCCCTCAAAGTTATGGGGCGCAATCCATGAGTTCCAGCAGACGCGTTTATTACCGGTTGTTGTTTCCAGCGCCATATATTTTTTGAATGAGGGGTTATTTCTGTCCACCGTTTCACCAGCGCATAGGTCGGCATTTTTCCATTGCCAATCTAATCCCTCTTTAAATTGAGGCGAGTCAGCAGGCGTCCGGCTCAGTACGTAACCGGCTGTAAATAAATTGAACTCAGGCCATGCATCAATACTGTGGCGTAAGGTGTAATAGCCCTCGCGTATCTCTTTTTCATTTTTATGGATAGATCCTTCTGCCAGCGTCGCGCTTCCTAAAAATCCGAGGAAGCGTGCGTCTTCTGGTTTGAGTGCTACCGCTTCCTCGAAAAATCGGCGGGCAAGTGTAGCGTCATTAATAATGCTTGGGGGAACCTTGTCTAAACGTGAGCGTTCCGATAGCCGCCAGATGTGGAGCCAGCCAATATGGGCGGCCGTGGTTGCATCGGAAGGGTTGTCGATGTACGCAGCGGTCAGCGTGTTTAAGGCACCCTCAATCTCTGCGTAATCTCCGTTATGCAGAATTTTCCAGAATAGCGCGTCGGCGTTTTCAGCAGATGGTAGGCGCTTTATCGAAGCCTGCTTATCCGCAGCGGCACGAATGGCAAGATATTCGCAGCTACACAAGGTCATAGCGCTCACTGCCAATAGACATAGGCTAATCCAAATTTTATTTTTCATCACAATCCCCTCAATGTAGGCAACGACAACATTATTGACATGGAATGTAGGTGGTGTCAACATGCAGCCTTAAAATTAAAAATCCTATGTCTACCGAAAACGCTAAAAGCTATCACCACAAAGATCTGCGCCGCTCCTTAATTGATCAGGCACTTACTACACTGACAGCAGGAGGATCGCAGGCAATCAGCCTGCGGAATCTGGCGCGCGAAATTGGCGTGTCTCATTCAGCACCATTGCGCCATTTTCCGACGAGAGAAGCACTGCTTGCCGAGCTTGCGGTATTTGGATTTGAGCAGCTGACTGAGGCGATGGAGGTAGCTAAAAAAAAGCCCAATAGTAAAAACATGGGCGACGCGTTAAAAAATGTGGGGATTGCCTACGTCCGGTTTGCGATACAACAGCCGCATCTTTTTCGGCTGATGTTTACCGCAGACCGAGTCGATTCAACCCGCTATGAGCAGCTTCGGCAAGCTGGGGATCAATGCAAAGCTGTCATGGTGGATTTGGTTGTGCTCGCGGTTGGCAGCGGCGATCTGGTCGCCTCGTCCACAGAGATGTTAGCGTTATCGTGCTGGGCAATGGTCCATGGTCTAGCGTCGCTGGCGATTGACCAGCAAGTTGATATCAGCAATGAGCAAGCGATTGTGATGGTCACTAGTCAGTTATTACATCATCTGGAAAATGGCATAGCAGCAAAGCTTTAGACGAGCCTTTGCTACGTCCAAAAACCATATACTCCCCATCAATTTTAATAAATATCTCTTATTGTCCAATGATTACCTAGACAATAAAATATACTCATTACCAGTATAAAATTTACACGCCTGTGAATGACAGGTAAAACTGAGCAGCTCAGCCTCACCCACTATTGGTCTGATTTTATCTAACCACACGTCCAAGCATTCCCTGCCAGTCAGATTAACTTACTCCGTTTTGATTTACATCAAAGTGATTCGTAAGCAAGCTGACTAAACTCCATCCATCTTATGCATGCCCGCACGCGTGCACCTACGTACTCACCCGTTTGGAACATGGCAGGAAATCACTATGGCAGCCGGCAACTTAACCATCAGCACAGCACATGGCATCGACTTTGATGCTGACCTTATCCGTAAGATGAAACAATCCGGACCGCGTTATACGTCCTACCCGACTGCCGATCAGTTATCAACCCAGTTCACATCTTGGGACTATCTGCATGCAGTTGCCAGTGTGCGGGTTCAGGGTGCGCGTCCTTTGTCGTTGTATATCCATATTCCTTTCTGTGACACGATTTGCTACTACTGTGCCTGCAATAAAATTGTGACGAAGGACAGGAGCAAGGCTGCCACATATCTGGGTTACTTAAAACAAGAAATTGAAATGCAAGGCAAGCTGTTTAGCGGCATCAATCAGGTGGAACAATTACATTTCGGTGGAGGTACCCCCACCTACCTCAACGATGAGCAGATGGATGATTTGCTGGCGCATATCCGCCGCTGGTTTAAGCTGGCATCAGATGAGGTGGGTGAATACTCAATCGAAGTTGATCCCCGTACGGTGACGCCGCAACGTGTCAGAACTTTACGTAATCAAGGGTTTAATCGCATCAGTCTTGGGGTACAAGATTTTGAGCCTGAAGTGCAAGAAGCCGTCAATCGTATCCAGCCAGAGGAAGAGACAGTCGCCATCATTGATGCGGCGCGGGGTGCGGGTTTCCGCTCGGTCAGCATCGATCTGATTTACGGCTTACCGAAACAAAATGTAGCCAGCATGGAGCGCACTTTGATAAAAGTGATTGCTGCCTCACCAGACCGGATTGCGATTTATAACTACGCTCATTTGCCGCACCTGTTTAAACCGCAACGACGGATCAACGAATCGGATTTACCTAGCGCGGACAGCAAGCTGGACATGCTGCATTTGTGCATTAATCGTTTGACTGCGGCGGGCTATGTGTATATCGGGATGGATCATTTTGCCAAGCCAACCGATGATCTGGCCATCGCGCAGCAACAGGGACGCTTGCATAGAAATTTTCAGGGTTACTCAACCCATGCAGATGCAGACATGATCGCTTGCGGCGTGTCGGCCATCAGTACCATCGGCACGACTTACAGCCAAAATGAAAAGACCTTGGATGCGTATTACGCCAGATTAGATCAGGGTGAATTGCCAATGGCAAAAGGCTTGCGTCTGAATATGGATGACTTAATACGACGGGCTGTGATTCAAAGTCTGATGTGTCATTTTGAAGTCTCATTTAGCTTGATTGAACTGTCTTACCCTATCGTCTTTAGCGATTATTTTGCGGACGAGTTGGCGGAGCTGCAGCAATTTCAGCTAGATGGCCTGATTCAATTTGAGAATGATTGTTTGTGTGTCACCGACAAAGGGCGACTGTTGATCAGAAATATTTGTATGGTCTTTGATCATTATCTGCGCGATAAAAAAAATCATCCTCCGGCAGAAACGATACGTTTTTCTACGACGATATGACAAGCATCAACCTGCTCCCTGTTTTCCTGACCGGACTGATTGGTAGCGTCCATTGTGTTGGCATGTGCGGCGGGATTGTCGGTGCTTTTTCTATGGCATCGAGCAAGTTATCCAAGACGGGTATAAAAAAGCAACGGGTCTTCCCTCTCCGGCTTGTTTCTGCCAACCAGTCTGGCGATCTGAATCGCATGAGCTTAGAGACTAGCGAGGCTACCACAGCAACAGCGGCACACGCCTCGGCATTTGACTACGCCACCCGTGCAATCAGCTACAACAGTGGCAGAATTTCTAGCTATATGCTGGCTGGTGTGATTGCAGGTAGCGTTGGCAGCGGACTGCTGAGTCTGTTTACATTGTCCACCCTGACATCGCTGCAAAATGGTTTTTACTGGATGGCGAACTTCGTCCTGCTGGCAATCGGTTTGTACATGATGGACATCTGGCGCGGGATTAGCAAACTGGAGTTACTAGGCCAATCGGTATGGCGGCGCATCAGCCCTTTGACGCGACGCTTATTACCTTTGGATAGCAACCCTAAAGCTTTTGCAATGGGTGCATTATGGGGTTGGCTGCCGTGTGGCATGGTGTATTCCATCCTATTCACCGCTATGTTGTCCGGATCGGCGTACTCGGGTGCAATGGTGATGCTGGCTTTTGGTCTAGGTACTTTGCCGACGCTGCTATTGATGGCAGCGGTTGGATCAACGTTGGGAGCAAAGCTCGGTATAAAGCTCAAGTCACATTTACAAAATAAAAAATGGCGCTTGTTTGCAGGATCGCTGCTATGTTTATTTGGACTACTAGGATTGTTCCGCGCATTTTCTGTTCACTCCGGTCAGCATGCCTTGTGGCTTGATGCTTTCTGTATTAATCCTCCTGCACCCAACACTACATTCATCCCAATAACTCCACGCAAAGCAGGTCTGTGATGAACACTGTACATGCCAGTCACGATTGTTTTCATTGTGGTGAACCAGTACCTGCGGCAACATATTGGACAGCCACAATTAACGGTCTTAGCCAAGCAATGTGCTGTCCGGGTTGCCAGGCTGTGGCAGAAGCCATCGTTGCCAGCGGCTGCGAGGATTATTATCTGACGCGCAGTGCGTATTCGCTGGCGGCGGACAAGATAGATACTATTGTTCCGGCACAACTGCGTGCTTACGATGTCGGTCAAAATCAGTCTGCTCAAATCACTAGTGACAACTCACTGGCAGATAGAAAAACTACGGCAGAAAATACCAGCATCACGAGCGCTATTTTTTCGATTGAAGGCATACGTTGCGCTGCTTGCGTCTGGCTAATTGAACGGCGCTTGAGTAAGCTGCCGGGTATCCTGAGCGCCGACCTGAATGTCTCCAGCGAAAAATTATCGCTGCGCTGGGATACGTCACTCTGCCAACCGAGCCAGATCATTTCGACCTTACGCGAAATTGGCTATACCGCGCATCCGTTTGAGGCACTCAAACATGGTGAGTTAATTCGTCGCCATAGCAAGCAATTATTCCGTCAGCTATTTATCGCTGGCTTGTCAATGATGCAGGTGATGATGTACACCTTCCCTTTATATTTTTCTCATCCGGGTGAGATAGAAGCAGATCACATCGCTCTGCTACGTTGGGCAAGCCTGCTGTTGACCTTGCCTGCTATCGGCTATTCGGCACAGCCTTTTTTTAAGGGTGCCTGGTTCAATATTAAAACCCGTCAAATGGGTATGGATGTGCCGGTCAGTATAGGATTGCTAGCAGCGTTCTTTGCCAGCGCCGTGGCGACTTATCGTCAGCAAGGAGATGTATATTTTGATTCGGTCACTATGTTCATCTTTCTGCTGTTGTGCAGTCGCTATCTGGAGTTACGTGCTAGACGTAAAGCCTTTGACGGATTAGAAAAACTACAGCATGCATTACCTGTAACAGCGACGCGGCTGCAAGATTATCCGCATCATCACAGTAGCGAACTGGTAGCGGCAAGCGAGCTACATGCTGGCGATATTGTTCTGATACGGCAAGGCGATGTGATCGCGACCGATAGCATAATTATTGAAGGCAGCACGACGATAGACGCCTCGCTATTAAGTGGAGAAAGTAAGCCACTCAGCAAAAATACCAATGACGAACTGCCCGGCGGCGCCATCAATATGGAGCAAACCATCATCGCCAAAGTCAGCCGCTGTGCTGCCGACAGCCATCTTGCCGTCATCATCCGGCTAACGGAAAATGCTAGCGCAACTAAGCCACACATGCTGCTATGGGTAGATAAAATCGCCTCCAGGTTTGTGACCTCTCTGCTGGTTTTTGCCCTATTCGTTTTTTGTATCTGGTACTTGGTTGATCCGGCGCAAGCCTGGCCGGTTACGATTGCAGTATTAATTGCCTCCTGCCCTTGTGCCCTGTCGCTGGCGACACCCACCGCCCTGGCGTCGGCTACTGATCGCCTGTTAAAACAAGGCGTCCTGATTATGCGATCAGCCACATTAGAAACCATGACCCATGTCAGCCATGTTGTATTTGATAAAACAGGTACGCTGACCCAAGGCAAGCCAACAGTGCAATCCACACACACATTTGGCGCAATGACCGGAGATCAATGCCTGCAACTGGCTGCTAGCTTAGAGCAAGCCAGCTCGCACGCGATCGCCCATGCAATCACCCGCGCGCTGCAGGCTGCTGCAATAAAAAATCTGGTCAAGCCTGATGCTAATGCGGCGCTGGACTATGCAATCCATATCGCCGATATCAACTCCAAACCAGGTCAAGGTTTGCAGGCAAGCAAAGACGGTATTACCTACAGAATTGGGAATCAACATTTTATTGAAGACCTGCTCGGCAAAAAATTGATCGATCCCACGCTACCGGAGGTGACATCAGTTTATCTGGCAAATCAGTTTGAATTACTAGCTCGCTTTGATTTGCAAGATACTTTGCGTAATGACGCTTTGGAGACGATCAGACAATTGCAAACGATGGGCAAAAAAATCATCTTGCTGAGCGGCGATGATCAAAATATAGTGGAGTCCATCGCCCGCCAGTCGGGGATTACTGAGGCATATGGCAATCGCCTGCCAGAACAAAAATTGCAATTTATCCAGACACTACAACACGCAGGTGCAGTGGTGGCGATGGTAGGTGATGGCATCAACGATGCTGCCGTGCTCAGTGCAGCAGATATCTCGTTTGCGATGGGTGGCGGAAGCTCGCTGGCGCAAGTCAGCGCAGATGCTGTATTACTATCGGATAAGCTGAGTGCCTTAATTGATACCATCAATCACGCCAAAAAAACTACGGCGATTATCCGGCAAAATTTGGTCTGGGCGAGTATCTATAATTTGATTGTCATACCTGCGGCTGCGTTCGGTTATTTGCCGCCGCTCATCTCTGGCGTGGGCATGACGATTAGTTCGATGGTGGTTGTACTCAATGCCCTGCGTTTGCATCGCTTGCCCAAATCGCGTGAGGCAACGCTAGCATCGAACTTAGAAAAGCTTAACTCAGAAAAACTTAACTTAGAAAAAATGAGTGTAGAAAAAAATCGCCTGATAACGCTGACGACATCAACACCATCGCCTGAAATCTGAAAACTAAAATGGAATCACTTTATTTGCTCATTCCGGTCAGCGTACTCATCGTATTTTTTTCAATTTGGGTATTTGTTAAGATGTCGGACAGTGGTCAGTTTGACGACATGGTTGGTCCTGCTCTGAGAATTTTGCAAGATGATGATAATCCTGAAGTACCAGCGCAGACATTGGCAGAAATACCGACAGAAGCGGTAATCAAGCCATCAGAAAATCCACCTTAAACAGTTGTAAGCTCACCTTCAAATCCTTCTTCAAAGCTATCTTCGGAGCTAAATTCAAAGGCCTCTTCAAACTATTTTTTTAACAGATACGCTCACAAAACTATTCGTCGCATTGACTGTGCCGATGTGGATTCAGATTCAAAACATCCATTACATAAATTTATACTCCTACCATGTATATTCTAGATGTCCATATATTTAATGGACAATTTAGCTATTTTTATATTTTTTAATGGGAGTATATATATTTGCGGGCTACTTTCAGATTAAATGCTAATACTGTTCGAAATCAGTAGAACGTCACTCCGGTATCGTTTTAGCCGGACTCCGGCGACGTTTTTTGCGCGACCTATATGGACAGAAAAACATGGCTAGAAATTAGCGACCTCATTCTGAAATTAACGACACGGGATTCCAGCTAAACCCATGTTGGAATGACATACAAAAGAATTGAGCTTCTAACAAAATACATACCACATCAATCCAGGCAGATTGCTTTTAATGCGATCTTGTTTGCGCCATCAGACTAAATACGCATTAATCTCTACATCAATAGCGACAAGTTGAACCTTACTTGATACACATCAAGGAATCTTTATCAATCGCCACTTATGCTACTTCCATGATCGAAATATCCTGGGAGAATCTGAGTGGACAAAGCACTAAACTATAACTACAAAGTCGTGCAGCAGTTTTCTGTCGCGACTATTGTTTGGGGTGTGGTCGGTATGCTGGTTGGTGCGCTGATTGCCGCTCAGCTGGCATGGCCAGAACTGAATTTTGACATCCCTTGGCTTACCTACGGTCGCTTGCGTCCGCTACATACTAATGCGGTGATTTTTGCCTTTGGCGGTAGCGCATTAATGGCGACCTCGTTTTATGTCGTGCAGCGCACTTGTCAGGTCAGATTATTCTCCGATGGCTTGGCTGCTTTTACTTTCTGGGGCTGGCAGCTGGTGATTGTGCTGGCAGCGATTACGTTACCTTTGGGGATGACTCAAGGTAAAGAATACGCTGAGCTAGAGTGGCCTATCGATCTGTTGCTGGCGGTGGTCTGGGTGTCATATGCAGTGGTATTTTTTGGTACTCTGCTTAAGCGTAAAGTGCCGCATATCTACGTTGCTAACTGGTTCTTCGGTGCGTTTATTCTGACAGTCGCGTTATTACATATTGTGAATAGCGCTGCGATGCCTGTCTCGCTGACCAAATCCTATTCTGCTTATTCCGGCGTACAAGATGCGATGATTGAATGGTGGTACGGCCACAATGCGGTCGGCTTCTTTTTGACGGCGGGCTTCCTGGGAATGATGTACTACTTCATTCCTAAACAGGCGGAGCGTCCTGTGTATTCATATCGTCTTTCTATCGTCCATTTCTGGGCGCTGATCTTCACGTATATGTGGGCGGGTCCGCATCATTTGCATTACACCGCTTTGCCCGATTGGACACAATCGATAGGCATGGTGTTCTCTCTGATACTGCTGGCACCTTCGTGGGGCGGCATGATCAACGGCATCATGACCTTGTCTGGCGCATGGCACAAATTGCGTACCGATCCAATTCTTAAATTTCTGGTGGTATCGCTATCCTTTTACGGTATGTCTACCTTTGAAGGTCCGATGATGTCGATCAAAACGGTCAATGCTTTATCGCATTACACCGACTGGACGATAGGTCATGTGCATTCAGGCGCTTTGGGTTGGGTTGGCTTTATCACGATGGGTTCGATGTATTACATGATCCCTCGCCTCTCTGGAAAAGTAGAAATGTGGAGTAAGTCCTTGATAGAACTCCACTTCTGGGTCGCCACCGTCGGTATCGTTTTATATATCGCTGCTATGTGGATTGCCGGTGTGATGCAAGGCTTGATGTGGCGTGCAGTCAATCCTGACGGCACCTTGACCTACACCTTTGTAGAGAGCGTGAAAGCGACTTATCCATATTACGTAGTGAGATTTAGTGGCGGTTTGTTGTACCTGAGCGGCATGTTGATGATGGCATTTAACGTGTTTATGACGATGCGTGATAGTCAGCCGGTAAATACCCGCATCCCTGTCTTTGCTGGTGCGCATGCTTAGCTTGATTCGCCTTGCTGAATGAACTCAGTCCCAACAGCAAATAACAGTATTGAGGAGTAATCAATGAAGTCCCCTTCTAAGTTGTCATCGAAGTTCTCACCGAAGTTCTCACATGAGTGGATAGAAAAAAATCCATGGTTATTAATCGTACTGATTGTGTTGGTTGTCAGCTTTGGTGGTCTGGTAGAAATCGTACCGCTATTTTTCCAAAAATCGACGACCGAACCAGTCACGGGGCTGAAACCTTATTCGGCACTGCGACTGACCGGCAGGGATATTTATATACGTGAGGGTTGCTACAACTGTCACTCGCAAATGATCCGCCCTTTCCGTGCCGAGACCGAGCGTTACGGACATTATTCGGTCGCTGGCGAGTCTGTCTATGACAGGCCTTTTCAATGGGGATCAAAACGTACTGGTCCTGATCTGGCGCGGGTCGGTGGCAGATATAGCGATGAATGGCATCAAACGCATTTAAACAACCCGCGTGACCTGGTACCAGAATCGAATATGCCTGGCTATCCATGGCTTGCTAAGACCAAACTCGACCCCGCTGATATCGCACCCAAAATGCGTGCTTTAAAACGCTTGGGCGATCCCTACACCGACGACGAGATTCTGCACGCACCGGAGGCCTTAGAAGGAAAAACAGAGCAAGACGCACTGATTGCCTATCTTCAAGAATTGGGCATCTTAATTAAGAGCAGGAGATAAAAATGGAATTCGTCACTTTCTTAACTGACATGCGCAGCATTACGACGGTTGCTTGTTTGCTTGTATTTCTCGGCATTGTGTACTGGTCATATAACGGCAAACAACAAACTGCATTTGATGAGGCCGCAAATCTGCCCTTTGCAGATGAGTTTGCGGATGGGCTTCCAGACACACCTCAAGCACAGTCTGCTAATAGTAACGACAGTACTCACTCAGCGGAGTCTCATCATGGCTGATTTTACAAGTGATTTTTGGGGTGCTTATATTGCTCTGTTGACGGTGCTAAGCATTATTGGTTGCGGAGTATTGCTGTGGACGCAGGCAACAGCAAAAGTCAAAATATCGACCGATGCAAATGGGGAACCAGGCCCTGTTGAAACGACAGGTCATCTATGGGATGAGGATTTGGGCGAGTTAAATAATCCTCTTCCCCGCTGGTGGATGTGGTTGTTTGTATTGACGATTATCTTCGGCGGAATTTATCTCTATCTGTATCCCGGCTTAGGAACTTATGCCGGCAAATTGGGTTGGCAATCAAGCGGGCAATACCAAAAAGAATTGAAAATCGCCGATGCTGAATATGGCCCACTATTTGAAAAATATTTACATCAAGATTTGAAAGCAGTAGCAGCAGATCCACAAGCACATCTGATTGGGGAGCGGCTATTTCTGACCTATTGTGCGCAGTGCCATGGATCGGATGCGCATGGCAATAAAGGCTTTCCTAACCTGACGGATAAAGACTGGCTGTATGGTGGCGCTCCAGACGTCATCAAAACGACCATCATGTATGGACGTAACGGCCAAATGCCGCCGATGGGCGCGGTCGTCGGTACGGATGATGAGGTCAGAAACGTGGCTCACTATGTGTTGAGCTTGTCTGGGTCTACTCATGACCCGATTAAAGCCGCGTTTGGCAAATCTAAATTTACCGCTTGCATTGGTTGCCATAGCGCTGGCGGCATCGGTAATCAAGCCTTAGGTGCACCGGCACTGAACGACAAAATCTGGCTATATGGCGGCAGCCTGGACACGATTATGGAGACGATTAATAAAGGTCGTAAAAATACGATGCCACCGTTTAAAGATTTTTTGGGTGAGGCAAAAGTACAAGTGCTTGCGGCTTATGTCTGGAGTTTATCGAATGAAGCAGAGATAAAAGCTGCACAAAAATGAACTCGCTAATCATCATTCAATGGGACCTTGTGCGCTATGTCTGATATACAGCCGCCCGAAATACGAGATCACGCAGATCCTGTAGAACCTCAATACGCGACCATTAAAATGTACGCGTCAAGAGAGGACATTTATCCGCGCGAAGTAACAGGGTTTTTTGCCAACTGGCGCTGGGCTTGCGTCTGGCTTACCCAACTGGTGTTTTATGGTGTGCCTTGGCTGGCATGGAATGATCGTCAGGCGGTGTTGTTTGATTTGGCCGCAAGGAAGTTCTATTTGTTTGGCATCGTGCTATGGCCACAGGATTTTATTTATCTGACCGCTCTGTTAATTATTTGCGCTTACTCATTATTTTTATTTACGACGGTTGCTGGCCGTCTTTGGTGTGGCTTTGCTTGCCCACAAACGGTTTATACCGAAATTTTTATGTGGGTAGAACGGAAGATTGAAGGTAGCCGCAGCGCCCGTATCAAATTAAGTAAGCAAAATTGGACGCTGGCAAAAGTCAGTAAAAAATGTGCCAAGCATGCGATCTGGCTAGGAATCGCTTTGTGGACAGGTATCAGCTTTGTAGGCTACTTCACGCCAATCAAAACATTGATGCAAGAAATATTATTAGTCACACTGGGACCATGGGAATTATTCTGGGTTTTATTTTATGCGCTGGCAACTTATGGTAATGCGGGGTGGATGCGTGAGCAAGTGTGTAAATACATGTGCCCGTATGCACGCTTCCAAAGTGTGATGTTTGACCAGGACACGTTGATCGTGACCTACGATCAGCAGCGCGGGGAACCGCGTAGCACAAAGACAGCTAAAAATCCTGTGCTTGGATCGTGTATCGATTGCTCAATTTGCGTTCAGGTATGCCCGACCGGTATCGATATCCGGGACGGCCTGCAATACGAATGTATAGGCTGTGCCGCCTGCGTAGACGCCTGCGATACGGTGATGGATAAGATCGGAGCACCAAAGGGCTTGATTCGTTTTTCTACCGCAAATGCGATCAAAAATAATCTGTCAGAACAACAGGTTTTGAAGTCAATCTTCCGCTCAAGAGTCTTGATCTATAGCGCTATCTTGGTCGTCATCGTATCGGTATTAGCGATCAATTTACTAACACGTGTCCCCTTAAAACTAGACGTTATCCGTGACCGCGGCTCTATGGGTAGAGAATTAAATGAAGGCGTGATTGAAAATGTTTATAAGCTACAAATTATGAACACGGCGGAAGCAAATCATATTTATCGCATCAAAGTATCGGGGCTGGACTCAATCCGTTTAGACAGCCCCGACCAAATCGAGCTGCCAGGAGCTACTACAAAAGCGATACCAGTCCGGGTGCATGTAGACCACGATCATGGCAAACAAGGTAGTAACAAAATTTGGTTTCAGCTTGAAGCGATCGATAATCCGGCCTTGCAGGTCAAAGAAAAAGCTGTATTTATTATTCCCCACAATTAGGAGCGTGTGATGTCGACCTCACCTATTTCAGCACCCATCTCTATCAACACTAAGCAAGCACCTTGGTTTAAACAAATCTGGCTTTGGTTCCTGTTAGCGCCACCGATTGTTGCAGTGGTTGCCGGCTCGTATATGGTGTCGATCGCCTTCCGAGAACAAGATGCGATGGTGGTGGATGATTATTATAGAGAAGGCCAGGCAATCAATCAGGACCTGCGGCGTGACAAGGTGGCTGCGGCATTAAAGTTAAACGCATCCATACAATACGATGCTGCGAGCGGGATCATTAAAGGAAAACTCAGTAGCGATCAAAAAATATCAACCGGTATCTTAACGATGAAATTGGTTCACCCTACTCAACCATCTAAAGATCTGGCGATCAAAACACCAGTAGATGAATCCGGTAATTTTTCTTTAGCACTACCGTTATTAGATAAAGCAGCCTGGCAAGTCACGCTAGAAGATCAGCCTAAGCAATGGCGTCTTAGTGGAGTCTGGAACTGGCCCTTACAGCAAGCAATCGTCCTAGATCCGCTTTGATTGAATACGCAAGTAAGCCAACAAACTGGTCGGCAGTTTTTACAATAACAAAGGAGACAAACATGCGACGCGCTATAGCAATATTATGGTCATCTTTTTTGGTTGCGGTTGCTGCCGAAGGTTTGTTCTTTTCTATTTTTGATCCGCATGACCTGGTGTTTTCTGGCGTGCCGATTGAGTTATCCAGACCCGCCATCTATACATTAGGATTTTTTAGCTTCTGGATATGTTGTGCATTATCCAGCGCGCTTACCTGCTATTTGCTAGTGGCTAATTCTGATAGCAGTATTAAGAGCCAACCCTCTTTTTAGTACAAGCCTGCGTTGAGTTGAATAGGAAGACTGACATTTTCTGAAGAAAAATAAAATGAAGCAGATAAAAAAATGCTGGCATCAAGCTCGACTCAAACAATACTTAAACAATACGTAGGTAAGGTCTAAGCACAATGATCAGTACCTGCCGCAATTGATTTTAAGGTAAGTAATTGCAGGAGTTCGATATCGCGCTGATCGACTGAAAGCAGCTCTAACTTTTTAAATTTGCTTAGCAGGCGACTGACGCTTTCTATCGTCAAGCCAAGATAGCCGCCGATTTCTTCGCGTGACATGCGAAGTTGAAAACGTGTTGCCGAATATCCTCGCGCAGCATAGCGCGAGGATAGATTCACCAAAAAAGCAGCAAATTTCTGGTCGGCACGCATGCTACCCAACAGCAACATCACGTTTTGCTCTCGATTAATTTCACGACTCATGATGCGGTGAAAATGGCTCAGTAAGGTTGGTACTTCACCAAATAGATGCTCCAGGCTATTAAACGGTATCTCACACACCTCGCTGTCTTCCAGTGCAATTGCCTCACAATGATGAGCGTTACTACCAATCGCGTCCATCCCTAGCAATTCGCCAGCCATTTGAAAGCCGGTTATATGTTGCTGACCGATAGAGTTTGTTTGAGAGGTTTTAAAATGCCCAACCCGGATCGCGTATAAATTGGTGAACGGTTCACCCATGCGATACAAGGCATCATCCCGCTTGATCCGTCTTCTACGGCCAATGATGCTGTCCAACTTATCCATATCCGCTTCGGCCAATCCCATGGGAAGGCATAATTGATGCAGACTACAGGCGGCACAGTGAATCCGAATATCTTGCAATTTAAGTGGTGGGATCGTTGAGGTGCTTGCTGGCGTAGCCAGATGAGGAAGATGTACGTTCATAAGTTGCAACCCTGAGACTGTAATCAATGAATTGAGTTTAGCGCAAATGCATCGCTAAATTTTATTTAAATTATTGCAATATGAAAGCGGTCTCTGAACTCAAATTACCCTAAGAAGGTGGATGTATATCCTTATTTTTCCAACAGCATGGCATTAATCGATTGTCCTTAATCAGAAATAGGCAATCGAGACTATGCCTCGATTGCCTATCAACCCGGAATTTCTTTTAGAACAGCGCTCCATGTGCCTCTGGAGATTATTTAGAAGCGATAACCTAGCCCAACAGCGATCATCAAAGGGTCGACCTTTACTGCGCTGATTTTGGCACCAGAAATAAATACATCGCTACGTATCTGCACCTTTTTGATATCAGCATTAATTGACCATCGTTTGTCTATCTTGTAATCCACGCCTGCCTGTAACGCTAGACCGACGCTGCTGTTTTCCAAAGAACCTGTGCCGTTAAGCAGATTCACGTCAGAAATTCGAGTGTAATTTATACCAGCACCAAGATAAGGACTAAACTGCGCATCAGGTAAAAAATGATATTGAATCAGCAAAGTCGGAGGTAAATGTTTAAAGCTACCGATATTTGTACCATCGAGATAAACATCATGTTTTTGCGGATAAGTCAGTACTAATTCTGCTGCAATATTTGGACTAAAAAAGTAAGAAATATCCAACTCAGGAATCGTTTTGTCAGAAACCTCTAACCGGTCGGCTGGACCAACTCCACCAATAGGATCTGACTTATTTGCGGTCGACAAATGCTCTGCCCTGACTCGTACCAACCAAGGACTTTCTTGTGCACATGCAGTTGCAGAAAACATGCTTAACAGCGCAGCTGTTACTACCGATAACGCTATAGTCTTTTTCATTTTTACTTCCCCATCAATCGTCGTTTGTCTGGCAAGAAGTTTAATACTGCGACGAGTTATCAGCTTTGATGTAGATCAACCCAGGTGAAACCTACAACTCAAATCTTGAAGTCTGCATGAGTGCAAGCTAACGGGAATGCAATATTTATCTGACGATGGATCTCTGATGGCCACAAAGTAATTTTGCGGTTATTTATTAGATGAATGCAAACACAAAGAAACTTGTATTTATCAAGACTGAGGCAGATGATCAAAAGCTGTTTCTGATCACAGACAAGCCTCAAATTTTTCTTGAGGCTGATGACTTTAGAAAATCTGGGGATGTAGAAAAGAAGTGCGTCGGGAGGGGCTCGAACCCCCGACCCATGCCTTAGAAGGGCATTGCTCTATCCAGCTGAGCTACCGACGCGCGGGAGAAGTATGTGAATTGTTATACAATAACACTTACCATAACAACCAAATATTCTGGTACAGAATACTTGGATTCAATTCAATCAAATTCTTAAGTGCTATTGAATTATTTAGTACTTATATTATTCGCGGTACTGGCCAAATAATATAAAAAACCGAAGGCTGAATAGTACATGGTATCGCTTCTATATTCAATAATGCGACCGATACAATTTCAAATATAAAATTAGGCTGGTGTTATACAGTCAACTAGCCTGCGAGCAAATTTATTGGCCATTTCCAAATCAACCGCTTCTACCATAACGCGGACTAACGGCTCCGTACCTGATGCACGAATCAGCACTCGCCCTTTGTTACCTAACTCTGCTTCTACGCGCTGTTTTTCTAAAACGGCAGCTTCATTTTTCTGCCAGTTAAATCCGGCAGGCACTTTAACATTGAGTAAAACTTGTGGGAATAAGATCAAATGTTCAAAACATTGATCCAGGGTCTTGCCATTGCGACGGAGCGCAGATAAAACTTGCAACGCAGAGACAATACCATCGCCCGTAGTGTGCTTATCCAGGCAGAGTAAATGTCCGGAACCTTCACCACCTAGCATCCAGCCACGCTCTTGCATTTGTTCCAGCACGTATCTGTCGCCCACTTTAGCCCGGACAAAACCAACGCCCAAATCCTGCAATGCCAACTCGACCGCCATATTGGTCATCAAAGTACCAACCACACCCTGAACTGGACCAATTGCAAGACGATCCATCACCATCAAATAAAGTAGTTGGTCGCCATTATAAATTTTACCGTTTCTATCCACCATAACGAGGCGATCAGCATCACCATCCAAAGCGATACCGATATCTGCATGATTCGCTCTGACGGCAATAGCTAACGCATCTGGCGCGGTAGCACCGACCTGGTCATTAATATTAAAACCGTTCGGCTGATTACCGATAGAGATAACTTCAGCACCTAATTCATGAAATACATGCGGAGCGATATCGTAAGCTGCACCATGTGCGCAATCGACTACGATCTTCAAACCGCGTAAATCTAATTCGTTGGGATAAGTACTTTTACAAAATTCGATATAGCGACCATTTGCGTCACGCAGACGATGCGCCTTGCCGAGTAAATCTGAACTAACACAGTCCATCCCATTTTCTAGCTCGGCCTCAATTGCGAGCTCGACTTCATCAGGTAATTTATTGCCCTGCGCAGAAAAAAACTTAATCCCGTTGTCATAATAAGGATTATGTGAGGCAGAAATCACGACACCAGCCGACAAGCGTAAGGCTCTGGTCAAATAAGCTACAGCAGGAGTAGGCATCGGCCCTGAGAGCATCACATCAACTCCAGCTGCAGCAAATCCTGCCTCTAAAGAAGCCTCTAGCATATAGCCAGACACCCGAGTATCTTTACCGATCAAGACAGTAGGCTTACCCTCTCCTTTATGTCCACGTTGCGCTAACACTTTGCCGGCAGCATAACCTAAGCGCATTACAAAATCAGGGGTAATTGGTGCGACGCCAACTTTGCCGCGGATACCGTCGGTACCAAAATATTTTCTCGTCATTTTGATTTTCTTTCTTTAATTTGATAACGCGCGCCACACGGCTAACGCATCGACGGTCTCTGCTACGTCATGCACTCGTAAAATTTTTGCGCCGTTTGCGACGGCTGCGATTGATGCAGCAATACTTGCGGCCAGGCGCTGCTCTACGCTTTTCCCTGTGATTGCTCCCAGCATCGATTTCCGAGATAAACCAGCAAGTATTGGCATACCAAATCTAGCTTGAAACTGATCTATATTTTTCAGCATTGCCACATTATGCTGCAAGGTTTTTCCAAAGCCAAATCCGGGATCAAGGCAAATACGTTGGGGCTCAATTCCAGCATTTAATAAATCGGCCACCATCTTATCTAAGAAATCAGTTACCTGAGTATTTACATCGTCATACTCAGGTTGAAGTTGCATATCTGACGGCGTATTTTGCATATGCATCACACATAAGCCAACATCAGCCTTGGCAACAACGTCGATAGCGCCTGGCGCTCTAAAGCCGTTGATATCGTTGATCATATCAACATCTGCAAGAATGGCTTCTCGCATTACTTGTGTCTTGTAGGTATCGACGGATAAAGGCTTACCACAATCACGCAAAGCATAAATCACTGGCATGACCCGGCTCAACTCCTCATCAAGCGACAAAGGCGTTGCACCTGGCCGAGTGGATTCGCCGCCAATATCAATAATATCTACACCATCTCGTATCATCTGCTCCGCATGTGAGAGCGCCGCATCTAATCCCTGGAATTGCCCTCCATCTGAAAATGAGTCAGGCGTAATGTTGAGTATTCCCATTACTAAAGGACGAAACTGTGACCCCTGTAACGGAAATCGATATCGACCACATTCGAAATAATTATTCATGAATATAAAAAATTAGGGCGAGAATCGCTTCTCACCCTAAATTAAAGTCAAACTATTAATTGATATTTAAGCTGGTGCCGCCGCGTTTGGAGATACGCCACCAGACGTTGTATCTGTCGGCGTCTTACGTGTTGACTGACCTAACTTTGGCGGGCGTGGATCTATGCCGCTCATAATGTCGTTAATCTGATCAGCATCTATCGTTTCCCAATCTAACAAAGCTTTAGTCATTGCTTCAACTTTGTCACGATTCTCTTCGAGCAATTTACGGGACAGGGCATACTGTGTATCCAGAATATTACGAATTTCCGCATCCACTTTTTGCTGTGTCACTTCAGAAATCGTTTTTGACGGACCACCAAAGTAACCTTCGCTCTGACTATCTTCATACACCATCACTCCCATGCTGTCAGACATACCAAAGCGTGTCACCATTGCACGAGCCAACTTCGTTGCACGTGAAAAATCGTTCGATGCACCAGTGGACATTTGACCGACAAAAATTTCTTCAGCAATTCGACCGCCAAACAAAATGGAAATTTCCTCCAGCATTTTATCTTTGTAGCCGCTAATCGGATCATGCTCTGGCAACTGCCATGTCAGACCCAATGCAAACCCACGCGGCATGATTGTTACTTTGTGGACTGGATCTGCCTTCGGCAAAAGTTTAGCGACAACGGCATGGCCAGACTCATGATAAGCAGTGTTACGACGTTCATCTTCACGCATGACCATAGACTTACGCTCAGGTCCCATGAAAATTTTGTCTTTAGCGTCTTCAAAATCCAGCATTTCAACGATGCGTTTATTGCGACGTGCAGCAAATAACGCAGCTTCATTAACAAGATTCGCAAGATCTGCACCTGACATACCTGGAGTACCACGTGCCAAGATATCGGCTTTAACGTCAGTACTGATAGGCACTTTGCGCATGTGCACATTCAAAATTTGCTCACGACCGCGAATATCTGGCAAACCAACAGAGACTTGGCGATCAAAACGACCAGGGCGCAATAAGGCCTTATCAAGGACATCGGCACGATTAGTCGCCGCAATCACAATCACACCAGAATTAGCCTCAAAGCCATCCATCTCAACCAGCATTTGGTTCAATGTCTGCTCACGCTCATCATTACCACCACCCATACCGGCGCCACGATGACGCCCGACAGCATCAATTTCATCAATGAAAATGATACATGGCGCATGTTTCTTGGCGTTTTCAAACATATCGCGGACGCGAGATGCACCAACACCAACAAACATTTCAACAAAATCAGAGCCGGAAATAGTGAAGAATGGTACCTTCGCCTCACCCGCAATCGCACGTGCCAACAAAGTTTTACCTGTACCCGGTGGGCCAACCATTAAGACACCACGTGGAATACGACCACCGAGCTTTTGGAATTTACTTGGATCTCGCAAGAAATCAACAATCTCGCCAACCTCTTCTTTCGCCTCATCACACCCTGCGACATCAGCAAAAGAAACGTTGTTGTTGGTATCGTCCAGCATACGTGCTTTAGATTTACCGAATGAGAATGCACCACCTTTGCCGCCGCCTTGCATCTGACGCATGAAAAACACCCAAACGCCAATTAACAACAGCATCGGGAACCATGAAATAAAGACTTGGGAAAGGAAAGACTGCTCTTCAGGCGGCTTGTTATCAAATTTAATGCCGTTGTTGACCAAATCACCCACAAAACCACGATCAAATATAGTAAGTTGTGATTTGACTTTTTTACCATCCAGCGTAGTCGCTGTAACAGTACGATTGCCATCATCAATCGTTGCATCTTTAATGTGCTTAGCCCTAACCTCATCCAGAAACTCGGAATACGGCATAGAGGCAGTGTTAGCAGACATGCCTTTGTCAAACTGTTTAAATACCATAAACAGCACTAAGGCAATGACTACCCATATCGCCGCTTTTGAAAACATATTATTCACGAGAACTCCTTGGACGTAGAACTACGCCTGTACACAAACAGTAATTTTGCATCATACCCGTATTGGATAGAGCTTGCTAGAGCGCATATGTTGCCATTCTTGGTAATTATCAAGAGCGAATTAACATATAAATCATTACTTTTTACTTTTTAACTATTCTTTAAACCTCTACCGAGTAAGAAAATCTCAGAAGACTTGTCTTTGCTCGCTTTGGGTTTTTTGCTGATGACAGTTTTAAATTGTGTTTTAAACATGATTACAATCGTATTGTAAGCAGGTCCATGAAAACATTTTACTAGCAAAGCACCAGAGGGTTTTAAGTGTGCATTAGAGAATTCAACCGCCAATTCAATAATGTATTCAATGCGCGCCGCATCCACTGTGGAGTTGCCTGATAAATTGGGTGCCATATCTGATAATACAAGATCAAGCTTGCGCCCCAGCAATTTAGCCTCGAGCTGATTCAGCACGTCGGCTTCGCGAAAATCTCCCTGAATGAACTGAACATCTGCAATTGGTTCCATTAGCAGCAAATCTAACGCAAAAATCTCGCCCAATATCCCGCCACCGTCTTTACCGGCTAGTTTATTGCGTACATATTGCGACCAACTACCAGGGGTTGCGCCAAGATCGACGATAATTTGACCTGGCTTGATTAATTTTTCAGCCTCATCGATTTCCTTGAGCTTGTAAACAGCACGCGCACGATAACCTTCCTTTTGTGCCAATTTGACATAAGGATCGTTAATATGATCGTGCACCCAATTTTGATTGAATTTATTTTTTGCCATTCGCGTAAAATACTGCTTTTAAAGGAATTTATATGTTGAAACTCACGCCCGCTGAACGCAGCGAACTGCGCTCTGAAGCCCATGCATTGAAACCCATCGTATTGATCGGTGAAGCCGGTTTATCGCCTGCCGTGATGAAGGAAATCGATGCTGGCCTTAATATCCATGGATTAATTAAGGTACGTGTGTTTGGCGATGATCGTGAAGCACGCATTGCTATGTACGATACCATTTGTAGCTCTTTAGAAGCTGCGCCGGTACAGCATATTGGCAAATTACTGGTTATTTACCGTCCTAAGTTAGACGGCATTAAGGAAACCAAACTAGTCAAAAAAGGCAAAGGTATGCGCGAGGTAACTATCGTCAAACCTAGCGCCAGTGGCACCAAAAAACCTAGTGTCTCAAAAGTCATGGTAAAGGGTAATGAGCGGGTAACTCAGGGCGGCTCAATCAAACGTGCTAAACCACGTCAAACCAGCGTCAAAAAATCAGCCCTCGGTAATACCTGATCACATTAAAGCGATAACGCTATAAAGCTAAGTAGCTCTGCGCTCAATATACTAAACAATATTTTTATTTAACAATGGTCGGCTCTATGTAGCGCTGACCATTTTTATTATTCGGCTTAAATGTACAGAACTTCTAATACTTCATATTCACGAATACCTGCAGGAGCTTGCACACCAACTATATCGCCAACATATTTACCGATTAATGCGCGAGCAATTGGCGAGCTGATTGATACTTTACTGAGTTTAATATCAGCTTCGTCGTCTCCTACAATTTGATAGCTGACTTTCTGTTCATTATCTAAATCCTCCAAATGCACGGTCGCTCCAAATACCACGCGCCCCTCTGCATCTAAAGTTGTCGGATCAATGATTTGCGCCGCACTGAGCTTGCCTTCCAGCTCGGCGATACGACCTTCAATAAAACTTTGGCGCTCTTTAGCCGCATCATATTCTGCATTTTCAGACAAGTCGCCTTGAGCGCGAGCTTCTGCAATCGCATTAATTACATCTGGACGCTCTTTGGTCTTCAAATTATGTAATTCTTGCTTAAGCAGTTCTGCGCCGAATTTGGTAAGAGGTACTGTACTCATTTCATTCACACTCATAAAGTAAAAATACAGAGGCCACATATGGCATCCGGATTGGACACCGTCTGTGACCTCTGTATCGAAGTTTAAGCTATTTGCTTAGTGTAAGGTTTTATGCAGACCTTGTAAATCATAGACATGCAATTCATCTAGATGACGCATACCTTGCACTGCCGCCTCCGCACCAGCAATCGTAGTATAAGTTGGCACCCGCGCTGCAAGTGAAGATACACGAATAGCACGTGAATCCGTAATCGCACTACGTTTTTCTTCTACGGTATTAATCACCAAAGCAATCTCATGATTTTTGATGATATCAACGACATGCGGACGGCCTTCAGCCACTTTATTGATCGTACTGACCGGGATACCCGCTGCTGCAATCGCTGCAGCCGTGCCCTTAGTCGCTACGACAGCAAATCCCATCTCAACTAGATCACTAGCCACTTTTACTGCGCGTGGCTTGTCACTACCTTTAACGCTCAGAAAAACTTTGCCGGAGGTTGGTAGTTTGATACTAGCACCTAGTTGTGACTTGACGAAGGCTTCACCAAAAGTTTTACCGACGCCCATCACTTCACCAGTGGATTTCATTTCTGGACCAAGAATCGTATCTACACCAGGAAATTTCACAAATGGGAACACCGCTTCTTTTACACTGAAGTAAGATGGCACAACTTCTTTATGAATACCTTGAGAAGCCAGTGACTGACCCACCATACAACGTGCAGCAATTTTAGCCAATTGCAAACCAGTGACTTTAGATACGTAAGGTACTGTACGAGATGCTCGTGGATTTACTTCCAGAACAAACACAACATCCTTACCATCTTGCTGCTGAATCGCAAACTGTACGTTCATCAAGCCGACAACGTTCAAGCCTTTCGCCATCAATGATGTCTGACGCTTTAATTCCTCAATCGTCTCTGCGGCAAGTGAATACGGCGGCAAGGAGCATGCAGAGTCGCCAGAATGCACGCCTGCTTGTTCAATATGCTCCATCACGCCACCAATGAAGGTGTGTTCGCCATCAGAAATACAATCGACATCGACCTCGATCGCATCATTCAGAAAGCGATCAAGCAATACTGGTGAGTCATGCGATACCTTGACTGCCTCACGCATATAACGCTCAAGATCACGTTGCTCGTGTACGATTTCCATTGCACGTCCACCCAACACATAGGATGGGCGAACTACTAAGGGATAACCAATTTCCTGCGCTAACTCCAACGCTTGGGCTTCGGTGCGCGCTGTACGATTAGGTGGTTGACGCAGACCAAGCTTATGCAACATTTGTTGGAAACGCTCGCGATCTTCAGCTGCGTCAATCATGTCTGGCGATGTACCAATAATCGGCACGCCATTCGCCTCCAGATCCAAAGCTAATTTCAATGGCGTCTGTCCGCCGTACTGCACAATCACGCCGACTGGTTTTTCTTTAGCGACGATTTCTAATACATCTTCTAAAGTCAAAGGCTCAAAGTACAGACGATCGGATGTATCGTAGTCGGTCGAAACCGTTTCTGGATTACAGTTGACCATGATGGTTTCATAGCCATCTTCGCGCATCGCAAAAGCCGCATGGACGCAGCAATAATCAAACTCAATACCCTGACCGATACGATTTGGACCGCCACCCAACACCATGATTTTTTTCTTATCGGTCGGTGCAGACTCACACTCTTCTTCATAAGTCGAATACATGTAAGCAGTTTTAGTTGCAAACTCCGCAGCACAAGTATCTACACGTTTATAGACTGGCCGAATATTTAAGGCATGGCGACGCTCACGTACCGCAGTGTCCGTAGTCTTGAGTAGCTTTGCCAATCGACGATCAGAGAACCCTTTTTGCTTAATCTTTAGCAACACTTCTTTATCTAGCTCATCCAGATTCTGGTGATCTAACCACAGCTCGATATCGACAATATCCTTAATCTGCGCTAGGAACCACGGGTCAATATGCGTCAGCTGATGCACTTCCTCCAAGCTAAAGCCAAGACCAAACGCATCACCGACATACCAGATACGATCAGGACCAGGCTCGCCCAATTCTTCTGCGATCACTTCACGATCCAGCGTTTTTTGGTTCATACCATCAACGCCAACCTCTAAGCCACGCAGTGCTTTTTGAAAAGATTCCTGGAAAGTTCTACCGATTGCCATGACTTCACCAACCGACTTCATCTGCGTTGTCAGATGATTGTCTGCTTGCGGGAATTTTTCAAAAGCAAATCGAGGAATTTTGGTAACGACATAATCAATCGAAGGCTCGAATGACGCTGGGGTAGCGCCACCGGTGATTTCATTACGCAGTTCATCCAGGGTAAAACCAACCGCCAATTTAGCAGCGATTTTAGCGATTGGAAAACCTGTTGCTTTAGACGCCAGCGCGGATGAACGGGATACACGCGGATTCATCTCAATCACAATCATGCGACCATCAGCAGGATTGATAGAGAATTGAACATTAGAGCCGCCAGTATCGACACCGATTTCGCGCAAAACTGCCAGCGAGGCGTTACGCATGATTTGGTATTCTTTGTCAGTCAGTGTCTGCGCAGGCGCTACCGTGATTGAGTCACCGGTATGGACTCCCATAGGATCCAGATTCTCAATAGAGCAAACAATGATGCAGTTATCCGCTTTATCGCGTACAACTTCCATCTCAAATTCTTTCCAGCCGATCAGTGATTCTTCAATCAGCAACTCACTAGTAGGTGACGCCTCTAACCCGCGTTTGCAAATAGTCTCAAACTCTTCTTCGTTATATGCAATACCACCGCCGGTGCCGCCCATAGTAAAAGACGGGCGAATAATCACTGGAAAACCGAGTGTCTTCTGCACTTCCCATGATTCATCCATGTTATGCGCGACGCCGGAACGGGCAGAACCCAAACCAATTTTAGTCATCGCATCTTTAAACTTAGAGCGATCTTCTGCTTTGTCGATTGCTTCTGGTGAAGCGCCGATCAGTTCGCAATTGTATTTGGTCAGGATGCCGTGTTTGTGCAAATCCAGAGCGCAATTCAAGGCAGTCTGACCGCCCATCGTCGGCAAAATGGCATCCGGCTTTTCTTTGGCGATAATACGTTCTACCACTTGCCATGTAATTGGCTCAATGTAAGTCACATCGGCCATTTCAGGATCAGTCATGATGGTCGCTGGATTGCTGTTGACCAAAATGACTTTATAACCCTCTTCACGCAAAGCCTTACATGCTTGGGCACCGGAATAATCGAACTCACAAGCCTGACCAATAATGATAGGGCCGGCACCAATAATCAGGATGCTTTTTATATCGAGACGTTTAGGCATTTTTATTGTTCTCCGTTTGCCTGCGCTTTTGCTGCGCTCATTAAATTAGTAAAGCGATCAAACAGGTAGGCGATATCCATCGGACCTGGTGATGCTTCTGGATGTCCCTGGAAGCAAAATGCTGGCTTATCAGTACGTTCAAAGCCTTGCAAAGAACCATCAAACAAAGAGACATGCGTAATGCGGCAGTTAGCAGGCAGTGAATTTACATCAACTGCAAAACCATGATTCTGCGACGTGATCAACACTTGTTTAGTGTCCAAATCTTGCACCGGATGGTTAGCACCATGATGACCAAATTTCATCTTGAGCGTTTTGGCACCGGAAGCAAGCGCCATAATCTGATGACCGAGGCAAATACCAAACGTAGGTATGCCTTTTTCAATCAATTCTTTAGCTGCAGCAATCGCGTAATCGCAAGGCTCTGGATCGCCAGGACCATTGGATAAAAATACACCGTCAGGATTCAAGGCCAATACATCAGCAGCAGTTGATTGGGCTGGCAACACGGTCACTTTGCAGCCACGGGCTGTCAGCATGCGCAAAATATTCCGTTTAACACCGAAATCAAATGCGACCACATGAAATTTTGGATCGGTCAGTTGACCGTAACCTTGCCCCAAAGTCCATTCAGTTTCTGTCCATGAATAGGACTTGCTGGTAGAAACAACCTTTGCCAAATCCATGCCAGACAAACCCGGAAAAGATTTTGCCAGAGCGAGCGCCTTAGTCGCATCATTACCAACTAAAATTGCGCCACCTTGGGCGCCAGTTTCACGCAGAATACGAGTCAGCTTACGTGTATCAATGCCTGCAATCGCAACAATATTTTGCGATTTAAGATAGTCAGATAAAGATTGTTCAGAGCGGAAGTTAGACACCATCAAAGGTAAATCTTTAATGATCAGGCCAGCCGCATGAATTTTGTCGGACTCAACATCTTCTGAATTGATACCGGTATTACCGATATGCGGATAAGTCAGAGTCACGATTTGAGAGCTGTAACTTGGATCAGTCAGAATTTCCTGATACCCGGTCATGGATGTATTGAAAACAACTTCGCCTGATGTATGGCCTGCAGCGCCAATGGAAACACCAGTGAATATAGTTCCGTCCGCGAGAGCAAGAATGGCAGTAGCATCTTGGTTGGGACGTAAAGACTGCGGAAATGGCAGCAAGGGTAACTCCTGTATTGTTACCGTCGCTACGCCGCGCCAAAACAACCGTGTTCAGGAACCACGCGAATGTAGCACGTAGTGTGAAACGATTTTAGGAGATATGTGGATTTGGTATGCGCTACGACGGGATTTGGATTAGCTAAACCCTCGAATTATAGCGCAAAAGCACCCCTCAAGCAAACCAAGAACGCCAGAAAATTGGGTAAAGACGCAAGCATTTTTGGCTAAACCTGCCAGACAAACAACTCTTAGCGTAGATAACCATGCTGAAATAAATAGCGGCAGCGCAATTGGCTGCCGCGAGCAAGTATTTGATTAAATTACACTCAGACTACAGTGCCAAGGCAGCGATACCTGCCTTTGCAATCTGCGCATCTTCAGACGACTTAACGCCAGATACGCCCACTGCACCGACACAATGACCATCAACGACGATAGGCACGCCGCCTTCTAACATTCCTTCAATATAAGGAGCACTTAAAAAAGAGAAACGTCCATTATTGATCACGTCTTCATAAATTTTAGACTCGCGGCGACCAAGTGCTGCCGTCGTCGCCTTCGCTGGTGCAATGTGTGCGGAAATAGGTGCGACGCCGTCCAAACGTTGCAACCACATCAAATGGCCACCATCATCAACAATCGCAATCACTACCGCCCAACCATTGGTTTTTGCTTCTGTCTCTGCAGCTGCTGCGATTTTTTTGACGTCATCTAAAGTTAATACAGGTTTAGTTTGCATAGGTGCCTCGTGGTTAAAATGTGCTCGAATTGTACGTCAAGCTGCACTCATTAAGGATAAAAACAGTTTTGATCTTTTGATAGTAGACCCACTTAAACTAGGCCCGCTTACAAGCTTATTCTGAGCAAAAAAATTAGTATAAAAATGAATAATAAAGCAGAAATATGATAAAAAATTCGATACTTTTTAACTGATAGCTTCAACAATATCATTTAGCTAATTTTACAAAAGCAAGGTTTACATTACGACAAAGATCATTTACAGTTGGCCGGTTTTTCCAACCAGGTGCAACAATGCTAATACAAATTTCCCGCTCTCCCAGGAAAGTCAAATTAGTCTTATCCCTACTTCTAGCAAGCACTCTGCAATTTTCTTTTTGCAGTCCAAGCTTCAGCGCCGACAACCCCTTCCCCGAATCCTCTACGGCTTACACCAAATTGCAAGAACTGCGTGAACGCGCATCTAGCCTGACGATTAAGGCAATGGACATGCTTGGCATCCGCTACAAACGCGGCGGCAATACGCCAGAAAATGGTTTAGATTGCAGCGGTTTTGTGCGTTTGGTATTTAAAGACGCGCTGGGGACAGACTTACCAAGAACCTCGAACGAGATCAGCAAAGTTGGCGAAAAAATTGACCAAAAAGATTTACAGCCCGGCGACCTAGTTTTTTACAATACGTTGCGGCGCGGCTTCTCCCATGTGGGAATTTATTTGGGCGACAACAAGTTTATTCACTCCCCCTCAGCTGGTGGTCAGGTAAGAGTAGAAAGCATGGATATAGCTTATTGGAAAAAACGCTTTAACGGCGCTAGAAGGATTAACGATGACGAAAAGAATTGAGCGAAATTGAGTTAATAGAACCGGCATCGCCCAGCATCTGGATGTTCCCGCTTAGCATCTGGATGTTCCCGCTTAGCATCTTAAAATACCTCAAAAAACACATACTCCCCATCAATATCAAGAATATTGGCTCAACGTCCACGTTATATATGGACGAGTAAATATACCAATAGGGAGTATATAAATCATCTATCTTGCATCATACGGATTTTTTGCTTGATATCCGTCATCATCGACATAGTTACCTTCTCACCTGCCAATATCGCCAAATTTCTACCGGCAAAATCATTACCCTTCATACTCGCCAAGTCAGGTCGGATCACTACATCTGCATTCTTTAATTCAAACTGATTCAAACTTTGCCCCATGATGGTAAAAGTTTGTAGCAGCACATCCAGCGAACTAGAGGCAGATTGTGCATCCGGTTGCGAAGAAATATTCACAGCAATCACAAAATCGGCTCCCATCTCGCGGGCGAACCGCACTGGGACAGGAGAAACTAAGCCACCGTCCACATATAACCTATCATTAATTCTAACTGGCTGAAATACGCCCGGCACCGCAGAAGATGCGCGCACTGCCAAACCGGTATTCCCTCGTTGGAACAGAATAGGCAAGCCCGTATGTAAATCAGTTGCGACGGCACCAAATGGCTTTTTCAAACGTTCAATCGGCACCTGCACTACCATCTTATTCACATAGTTTTGCAAGGCATCGCCTTTGAGAACTCCGCTAGATTTGGCGAACAAAGGTAAAGACCAATCAGAAATCGTTGCCTCATCCATATCCAAAGCCATTTTCTGCAACGCAAAACCATTGTTTCCCGCTGCATACATCGCCCCAACCACACTACCCGCGCTGGTACCCACAATAATATCCGGGACAATCCCTTGTGATTCCAGAGCCTTGATGACGCCAATATGTGCAAAACCACGAGCCGCGCCACCACCTAAAGCTAAACCAATGCGTATTGTTTTAGGCACTTTCAAAATTGGCGCAACTGGAATGACTGGTGCCACAGTCACAGGCGGCGAAGTCGTCACGCATGCAGATAAGCCAATCAACAACAAACTGCTACCGAAACTTCTCACGAAACTTCTCGTATTACACAATAATTTTTTTGCAAAAAATTTAATCATAAACTAATTTATCTTCTCGGCTTTAATTTAGATAGCACATCCGCAAAATAGCGAAATTGATCAAAGCAATTTGGTTTATAAAACTACACTGTCATCAAACCTTCTACCCGCTTGCGAACAAAGTTGATATGGCTGCGCAAGCCGTAAAGCTCTACAGCATAAGACAGCGGGATAGAAATGCGATTGACCTTCTCTTCTATCTCATCAAGCATTTTTAATTGATCCGAGAAAACTTGCTGACGCTGATCAGGACTGACGTTATCAATCGCCTGCTCTACCATCATCAGCTGACCGTACCAGCGATATACGCGCGAACGAATACGCCAGACATACAGCGGTGGGATAATTTTTGACAACGGCAAAATCAAGGCTCCCAGCGCGACAATCACGACCCACATACGTTCTACAAAATTGGCTAACCAAAAACTCAGATAACGCTGCAAAAATGGCGGTCCATTTTTATAGAATTTTTCCGCCTGCTCTGCCACGGGGATTTCTATGTATTTATCAGAAGGAAATTCACCTTGCTTTTGGAACCAGCCAGCGCCACCATGAATTTTATGCGCTGCCTGTAGCAGCAAACTGATCAACGCAGGGTGCAGACTTTCATGGGCGACTAAGGTTGCCGTTGGCGAAATTAAATGGTAATCCTTAGCTGGAATATTTTTACCCAGATCAACGATGCCACGCGGCAGTACCACATGAGATAAAAATGGAAAACGCCGGGTATAAGCTTCCGCCTGTGCAAAATCAAAAAGCTGGATACCCGGTGTTTGCAACAACATTTGCAGCAGCGGTGAATCTGATGCCGAGCTAAATACCAGCACGTCTATAGTGCCGTCCAACAGTGCTACCGTCGCGGGTGTATCTTCCAGGCTGGACAAATGGACGTCTGTAGCTTCCATGCCATTGACTGACAATATCTGCTTAAACAAACGCGCTACGCCAGTGCCATCTGGTCCTACATTAATGTGCTTACCTTTAAACTGATTGAGGGTGCTGATTTCTTTGGTGCCGCGATAAAAAATCCAGATCGGCTCATAAAATAAACTGCCTAAAGATACCAATCCCTTATCCAAAGCATCGGCCTCGTTAGTAGAGCCGCTTTGGACAAAACCGAGTTCTATCTCAGAGTCGGGATCGCTGATCAGTTTTAAGTTTTCCTGAGAACCTTGAGTCGCCTGGAAGCGGATTGTAATATCATTTTTCGCCAACTCGTCGGCGTACTGTTTGGCAAAGCGTTGATAAGGACTATTCTCCTGCCCTGTCGCAAAATCAATTGTGCGCGGCGGCGCTGGATCGACCAGCCAATATCCAACGCCACAAACTAGCAATACCGCCAGGATCATAGGACCAAAAGCGATCAGCAGAGCTCGGACAGAAAACAATGTGAATTTGATTTTTTGCATTGAGCGAATTGTGAAGAGAAGTCAGTACCAAATGCGGAATAATAAAAATCAGGCTGGGACGTATTCCGCCTGAAAGCCATCTAAGCCTTTTAACATCGCATCAAAAGCAGCCTCGACTTGTTGTGGCTCACCTTTGACACCCAGCTCTATATGCCTGCGTATCTGATGATTACCAACGCTGGGCAAACTAAATACTTTGATTAAAGGGTATTGTGATTCCAACGCTTCCATCATTGGCGTTAGCGTCGATTCCATCGCATCAAATACCAAAACCGATTTTTCCGCCCTGGCGTGCTGATGGAACAAATGTGAGTAATGCGAATCAAGTACCCACTCCAGCATTGGCCATGCCATTACAGGGAAGCCTGGTACAAAGTAATGATTTTGAATCGCAAACCCGGGAATCTTGTTATACGGATTGGGGATAATTTGTGCGCCTTGTGGAAACTCCCCCATCTTCAGACGATGCAAATTCTCTGGCAAATTCAAGTCAACCGGCTTACCAGCTTCGATCAGCATATCGGTAATTCTTTGTTCAATTAAGGTTTTTGCTTCCGGGTGTAAAACAATCGGCAAATGCAATGCTGCTGCCGCACATTGGCGGGTATGGTCATCCGGTGTAGCGCCGATACCACCTGTAACAAATACAATATCGTTACCGGCAAAAGAGCGCTCTAGCGTGGATGTGATGCGAGTGCGATCATCGCCAATATATTCTGCCCAATCCAGTTGCAGACCACGCGCAGTTAATAGCTCAATTACTTTGGGCAAATGTTTATCCGCACGTTTGCCAGATAAAATTTCGTCGCCAATAATGATAAGACCGATCGCCATAATTAACTCCCAGGTTTTTGAATCTAATTCAATCAATGCGTAATTTAAATTCGCAAAATTGAATACGCAAAATCACATTTGCAATGCGAAGCAGAATGCTGCTAAGCCGCTGGTACAGTTTTGAGTATTCTGCTTATTTATCTACTATTTCATCTGCTTGTGCTTTGCTACGCAACAACGCAAGTGAGTTCAAACAATAGTACTGAAACCATAGTCCACAAAACACAAAAATCAAGATATACAGGCCTATCGCCAATGCGGCCAGCATCGGCAAAAATACAATTGCCAATACGCCGCCTAACCACATCATGCTAGGTGCAGCGCCCAAAGCGCCAGCCATCGTGCCGATCATTAATAAAGGCCAGCGATGTGTACGTAACAAAGCAATACGCTCGGCTGCATCGGCGTGCTCTGATAACGCATCATAAGCCATTACGCGGTAGGTCAACCAACCCCATAAAACGGCATGTACTACCACATTGACGACCGGCACAAACAACAAAGGCAGGCAAACAAACCAGAGCAATACAAAAATTAAAAACGAGGACAAAGCGTGCCATAAGCTGCCAAATAAAGAGCCGCCGTGTCTGGCCTCCAGATGAGGATAATCACGTTTTTGTACATGGCGAGAAATCATCGGCATCGCAAATACGCCAATACAAATGAGCGTCGTCACGATCATCAGCGGCAGCAGTAGCCACATTGCCAGTAAGGGTGCTAGTACCGTCTTTAATGCTAAAGCACCGAGCACTGCGAGGAAATCACCCGCCAGCCGAAATCCATCGTGCTGCAACAAAGATTCTTGAATAAAATCGATCAGACTTTGTAAGCCCCACCACATTAATCCGCTCCATAACAATAAGGAGACGATCAAGGGCAACAAGGTCAGCATCAACATACGAGGATGAAATTGGCCAACAAAAGCGCGCCCCATAGAGCTGCCTACATGCAGTAAGCGGCGCATTAACTTGCCTCCTTATTGAAACCAGTTTGTCGATCTGTTTGCGCGTTCATCGGTTTAGCGGTCTGATGGTCTAATCCAAATAGTCGTTTCAAACCCAGACTTTGTTGCGACCAGAAGCCACGACCATATTCTCTGCCACTTCTGCCATCTGGTGATGGCAATTGATCGCGGATGCCTGTCATAGAAAATTCCTTACTAAATAAAGTGGTACCAAACAGCATATCCCAGATCGGGAACAGCACAGCAAAGTTGTGTCCGCCTAAGGTGCCACTCCCCTGCGACTCGTGTCCAATACCTATCGCATGGTGAGTGCGATGGTAGCGTGGCGATACCAGCAAGCGTTCGCCTATGGCGCCAAAATGCAAACGAATATTCGCGTGTTGCAAGCTCTCGACCATACGCGAGATCACAATTAGCAAAGCATATTGTCCCGGCTGCACGCCAATCGCAATCGCGATTAAACCCATATACACGTCACGAATAAAATCATCCAGCAAGTGATTACGGTTATCGCTCCATAAGTTCATATCTCGCTGACTATGGTGCAAACTATGCAAAGCCCACCACCAATTAAACTGATGCGAGGCGCGGTGATACCAGTAGTCAAAAAAATCCAGCACCACCAGATACACTATAAAAACCAATACAGGGTAATCGACCAAACCTGGCCAGAGATTGTCAAGATTAAAAGGATTGACACCTTCTAAATGTAAGACACCAGTCAACGCATCTAGCGCTGGATCAAGCAAGACAAAGATCAGTAAAGAGAAAATACCGAGGCGATGCAAAGCGGTATAAATAAAATCATTCCAGCGAGCATTACGATCACTAAATCGATGCACAGGAATCAAAGCCTCCAGCGGACGCAAGAGCACAAATAAAATCAGTAGTTCACACACGCCAATCAAAAACCATTCAACGCCTTCAAACGCATCTTCAGTAAATTCGCCCAGCCCCATAAAAAAAATTATAGGCTGTACCAGTGTTTCAAAAATCCAGGCTTGCAGCGATGCGAATAGATCGAGGAAGTTCATGAGGTGTTTTTAAAAAGGGCGAGGTTACTGTTTAACGGAATTATTGTTTTGCACTGTTAGGACTTACTTTTTTATTGAGCCGCTTTATACATAAGATGTTCACGTAAAGTTGCAAAGCAATAGCCTTTGGCCTCAAGTCCTGTTAGCAGAGGCTGCAAATTTTCTGGCATCCAGGCTTGCTTACGTGACCAGATGCCCATATGCGCCATAAAAATATCACCGTCTTTGATCTGACTTAATACGCGTTGCAATAAGACCGGATTGCTCCAGGCCTCACTAGATAATTCATCGCCAGAAAATCCGGCAGGCGCCCAGCCAACATGGGCGTAACCGCAGGCTTGACCGGCGCTGAGTAAGTTCTTAGTGAGCTTGCCACCAGGCGCACGCCAATAATGATCTAGCGGGCGTCCTGTTAATTGCTGAAAACGCTGATCGACCCGTTTTAATTCATCGCAATATTGCCGCGGGGTCCAGACTAATTTTTTTCCCGCAGAATTACCAAACTGCGGTTTGACTTCTATCCGTCCATCACTCAGATCACGGACTACATAAACGTGATCAAAGGTATGCGTACCGAAGGAATGACCGTCCTCAACCAGTTTCTTCCAAAAAGGCGCCCAACTTAGGTCAAGAGAATAATCGCCCTTAATGGTCTTTTCATTCGCTAGAAAAAACGTCGCCTTGATGTGATGCTGGCGCAGGGTATTGGCGATCAATTCTGCTTGCGACTGACTACCGGTATCAAACGTGAGATAAATCTTTGCCTTGCATGCAGCGCCATTATTAATTTCAGCAGCGCTGACCATCACTGGCAGCACACTCAATGACGAGATTAATAAAGTAATAATCTGACGGCGATAATGGATCATGTATTTTGTCTCTGAGCCTGCGGTTCGTCTAAATGCAGCTAAACACGCGGCGCATGATCCATAAAATAAACCCCATGCGGCGACCGGCCAACTGGGATTAGCTTGAGAACTTTTTTGGATGGCACATCAATCACAGCCACTTTCTTAATCCAGCGCAGCGTTACCCATAAGGTCTTACCGTCGGCACTCAGCTCCATACAATCCGGGCCACCCGGCACATCAATCGTCGCTACATTTTCTAGCGATATCTGATCGATGATATTAATCGTATTGGACACGCGGTTAGATACAAACGTATTACGTTTATCACCCAAAGCGCGGAAGTTGTGCGCCCCTGCTCCGGTCTTAATGCGTTTAATCGTTTTTTGAGCACGCCAATCAATCACCTCGACATAATCACTCCCCATAATGCCGACTAATAAATATTTATCATCCGGCGTCATCGCAATACCTGCGGGAAGTTTGCCTACCGGCAGCGTCCATTTAACTTTTTGTGTTATTAAATCAATAGCAGACACCTGATCGCTGCCCTGGTGAGTAATAAACACAGTCGTACTGGCAGCATCAAACGCCATGTGGCTAGGTAATTTAGCCAAGGGGACACGCTTAACCAGACTAAGATCTTTACCGTCGTATTGATAAAAGTCGACCCGGTCAAGCCGCAAAGAATTAGAGACAAACCATTTTTGGTCAGGCGAAAATCCAATTTGATAAGGATCGGCAATATCCTTCATGCGGCGCTGCACCTGGCCTGTTTTCGGGTCCAGAAAAACCAATTCATTACCAACAGCATTAGCGACGATTACCGATTTATTGTCGGGTGTTGCCATCAAATGATGTGGCTCTTTACCGATGGCATAGGTGCTGATTTCTTTTTGGGACTCTTGATCCAGCAGGCTGACTGTGGCATCGCGGGAATTAAGCACTACAACAATGCCAGCCTCTGCTTGTGGTGCAATAACGGAGAACGAAGACAACACGAACAACAGCAAACACAAAATACGACTAAGCATGAATTTTTACCGCTTTGCAATGTGAGGACAGATTAAAAATAATGGACACTATTTTAACCCGCCAGACCTGATGCAAGCGTTACAAGCTGTGAACTTCAAGATATTATTTCCAAAATATTAATTACAATATCCCCGTGATGTATTCAGAATGTACTCAAAATGAAATCAAAATGTAGCCATCAAGACTTGCGTCATACTTCACCTGTTAATTATCCCGTTAATTCACCCGTTATCGTAGCGATCTATTTTGAGTAAATCCCAAGCAAATCAAAAGAAATCGACTAAAATTTCTGTTAGGGCATTGCACTGAAGAATCATTCGCTCTATTACAATTGTATCAATTTTTTTAATTAAGGAAAATCATGACCACAATCACTACCGTATCCGGCCTGCAATATGAAGACACTATCGTCGGCGAAGGCGCAGAAGCGCAAGCTGGCAATCATGTCGTCGTGCATTACACCGGCTGGCTGCAAAATCCAGATGGCAGTGCTGGCAAAAAATTTGATTCAAGCAAAGACCGCAATGATCCGTTCTCATTCCCATTAGGTGCTGGTCATGTGATCAAAGGCTGGGACGAAGGCGTACAAGGCATGAAAATCGGCGGCACCCGTAAATTGACGATTCCAGCTGCATTGGGATACGGTCCACGCGGCGCAGGCGGCGTCATTCCAGGCAATGCAACCTTGATTTTTGAAGTGGAATTGTTGGGCGTTTAAGTCGGGCGTTTTAGTCTGAGGTCTAAGCCAAGAGCTGTAGTTGGTCGTTTTAGTTAAGCGACCAGCATTCACACTTGGATTCAACAAGGAATATCCAAAGACTCTTTAGTCGAGATACAACGCTAAGGGTAAAATTCAGCAATGCGTAGTCGTTGCGGGAATTTGCAACAACACAATGGACCTGAGTATTAGCTTTTTGAGGTTTTTTTCACGCCAAAAATTTTAAAAATAGGGAGTATGGCCATTAATTAGCCTGATATCGCCATTTTAATTGGGCGATTAAAATTACTCCCTAGCAGTATATGAATACATGAGGCTGAATATGCGCCTCCATTTCTAAAAAATCTCCCACCTATTGATTTTTATTGCTATATTGTCCATTAAATTACCGTCCTTTGCTAGCTTAGCCTTTAAAGGCTTACATAACTCGCATGCAGACGCTTTGATTTTATGACATAAATATGGTGTCATGAGCCAACTAATTTATTTATTTACGTTGCCAGACTATATTGAGTAAAAATCACGCAGCAGTTCAGTCACGACGCGGTTCTCATCCGGAAGTAATGCGGACGTAACTTACACAAAGTACTCTTGGTAAAGATTAGCAACTTTGATCACCGAAGTAATCCCCAATTTCAAACAAACTCCCCTCAATGAAAACTCATTTATCAAAAATAGCTTTGGCATTTATTGTCATCGTCGGTCTATCTGCTTGCGGCGGTGGCGGTGGAGATTCCACACCATCGACAGCCGTCACGCCTGCGGCCCCGGTCAATACGATTACGGTGCAAATTGCGCCACCTAGCCAAGCAGTTTTATATACCGGCAGAAGCTTTACGCTGAGCGCAACGGCGACTTCTACGTTAAACCTGCCGCTTACCTATAGCTGGACAGTTGGTAACGGATCTGCCGCTGTCACTGGTAGTAGCATCAACGTAAAAACAACCGCGTCAGGCACTTATGCCGTCAAAGTTGTGGCAACTGACAGTTCGGGCCAAAGTGGGCAAGCAAGCGCATCTGTACAAGTTGTTGATGCCGTTTTAAGTACGCCAGCAATCTCTGTCACCGGACTGAAGGGATTCAGAGTCAATCAAATCCTTAACTATGTTGGCAGCTCCAGCGATCCAAGCGGAGGTACAATAACTTACGCATGGGATTTTGGCGACAACGTCAAAGATAGCGGTGCAAACACGACTCACGCTTACGGAAGTAGTGGTTCTTATGTCGTAACTTTAACGGCGACGAATGATCTAGGTACGACGGCAAAGAGCACTTATGTAGTGAATATTGATCTGCCATCTGCACCCGTATTAACGCCAACTGCATTGACCACCACTGTTAATAAGGTCGAAAATTTTAGTGCATCGTCAGTTGATCCAAATGGCTTAGCCCTTACTTATTTATGGAACTTTGGCGATGGCATTACAGCAAACACAGCAGCAACTACCCATGCCTATACTGCTGCTGGCAATTACACAGCAACTGTGACCGTTACTAATTCCAATAATAAGTCGGTCACTGTAAAAATCATCGTTGGTGTTTTACCCTTAAGCTCATCTAACGTTTTAGCCCCTGCATGTGCGGGCGCCAATTGCGGTGCAACTAGTGCAACAACTTATAGCGGCGGTGCTGGTGTGGTTGGTGTCTGGAGTTACAACAACACGACAAACAGCCCGCAAAATGTAAATATTGCGATTTTTGGTGTCACATCGGCCAACAGTGCAACCTTAGTATTTTCTAATGCGAGTGCTAGCGATGCATTCACTGCGCCTATATTAAGCTCTGCAGCCGCCAGCGTACAAAGCAAAGTGGTAAGCAACTTAAATGTTTTGTCCTTAGATCAGCATTTAGGCGAACATAACGCACACACAGAACAGCTTACGAAAAATCAAGCTGTTGTCAAAGCATTGTTAAGCCGTAACTCAGCAACTAAAGCTTCAGCCAACGCCGCATCCAGCTCAAGCGGTATAGCTGTACCAACGATGCCAAATGCGACACCGGTAGTCAACGATACACGTACATGGAACGATAACTTCCCAACACAACCCGTCGCCTACAACAATGTGACAGTCAAGCAAATATGTTCCCTCGCATCGGGACGTAAAGCCGTATTCTGGGTTGATCCGCTAGCCATTAGTAGCGGGAATGTCAGTGACAGCGATGTCTTAGCCCTCAGCGCAACCTACTGCGCCAAAGATGGTGCAGGTGGCGTGGGCACTGCAGGCTTTGATAAATTAGTCTCCTTGTTAGGCGATGCTTATGGCCCCTCTGCTGCAAAATACAGTACCCAGTTAATTAATGACAATTCGGGCTTACAAGATATCAATGTCGTGATCTTGAACGTACCAAGTGACACTAAATGGGGCGGCTATTTCTACGCATTAAATAATGAGCTAAAAAAATATGAACCAAAATCGAATGAAGCTTTAGCATTTTTTGTTAATGCAATCTCGATTAAAAATGATTTGAACTACATAAAATCAACGCTCCTGCATGAATCAACCCACATGATTAATTTTTATCAAAGAGCCATCGTGCGTGGTGTTGATCATGACACTTGGTTAGAAGAAACCTCAGCCATGATGAGTGAAGATATTTTTGCTAATATCAGTTTGGGCGGTACAGACAAAATGACTGCAGTGCGTATTCCTGGGTATTTAAAATCTGGTGGTGGCGTCAATTACATAAAGTGGACAGATCTGGCTACCAGTAGCTACGCAATGGGCGGCTCTTTTGGCGCATTCATCAACCGTCGTTATGGTGTTGTGCTTGCCAAACAATTAGTCACTAATTGCAACGACAACATTAACGGGACAAGCAGTCCGACTAGCTATACCTGCCTTGATACTCTGATTAAATCGCTAGGCGGTAACGGCATCGCAGACGAGTTTGTCAAGTTTGGTGCATCCATCTTCGGCGGTATGCCAGGTGCAGGCTTGCCGACAGGTTTTGGATTCCCAAGCGCATCATATGTTGATAATGGCACGACCTATAGTTTTGGTGCTATTGACATCGGTAGTTTGGCTAAAACCTTCCAGCCCGCAGTAGCGACAAGCTTAAGTGCTGGTTTTACCGCAACCACACAAACCTATCTTAAAGACAGCATTACCTCTGGCACTTACACCAAAAACTCGGTCGTGGTTCCATCGGGTACATCTGTGACCTTGGTGATTCATTAATGTCAAGGAGGCGTGACTTCATCCTCACGCCTCCCCCATTAAGACAATCTATGAAAAAAACTCTCTCCTTGCACCGTCTGTTTTGTTTATTGCCAGCACTGACAGTCGCAATACTATTGGTAGCTTGCGCTGAACATCCGGCACAAGCTACGACAGCAACAACGCCGTCGTCAGCATTTGTACAAAGCTCTACAAAAACTAATACGGTCGCTGAGCAATTGACGATTTCTGGCATGCTGACTTTAAAAGGATCAGACGTAAACTTGTGGCTGGCGGTGAGCGATGCCAACGGCAAAGTCTGGCGTTTAGAAAGTGTTGATAAAAATCGTCTGGTGCAATTGCGCGAGTGGCAAAATCGTAATGTAAAAGTACAGGGTACAAAATTACCCGCCTTCTTAAATATCAACAGGCTGGAAATTAGCAATATCAATTTGGAGTAGTGTTTATGTGTAGTACTGCTGAATAAGTATCGTCCAATAAAAAACGCGCCATTGGCGCGTTTTTTTATTTTAAGCAAATGACACTCTACATCAGGCATCTAAGCAAACATCTCGCTAAACACCAAATCAAGGCCACACTAAATCCAAACTTCAGATCACTCCTTGATGAAATGCTCACGGTAGTATTTCAGCTCTTCAATCGACTCAATAATATCGGCCATTGCCGTGTGCTTCTGATGTTTTTTAAAGCCACTGGCAATCGCTGGCTTCCAACGTTTGCACAATTCTTTGAGCGTCGACACGTCCAGATTGCGATAATGGAAAAATGCCTCCAGCTTCGGCATCCCGCGTGCCATAAAGCGACGATCCTGGCAAATCGAATTGCCGCACATCGGCGATTTACCTGCCGGAACATACTGCTTTAAGAAAGCGATCAATTCTTTCTCTGCATCCTCTTCCGACACGGTCGACGCCTTGACACGCTCAATCAAGCCAGAGCGACCATGCGTGCCTTTATTCCAGGCGTCCATCTTATCCATCGTTTCGTCGGACTGATGAATCGCAAATACAGGACCTTCTGCCAGCACGTTTAATTGCATATCTGTGACGACAACGGCCACTTCAATGATGCGGTCACTGTCAGGATCGAGGCCCGTCATCTCCATATCCAACCAGATCAGGTTGAACTCATTTGGCTTAGCCGGTGGGGTCGGCGCTGGCTTATCAGATGCACTGTTTGCTTGAATGTCGGTAGCTTGTGACATAATTCTTCCTTCTCTTAATCAATGTGGCATTTTCCCATGATTTCTGCAGCATTTTCTGTTTTATTCGCGGCATTTTTATTAGTGACCCTTGTCGTACGGTTTTGGCTGGGTTCCCGGCAACTACGCCATGTTTTACAGCACCGCTCGGCGGTTCCGGCAGAATTTGCCGAAAAAATCCCGCTGTCTGCCCATCAAAAAGCGGCGGACTATACCTTGGCCAAGACCAAGCTAGACTTATTGCTACTAATTTTGAATGCGGCTGTGTTGATTGGATTTACCTTGTTGGGCGGCCTGCAATTTCTATCGGTGACGATCGTCAAGCTCACCGGCCCGGGCATGGTGTATCAGCTATGCTTACTCGCTGCTTTTGCGGCTATCGGTAGCATCATTGAATTGCCATTTGATTATTACCGGCAATTTGTATTGGAGCAAAAATTTGGCTTTAATAAGATGACACCAGCCCTCTTCTTTGGAGACATGATCAAAAGCACTCTGCTCGGCGCAGCGATTGGCTTGCCGCTCATCTGGGTGGTATTGAGCTTAATGGAAAAATCCGGTGCATTGTGGTGGCTGTACGCATGGCTAGTATGGAGCGGATTTCAACTGCTGATGATGCTGATTTATCCTAGCGTGATCGCACCTATTTTCAACAAATTTACCCCACTGGAAGACGATAGCCTGCGCACGCGCATCGAAGGCTTGATGCAGCGCGTTGGCTTCGCATCCAGCGGCTTGTTCGTGATGGACGGTTCCAAACGCAGCGCGCATGGCAATGCGTATTTCTCAGGTTTTGGCGCGGCTAAACGCATCGTATTTTTTGATACCTTATTGTCGCGTCTAGCACCGGAAGAAATTGAAGCCGTGCTGGCGCACGAACTGGGACATTTCAAGCTCAAACACATTGTTAAGCGCATAGTCGTGATGTTTGTGGTTTCGCTAGGATTTTTGGCTTTGCTGGGCTACCTCAAACAACAACTATGGTTTTATAACGGCTTGGGTGTTGACCCGATGTTACTGGCGTCGAACGATGCAATGGCGCTGATTTTGTTTGTACTGGCACTGCCCGTCTTCACCTTTTTGTTGTCACCGCTGACGTCGATCAGCTCGCGCAAACATGAGTTTGAGGCAGATGCGTTTGCCGCCAAACATACCAATGCCAACGATCTGGTTGCTGCGCTAGTCAAACTATATGAAGATAATGCCAATACTTTGACGCCCGATCCTCTGCATTCTAAATTCTATGATTCGCATCCGCCTGCGTCCTTGCGAATTAAGCAGTTGCTGTTAGCATCAAGCTCAGCAGCGACCTAACCAGAACTCTACAAGGTAAATGCATCATGAAAACTTCCGACCTGCTAGCAAAAAAATCCCTGCCGACCGACATCGGCCTTGACCCAGCCAGCTTGCCTGCATATCTGGCTGCCGTACCTGGCTGGACACAAGATGGACCGCGGATTGTTAAAGCCTATAACTTCAAAAATTATTATGAAACGCTGGCGTTTATCAATGCCATCGCCTACGTAATCCATGCAGAAGATCATCATCCTGAAATGGTCGTCACCTACAACCGTTGCCTGATCAAATTTGATACGCATACCGTCAACGGTGGTAAGGGCGGAATTTCTGAAAATGATTTTATTTGCGCCGCCAAAGTAGATGCGATTTTTCAGCAAAGTTTTTCTTAATGAGCCAGATCAAAAGTAAGCCCAAGTCAAAATCGTCCACCAGCGAAAAGCTGTTAGCGACCGTCATTGCTGCGCACGGTCGTCATTATCTGGTACAGGCAGAAGGCATCAAACTGCACTGTGTCACACGTGGCAAAAAAAGTGATGTGGCGGTCGGCGATATTGTGGAATATCAACTCACGTCCAAGAACCAGGGCGTGATCGAGGCGATCACACCGCGCACGACTTTGCTCTACCGCTCGGATCAATACAAATCCAAAATGCTGTCGGCCAATCTGACACAACTGATCATTGTGGTCGCCACCGAGCCTAGCTTTGCCGATGATCTGATATCACGGGCGCTGGTCGCCTCTGAATCGTCCGGCATCAAAGCCAGTATCGTTTTAAATAAAATTGACGTCACCGCCAGCTTACCTAAAGCGCGTGAACGCCTCGCGCTGTATTCTGGCTTGGGCTATCCGGTATTAGAAGTGTCGGTCACCACCGCGCCGGAACAAACCCGCGTCGCAATGATGGAACTGATCCAGGATAATCACACGATCCTGATCGGTCAGTCCGGGATGGGAAAATCGTCGCTGATTAATTTGCTGATCCCAGATGCTGAGATCGCCACCCGCGAAATCTCTGCCGCATTGGACACGGGCAAACATACAACAACGTTTACCCGTCTGTACCAGATGGATGACAAAACTGGCGTTATTGATTCGCCGGGCTTTCAAGAGTTTGGATTACATCATCTGAGCGAAGGGATGCTGGAACGCGCCTTCCCAGAGTTTTTACCGCATCTGGGCGAGTGCAAATTCTATAACTGCCATCACCATACCGAGCCTGGCTGTGCAATTTTAGCCGCGGTCAAATCGGGAGAAATTGCACAGATGCGCCATGATTTATTTGAGCAACTGGTGCATGAGGCAGCACAAACGATAGGATATTAAGTAGTGACTAAGTAAATCATTAAGTCACATCAAAAAACGAGAAAGAGGTATTTCTCGTTTTTTTATACCCAGGTAGGAAAACTATTAAAGAAAATTAATAAAGAATTTATCTGCTGGCAGCACGCTGAGCCATCACTAAAAAAATCTAGTCAAAATCAGGTGACATCAGTCGGCACATCGACATACTCCCCACCTGTTTTATAAAATATGCCCTGCCGACCAATGATTACTTGGACGATTAAATATACACACTACTAGTATAGTTAATCTAGCAGCAGCGATGGTAATCAATTTGCCGCCGGCAAACCCTTGCTGACGCTCTCACCATCTTCTGAACGCAAAGTCCAAAATGTCAGCGACGAGAGCATCGTCATTACACCCAAAGTCAAAAATGCGTGATGCAAGGCGCTGGTCACGGCAACTTTGTCCGACTGCGGCAAGTCCCCTAAATACCAAGCCGTCACTAAAGACCCGCAGGCCAGACCAAAGCTCATCGACATCTGCTGTAACGAACTGGCAATCGTACTGGCCATACTGGAATCGGCAGTGCCAATATCGGCAAACGCCATCGAATTCATGCTGGAGAATTGCAGCGAATTAAAAAAGCCCTGCGTTAATCCTAAAAAAACAATCCAGATAATCGGCGTGCCTGACGATACCGTGGCAAAGGTACAAATCGTCACACCGATCATGACGGTATTCATCATCAATACTTTGCGATAACCAAAGCGGCGCAATACGCGCGCTGAGATCAGCTTCATCCCCATCGCAGCGGCAGCAGCGGGCATCATCAGCAAACCTGATTGCCAGGCCGGCAAACCAAGCCCTAGCTGATACAGTAAGGGGAGTAAGAATGGCAAGCCACCCAAGCCTAACCGTGTGATAAAGCCACCCACCACAGAGACTCTGAAAGTACGGATGCGGAACAAGGTCAAACGCAATAAGGGGTGCGGTGTATTGCGTGCATGCCAGCCATAGGCGGCCAGCAGACAAAGCGACAGCAAAAATAAAATGCCCTCTGATGTCCCGTCTATCCGGTGTTCGCCAAATATCTCTAACAGCCAAGATAGCAAGGCCGTGCCAACGCCAAACAACACCAGACCAATCACATCAATCGGCCGATTGCCATCACCACGATAATCAGGCATATGTTTGTGGATCAGCCATTGCGCGACCAAACCGACCGGCACATTGATAAAGAAGATCACCCTCCACGGTAACCAATGCACAATCAGACCGCCAATCGTCGGGCCCAGCAAAGGGCCGATCAAGGCCGGGATGATTACAAAGTTCATCGCCATCAGTAGCTCAGATTTTGGAAAAGTGCGAATAATCGCCAGGCGCCCGACTGGCATCATCATCGCCGCGCCTATCCCCTGCAAAATCCGGGCGGCAACCAGCATCGGCACATTAACTGACAAACCACTCAGCACAGAAGCCAAGGTAAAAATACCGACCGCCGTGCTGAACACACGCCGTGTACCAAAGCGATCCGCCATCCAGCCGCTAATGGGAATACACACCGCCAGACTCAGGATATAACTGGTGACAACCGCTTTCAGACTCAGCGGTGTGACCTGCAAACTGAGGGCCATTGAGGGGACTGCGGTATTGAGGATGGTGGAGTCGAGCTGCTCCATGAATAAGGCGGTTGCTACTACCCAGGGCAGGTAGCGTTTGACGTCGGTTTCATTCATAGAGAAAAGAGAGTAAGTGAGTGCAGGAATTTGCTTAAATTTTTCTTAAAAGCTAGTAAGAAATTTAGCTTGAATCACTAATTAGTGCTGCTGACCAATAAGGCGATGATAGCACCGCCCCCTTTAATTCTTTGTAACAGCATGCAGCATGTGTAAGTTAGAGCCCCGCCTTGCTGCATATGTATACCGCCTGCCGCTATCCAATTAACAAAAACCAGAGCAATCACATTATTGATACCTCATGCTGATGCGCTAAAACTCAGTATCAGGCTTTTTTAACAAACTCCGATTTCAATTGCATCGCGCCTATGCCATCAATTTTGCAATCAATATCATGATCGCCATCCACCAGACGAATCGATTTGACCTTGGTGCCGACCTTGACGACTAAAGAAGAACCTTTGACTTTTAAATCTTTGATGACCGTGACCGAATCACCGTCATTGAGCACCGTGCCATTGGCGTCGCGCACCACCGCTTTTTGATCAGCACTCTCCTCCACTGCGTCCTTGCTCCACTCATGAGCACATTCTGGACAGACAAAATTACTGCCGTCCTCGTAGGTGTAGACGGATTGGCATTGAGGACATTGCGGCAAACTGCTCATGGTGTACTTTCTTGTATTGGAACTGGGAGACGATTTTCAGACGGTAGCAGGCAATAAATCAGATCGAGTGCAGTATTGCCAGCGAATAAATATGAAATATTGAGGTACGCTATTTTATGCGCTCTTCAACATCTAACGGATAAGAATTGAGTTGTGACCGAAAGCGACCAAGGCTTCATTACCGCAATCAACGACAGGCAGACAATACGCCAACAAACATACGATTACATTACCAGTTAAATTAAAAAAAATAATCTTTCATAAAACATACTCCTTGTTAGTATATTTTATTGTCCATATGATTAATGGTATTGAAGGCGTATTTATCAATATACTCCCCTATTAATTAAAATACCAAGTGATTCACTTCGTGCCATACCAGGCATCTTGAGCACAAACAAGATCGACAAATAACGCAATACTGCCTATAACGCTTAGACCTCGCCGAGGTATTTTTTTAAAACTTCGAACTATTTCTATGGTGAAATAGTCTATGTAATTCATTAATATAATAAGACTGAAACAATTTGCGTCGACAAGACGCAGCAATAGCAACTGTGTGTGCTAAATTTTGCGTCAGTCTAAACCTACTCAGGCGCCTGCCTGAATCAGAAAATTTATAAAGGAGGAGTCGAATGCGGATTCATCAACTTGGTCGTCTATCTGTTCTGAGCATCTTGCTGGCAAGCTGTTTTACTACCCAGGCAGCAAACGCTGCCGATACGCTGCTGCTGCGCCAACCAACGGTGTCCCGCGACCATCTGGCGTTTGTGTATGCAGGCGACATCTGGCTGGCAGACCGCGACGGGCAACATCCTGTGCGATTGACGACGCATCCGGCATCTGAATTTGCCCCCAAATTTTCTCCTGACGGCAAATGGCTAGCGTTCTCTGCTAGCTATGACAACAATACCGACGTGTATGTAATCCCGGTCCAAGGCGGAGAAGCGCGGCGCTTGACCTGGCATCCTGGTCAAGACGTGGTAGTGGGATGGAGTGCCGATGGCAAACGCGTGCTGTTTTCATCCAACCGGGAAATCGCGAATAGTCGCAGTAACCAGTTGTATGAAGTACCACTGGAAGGTGGTTACGAGAAAAAAGTCATGGAAGCCATTGCCTTTGAAGGTAACTGGTCTGGCGACGGAAAACTCTTGGCCTATCGCCCTTTCCGTCAGGCATATAGCGGTACCAGCGGCTGGCGTCAGCACCGCGGCGGTACCACGCCACCGGTCTGGATTATGGATGTGGCAAATAACAAATTAGAAAAAATTCCTCACGAGAACGCCAACGACAGCAATCCTGTCTGGGTTGGCGACGAGGTATTTTTTATCTCTGATCGCAAAGATGGTGCGGCCAATCTGTTTGCTTACAACCGCCAAAATAAAACAGTACGGCAAGTCACCAAAGAAACCGTTTGGGATGTCCGTAACCTCGGTGCTTATGGCACGACGGTCGTGTATGAAGTCGGTGGCGCGCTTAAGGAACTGGATACAGTCAGCGGCAAAACACAAAACATCCACGTCGATCTGGAGTCACAAACAGCGCAAGCAATACAAGCGCGACCACAATGGAAAGACGCCAGCAGCAATATCACTTCAGCGAGTCTGTCCCCCAGCGGCAAACGTGTCGTCGTCAGCGCCCGCGGCGATGTATTTACCGTACCGGTGAAAGATGGTTCAGTCCGCAATTTGACAGAGACCTCAGGTATCCGTGAAAAGGATGGTATCTGGAGCGCTGATGGCAAGCAGATCGCCTACATCTCAGATGCAGGTCGCCAACATAGCCTGGTCGTACGCGATCAGACTGGCTTAGACAAAGCCAAAACCTATGCACTGGGCAAGCAAGGCTATTTCAACTTATTAGACTGGTCACCGGATGCCAAGACGATCGTGCTACAGGATAATCACTTGCAACTGTATGCAATCAGTCTGGTGACGGGCAATATCAGCAAGATCGATGTGAGCGCCCGACGCTCTAAATTTGCTGTCTCGTTTTCATCCGACAGCCGCTGGCTGGCTTATACCGTGGTGGGCGCGAACCAGTTTTCACAAATCAAACTGCATGATTTCCAAACGGGTAAAAACGTCAATCTGACCGATGGCATGAGCCACGCCGATAATCCTGTTTTTGCCGCGGCAGACTATTTGTACTTTACTGCGTCAACTAATTCTGGCCCTACCCATGTAGGACTGGATATGTCCACCCAAGAACGTCCCTTGCGCAATGGCATCTACGTCGCCGTATTGGCGGCGGACGGCAAATCGCCTCTGCTACCGAAGAGCGGTGATGAGAACGATAAAAAAGATGATGCAAAAAAAGACGAGGATAAAAAAGATAGCGACAAAAAAGAAGGTGCTAAAGACGATACTAAAGAAAGCTCTAAGGATAATAAAGAGAGTAAAGATAAAGCCAAGGACGATAGCTCTGGCAAGCCAACTAAACCAACTAAGCCTGTCAAAATTGATCTGGATGGCTTGCAACAACGTATCGTTGCGCTGCCAGTGGCAGAACGTAATTACGATACGCTGGCGGTCGCTTCCGACGGCTCACTATTTTATTTAGAGCATCGTCAGCCCGGCGTCAGCAATGAACCGCCCTCTGCAAAAAATGACGACGATGCAGAATTGTTCCGTTTTAGTTTTGATGACAAAAAAGCGAAATCCCTCAGACAAAATATCGCGTTTTTCAGCCTCAGCGGTGATGGCAAAAAAATCTTGATCCAGTCCGGTAAAGTCAAACTAGAAATTGGCGATGCAGCTGAAAAATTAGAAACCAAATCAATCGATTTGTCTCAGCTACGCATGAAGGTCAATCCGCGCGAGGAATGGGAACAGATTTTTAACGAAGCCTGGTGGATGGAAAAAGAATTCTTCTATGATGCCAATTTGCACGGACTGGATTGGGATAGTATTTATAAACGCTACCAGCCATTGCTTAAACATGTGCAACGACGTGAGGATCTGAACGACTTGCTGGTAGAAATGATAGGTGAATTGCAAGTTGGCCACAACCGCGTTGGTGGAGGCGATGTACAAGAAGAAAAACCAGTCGCTGTAGGTTTACTCGGTGCCGACTTTAGCATCGACCAAGGACATTATCGTGTTAAAAATATTCTGCCCGGCGACCGTTGGAATCCGTTTTTAAAAGCACCATTAGCAATCCCCGGCCTGCAAATCAAACCTGGTGATTACTTGCTTGCGATTAATGGCAAACCTCTGGATGCCAGCAAAAATATCTATTCACTGTTAGAAAACACGGTAGGTAAGCAAGTGACATTAACGCTTGCCAGCGACCTGGCCAGCAAGCAAACCCATCAGATTATCGTGCAGCCTATCGGAAATGAATCTGCATTACGCCAATGGCAATGGATAGAAAAAAACCGTGAGTATGTGCAGAAAAAAACCAATGGCAAAGTCGCTTACGTTTATCTGCCAGATACTGGTGAAACTGGCTATCGATACTTCAACCGCATGTTTTATGCGCAAGCAGATAAACCTGCCTTGATCGTAGACGAGCGCCGCAATAGCGGTGGACAAGCGGCGAACTACATCACAGACATCCTGAGCAGAAAATATCTGGCAAGTTGGAAGGACCGTGATGGCCTGCTGTTTGATACGCCAGGAGCAGCTATCTATGGCCCTAAAGCCATGCTGATTGATCAGGATGCAGGGTCAGGCGGCGACTTTTTGCCATATGCCTTTAAACGTCTGGGTTTGGGTGCGTTAATCGGCAAACGCACCTGGGGCGGATTGATCGGCATCTCTACCAATCCCGATCTAATCGATGGCGGCAATCTGCTAGTACCGTTCTTCCGGTTCTTTACCCCAGACGGCGAATGGCGTGTTGAGAATGAAGGCGTCGCACCAGACATTGATGTCGAGTTAGATCCGACAGAAGTCAACCTCGGACACGACACACAACTCGACGCAGCGATCCAGAATGTCGTGCAAAAAATGCAGACCTATCAGGCAGTACAGCGCCAGCGGGCTCCTGCAATGCCGACGCAATTGGGTAAGTAAGTTATAAGTCTCAAATAGCAAAAAACTACCAAAGTTGGGGGAACCGGGTCTTGACACCGAACTCCCCCGGACTTTTAAAACAATCTCAATGCAGGCCTGTTACTCCCAATAAAATTAGCTCAGCCTAATTTTCGTTTCCTCAAAATCGCTAACAGCGCGAATTTAGTTCTCAACCGCTGTAGTTGTCCTGCCAAGCATAATTGGGCCTGAGTTTTTAGAAACTCCGAAAAGTCCCCCTACGCTCCAGCTGCACTTTAACCTGCTTTATCCCAGGCTTTATGCGTTTCGTCGCATTGGCGTGGTAACTCATGATGCCTTGACCTACAGTGATTACATCGCAGCAAAGAAACACAAATTCACTGAAATCCTTTTAATTCAATCACAGGAGCATCATCATGAAAACAATCAACGCATTCAATACTACTGGCATCTTCTCCATCGCATTGATCGCTGGAGTTTTAGCAGTCTCTTCAGCCTATCAAGCTCCAGTTAAGGGTAATAACAGCGGTAATGAGAGCAGCGATAACTCAATCCAAACGGTAACTATCGTCGCCAAACGTCTAAGCGCAGATGAAAAAGTGGCTTACGATCAACAAACCTCACCAGCAATCCAAACCGTGCTGATCTCTGCCAAGCGTTTGACTACAGAAGAAAAAATAGCCATGGACAAAGATACTTTAGCAATCCGTCAGGCAACAGCGCAATCCAACAAAATCATTCGCCAATCGGTATAAGCCTTTGATTATTTACCATACAGCAAAAAGTAATGTGTCAGTCATGTAGAAAAACACACACAAACAATTTACACAATTAAAGCCTTCAGCCGGGTGCAATTCATTTAAAATACGGAGCTATTATGTTAAAAAAATCTACTCTCTTCGGTTTATCTGTTTTGACACTATTGGCTAGCACGGCTTTCAGTGAGTATTTTGTCGCCATGGCAATTGCGACACCTGTTGCAACGCAAAGTAGTTTAGATGCCACGCCAGCCAGCACATCTGCGCGCAATGTAATCATGCTTGAAAGAGGCGGGATGGACAGAGCTTCAGTACACTTGCAAATTCTCCAGCAAACTAATACGCATTTCGCGGATAGTAACTTACCTAAAAAGTCCGCTACCGGCGATAAAAAAATGCAAAGTAAGCCTGCCAATAACTCCTGAATTTCTGCATTAGCCAAGATATTGATTTCGCATCTTAATAATGTTTGCTGAAGATCAAGGTCTCCTACATGGCTTGTTTGAATACCCTCATGAGCACAATTGCTCAATTACTCCTCAATTTTGTTCAATTTAACTTTTTAAAATTAGATCAATACCAATATACTCCCGATTATTTTTAATAAAACTAAGCTACAGACTAAAAAATACTTGGATGCCTAAAATATACCCCATTGGAGTATATAAAAAGACTACGTTTTTATTATGATCAAATTCAGTAATTTGTGAAAAAATTATGATAAATGTATTGCAAGCTCACTCCAGCTATTTTTAACAAACATCGTATTTCATTGCTACTTTTTTACTGCTACCTCAAAGCAGGCGAATCTGTATAGTAATCTATCTCGCACTTTCTCCATTAGGGCTTTCGCAAAATTGTCCCGGCAAGGCGCAGCAACGACGACATTACTTTAGTACGGCGACGAGCTGCAACGCAGCTGGGGCAGTTTTGCGTAAGTCCGATCTATAAAGCACTACGGTCAATCCGTTTGCTCAGAATAATCGACGTCGAAGTCTGCCGCACGCCATCTAATGCACCGATCTGATCCAACAAGCGATCTAACACTTCGGTGGTGCCGCAACGCAAAGTCAGCATGTAATCAATCGCGCCGCTCACCGCGCACAAAGTCTCCACCTCGGGCAATTGCTGTAAATATTTCATCAAATTGGGAGCAAAACGCGCCTCTACCGATAAGCCTACATATGCCCGCACAGCTGGTTGAAACATAGTCTGATTCAGCTTAAGTCCATAACCAGCTATCACCCCCTGCTTTTCTAACGCGCTGATACGGGCAATCACCGTGGTTCTGGCGATACCAACTTGTTTTGCGATGGTGGTGACTGGCAGCCGGGCGTTATCCATTAGCAAGGCGAGAATTTTGTTATCGATATCGTCTAGGTTGGGCTTCATTGGTACTCCATATAGTCATATTGTAGTAATTATCAGTCATATTGTATTTTAATCCTGCATATTGACGATAATTTACACTCTATTATCTGACAAACATTGCTTTTACACTGACACCATTGCCAAAACATTTACAGCTTTTTTACACCAAACCTCTGGAGACTCCCATGACCACTAAACTCATTCTGCTTGGCGCCGGCAAAATCGGCGACGCTATCCTCAATTTGCTTTCACACACCGGCGATTACCTAATTACCGTTGCTGATCGTGATGTAGAACGTCTGAAATATGTGGCTCAAGCGGGCTTCCCTAACGTAACCACAGTGCAACTGGATCTGGGTGACAAAGCGGCAGTAACTGAGCTGATCCGCGGTCATAAAGTGACGTTGTCTGCTTGTCCTTACTTTTTGACACCTATCATTGCTGGCGCAGCCAAAGCGGCCAATTCTCATTATTTCGATCTGACCGAAGATGTGGAAAGCACACGCATCGTCAAACAACTGGCAGAAGGCGCGGATTGCGCATTTGTCCCGCAATGTGGACTGGCACCAGGATTTATCTCTATCGTCGCTAATGATGTCGCAAAACGTTTTGATAGTCTGCGTGATGTCAGCATGCGCGTCGGTGCTTTGCCGACCTTCCCGAATAACGCGTTGAAATACAATCTGACCTGGAGCACTGACGGTCTGATCAACGAATATTGCAATCCTTGCGAAGCCATCGTTGACGGTCAGTTGCGCGAGACAGCAGCATTGGAAGAAATCGAACATTTCTCCTTGGATGGTATCGATTACGAAGCATTTAACACCTCCGGCGGCTTAGGTACTTTATGCGAGAGTCTGCAAGGTAAAGTCCAAAATCTGAACTACAAAACCGTGCGTTACCCCGGTCATCGCGATATCGTCAAAATGTTGATCCGCGATTTGGAATTGGGCAAACTGGAACGTCGTCCAATCTTGAAAGACGTATTAGAAACCTCCATTCCAATGACCAAGCAAGACGTGGTATTGGTATTTGTCAGCGTAGTCGGTATGCGTGAAGGTCGTCTGGAACAAGAGTCCTACGCTAAGAAAATTTACGCTCAAGTCGTCAACGGACAATTGCTGTCAGCTATCCAGTTGACTACGGCATCCGGCATTTGCGCCATGGTGGATTTGGTTGTGACTGGCAAATTACCTAAGCATGGTCTGGTGCGTCAAGAGCAGGCAAATTTGGCTGATTTCCTGGCGAATCGTTTCGGTCAGTATTACGCGGCATAAGCTAAGTAACTAAATTCGGTAATTAACCAGATGAAGGTTCGTTAGCGATTACAATCTCTTCGCTCAGGGTGCGCATTGTTTTTCACTGCCCACCCTATTTATTTTTAAATTTTGTAGCAATATTTTTAAACCTCATTCGTCAAGGCGCATCCGCAACATATCTAACCCAGATACGCTGCCATAGCCAGACAAACCATTTTGGAGACCAATATGGACAACATGAATATCGCAACAGTGTTAAGTCAACTCGGTGTTAATCTCGCCGACTACCAAGGTCAGGATCTGTCTAGTGTTTCGCCAATCGATGGCGCTACTCTCGCCACTTTGCGAGCAGATAATTCAGACCAGGTGCATGCCAAAATCACTCGTGCGCAAGCAGCCTTTTTGCACTGGCGTAATGTGCCAGCGCCACGTCGTGGAGAGTTAGTCCGCTTGTTCGGTGAAGAACTACGCCAGCATAAAGAACAACTCGGTCTGGTAGTGACTTTAGAAGCCGGCAAAATTCTTCAAGAAGGTTTAGGCGAAGTACAAGAAATGATCGACATCTGCGACTTCGCAGTTGGTTTGTCGCGCCAGTTATATGGCCTAACTATTGCATCAGAACGTCCAGGCCATCGCATGATGGAAGTCTGGCATCCGCTTGGTGTCGTTGGTGTCATTTCTGCCTTCAACTTCCCGGTTGCAGTATGGGCATGGAACGCGGCATTAGCCTTCGTTTGCGGTAACAGCGTGACCTGGAAACCCTCAGAAAAAACACCTCTGACTGCAATCGCAACCCACGCTTTATTTATGAAAGCCGTCGCAAAATTTGGTAGCGACGCTCCGGAAGGCTTGGCAGAACTAATTATCGGTGACCGTAGCACTGGCGCACAAATGGTGAACGACAAACGTGTTGCATTGGTGAGCGCAACTGGCAGCACACGTATGGGTCGTCAGGTAGCTGAAGCCTGCGCCAAACGTCTGACCCGTACCATCCTAGAGCTGGGTGGCAACAACGCCATGATCGTCGCTGAAAGCGCTGATCTGGAAATGGCAGTTCGCGGCATTACTTTCTCCGCCGTTGGCACTGCGGGACAGCGCTGCACTACCCTGCGTCGCCTGTTCGTACACAACAGCGTGTATGACGCCTTGATACCACGCTTGAAGAGAATTTACGCAGATCTGCCAATCGGCAATCCGGGTAGCAACTCCACATTGATCGGACCACTGGTTGACAGCGCAGCATTTGATGCAATGCAAACGGCACTCGCAACGGCCAGTGCAGAACAAGGCAAAGTGTTTGGTGGCGAACGGGTGACAATTGAAGGATGCGAAAACGGTTTTTATGTGCGGCCTGCATTAGTAGAAATGCCAACGCAAACTCTCAGCATGCATCATGAAACCTTCGCGCCAATTATGTACATCGTGCGCTATACCGATCTGCAACAAGCGATTGACTGGAACAACGAAGTACCGCAAGGTTTGTCGTCTTCTATATTCACCACTGACATGCGGGAAGCAGAACGCTTTATGTCTGACAGTGGCAGCGATTGCGGTATTGCCAACGTCAACATCGGTCCGTCAGGCGCAGAAATCGGCGGTGCATTTGGTGGTGAAAAAGAAACCGGCGGCGGTCGCGAATCTGGCTCCGACTCCTGGAAAGCGTATATGCGCAGATCAACCAACACCATCAATTACAGTAATTCACTGCCATTGGCACAAGGTATTAGTTTCGATATCTGATCAATATTTACTTCTTTTTAAAACCGCCGCTTTGTTGGTGGTTTTTTTTAACCGAGATTTTTCATCAGGATTTGCGCTGATGACGAATCTACTTTTCGAGGCAGTTTTGAAGCGAATTTAGTCTGATTTAGGTACGCATAGCTAGCCATTAGCAACGAAGAGCATCAAAAAAAATGACGGGAAATGCGCCGTCAGTACTCAAATAGCAGCTTTGGTGCGCCTAATGAAAATCTCGGTTTAACATAAAAGATACATTCACCTACTCATCAATGAGTAAGCAGATTAAACTAATCTCTTAATGTATTACAACATTCAGCAGCAGAACAACTTCATAGGTGATCTCCGATGTCTATCAAGCAGTTGCTCTCTATTTTTACTCTGTTTTTATATTTGGCGGAACCTGCTTGCGTATCCGCACAGACGACTCAGATTATTCGCTACCCTCGTCTCTCTGCACTATATGATCCCCAGGGTGAATATATTCTGGAGCTATTACGGCAAGCGATAAAACATAGCGGCCAGTCATATCAGCTGATAGCCAATGAAGATCCTATGCAGCAGGCGCGAGCAATTTATGAGATGACGACTGGCACTGGCGGGATAGATATCCTGTGGACAATGACAACCAATGAGCGCGAGACGCAATTAATTCCCATCCGAATCCCCATCGATAAAGGCTTGATTGGTTGGCGTATTCCGCTGGTGACAATGCAAAATAGTGATTTACTTCGTAACGTAAAATCGATAAAAGATTTAAATGCATTTATCGCAGGACAAGAGCTTGACTGGCCAGACGTTGCAATTTTAAAAAATAACGGTTTGTTAGTGAATACGTCTACTTCTTACGAGCCTTTATTTAATATGCTTAAAGCTGGGCGATTCGATTATTTTCCACGGTCAGTATTTGAAATTCAAAAAGAAGTCGAATCCCATCCCAAGCATGGCCTTGCGATAGACAAAAATATCATCTTGCACTATCCGGCAGCGATGTATTTTTTTGTCACGCCACGTGAGCGTAAGATGGCAGAAGATCTTCAGAATGGTCTTGAAGAAATGATCAAAAATGGTAGCTTTGAAAAAATATTTCAAAAACATCTGCAAGTAACAATTAAGCAAGCCAACATTAAACAAAGAATCGTCATAGAGCTAACTAATCCTTTGCTCTCGACAGAAAAATTGCCGTTGAATAAACCTGAGCTTTGGTATCGTCCTTAAATTTTTAAACAGCCATTTGTCCCTTAATCTCTTTTTTTGATATGCCTAAGCCACCAAGAGAAAAAATCCGTAAGCTAGAAGATTTGCCCAATGTAGGTAAAGCCTGCGCGGGTGATTTACGCTTGCTCGGTATAGAGCGACCAGAACAACTCAAGGGGCGAGATCCGTATGCCATGTATGATGAATTGTGCATTCTCACAAATGCGAGGCACGATCCCTGTGTGATCGACACCTTCATATCAGTAGTACGTTTTATGGAAGGCGCACCCGCTCTGCCTTGGTGGGATTACACAGAAGAACGAAAAGCGTATTTGGCCTACAACGTGGCTTTAGCTCGTTTTTAACAAGTACCTAGTTCATGTTAATCAAACGCTTACCCTACTCAATTTCTCTCGCCATCTGCCTGATCTGTCTGGCCAGCCAAGTGATCGCCATTGCTAAACCGACTGTACAAATTCGCTATCCAGCTTCGGTCGCAACCAACGATCCACACAATAAATATGTGCTTGAATTGCTCAGAACTGCATTAAAAAATTCTGATAATAATTATCGCCTAATACCCAGCATTGCAAAAATGCAGCAAGGTAGATCAATCTATGAAATGACGGCAGCGTCTGGCCTGATTGATATTTTATGGACCATGACGACGGACGAGCGTGAGGCGCAATTAATACCGGTAAGAATCCCCATCGACAAAGGTCTGATCGGGTGGAGAATTCCGATCGTAACGAGAGAAAATAGCGATATTTTTAAAGAGATTAAATCGATCAAAGCATTGGCCGCTTTGTCCGCAGGTCAGGAGCAAGATTGGCCAGATGTCGGCATCCTGAAAAGTAATGGCTTGCCGGTAGAAGTTTCTACGACCTACGAACCACTTTTTTCTATGTTGGAGGCGGGAAGATTCATGTATTTTCCTCGCTCGATTGTTGAAGTAGAGAATGAATATAAAGCGCATCCCGAGCAGAACCTGCATATTGATACGCATATCGCATTACATTATCAATCAGCCTATTACTTTTTTGTCAGTCCCCGTAATCCCAAGCTGGCTGAAGATATACAACAAGGTTTAGAGGAAATGATAAAAACCGGTGAGTTTGAAAAAATTTTTTTGAAGTACCACCAAGCCACAATTAAAAATATCAATCTTAAAAACAGAACCATCATCAAACTAAAAAATCCTCTTATCAGCCCAAATAAACTACCGCTGAATCGGCCAGAACTCTGGTACATACCGTAAAGATGTTGATTTATTGCCTTTGATTTGCCGTATTTGACAGCCGTAGATGACATCCATATGCAACGAGGATCGCGCTGATATTGTCTTAAATTAATTCCGGTTTAAATAATTTTTTAATAAAACACGATGAACAACACAGTACAAAAAATCAGCTTAGATGGCATTACCCTGGAATCAATTCTGACCAAACTGGTAGAACAATATGGCTGGGAAGGCTTGGCACAACAGCTCAGCATTCGCTGCTTTGAGCTTGATCCCAGCATTAAATCCAGCCTCAAATTTTTGCGTAAAACACCTTGGGCAAGAGAAAAACTAGAACAGATTTACTTGCAATCGGGAAACAACTAACAAGCAAAAAAATTTATAAAGTAGAGCCGGTAAGAAATAATCAAATCGGCTGCCGGCAAAGGCATACCCAGTCTCAGTTTTAGATAAAATCCCAGAACCCGCATGTGCGTCAATTCCTAATTTAAGCCTATACCTGACAAATTCACTCAAGTTTGCTATACTTGAGTCAATCGCTCAAGCTTTACCTCATCACTGTTTGAGCTAATTAGTGATTTTTCACTAAAACAGCAATCGAATTTTCGCCTGGAGCAAACCACTCATGCGCCTGACCACCAAAGGCCGTTTCGCTGTGACAGCAATGATCGATCTGGCTTTGCGCCAAGATAAAGGTCCTGTCACCTTAGCTGGCATTAGCCAGAGGCAAGATATTTCTCTTTCCTATCTGGAACAGTTATTCGGTAAATTGCGTCGCCATGAAATCGTCGAATCCGTACGCGGTCCAGGTGGCGGCTATACGCTGGCGCGCAAAGCACAAAAAATCACCGTCGCCGACATTATTATCGCTGTCGATGAAGCCTTGGATGCGACCCAATGCGGCGGCAAAGGTAATTGCCATGGCAGTGAACAGAGTAATGGCATCCATTGCATGACCCACGAATTGTGGGCAACACTGAATGTAAAAATGGTGGATTATCTTGATTCTGTCTCACTACAAGATCTGGTTAATCAACAGCAACAAAGAAACGCAGAAAAACCGGTGGTTGTCGTTCAGCATAAAACTGTTCACGTCCAACCGGCCAATGTATAGAGCCGTGATCCATTATATAGAGCCCTGATCCATTATTGATCTACGAACATATCGTCTATTGAACCCGCAGTAATTTTGGAGTATCACAATGAACGCCCCGCTGGAAAAAAGCTTGATCGACACCATACTGGCACCGCACTTCCCTATTTACATGGACTACTCGGCGACAACGCCAGTCGACCCGCGTGTTGCAGATAAAATGATTCCTTACTTGCGTGCGCAGTTCGGCAATCCGGCATCACGCAGCCATATGTACGGCTGGGATGCAGAGAAAGCCGTTGAAGAGGCGCGTGGCCATGTGGCAGCCTTGGTCAACGCAGACCCACGTGAAATCGTCTGGACTTCGGGTGCGACGGAAAGTATCAACCTCGCATTAAAAGGTGCAGCACAGTTTTATAAAACCAAAGGCAAGCACATTATCACGATCAAAACCGAGCACAAGGCAACCTTGGATACCGTGCGTGAATTAGAGCGCCAGGGCTTTGAAGCGACCTATTTGCAACCACAAGAAAATGGTTTGATCACGATTGAGCAACTGCAAGAAGCGCTTCGTCCGGACACGATTTTGGTCTCTGTTATGTATGTCAACAATGAGATCGGCGTGATTCAACCGATTGATGCTATCGGCGAACTATGCCGCTCTAAAGGTATCATTTTCCACTGCGACGCGGCACAAGCCACAGGCAAAATCGAAATTGACCTGGAAAAAACTAAAGTCGATCTGATGAGTTTCAGTGCGCACAAAACCTACGGTCCAAAAGGGATTGGTGCTTTGTATGTACGTCGCAAACCACGCGTCCGCATTGAAGCGCAAATCCATGGCGGCGGTCACGAACGTGGCATGCGCTCTGGCACCTTGGCAACACACCAGATCGCTGGTATGGGCGAAGCCTTCCGTATCGCGAAAGAAGAAATGGAAAGCGAACTGACACGCATCCGTTTCCTGCGCGATCGTCTGGCAAATGGCTTGAAAGATATTGAAGAAACTTACGTCAACGGCGATATGGATCATCGTGTTCCGCACAACCTGAACGTCAGCTTCAATTATGTCGAAGGCGAATCGCTGATCATGGCAATTAAAGAGATCGCGGTGTCATCCGGCTCGGCTTGTACCTCCGCCAGTCTGGAGCCGTCATACGTATTACGCGCCCTAGGTCGTAGCGACGAACTCGCACACAGTTCAATCCGCTTTACGATTGGTCGCTTTACGACAGAAGAAGATATTGATTTTACGATCAACCTGATCAAAACCAAAGTGGCCAAACTGCGCGAGCTGTCACCATTGTGGGATATGTACAAGGACGGAATAGACATCAGCTCTATTCAGTGGGCTGCCCACTAATTCCGCAGCGAACCTACTAGGAGTATCAAAATGGCATATTCAGAAAAAGTATTGGATCACTACGAGAATCCACGTAACGTCGGTGCGTTTGACAAAGGTGACGATACTATCGGCACCGGCATGGTCGGTGCGCCAGCATGCGGCGACGTGATGAAGTTGCAAATCAAGGTTGGTGCAGATGGCATCATTCAAGACGCCAAGTTCAAAACTTATGGCTGCGGCTCAGCGATTGCATCATCCTCGCTGGTAACTGAATGGGTCAAAGGCAAAACTTTGGATCAGGCTCTGGATATCAAAAATACCCATATCGCCGAAGAGTTGGCGCTGCCTCCAGTCAAAATCCACTGCTCGATTCTGGCAGAAGATGCGATCAAGGCCGCTGTATTAGATTACAAAACTAAGCACGCAACTGAACAAAGCGCCTAGTTTTCAGGCGTCGGTACATTTGATTCAACAGGAACCAAGATGGCAATCACATTGACAGAAAAAGCGGCTAAGCATGTCAGCCGTTACATGGAACGCCGTGGTAAAGGCATAGGCCTACGCTTTGGGGTGCGCACGACTGGCTGCTCGGGCATGGCCTACAAGCTGGAGTATGTGGACGAGATCGGCAGTGATGATCAGGTATTCGAGTCACATGGTGTCAGAGTGTTTGTCGATCCAAAAAGCTTGCCTTATATCGACGGCACCGAGCTGGATTTTGCCCGTGAAGGTCTGAACGAAGGCTTTAAATTCCGCAATCCCAACATGAAAGACGAATGTGGTTGCGGCGAAAGCTTCCGTATTTAAATATTTAAATATTTAAAGCAGACCTCTAAGATTTAACATCAGAAAGTAATTACAGCGGATGCAAAATCATTTCGATCTGTTCCAGTTGCCACAGCAATTTACACTGGATCAGTCCCAGCTTGACGCGGCTTACCGTGAAGTACAATCCAAAGTGCATCCTGATAAATTTGTGCAAGCCAGCGATGCAGAAAAACGTGTCGCTATGCAGTGGGCGACCCGTGCCAATGAGGCTTACCAGACGCTAAAAAAACCGCTGAAACGGGCAACTTATTTGTGCGAGTTACATGGTGTGGATTTGCAGACAGAGTCCAATACAGCTATGCCGGCAACATTTTTAATGCAACAAATGGAATGGCGTGAAGCATTTGATGATGCAAGACAATCTGATGATCAACCGGCATTGAGCGCATTAGAAAGTGAACTCAGTGCAGCACTGAAAGCGCAACTAGCAGAGGTCGGGCAAGTGCTAGATCAACAGAACTTCGCCCAGGCAGCACAATTGATACGTGCTTGCATGTTTTTGGAAAAATTTCGAGCCGATATTGCCGCTGCTGAAGATTAAAAAATTGGATTGAGGATCGATTGAATTTTGGCATAGCAGATTCAGTGTCACAAAAATCAGGTGAGTATGGATCACCTTTTTTTTCGATTACAGTCAATTTTTTCCTTGGGACAAAAAATATACTGGCAGTAAGTATGTTTTAATAGCCCAATGAATGATTGGACAATCTGGCGTTTTTGATAAAATTATTAGGGAGTGTATTGATCTAGAGACGATCGTCGTCGCCATCAAGTACAACCGCAATTCACCGAATGAATGCAGCACAATCGGCAATCATGACCTAACAATGCGGTATCGTTGACGTCATTGTTTACCTCGTTAGCCCTAAGAGTTAGCTCCAAAAACGAGCCTTCTGCAAAACAAAGTAGCGGCAAGGCAAAACAGGCAAAGTTGAGTCAAAGCGAATAAAACAGCAAAATACATGCTCGAAACCGGTTTATATCATCACCTCGACCACACAATAAATCGCTGACGCAGAATATCGCGTCAGAAAAAGTCAAAATATTAGTCAACTAATTGTAAACATCAAGCGATCAACACAAATGGCACTACTTCAGATTTCAGAACCAGGCATGTCCACCGCGCCGCATCAGCATCGTCTGGCTGTGGGGATTGATCTTGGCACCACCAACTCGCTGGTAGCGACCGTACGTAACAGCATTCCCGAAGTGTTGAATGATGAGCAGGGTCGCGCTCTACTGCCATCGGTGGTGCGCTATTTGCCCAACGGTCATGCGCATATTGGCTATAAGGCACAAGAGGCGCAAACGATAGATCCTAAGAATACGATCATTTCAGCCAAGCGCTTTATGGGACGCGGGCTGAAAGATATTGCCCACGCAGAAAATTTGCCGTACGACTTCCACGACGTGCCAGGTATGGTGCAAGTGAAAACCGTAGCGGGAATTAAAAGTCCGGTAGAAATTTCGGCTCAGATTTTGGCAACTTTGCGGCAGCAGGCAGAAGACGCGCTGGGTGACGACCTGGTCGGTGCGGTCATTACCGTCCCCGCTTATTTTGATGATGCGCAAAGACAAGCAACCAAAGATGCGGCAAAACTCGCTGGGTTAAATGTATTGCGTCTGCTGAATGAACCTACCGCCGCTGCAATTGCCTATGGTCTGGACAATGCGTCAGAAGGCATTTTTGCTGTGTATGACCTCGGTGGTGGCACTTTTGACATCTCCATCTTACGCATGAGCAAAGGTGTGTTTGAGGTTCAGGCGACCGGCGGTGACTCTGCATTAGGCGGTGATGATTTTGATCACCGCTTATTTTGCTGGATCGCCCAGCAAGCGCAACTAGCGCCCTTGTCCGATAGCGATACCCGTTTGCTGATGGTGAAATCGCGCGAAGCCAAAGAAATTCTATCGACCAAAAATTCGACCATGATCGATGCGGTACTAGAATCAGGCGAACAAGTCCATGTCACCGTCAGTGCGGCTCAGTTTGTTGAGATCACGCAAACGCTGGTGGCTAAAACGATCGCACCATGTAAAAAAGCGCTGCGTGACGCCGGGCTGACGATCGATGATATCGATGGCGTCGTCATGGTAGGCGGCGCTACCCGCATGCCGCATGTGCGCAAAGCGGTTGGTGATTTTTTTCAGACGACACCGCTGGCCAATATCGATCCGGACAAAGTGGTCGCGCTCGGCGCCGCGATTCAAGCCAATCTGCTGGCGGGCAACCGCGCACCCGGCGATGACTGGTTACTACTCGACGTTATCCCACTCTCTTTGGGGGTGGAAACCATGGGTGGACTGGCAGAAAAAGTCATCCCACGTAATTCGACTATCCCGTGCGCACGGGCACAAGAATTTACGACGTTTAAAGATGGTCAGACTGCGTTAGCGATCCATATCGTACAAGGCGAACGCGAGCTAGTCAGCGATTGTCGCTCCCTTGCACGCTTTGAGCTGCGCGGCATTCCACCGATGGCAGCCGGTGCAGCGCGCATCCGCATTACGTACCAGGTCGATGCTGATGGCTTGTTATCGGTCGCCGCACGCGAGCTACGTTCTGGTGTTGAAGCCTCAATCACGGTCAAGCCATCTTACGGCTTGGGTGACGATGAGGTTGCCCGCATGTTGCAAGACTCTTTTGCCTCGGCAGAAGGTGACATGCAACTACGCGCACTGAAAGAAGAGCAAGTCGAAGCCGAACGTATTTTACTGGCGACTGAATCAGCACTGCAAGGTGACGCTCAGCTTTTATCCGAAACCGAAAAAACCGCGATTGCAGGCCTGATGGATGCAGTACGCCAGCAAGCGCAAGGTAGCGACCACAATGTTTTAAAAGCAGCGATTACGGCGTTGGCGGATGGTACTGAAGAATTTGCTGCGAGACGCATGGATCAAAGCGTACGTACTGCCTTATCTGGAAAAAAATTAGACGACATTTAAGCTCTTGTGAGCTCTGTTGCAAACTGCATTTCACACTGCATTGCACACAACTTACAAGCGATCTGTCATCTGCACTAATGTCATTATTGAGAAAAGAATAGAGAACACCATGCCACAAATTATCGTTTTACCTCATCCTGTACTCTGCCCAGATGGCGCAGTGATCGAAGCCGAAGAAGGAAAATCTCTGTGTGAAGCGCTAGTAGAAAGCGATGTAGAAATAGAACATGCCTGCGAGATGTCTTGCGCCTGTACCACTTGCCATGTGGTCATACGCGAAGGATTTAAATCCTTAAACGGTTCAACTGAGGACGAAGAAGACTTGCTCGATGCGGCCTGGGGACTAGAAGCAAATTCCCGCTTGTCATGCCAGGTCAAACTCGGCAAGCAAGACATCACGATAGAAATCCCGAAATATACGATCAATCACGCACGCGAGAATCATTAAACTCGTTGCCAGAAATGAGGAGCGCATCATGAAATGGATAGACTCTCAGCAAATAGCAGAAGTGCTGTACGATAAGTTTCCGGATATTGATCCGCTGACAATACGCTTCACTGACCTGCATCGTTGGGTCTGTGAGCTGGCAGAATTTAACGACGATCCGCAACATTCTGGCGAAAAAATTCTGGAAGGAATCCAGATGGCATGGATAGACGAAGCCCGTTAATTGCTTCCATAAGCATAAACTCCCCATTATTTTCAGCAACAATACTAGATTGCCCAAGGTTTCCTTGGACGATTAAACAATACACAGGGGTAGTATTGTTCTGAAAGTACGGTAAAGCTATTAAAATAGCCGAAAAAAATCGGGACTAATTTCAGGCTTTCAACGACTATTTAGAAATCACCAGTCGAGCTATGTCCATCAAAAAATTTCTCGCTACAGCATGGATTTTTTCTAATTTAATTAAGCAGAATCAATAAATTCTTAAACGAGCCTCGCGATCTGCCAGTTCATCAAACCCAAACGCCTATAATAGAGGCCTTTCGGCAACCGCCGGTTCAGATGACTTTAGATCGATCTGTACTAGTTACTGCACTTCATAAGCGCTACATGAAACGAGTATTCATCAAAATTAGCATCCCTATTGAAATGGCATCTCCGGTGGAGAAACAGCTCACACATACAGCGATAATCGTATCGCCTACTACCGAGTCATTATGCTGATGCATCCATTGAAACGCGGGCAACTCCTTTGCACAATTTTGGCCTTCTCACTTTTAAGCTGTTTGCTGACAAGCACATTGCCAGCCCACGCAGCCAATGTGGCCAATGTAGCAGCAAGCAGCTCCGACAATATGATTGTCAATATCGATGAGATGTCATCATCTGAACTACGCGACAAAATTGCTGCTGGCGCGACCACGATTCTGGTGCCGATCGGTGGTACTGAACAAAGCGGCCCGTATATTGCGCTCGGCAAACACAATACCCGCGCCTATGTGCTATCCAGACAAATCGCGCAAAAACTCGGCAATACTGTGGTAGCACCCGTGATCAGTTATGTGCCTGAAGGATCGATTCATCCGCCAGTCGCGCACATGCGATTTACCGGAACGATTTCGATTCCCGATGCGACTTTTGAATCGATTCTGGAGGCAACTGCCCGTAGTTTTAAACAACATGGTTTTCGTCATGTCATCTTTTTGGGTGATCATGGCGGTTACCAAAAAAATGAGGACAAAGTCGCCACCAAACTCAATCGCGAATGGGCCAATGATCCTGGCTGCCGGGTGATTGCCTTGCTGGATTATTACCGAATTACCCAGACCGCTTATGTCGCAGATTTAAAGAGTCGCGGTTTTAGCGAAGCAGAAATCGGTACTCATGCCGGTCTGGCGGATACCGCATTGATGCTGGCAGTTGATAAATCCATGGTGCGCACTGAAGCTCTTGCTCGTGCCGCGAAGCCGGGACCGCAAGACGGCGTGTACGGCGACCCGCGACGCGCCACCGTAGAATTGGGACAATTAGGTGTACAGCGTATTGTAGAAACTTCCGTCAATGCCATCCGCGCAGCCTTGCGCGAGCATGAGGACGCTACGATTAACAAACGTAAATAAGCACAAATAAGCGTAAATAAGTAAGCGCAAGCAAAGGAAATAATGTTGAATCTGAATAAAACGTCTGCAAAATTATCTGCCAGCAAACTCAAAGTCAGTCTCGTATCTACAGCAATCGTTGTTGTCGCTGGAGTGGGTATCACGATGGCGACCCAAGTCATCGGCGCACCTGCCACCTCGGCCGCTCCCGCAACGGTCAACGCGTTACCAGCAGCCATAGCGACGGTACCAGGCATGCCAGCGGTAATCGACCCACGCAATCTGTACAGCGAGAGCGGCAGCACGCGTTTAAGCCCCGTTGTCAGTGATCATCTGGAGCGTGTTTACGTCCCTAACCTGCGTTCAAACGACGTGTACGTGATCGATCCGGCCAGCATGAAAGTCGTCAGCAAATTCAAAGTTGGCATCGCCCCGCAACACGTAGTTCCAGCATGGGATTTGCGTACACTCTGGGTCGCCAATAACGCCGAACGCAGCAATAACGGCAGCCTGACACCGATTGATCCCCGCACCAGCAAACCCGGCAAATCCGTGCCGGTGGACGATCCCTACAATATGTATTTCACGCCGGATGGAAAATCAGCGATTGTGGTTGCAGAGGCTTTGCACCGGCTGGATTTCCGCGATCCGCAAACAATGGCATTGCAATACACGATTGATGCACCTAAATGCGGCGGCATTAACCATGCAGATTTTTCAATTGACGGGCGCTATGCATTGTTTACCTGCGAGTTCGAAGGCAGCGTGGCAAAAATTGATCTGGTCAACCGCAAGGTACAAGGCTATTTAAAATTAAACGTGCCTCGGACCCGCTTTAAAGAAGGCGCGGATGCAGCTGCACTGAACGGCCCTGCCGGCAGCGAAATTTGCACCTCAGCGAAAGGTATGCCACAGGATATTCGCAGTTCTCCCGACGGTAAGCGTTTTTATATCGCCGATATGGATGCGGACGGTGTGCATATCGTTGATGGCGAAGCATTTAAAGAAGTCGGCTTTATCCCGACCGGTTTGGGCGCGCACGGTATATATCCGAGCCGTGACGGCAAACAACTGTATGTCGCCAACCGCGGCACCCACAAAATCCACGGCAAACGTCGTGGCAAAGGTGGTGTCACAGTCATCGATTTCGCTAGCGAAAAAGTCGTAGCACAATGGCCGATTCCAGGCGGTGGTAGCCCCGACATGGGTAACGTCAGCGTTGATGGCAAATTCTTATGGCTGTCTGGCCGCTTCGATGACGTGGTCTACCGGATTGACACAACATCTGGTGCGGTCATCCAGATCGCTGTCGGACAAGAGCCACACGGTCTCACCGTCTGGCCTCAGCCGGGTAGATATTCTTTAGGACACACTGGCAATCTGCGTTAATGCAAATTAATGCACGTCAATGTGCATTAATGCGGTAAATAGAGTTAGCTTAAATTCACTGCGCTTGATTTCTCTCGGTCAATTGTATTTTTTGCGGCTATTAGCAAAGTGAGTTTCTTGCTTAAGCGTAAAAAGTATTTTAGTATCAATAAAATGCTTGATTAGATTCTCTTGCGTCATTTAAATCTGCTTCCCCTTCCATGCAAGTGCGTTTTTTTGCTTGATGGTGTACGTGTTGACGGTAGCAGAAGCTAGTACAGAGATCACATGCGCTAAGGCTCTGGTTGTCGTCGATATTGAGACATCCATGAGTATTCCAGTAGCACTCGCTAACAAGAAGTGATGCACAAGGATCTTGCAATGCAGTTTCAACATCTTCTTTCTGCGGTTCGCGGTCGGCTCACCTTAAGGCTGGCTATTATCCTTGCCGTAGTTTTTGGCTTGCTTGCACCGTTTGTTATTCTCATCCCTTATTACCAAATCAGCATCGAGTCGGTAGCGCGCGAACGTACCACTGCTGATCACCAGCGCCTGGCTGATATCCTCGCCGTTATATTGAGCGAACCTCTCTGGCAAATTACGCCTGAAATCGCCAAAGTATCCAGCGAAGTGGTGTATTCCGACCCACGGGTGGCAGAAATCCGTGTAGTTACCCTGCCCGATCATAAAGAATTTATTAGAAATGACACTCGCAGAAAATCACAAGAAGGACCGTTTAAAGTCGAGAAACGGAATATCAAACACGGTGAGCAAGTCATCGGTGAAGTAGAACTGACGTTGGCCGAGGATATCTTGCGAGAAAATCTGGCCTCAGAATTCAAACGCTATGCCAGCTCAGCCTTGGTCTCGTTGATTGTTGCGGTGGTATTTATTTTGCTGGTATTGCAATGGCGCTTGGTTCAGCCGATTAAACTCCTGATGACTGAGTCAGACCGGCTGGCCAATGGCCAGCTCAATGAGCCTATCTCGTTTAAGCGAGAAGATGAACTCGGTCATCTGGCGCTCAGCTTGGAAGCGACCCGGCAAGCACTACAAAGATCTTTCTCAGAACTTGAAGTGAAGAATCAGCAATTACTTGAATATTCAGGCACGCTGGAATCCAAGGTTAAGCAGCGTACACAAGAATTAGAAACCCTCAATCTCACGCTCGAGACTGCGCTCAATAATGTCAACAACGCGCAAAATGAACTGGCTCGCGTTGAGCGCATGGCGGCACTCGGCTCCATGGTTGCAGGTGTCGCCCATGAACTGAATACGCCTCTTGGCAATTGCCTGTTGGTTGCCAGCACCTTAGAAGAAGAAACCAAACAACTGACGGGCCTGATGAACGCTGGCGCTATGCGCAAATCCGATTTGACTCGTTATACCAATACCGCAAATGAGTCGACTAAATTATTGCTACGTGGCTTACAACATGCAGCTCGTTTAGTCGGCGATTTTAAACAAGTCGCGGTAGACCAATCGAGTGCCCAGCGACGTCAGTTTGGCTTACTGATTACCTTGCAAGAATTAGCTGCATTACTCAACTCCAGTTTGCGCAAAACGCCGTTCACACTAGAACTGGATATTCCTGGAAATATTCAGCTAGACAGCTATCCCGGCCCTCTGGGTCAAGTCTTCACTAATCTGGTCAACAACGCAGTCAATCATGGCCTGGATGGCTTACCTGAGGGGCGCATGTATTGCAAGGCGCACCGTCAGGGCGACCACGTATTGATCGTGTTTGAAGATAACGGCAAAGGTATCGCACCGGAGGTCATTAAGCGCGTATTCGAGCCATTCTTTACCACCAAATTTGGTCAAGGTGGCAGCGGTCTTGGGCTGTCCATCACTTTTAATATCGTCAGTAACGTGCTCGGTGGTGAAATCCGTGTTTCTAGCGAGCCAGGTAAAGGTGCCAGATTTGAAATCAGCATCCCGCTGGTTGCACCAGGACAAGCTAACTCAGCCAATCCTCTGTTAAACAACTGATCTATCGGTAATGCGCAATAAGTTTGTGTATTATCAGCTGTGCTCATGTGGTGCTTTACAACCATGAGCTTTCGCCACACATATACTCCCTATCTGTATATTTAAGCTACCCAGTCATTCCCTAGTTATTTCGACGTTTTATAGAAATAATATGGGGAGTATCTAGATATTTATGTATTTGTTCATATGTTAGTCGGTAAACCGTTACAATCTCACAAAAATTTCCAAAGCTCATTATGCGCCAATACCTCGACTTCATGCGCCATGTGCAACAACATGGCACTACCAAAACTGACCGCACCGGCACCGGCACCGTGTCAGTTTTTGGCTACCAAATGCGATTTGACCTGCAACAAGGCTTTCCATTGGTAACAACCAAAAAACTACATCTGAAATCTATCATCCATGAACTGATCTGGTTCTTGGCCGGCTCGACTAATACCAAATATCTGAGGGACAACGGCGTCTCGATCTGGGATGAATGGGCGGACGAGAATGGTAATCTGGGTCCGGTCTATGGCTCGCAATGGCGTAACTGGCCAGCGCCGGACGGTACTCATATCGATCAGATCAGCCAGCTCATCGCACAAATCAAAAGCAACCCGGACTCGCGCCGCTTGATTGTATCTGCCTGGAATGTAGCTGATATTCCGCAGATGAAGCTGCCGCCCTGCCATGCCTTATTCCAGTTTTATGTGGCGGATGGAAAGCTCTCTTGCCAGTTATACCAGCGCAGTGCCGATATTTTTTTAGGTGTGCCGTTTAATATTGCCTCATACGCTTTGCTGACCCATATGGTGGCGCAACAAACAGGTTTAGATGTCGGGGAATTTATCTGGACCGGCGGCGATTGCCATTTGTATTCAAACCACATGGATCAGGTCGCAGAGCAGTTATCACGCGACACCTTTGCGCCGCCAAAACTGATCATCAAGCGTCATCCGGAATCGATTTTTGATTATAAATTTGAGGATTTTGAGATCGCAGATTACCAATTTCACCCGCATATTAAAGCGCCTGTCGCAGTCTAATCAGAGATTTCATCAGCATGTCATCCTTCACAATTATTGTTGCGACTGATCTCCAGCGCGGCATTGGCGTCAACAACACGCTGCCCTGGCATTTGCCAGAGGATTTGGCACATTTTAAAAATACCACCAGCGGTCACGCGATCGTGATGGGGCGAAAAACCTTTGATTCAATCGGCAGAGCCTTGCCAAACCGCCGCAATATTGTGATCTCTCGCAACCCAGCTTGGTCGCATGAGGGCGTTGAATGCGTTTCCTCATTAGAGGCAGCGCTGGCTTTGCTAAAAGATAAGACCCAAGATAACGCCAAAAATGAACAGGCGTTTATCATCGGCGGCGCAGAAATTTATCAACAAGCCTTACCGTTTGCAAATAAACTGATCATTACAGAAATACAACAAACTTTTAATTGTGACGCTTTTTTCCCCCTGATCGAAGCGCAGGAATGGACAAAGATCAGCAGCGAACAACATCATTCTGAGAAAAGCCAGCTGGATTATGCTTTTGTCACTTATCAAAGAAATAATTAAATCAGAAAAATACTCATGTCAGATTCAGAATTTCACGTCCACGGACCACACGACCACGAGTTAGAACATGCAGCCCATAGCAACGATAGTTTTGCGGGCAAAATTGCCGTCATGACTGCCATCATGGCGACCGTTGGCGCATTGTTTGGCTTTGAAGGCGGCGCTACGCAAAATGACGCAGCAATGTTTAAGAACGAAGCCGCGATCAAAAAAACCGAAGCCTCCAATCAATGGAACTTTTACCAGGCAAAATCGAGTAAACAGAACTTATCTGAACTAGCGATGGTCTTACCCGGCATTGATGTAGAGAAATATAAAGCCAAGGTCGCACGCTATGAAGTTGAAAAAGAAGAAATCAAGAAAAATGCAGAGAAATTAGAAGCAGAATCCTCAGAATGGGATAAGAAATCGGAAGAAGCTCTGCATCAGCATCATCGTTGGGCGCAAGCCATGACCGCTGTGCAAATTGCGATTTCTTTAGCGGCCATCACTCTGTTGACCAAGAAAAAGTGGTTACAATATGGTTCATATGGCGTTGCCGGAGTGGGCGTAATATTGGCAGGACTGGCCTGGTTGCATATCTGAGTAGTGAAGTAAAGCGTGGCGATAAAGAGTTACGATGAATAGTTACTGTCGCTGAGATACTTACAGGATACACAATGAAAAAAATACTACCCACTGCCCTACTTTTTCTGGCGACAGCATTGTCAGCACAGGCACAAACCTCCGAGTTTGCACAGTTAGTTCCCAGCACTTACCTACCGAAAGATGTAAATTTTTCACTCGGTGCTGCTGCCATATCTGCCCCCCGTTACACCGGATCCGATGAGCGTCGCGTATTTGCAGCACCGCTATTTGATGCACAATGGAGAAATGGCATATTCCTTAGCTCGATTTCTGGTCTTGGCTACAACTTCTCTAAAGATCCCAGCCTGCAATATGGTTTGAGAATGACCGTAGAAGCCGCTCGTGATGAATCCAAATCCAGCAAGCTCCGCGGCTTGGGCGATGTCGATTCAGCGATTGAGCCTGGTGCTTTCGTCAACTATGTGGTCAACCAAAATTATTCTTTAAGCTCATCCCTACGCTACGGCTCAGGCATAGATCACAACGGGGTACAACTTAGCTTGGGTGGGCGTGCAACAACCTCCCTCAACACGCATCACCGTTTATCCGCAAGTTTTGGTGCCAATTGGGCAAATACATCCTATATGCAATCTTATTTTGGGGTGACACCGACGCAATCTGCCAACAGCGGTTACACACCGTATGCGCCATCTGCTGGTTTTACCGATGTTAAAGTAGGTGCCAGCTGGAACTGGAATATTGATTCCAACTGGTCATTGACGACCGGTGCATCCGTTAAATATTTGACGGGCGATGCCAGCAAGAGTCCATTTGTATTTGAAAAAGCACCAATTACGATATTTTCTGCTGCCAGCTACCGCTTCTAAAACAGTTTGACTGCCTGCTTAGCAGAATACTGATTAAGTACAGAGCATACGGTCAAGCGTTGGTAATATTCCCTCAATATGACGACAGGATGAAATTTTTTCCTAATCGTCCTTATTGGGGATTTTTTTTCACATTTCCACCCTCATATCTGAGAAAATTCGGTCTTTGAATTTTTCGGCGCGCAAGCGGTTGATCCAACCCGGACATCAATCTGTTTCCGGACTCACTTGCCCAGGCGTCTCCCCGTAACAGCTCTCTGGAGACCTCATGAAATTCCGCTTCCCCATCGTCATCATTGACGAAGATTTCCGTTCCGAAAATACCTCTGGCCTTGGCATACGCGCTCTTGCAGACGCGATGGAAAAAGAAGGCATGGAAGTGCTGGGCGTAACCAGCTATGGCGATTTGTCGCAATTTGCGCAGCAACAATCGCGCGCCTCGGCTTTTATTCTGTCCATTGACGATGAAGAATTTGGCGATGGTACCGATGAAGAAACAGACCATGCACTTAAATCCCTGCGTGCCTTTGTCGAAGAAATCCGATACAAAAATGCCGATATCCCGATTTATTTGTATGGCGAAACCCGTACTTCACGCCATATCCCTAACGATATTCTGCGTGAGCTACATGGCTTTATTCACATGTTTGAAGATACGCCAGAGTTCGTCGCACGTCATATTATCCGTGAAGCCAAATCTTACTTAGATGGTTTGTCACCGCCGTTTTTCCGCGCGCTGGTGCATTACGCGAATGATGGTTCGTATTCATGGCATTGCCCTGGTCACTCCGGTGGCGTCGCATTTTTAAAATCACCTATCGGCCAGATGTTTCATCAATTTTTTGGTGAAAACATGCTGCGTGCCGACGTTTGTAATGCAGTCGAAGAACTGGGGCAATTGCTGGATCATACCGGTCCGGTTGCCGCATCTGAGCGCAATGCAGCACGTATTTTTAATGCCGATCACTGCTATTTTGTCACCAACGGCACCAGCACCAGCAATAAGATGGTGTGGCATTCCACCGTAGCTCCCGGCGACATCGTCGTGGTGGATCGTAACTGCCATAAGTCGATTTTGCACTCCATTATTATGTGCGGCGCGATTCCGGTTTTTCTGATGCCAACCCGTAATCACCTTGGCATTATCGGCCCTATTCCGCTGGAAGAATTCAGCATGGAAAGCATCCGTAAAAAGATTGAAGCTAATCCCTTTGCACGCAATGCGAAGAACAAAAAACCACGTATCCTGACAATCACCCAATCCACCTATGATGGCGTGTTGTACAACGTAGAGACACTCAAAGATTTGCTGGATGGCGAAATCGACACGCTTCATTTTGATGAAGCCTGGTTGCCACATGCGACTTTCCATCCGTTTTATCAAGACATGCATGCGATTGGCAAAGACCGTCCGCGTGCTAAAAAATCGATGATTTTTTCTACCCAATCAACGCACAAACTGCTGGCCGGTATTTCGCAGGCATCGCAAATTTTGGTGCGTGAGTCAGAAACAGTCAAACTCGATAAAGACAGTTTTAACGAAGCCTATCTGATGCACACATCAACCTCACCGCAATACTCTATCATTGCCTCGTGCGACGTCGCAGCAGCGATGATGGAAGCTCCAGGCGGTACCGCCTTGGTTGAGGAATCTATCTTAGAAGCGCTAGATTTCCGCCGCGCCATGCGCAAGGTAGATCAAGAATGGGGCAAAGATTGGTGGTTCCAGGTCTGGGGTCCAGATACCTTGTCAGAAAATGGCATGGCATCGCGCGACGACTGGATGATTAATGCCGAAGATGACTGGCATGGCTTTGGTAAACTTGCACCAGGCTTCAACATGCTGGACCCGATCAAGGCAACGATTGTTACGCCAGGTCTATCGTTGGAAGGGAACTTTAGCGCAACAGGTATTCCTGCGTCGATCGTCACCAAGTATCTTGCAGAACACGGCGTTATTGTCGAAAAAGCGGGTTTGTATTCCTTCTTTATTATGTTCACCATTGGTATCACCAAAGGTCGTTGGAATACTTTGCTGACAGCTTTACAGCAGTTTAAAGACGATTACGACAAGAATCAGCCGATGTGGCGCATCTTGCCAGAATTCGCTACGGCCAATCCACGTTATGAACAAATTGGTCTGAAGGATTTATCACAAAGCATTCATGAAGTATATAAAGCCAGTGACGTCGCCCGCCTGACAACCGAGATGTATTTGTCCGACATGCAACCAGCGATGAAACCGTCTGATGCCTTTGCCAAAATGGCACATCGTGAGATAGAAAGGGTTGCCATCAATGATCTGGAAGGTCGCGTCACAGCGATTTTATTGACGCCTTACCCACCAGGTATTCCTTTGTTGATTCCAGGTGAACGCTTCAATAAAACCATTGTTGATTACCTCAAATTTGTTCGTGACTTTAACGAGAAATTTCCTGGCTTTGAAACCGACTGCCATGGTTTAGTAAAAGCAGAAGTGGATGGAAAACGCGGCTATTTTGTCGATTGCGTCAGATTAGGTGCCGAACTTAGTGAATAAGTTGAGACTCAACTAAGAATCATTTGAGACGAAGTTGGGGTTCAATGATCACTGCGATTACGCATTGAGAAAAAAAGCACTTGTAAGCGCAAGTGCTTTTTTATATCTCAGGCGATGTAACGCGGCTGGGACGGTTTTGCGTAAGTCCTGTCTTTATATTTTGTTTTTCAGGATACAATAAAGCTCAACTCTTTATGAGCGGCAAAGGTATTGCATGAATGAATTGTCCACATTAGTACCGATTAAAAAAACAGAAATCAAAGTTGGTGAAGCATCACCTTGGCCGATTTACGACGCATGGGGTAATTTATTGCTCGATTCTGGTTGCATCGTGAATAGCGAAAGGCAATTAGCAGATTTGATTGAAAACGGCTATTGCTCAGATACGACCTGGGCAGATGTCGGAAAAAAATCCTCACCTCCTATTTCCACTTTAAGCAAACCACCGTCGACCGTCGCAAAACCGCCCGTATCCGAGTTGAATAAAGATGAGTTAATGGAATTGGACAGCGTGCGCTGGCATGTTGGAGAAATTTTCTATCTGCAAGTGCATGATAATGCCGCTCTCAGGTATACCGTGCGCCTGATCGGTTTTGTTAAAAACAAATCGATCATTGTGAGCCCACCGATGATTGATGGCAAAGGTGCGTTAATAAGAGATGGACAAACCTTTATCGTGCGGGCTTTCCCTGGCAAAAAAGCGTATGCCTTTACTGCCTCCGCGATCAAATCGGTGTTTACGCCCTATGCCTATCTCCATCTGTCTTATCCTAAACAAGTACGTTGTACGACGATACGACAAAACTCCCGCGCTAACGTAAAGATTATTGCAGCCGTCAGCATAGGAGATCCGGAGCAAACTGCCGCTGCAACACTAGGTGATTTAAGTATGGGAGGTAGCTCTGGCGTGCTCAAAAAATTAATCGGTAAAAAGAATGATCTTGGTACCATCAAATTTAAAGTCAACGCTGCTGGCAATGATGAGTATCTGGTACTCAACGTTATATTAAGATCAATTTCTCCAACAGAGACTGGGGATGAATATCGCTATGGTTTTGAATTTGTCGATGTCCCAACGCAATCTAAATTAATTTTGTCCGCTTTTGTACATCAAACTCTGGCTGAAATAGAATAAAAATCTGATAGCAGTTTAGCTCACATCCCTCTTTCTCTCTGTTGTATTTTGTCCTTAAATCTGCATTGCTTTACTCAGGATTTTATTGGTTACCACTAGAATTTATTTCCACATGAAAATTTATGCTAATGTATCAGAAAGTATCAAACTAACTGATTTTTGTTGTAAGCTACCTTAACCCTAGTAATAAGCATTAAACAATACGACAGTAGAATGCAGAAAAACACATCTGCATCGCTGTTTTTTCTGCGGCAAAATCACATTATATTTTATACTCCGTACAGTATTATTAATTCCCCACGTATATGTTGGTCGGTAGATTAACTATTTCTAAATTATGGGGGAGTATAGTGAAATTACTGCAAACTGTACTAAAGGAGAATGAAAGGAGAGGGCTTTTATTCTCTTTTCACCATGAATTGATTTTGTATAAATTCAGACATCTTAAGCCTCTCAAAACTACCTACAACGGAGATGTATCATGCCGTATCGCTTGATAAAACTGGCCGCAACTAGCGCCCTCGTAGCATTACTGACCTCTTGCGGAGGTGGTGGCGGTAGTGACACCAGTAATAGCAATAGTGGAACTGGTACTGGAGGGGGAACATCGCCGCCGCCAGTGGCAATCGTGCCGCCGACTCAGGCGCAAGCAGCGCGGATGTTAGGACAAGCAAGCTTCGGTGCAACTACAACGGATATCAACAGCGTCGTCACTAGCGGCTACAGCAGTTGGATTGATACGCAGTTTGCTATTCCACAAACCTTGCACCGTAACTATATGGATAGCATCAGCGCGACTCTGCCAACAGGTACCACGATTAGTCAAAATCAATTCTTTGAGTCATTCTGGCAGCAAGCCATTACGGGTAAAGATCAATTACGCCAGCGTGTCACCTTTGCACTATCACAAATTTTTGTAGTCTCGTTCCAGGACAGCACGGTTGCAAACTTCCCGCGCGGTGTAGCTTCTTATTACGACACTTTGGGCACAAATGCCTTTGGCAATTTTCGCAGCTTGCTAGAAAACGTCAGCTTGCATCCAATGATGGGGATTTACCTGACTTCATTACGCAACCAAAAAGAATCAGGTACACAAACCCCAGATGAAAATTACGCCCGTGAAGTAATGCAGTTGCTGACTATCGGTTTATATGAATTAAATCCGGATGGTTCATTAAAACTGAACAATGGCAAACCGATAGAAACCTATACCAACACCGATATTACTGGCATGGCTAAAGTATTTACCGGCTGGAGCTGGGCTGGACCAGACAAGTCGGACAGCCGTTTTTTTGGCGGCACACCGGACGCCAATCGCGATTGGCAACCAATGCAGAGTTATCCCAAATATCATTCCACCTCTGAAAAAGCTTTTTTAGGTGTCACCGTTCCCGCCCAATCAACGCCTAATCCAGAGGCAAGTTTAAAAACTGCGTTAGATCGTCTGTTTAACCATAACAATGCCGCGCCATTTTTCAGTAAACAGCTCATACAACGTCTGGTCACCAGCAACCCTAGTCCGCAATATGTTGGCAGAGTCGCTGCTGTATTTGCGGACAACGGCCAAGGTGTGCGCGGTGATATGAAGGCGATTATTAAAGCTGTTTTGTTAGATACAGAAGCACGTACTGATGTCAGTAGCAGCACAACGACTGCCGGAAAATTGCGTGAACCGGTCATCCGTCTGGCAAATTGGATGCGCGCATTTAATGCAAGCTCTGCATCCAAACGCTTCTTGTTAGGTAGTTTGGATGATCCGCTCAGCGCATTAGGCCAGACACCAATGCGCTCCTCATCGGTATTCAATTTTTATCGTCCTGGTTATGTTCCACCCAATACCAGCCTGGCTAGTGCAACACCTGAGCTGGTCGCACCCGAATTCCAAATCACCGGCGAAACCTCAGTCGTCGGATATTTAAATTTTATGCGCGATGTCATCCAGAATGGCACAGGATCTTCACGCGATGTCACCGCCGATTATTCCAGTTTGATTGCACTGGCCGATACACCGGACAAACTACTAGATCAGGTAAGTCTGCTGCTGACATCTAACCAGATGAGCGCCACTTTGCGTAACCAGATACTGGCTGCGGTCAACTCGGTTGCGATCTCGACGACCAGCACCACTGCGGCCGACACCGCCAGAAAAAATCGTGTCTATCTCAGTATTTTTCTGACGATGGCGTCCCCCGAATACATCGTACAAAAATAAGCGGAGCCCAACATGAGCCATAAAATGAATGCTTCTCGTCGTGAATTTTTGCGTATGTCATCGATGTTATCGGTCGTCGGCGCAACCACTGCCCCTTTCGCGATCAACCTCGCTACCATGGCATCTGCCGCAGCGCAATCTGCACCCACAGATTACAAGGCCTTGATCTGCCTGTTTATGAATGGCGGTAACGACCACGGCAACACGGTGCTGGCGACAGACAGCACCTCGTGGACCCAATATCTTTCAGTAAGAACGACCACGGACACTGGCTCCATCGCATTGCCGGCAGTTGGTACGCCAGGCGGCGTAATACCAATCACGCCGACGACGACGCAAGCCGGGCGTAGCTTTGCGCTGCACCCTAATTTGGTTGAACTAAAAGGCTTGTTTGACAGCGGCCGGGCGGCAATCATCAGCAATGTTGCGCCGCTGATCGTACCAACGACCTTAGCGCAATATAGAGCGGCCAGCGTGCCATTGCCTCCCAAACTGTTCTCGCACAATGATCAGCAATCCCTATGGCAAGCCTACGCGCCAGAAGGTGCGGCGTATGGTTGGGGCGGGCGCATGGGTGACTTGATGGTGGCGAATAATAGCAACCCGATTTTTACCTCCATCTCGGCCTCTGGCAATGCCGTTTTTTTAGCGGGTAAAACAGTCAATCAATATCAAATCAGCTCCTCAGGTGCGGTACCGATCGGTGGCCTTAGTGGTGCCCTGTTTGGATCAACGGCAGGTGCCAATCCGCTGAAAGCAATTATCACTGCCGACAATCCGCACTTGTTTCAAAAGGAACACGCAGCAGTCACCAATCGCTCCATCAATGCGCAAAGCATACTTAGCCCGGCAATGGCAGTTGCGGGTCCAACTGGTGTGCCCAATCCAACCCAATATACCAATCCTAATACCGGTGTATTGGCGACTAATTCATTAGCCGTGCAATTGCAAACTGTGGCTCGCATCATCGCCGGTCGCAATGCTTTGGGTGCAAAACGGCAAGTGTTCTTTGTCAGTATGGGCGGCTTCGATACGCATGATTTTCAGCGCGCTAATCAAGCTGATCTGATGGCAAGGCTTTCGCACGCTATTGCTTATTTCGATGGCGTCATGGGCAATCTGCAAGGCAGCGACATGCGTAGCGCAGCCACGCTATTTACCGCATCCGATTTTGGTCGTACCTTTACCAGCAATGGCGACGGCACCGACCACGGCTGGGGTTCTCACCACTTTATCGTCGGTGGCGCAGTCAAAGGAAAAAATATTTATGGAACCTTTCCCGTCACTGGACTAAAACATACGCAAGACGTAGGCTCAGGTAGTTTGTTGCCGCAGTTCTCGGTTGATCAGTACGGTGCAACACTAGCTAGCTGGTTTGGCCTTAGCGCTACGCAAATCAGCGACGTCTTCCCGAACATCAAAAATTTTACTAACCAGAACTTAGGCTTTATGAGCTAAGGACGATACACCTAGGCATCAATCGTTTCAAGAATATATTGCTAGGCAGGTAAGTAAGGTATCAACATAATGCGCTCAAACGTAAATTGGCCAACAGCTTAGCGGGCGGCAGCCTGAACCGACAAAGTCGGCTCGAATTTGGAGTAAGTTGAGGACTGAACGGCGAACCAAAACAGAGGCATATTAGGCACGACATTAGCGCGCCGGTTCTGGCGCACTAATGTGTTTGATGAAGTGTGTTTTGAATGCGACTACCGCAGAAATTATGCCCTCGGCAAAGTAACGCCCTGCTGACCTTGGTATTTTCCGCCACGATCTTTGTACGATGTTTCGCAAATTTCATCGCTCTCAAAAAACAAGACCTGAGCACAACCCTCACCCGCATAAATCTTGGCTGGCAATGGCGTCGTATTAGAGAATTCCAAAGTCACATAACCTTCCCACTCTGGCTCAAATGGCGTCACATTCACGATGATGCCGCAACGTGCATAGGTTGACTTACCAAGGCAGATCGTCAACACACTACGCGGAATGCGAAAGTATTCCATCGTTCTGGCAAGTGCGAATGAATTTGGCGGAATGATGCAGACATCGCCTTTAAAGTCGACAAACGACTTCTCATCAAAATTCTTAGGATCGACGATTGTGCTGTTGATATTAGTAAAAATCTTAAACTCGTCGGCGCAACGAATATCATAACCATAAGAAGAAGTACCGTAACTAACAATCTTTTCCTCACCACGCAAACGCACCTGCCCTGGCTCAAACGGCTCAATCATGGCGTGCTCTTGCGCCATACGGCGTATCCATTTATCGGCTTTAATACTCATGTGTTTTCTACCCAGGTTGGTTTGATTTTGGATAGGATTTTACGCGAAATCGGGTTCAAATTTCATCTTGTTACCGGATGTTTTTATTTTAAGATCGATTCAAGACGATATCGACAGGCTAATTGTCCGCACTAATCCCGGAAAAAAAAGCCGAACATCCGCCAGATACAAAAATTACCTATTTCCATTTTAGAGTTCATTAATATTTCGTCTATTAGCATGCCAAATGATAAAGTTAACATTAGCAAGAAATAAGCAATTCTAAACGCCGCACTTACCTATTATTTTGCAAAGGCTAAGAGCAAAAAACTTGATCTAAGGATGTTTTTATCTAATGAACAATATTCCGACCGCAGATAACAGTTCTCGCGATAACGCATTTATATCCAATCTCAAAATTGGCTTGCGTGCAGTATTATTTTTGCGTTTTTCAAAGGAAGAACTCTATGTGAGCTGGTCGCAAGTCGTACTTTTGACAGCCATTCACTTAACACTATTATTTTCCTTGGATTTTGTTCATATCGGTTTTACTGGCGAATTCAATTGGTTTGGCTTACCTGGAGCAATATTTACCTTACCAATGATGATCATTGTCGCTTGGGCAATGACCTTGTCTGCGAATCAATCTGACAAGACATTATCGCTTTTAGTCGTGTTTTGCTTACTCACAATTCCATACGAGATGAGTTTTCAATTATTAAATTGGATACTTAGTCGGCAGTTTGTTAAAGGCCTGATTGGCCAATGGGCCAGTAGCGCTACAGATATGTGGTTCGCATTGGCATGCGGACTTGCCGCAATAAGATTGCTTGAAATTAAAGGAATACGAAGGATTATCTTATTGCTGCCGGTCTTACTTATATGTGGTACTTCTTCACAAGTCATGCAATACAAAACACTTTGGAGAAAACCGTATGACCCAGAAATATCGAGAAATTTTTACGAACAACGCCATATTTTAGAAAGTGAGAACGTATTTTATTTACAACCAAATTTGCTTGAGCAGGAACTGGCAGCGGTTATGCCCAGTAACCAAAAGACTCCTGTGCTGTTTTTCGTGGGCGTGGCTGGGTATTCTGATCAAGACGTTTTCATGAAAGAAGTCCATTACGTTGAAGAGCTATTTAAAAAACGCTTTGGTACATCTGGACACTCTATAACGTTGATCAATAATTCAAAGACAGCAACTACATCGCCAATTGCCAGCACAACTAGCTTATCGCGATCACTAAAAAAAATAAGTGAGTCGATGGATAAGAATAAAGACATTCTGTTTTTATATATGACATCGCATGGATCAAAAGATCATAAATTCTCTCTAGATTTTGGGTCGATGCAGTTCAACGATCTGAATCCCGAGCGTTTGCGAGACATGCTAAATGAATCAGGTATCAAGCGAAGAGTAATCGTCATATCGGCGTGCTATTCAGGAGGATTTATTGACAAGCTAAAGGACTCTAATACTTTAATCATTACCTCGGCGGCGGCAGACAAGACCTCATTCGGCTGTAGTAACGAAGCAGATTTCACCTATTTTGGTCAGGCCTATTTTGATGAGGCGCTACAAAAAACTGATTCTTTTGTTGATGCATTTAACCTTGCAAAACCGCTCATAGCAGCACGAGAAAAGGAAGATGATTACACACCATCAGATCCAGGTATTTTTGTCGGAGAGAACATCAAAATAGCACTTGCAGAATTCAGCCATCAGTTGTCGACAAAGCGTGTCAATCAATCTGTGCTGTCTTATCAGCAAGCTAAAACCACAACTCTCAATAAAGAAATTAATCAAGATAATCCAATCAAGATTCCATCTGCATTAATAAAATCGCCGACTGAAGAAAAGGAGAACACTCGCATTCGACAAGCAAATCAACTCATCGTTTTAATGAAATATCGTAATTTAATTGAAGATAGTATCGTCCTATGTAAAGAGGGGGCAAAATCGCGTACTCCAAATAGTATTGTAAAAGAACAGCCGAATTATTTTAGGGGAATCACGCCCCAATCCAAGCTCTGGCCAGAGGTAGTAAGCGCATATGAGGATTATTTCAACGAATCCTGTGAATATACTAGCAACGATTATTTACTTACTATGAACCGCGTGTATTCTTCAAGTTTAACGACAGCAGAACTATCGAATATCATTAAATTTTATTCATCACCTGTGGGCGAAAAGTTTGTCATTGCCAATTTAACCGCCAGCACTGCGCTACAGAAAGAGTTATCCCGCCAAATGTCGGCAAAAAGTGAAGCTGCTGATACCAAGTTTAAACAAAAGATTGCTGTTCTCGGGGAAACTGAAGCTCGTCCAAAAACAAAAGATCAGATGAGACCGAAATCCTGGTGGAAATTTTGGTGAGTATATGAATTAAACTCAACATAGCTCGCTTTTAAGGATAAAAATTAGCCCCCTATAGCCGCCTAAAATACTGGCGCTTAACTTCGATAACAATATTCTCTACATGACCAATATCGCGACGACTCCATCAGAGGGCGAATTATTTAAAAAAATATTAGGTGCAGAATGGTTAGAACTTCATCCAGATATTCAGGCCCGTTTTGCAAAAAATCCAACGCCAAATCAGCCATTACACTATGTCGGTCATCTAAGCGAACTGAAATGCTCTAAGTTCGGAAAATTACTGGGTTTTCTGACCATGCCAATGATTAAAGGCGCGCTCATTCCATACAATGATGCAAATTTTCCAGTAGATATTCAAGTCTATTCAAAACCAGATTGCCCCTCCATTTTCAAGCAGCGGATTTATCGGCTACACGGACGCAAACCCATACAATTTACGTCGTATATGAAAGAAAGCGAAAAAGGCGAAGTCTTAGAATATGTCGGTATGGGGCTGGGTATGAAATTACTGCTACGCGTGCAAGAGGGTGATTTACATTTCACTAGCGATGGCTATTTTTGGGAAGTCTTTGGCTACCGCATTTCTATACCCAGCATACTAACGCCGGGAAAGACCTACCTTTGCCACCGAAATGACAATCCAAATCAGTTTAATATACGGATAGAAATTAAACACGATTTGTTTGGAACTAGCTTTACTCAAGTCGGCGTATTCCATGATCTCAATACTGATCATGGAATACCTAAATTTTAACGACTTGATTAAGTCCTGACATGTAGCCTTTTCTGGTTTTTATAAAGTACCAGTCGAACGGGATGCAGTGCTATCGGCTTGAGCTATGGCTGACTCGTCTGGCGCTGTTTTGCTATCTTGAGAAATTATCGATAAGGTTTGATGCGCAGATGTAGAGTTTGCTTGCTTGTACAACTGAGTAAAAGTGTTTCTGACCCGATCTGATTTCAGGAAATACATACTCCATAACAAACCAGCAATCGTGTCCTTTGCTAAGGCCATCCAATCTTTGCTCATCGTTACCGCGGCCGCTTGATGTATTTTTGCTGATAACAGCATGTCAAGCAGCCGGATAATAATCATTGATAGCGAGAACGCAATGAAGACTGCAGGCGCACTCCGACGTTGCTTAAAGAACAGCACAACCAGCAAGGTTGAAAAAGTAAATCCACCGATATTAACGATCAGTTCAAATAGTAGTAACGGAATGCGGTAAGGATGGTAAAGGGTATTGCCAACGGTTGAAAAAGAGATCCATTGATCCATTCCATAGATATTCAGAGACTGCACTAAATCCGATAGCATTGAAAATGGTGCGATAACAATCGAAATCGCGGGGATAATTAACCAACCGCCAAACCCCTTCAACAAGCCACCGTCTTGAAATTAAGTCACTACCCAAGTAGTAGTTTAGGAAAAAAATTGTGGCGAAATAGATAATTAGGACAGTGCTACAGTATCAATATCTGACACATCCACCTCCAACTAACATCAACAAATCATCTGTGTCTATGACATATCACGGCGTCCCAATGACGCAGACTGGCTCACTAGAGACTTGATTGGACGCATGCTTGGCATACTCAACCTGCACTTCTACCGGCAAATGAATATTGTTCTTCACCGCGGTCATTTCAGCCAAAATGGAGATCGCAATTTCTGCCGGAGTTTTGCTGCCGATGTATAGACCAATCGGGCCATGCAGTTTTGCGAGTTGCGCATCGCTGACGTCGAATTCTTTGAGTCTTTCTCGCCGCTTGCTGTTGTTGGCGCGGGAGCCGATGGCACCGACATAGAAAGCATCGGATTTTAAAGCTTCCATCAGCGCTAAATCGTCCAGCTTGGGATCATGAGTTAAGGCGACCACTGCGCTGCGGCTGTCTAATTGCATCTCCTGCACCAGATCATCTGGCATGGCGTGCACGACTTGTACGCCTTCTACTTGCCATCCTGCTCGGTATTCTTCTCTGGGGTCGCAAACGGTGACATGGTAATCCATGCCGACCGCAATGCTGGCGAGGAAGCGGGACAGTTGCCCGGCACCGATAATCAGCAAACGCCAGCGTGGGCCATGTATCGTCGTAAGTGCTGTTTCTGAAATCTGTAAGCTCATCGCCGACTTCGCAAGATCGAGTCTGACCTCACCAGTATGCAAATCTAATCTGCGCGCCACCAACTCATGTTGCGCTAATCTTTGTAGTAATTCTGTAATCCGGCTGTGCGCGGATAAAGGTTCTAATGCTAGTTGTATCGTGCCGCCACAAGGCAAGCCGAAGCGATGCGCTTCATCGGCGGTGATGCCGTAAGTGACTATCTCTGGCAAGGTTCGTTGTATGCCTTCTTGCCGGACACGCTCAATCAAATCGTCTTCGATACAACCGCCAGAAACGGAGCCGACTACTTGTCCGTCATCACAAATCGCCAACATGGCACCTTCTGGTCTGGGACTAGAACCCCAGGTTTTGATGACGGTAACCAACTCGCATTTGCGTCCGGCCTGTAGCCATAAGGCGCAGGCTTTTAGCACTTCCAGATCAATACTGTCCATGACAATCCAAAATGAGGGTGCAGTGCTTATGCGGCTTACAGGCCATTTTTGCCTTGGAAACCGCATAAGGTATGCAGGATGAAATCGCTAAATAGTGGATGAGATAGTGGATGAAATACGACTAAGTGAATTATTCTACGCTGAATCCACTTAGTCGCTCTTCATTGCGCAATTGCTATGCGGCAGCGATTTTCTCTGGTGTCAAAGGCAAGCTACGCAAGCGTTTGCCAGTAGCAGCGAATAAGGCATTCGCTACGGCCGGCCCGATCAATGCAGTTGCCGGTTCACCTATACCGCCTGGTTTTTCGGTGCTTTGTACTAAGGTCACATTGATCTTAGGCATTTCAACCATGCGTAAGACGGGATAGTTATGGAAGTTGGTTTGCTGCACGCGTCCATTTTCCAAGGTAATGTCACCATACAAGGCGGCAGTCAGTCCGAAGGCAATGCTGGACTGGATTTGTGCCTCGACCGTATCGGGATTGACCATGTGCCCGAGATCAGCCACTACCGTAACTTTATGCACTTTGATTTCATGCGCTTTATTGACGGATATCTCGGCAATTTGCGCCATATAAGTATCGTAGCCCTCCATCAACGCAATACCCAGCTTATGGCCGGCTGGCAAGGGCTTGCCCCAGCCTGCTTTAGTTGCTGCCTGTTTTAAGATGTTGGCGAAACGCGGTTGCTTGTCCAGCAGCGACATACGGAAAGCATAAGGGTCTTTACCTGCAGCTTTCGCCATTTCATCGACAAAACTCTCATTCGGAAATGCATTCAGTGCATGGCTGACTGAGCGCCAGTAACCGACACGCAAACCCGCATCATGGATGTACAAGTCTTGCGTCATGTTTGGAATGTCATACGGCACGACTGAGGCTTCTGCCATAAACGGATCGAGCGTATCTTTTGGCAAGCCAAATGCACGCTGGGTCACGGACTGTGAGGTCAATTCAAACGTCAGTGCAACCGGTTTACCTTTCGCATCCAGCCCTGCTGCCATCCGGTTGAGCGCCATAGGACGATAGAAATCATGCGTCGTATCATCCTCACGCGTCCATAACAGTTTGACAGGCTTGCCAACCGCTTTAGAAATCTGCGCCGCCTGCACGATGAAGTCTAATTCCAGGCGACGACCAAAACCACCGCCAAGGAAGGTCGTTTTAAGCGTGATGTCTTCTGGCTTGATCGCCAATGCGGCAGCGACGGCACCTTGCGCGCCTTGCTGGAACTGAGTAGGTCCGATCAACAAACATTTACCGTCTTTGAAGTCGGCCGTAAAGTTCATCGGCTCCAAGGTTGCATGCGCTAACAAAGGCGAGCTGTATTCTGCCTTCAGTGTTTTGGCTGCGCCCTTCATGGCGACATCAACATCACCACCGGTTTTTTTAATGCTAATTTTTTTACCGGTCGCGGCAGCGGCGCGGATACCCGCCATCATGTTGGCATTGTTCAATTTTGCAACACTACCTTCATCCCACTGAACAACTAAAGTCTCACGTGCTTTTTTCGCACGCCAGTAGCTG